>CALSUF010000001.1 GCA_943789465.1 uncultured Flavobacteriaceae bacterium | reverse complement strand
GAATCTTGTATCAGCATAAAATCAACCTCAAAAAAGAACAAAGCTGCAGCTGCTCAAACTGCAAAAAAACCTGATTCAAAACCTAAAAAGGGAGACATTAAACCCTATGCAGACGTGATCACCAAAGAGGCACTATCTGACGCAGGTCTTTTTACGGTACACAAAATTGATGATGCCTTTTTTTATGAAATCCCTGACACCCTTTTTGATAAGGAAATGTTGATGGTGACCCGAATTTCTAAAACTGCTTCGGGTGTTGGATTTGGGGGTGGAAAACAAAATACACAAGTCCTAAGGTGGCAAAAGAAAGACAAAAAAGTTGTTTTAAGAGTCGTTTCTTATGAAGTGTTTGCAGCTGATTCCTTACCTGTTCATGAGGCCGTTGTAAATTCTAATTTTGAACCTGTTTTATATACCTTTCCTATAAAAGCCTTCAATGTCGATTCCACTGCTACGGTGATTGAAGTGACCGATTTATTTAGTAAAGATGTAAAAGCATTAGGACTCCCATCTCGTTCTAGAAAACGTTACAAAGCAACTCGTTTGGAGAGTGAAAAATCTTTCATAGAAAGCGTAAAAAGTTACCCTAAAAACATAGAAGCTCGCCATGTAAAAACGTATGCAGCTACAGAAGCACCGTCAAACTCAAGCACAGGAACAATTTCTATAGAGATCAACAATTCTATGATTTTATTACCTGAGAATCCTATGAAGCGTCGCTATTTTGATAAGCGGGTAGGCTGGTTTGCAAGAGGTCAAGTAGATTATGGTTTAGAAAACCAACGCAGTAAAGAAGTGACATTTTTAGACCGATGGAGACTCGAGGTCAAAGAAGAAGATATAGAGAAATTTAAATCAGGGGAGCTTGTAGAGCCTAAAAAACAGATTGTATATTATGTGGATCGAGCCACTCCTAAAAAATGGCGTAAATACATCAAACAAGGAATTGAAGATTGGCAAGTCGCTTTTGAAGCAGCTGGTTTTAAAAATGCGATTATTGCGGCCGACCCACCAACAGCAGCAGAAGATCCTGAATGGAGCCCAGAAGATGTGCGCTATTCTGTAGTACGCTATCTCGCTTCTCCAATTCCGAATGCCAATGGACCTCATGTGAGTGATCCTCGAACTGGAGAAATTTTAGAAAGTGACATCAATTGGTATCACAATGTGATGACTTTATTAAGACGTTGGTTTTTTGTACAGACAGCAGCGATTAATCCAGAAGCAAGAAGTCCAGAATTTAAGGATGAGGTTATGGGACGTTTGATTCGATTTGTATCGGCACATGAAGTTGGGCACACTTTAGGATTGCCTCACAATATGGGAAGTAGTTGCGCATATAAAGTCGAAGATTTACGTGATGCAGCCTTCACTGAGAAATACGGAACAGCTCCATCTATTATGGATTATGCACGGTTCAATTACGTTGCTCAACCTGAAGATACAGGAGTTGCCTTAATGCCAAATATCGGTATTTATGATAAGTATGCCATTGCTTGGGGCTATAAACCCATTTTAGATACCGCTGCCGAAGCCGAAAAAGAAACGCTAAATAGCTGGATTTTGGAACATGCTGGTGACCCAATGTACCGTTTTGGACATCAACAAGTGGGAGATGTTGTAGATCCAAGTTCACAAACAGAAGACCTCGGAGATGATGCTATTTTGGCAAGTATGTATGGAATCAAAAACTTAAAGCGCATTGTTCCTAACCTCATCGAATGGACTACCGAAGCTGGAGAGGACTATTCTGATTTAAGCGACATGTACGGGCAATTATTATCACAATTTAGCCGCTATATGGGGCATGTTGCCAATAATATAGGAGGTGTTTACGAACACTACAAAACCGCCGATCAAGCAGGAGCAGTATATACTTATGTAGATAAAGAACATCAAAAAAATGCCTTGGAATTTATCAACGTACAATTATTCAAAACTCCGCAATGGCTTTTAGATCCCGCCATTTTTGAACGTATTGAATATTCCGGATCTATAGAACGCATCAGAGGACTCCAAGAGCGTAGTCTGAAAACGATTTTAAGTTTAGGGAAAATGGCTCGCATGATCGAAAATGAAACTATAAATGACTATGATGCATACACCCTACGAAGTATGATACGAGATTTAAGAACAGGTATTTGGAGCGAGCTGTACTCTGGTCGCAAAATAGATACTTACCGCCGAAACTTACAACGCGCTCATATCGACCGATTGGCGTATTTGATGACGGCAGAGAATCAGAGTAAAAGAAGGGGAAGTGATTATGTAAAAT
Organism: uncultured Flavobacteriaceae bacterium; assembly: GCA_943789465.1. Taxonomy (GTDB): domain Bacteria; phylum Bacteroidota; class Bacteroidia; order Flavobacteriales; family Flavobacteriaceae; genus Hel1-33-131. The sequence goes on along the minus strand of CALSUF010000001.1, from coordinate 684,807 downwards.
CGACCGCTGTGAATACCAGTCAATCTGATATTCGGGCAATTGTAAGAGCAGAGTTAAAATCTTTGAAAAATCTAATCAACTCCAGTATTTCAAAAACAGTGAATAGCATGAATAAGATTCACCTTAGGGATGCTGTAGAACGTATCAATTTAATTTTAGATCCGAAATAATAAACTAACTGTCATAAATAATCACAAAACTTAAAACTATGAAATCTTACATTTTACTTTTTTTTATTCTTTTTGGAACAATGAGCTTTGCACAACCACCCAAACGAAGCCAAAAAACGCACCATCCAAAAGAAAAAATGATGAATATGCCTGCAGAAAATATTGCGACTTTAATGTCAAAAAAGATGACTTTACAGTTAGATCTTTCGGAAGTACAACAAACCAAAGTGTATGAGCTAATTTTAGAAAGTACTATTAAAAAGAAAGCACAAAGAGTCGATCATCCAGAAGGTAAGCCAAGTAAAGAACAGCAATTTGAACGGCAAAATAAGATGCTCGACGATAAAATTGCTTTTAGTAAGTCTATGAAATCAATCTTAAATGATACACAGTACTCTCTTTGGAAACAGCAAAATCAAATGAAAAAGAAAAAACCTAAACGTCAATAAATTTTTTGAAGTCAGAAAAAAGCCCAAATATTAAATTTGGGCTTTTTTTTATACAGGTTTGATGTTTTTTTCAAATCGGTTGTGTATCCATAAAATGAGGAGACCAAAAGCGATAGAGCTAATTATCAAACAATTATTTAGGAGCCCATCTACCGAAAAGGACAAGCGAATAAGTATGGTAGAAATGATGAACCCTGAGTTTCTAATGACTTTATGAAACTGATCGGTATAGAAGAACGAAAATAGTAATAGAAATACATCAACAATAATTAGAATCGCAAAAAACTCATCAAAGAAAATACTATTGACATCTTTCAAAGCAATTGATAGGTTTTCTGGGGTGTGTTGAAAAATCCAACTTCCAAAAGTGACTAATCCAATTCCAATAAAAATAGGTACTAGGATAGTGGCCATGAATTTTTTGATGGCTATAAATTGTTCTATTTGAGCAGGGGCTAATGCTTTCGCCTTGTTAGATACCTGAAGTTTTTGGCGTTCCAAGGAGAACAGATAGATCATGAAAAACAGTAGTAATGCAGTGATGATATCATAGGTAAAATTAAGATCGTTTTTGATATCAAACCAATCGGAATTGAGTTCTAAATTGGCTAAATCTTTAAAAATGCGTCGGATAACAATCAGAGTAATAATTTCGTATTGCTTTCCAATATAAGTAGTGATGGATCGCGGTAAATAGAAAATCAACAAATAGACTTCATAGATTAGAATGAACGAAAAAGGAGTGTAAATTGCTGCAATTGGAGAGTCAAAAAAATTGAGCTCTTCAGGAATCATAATAAGTTCGTTTTTCACCAAATAAATAGCAACGAGATGTGCTAAAAAACTAATGATTGCAACAATAAGAATCAAGCGTTCTACTTTGTTTTTAACTGTTTCAGAAAGCATGGAATTATAAAAAAACGCATTTAGTTTTGAGATCATTGCTATTTGATTTTAAATTGGCTAAGCGTAGAGAGGAATCTAAATTTACGAAAAAAAACTAACATGTACATTTTTGGAGCTCTACTTATTAACACAGATGCTTGAAATTGTAAATAAAATTAAGAATGACAAGTCTTTTTCTGTTCAAGAATTCCTTTTGCTTGACTTAAAAATGAGCGTTCAAGGGGGTTAAGAATTGGCAAGTTTGGTACTAATGGCATCTACACAATTGATCCCATCAATAGCGGCAGAAATAATGCCTCCGGCATAGCCTGCTCCTTCGCCGCACGGATACAAACCTTTGACATTCACATGTTCTAGAGTTTCTAAATTTCGAGGGATGGATATGGGTGAGGATGTCCGACTTTCTGGGGCATGTAGTACAGCTTCATTGGTATAATAGCCCTTCATTTTTTTTCCATACACGGAAAATGCTTTACGCAGACGTTTGGAGATCATTGGAGGTAAGACTGTATTCAAGTCAACAGAAACGATGCCTGGTTGGTAAGAGGTTTTAGGAAAGTCTTTAGAAATTTTCCTTTCTATAAAATCAATCATGCGTTGGGCTGGTACTTGCTGTGTTTTGCCAGCGACTTCCCAACAATCGCGTTCTACTTTTTTTTGAAAATCAAGACAGACAAAAGGATCTTCTGAAGTGTAGTTTGGTAAATCTTTAGGTTCTACACTTACTACAATTCCGGAGTTTGCATAGGGGTTATTACGTTTACTTGGACTCCAGCCATTGGTAACTACTTCTTCTTGAGAGGTGGCACAAGGTGCAATAATTCCACCGGGACACATACAAAATGAATAGACTCCCATTCCGTCAATTTGTTCTACTAAGCTGTAAGAAGCTGGTGGTAAATATGGATTTTCGACATCTCCATGGTATTGAATTTTATCAATAAGATGTTGTGGATGTTCCACCCGAACGCCTAGTGCAAATGCTTTGGCTTCTAAATAAACTCCTTTGTTATGGAGTAAATAAAATATATCTCTGGCTGAATGCCCCGTCGCTAAGACCACATTCTCAAAGGGCTTCCATGATTCATTATTAATTTTCAAGGCTTTTATCGCGTTGTTTTCAATTTGAATATCGGTTAGCTTGGCATTAAAATGCACCTCTCCTCCTGCTTGTAGTATCGCTTCCCGCATGGCGGTAATAATGGCTGGTAATTTATTGGTTCCAATATGTGGATGGGCTTCCACTAAAATATCTTCAGATGCGCCAAAATGTACAAACCATTCGAGAGCCTTTAGGACATTACCCCGTTTTTTGGAGCGTGTATATAATTTTCCATCAGAGTAGGTTCCTGCTCCTCCTTCTCCAAAACAATAGTTAGATTCTGGATTCACGGTTTGCTCTTTGTTGATGGCTGCTAAATCGCGGCGTCTGGCACGCACATCTTTTCCACGTTCAAACACAATGGGTTTGAGTCCTGCTTCAATAGCGCGCAAAGCAGCATAGAGTCCTGCTGGACCTGCACCTATGATAGCGATCTCAGGTTTTGAGTGAACTTCTTGCGGCATAAAAGATTGGGGCTGTGTTCGTGTTTCACCAAGCAACCAAAATTCAATCTGTAAGTTGAGTTTAATGGATGCTTTTCGGGCGTCGATAGACCGTTTGCGAATACGCCAATCACTAATATCTGCAGAACGCAGTTTGGCTTTAAAAAGACTGGATTTTAATATAAAATCGGTATCCTTTTGTTGGGCTGGCTTTATGGTAATTTGAACTAATACACTCATCGCGGCAAAGGTAACTAAAGTTTCCTTGAAATTATGAACTTCATACAATGCATGATCAATCAAGAAAAATGATGTTTTACAGTTGAAAATCATGATATAAACATGAGAAACTAAAATATATAGTATACATTGCAATCCCACTTCGCTCAAAATAAAAGATACCAATATGACTCTAATTTTTGATCCGTGGCCTTGGTATGTTTCAGGCCCTCTGATTGCTCTAGTTCTGTTTTTACTCCTCATGGTTGGTAAAAACTTTGGTATGTCTTCCAATTTAAGGACACTTTGTACAATTTGTGGCGCGGGTAACAGTTCCGATTTTTTCAAGTTTGACTGGAAATCTCAACGGTGGAATTTGGTGGTGGTTTTAGGTGCTATTATTGGAGGATTTATAGGGTCTCAATTTTTGTCAAATGATTTAGCTGTTGCTTTACACCCAAATACCATAGAAAATCTGGATACGCTTGGGTTTAAAAGTGCAGGGGAAAGCTACTTACCAACTGAGCTTTTTGATTCAAGCGTATTTACGGATATAAAAGGCTTACTCATTTTAGCAATCGGTGGATTATTTGTTGGTTTTGGAACACGATACGCAGGGGGTTGTACTTCTGGACATGCTATTTCAGGATTGAGTAATCTTCAATGGTCGTCTTTAATCGCGGTGATTGGTTTTTTTGCCGGAGGCCTTACTATGGTTCACTTTATTTTTCCCTTAATTTTTTAATTTTATGAGAACACTTATATATCTTTTAATTGGCATTTTGTTTGGCATTACGATGCTCAAGTCGGAAGCTGCTTCGTGGTATAGAATTTATGAAATGTTTCGATTTGAATCTTTTCACATGTACGGTATTATTGGATCTACAGTTGTATTGGGAGTTCTTATTATACAAACTATTAAACGTTTTAATATACCTTCTTTTTATGGTGAGCCAATTGTGTTTACTCCAAAAGCTAAAAGCGTTAGCCGTTATCTTTTTGGTGGGTTCATTTTTGGATTGGGATGGGCTTTAGCAGGTGCCTGTCCAGGACCAATGTTTACATTAGTAGGTGCCGGATTCACCCCTATTTTGGTGGTGATTGTTAGTGCTGTTTTTGGAACTTTCTTATATGGACTTGTCAAAAATAAATTACCACATTAATAGATTTTAGTAGGAGGTTTAGTTCATCTATTTTAAATATCTAATGTAGTGTTATATTAGATATTTAACTTAAAAAAAAATAGTTCATTAAATAAAATACTGAATTCACACAAAAACAAGTACTTAAATGTATTAATTTATGAAATAAATGATTTAATTCTATTAAAATAAAAATTATTCATAGTACATTTGAAAAGTTTATGAAAACAATAGAACGTACATGTGCAATTGCATATTCACTTAATCTTTTAGGCGACAAATGGTCTCTTTTGATATTAAGGGATGTCATTTTGCACAAGAAATCTAAGTTTAAAGATTTTATTGATTCTAAAGAAAAAATAGCAACAAACATCCTTACCAACAGATTAAAATTTTTGGTTGAAGAAGGGTTTTTAGAGCTTCTGGACCCAAAAGGGTTTAAAAAAAATAAACAATATATCGCCACTGATAGAGCGCTTTCGGCATTGCCTATTATTATGGAATTGTATTTGTTTTCAATAGACTCCATTGAAGAATCTGTTTTGAATGTTTCTCAAATTAAAATCAAAAAGCAAATCACTACCAATCGCAAAGGCTTTGAAAAACAACGAAAAAAGGAGTACATTGAGTTTGTTGAAAGTCTGAAAAACAAGTAGTAAAGTGAACTGCTTTGAAAACAAAATTGCCTCTATCCTCTAAATTTATTTACATTAAAAAACCTTAAACTTCAGTAAGGATATTTTTGTATACCTAATCAATTACATTTTTAAACTATACAAGTTCAGTTTGTTCAACATCAAAAACACTCGTTTGAACTGCGAGATAATTTTGTTAAAAACCCAAATAACAAAAAAATTATTACTTGTTAAAAGCATTTAATTTTAATTACTTTGCGTCCTGAAAAATTAACCAATTGTAACTAGAAATAATGAATTTAAAAAAGATATTTTTTGAAAGACCAGCTCATAATTTTAAAGCTATTGATGGCATTAGAGCCATCGCTGTTTTATGGGTAATTATTTTCCATGTCTGGATATTTCAACACAATACTTATCCTGAATTGCTGGGTAAAGTAGCTCAAAATCCGTTTTTGGTTTGGATCACCAAAGGAGATCTGGGAGTCGATTTGTTTTTTGTGATCAGTGGATTTCTTATTGGAACTATCTTATTTAAAGAATACAAAAGGACACAAACCTTAAACTTTAAATCCTTTTACCTAAGGCGATTTTTACGTTTATTTCCTGTCTATTTTTTCTCCATGATTATCACATTGTATTTTCTTCATGGTGCTGGTGCTGAAAAATGGGTCACAGCTTGGTCTAACTTATTATATGTGAATAATTATGTATTCAAATCCTATATGGGATGGACTTGGTCATTAGCCATTGAAGAACAGTTTTATATTGTCATTCCTTTTTTGATTGTATTTCTATTTCCGAAATTTCGAAAAAAATGGATTTTATTTACTGTTTTGGCCATCATTCCCGTAATTCTTACCTACTACTATTCCGTCCATATTTTTAATTTTGAAATTCCTTACAATAGAGAAATTTTTGGTGAGGAATGGCAAGAATGGTTTTGGGGCTATTATATGCTAACACACTTAAGGTACGGAGGCTTGTTGAGTGGAGTCATAGCAGCATATATTCATGTCAATCATTCTGAAAAGGTAGTTCATTTCTTTACAAATAAAACAAAATTGTCAAATGTTCTAATCGTTTTTAGTTTGGCGTGTTTTGTTGTGATCACTAGCTTATCTCTTGGTCAAGCAGCGCCTGTAGAGGAATCTATATTTTATGAATTACCTAGAAACTTTGTGGTTTATTATGAAGTTATTCATCGCGAACTCTTCTCTTATGCTGTAGTGTTTATTATGGTCGCTTGTATGTATTCTAAATCTAGAATTATCATTCCAGTAAATAATTTCTTGTCGGCAAAAATTTTCTATCCTATCGCAAAAATATCTTATTCTATATACCTATTTCATGTGATGTTTATGGAGTGGCTTTTTCCGATGTTTTCGGAATATGCAGAAGGAAGTTTAACGAACTTACAAATCGTGTTTGTAAATGGGATCCTGTCGTTAATTGGTTCTGTAATCGTTGCGGCTCTGATGGTAATTTGGATTGAAGAACCCTTTAATAATTTAAAAAACAAACTGACTTCCAAAAAACAATGACGAAAAATTATAAGGTGTATTTTGTGAAATATTTTTTGGTTCTTTTGTTCATAGTCTCTTTTTCTTCAAATACAATTAATTTGTAGTATTATCCTTAAAAAAATATTTTAAGTTAAGAAGTAAAAGGCGAAAAGAAACAAATGGTAAACTTATTAAATCGAATTAAATTACCGAAACGACACTTACAGAAATAAAAACGGCTACACCTTATAAAAGTATAACCGTTTTATTGTTTTACGCCAAGATATTTTGAGTTAACAATCTATTTGATCAAGAAACTTGTATCTAAAACGAGGTAGCCTGATATTTTTTACGTGTGTAAACAAATGATGTTAGATAAAACTCTTGATAAAATCTATTAATCAAACATTGCTCCAATAACTGGAGCTCCAAGAATTCCAGAAATACAGTATTCATTTGTTAATGCTACTAACTCTGAAAACATCTGTTCTCTTTGCTGACCCAATTCCATGTGTGCCGCAGCACCTTCAGGTCCATTGTATATTTCAGTAATTCCATAAAGAGTGTTTCCTGTCTCTCCGCTATTTGGATCAAGTGGATTATTTAGTTCAGGAGCCTTTAAAACAGCATACGTTAAAACTAGAGGCTCCACTTCGCCCTTAACATGGTGCGTCTCTCTCATGAACTTTTGATGGGTTTTCAAAAAAACTTCCATTCTTTGGATAGAATCATTCGGTACCTTAAAAGCAATATGAAAGCCTACAGATCCTACTTTGATTTTATTTACCATTTCAGCCGCTGGCTCTTGCCCGCATGAGGCAAATAATAAAATACTCACTAAAATTAGATAGATGTTTTTCATTTTTATTGTTTTACAAATTAATATACTAGATATATGAAAAATTATATTTTTAAATAGTAAAATTACTCTTCTGAAGCTGCTTCAGTGTCGGCTGCCAAAGAATTCATCATCCCTCCAAAATCAAACCAATCTCCACCACCAGAAATTTTACCATCTGTAAATGCAAAAGAATGATATGAGGTTAATTTAATAGACTTCCCAGAGGCTACATGATCTGCCGTCCAAGTACCATATACTCGTGTGCTGCCATCAAATAATCCTGTAGTTTCATCTACTCCAGGCAACCAGTAATCTGCTGTGAAATTCAAATTGTCAAATTCATTTTGATAATATGCAAGGGCGTTTTTTAAACCTTGTGCATCGGCCATTTCAGAACCATACACTGGCATATGCCATTCTAGATCATCATGAATCATTGCAGACTGAGCAGCTATGTCTTCAGTTCCGTGTGCCAGCATAAAACTCTTTGCAATCTCTAAATTAGCTGCATACTTGGGATTGTTTTCTTTTTGACGGGCACATGAAGCTAAAAATATCAGCAATGTGATCAAGGATAATTTGAATAGATTTTTCATCTTTTTAAAAATTTAATTAATGTTTGTTTTTATGTTTTTAGAGGTTTTTTTAAATAATAAACCTAACCACCAACAGCAGTTCTGTATTCAGTTGGATGTACTTTTAATTGCATATCAAAAGTAAGATATTTAGTAGTGATATGCAAAATAAGTTTATTAAATACTCACAAACCCATTGTATACTTGATTGTACTGCATAAAAAAACCCTCTCATTTCTGAAAGGGTTGATAGTAGCGGGAACTGGACTCGAACCAGTGACCTTCGGGTTATGAGCCCGACGAGCTACCTACTGCTCTATCCCGCGATATAGGACGACAAATATACAACCTTTTTATAATTTTAAAAGAAAAATTGGAAATATATCTTACTGTTCAATGCTATTTGCTTCGAAAGAAGTAAGTGTTTGGTCTAAGATACTAATGTTGAACTGTATAGGATTACAACACACCTCGCAATCCTCAATATAATTTTGAGACGATTGAGAAAAATCAATTAAAATAGAAACGTCTTCCCAACAATGTGGGCATTGATAAAAATGTTCTTCCATTATGCTAGCTTTTCAATCGACTCCGTAATCCCTTCCCAATCAGACATTAATTGATCGAGTTTGTCTTTTTTAGCTTGGTAACTCTCAAAAAAACCGGGCTTAGCCACTGTTTGATCGTAGTTCAATTCCATTTCTACATCAATTCGTTTGATATCACGCTCCAAATTAGCAATCGAAGCTTCCGCTTTACTAAGACGGTTATTGAGCGACTTGAGTTGCTTTTGTTCCTCGTACGATTGTTTTGGTGCAACGGTTTTTTGAGGGGTTTTAATTTGAGTTCGTTTTTCAACTTCACGCAAGTTCTCAACCTGACGTTGTTCTAAATAGAAATCAATATCTCCCAAATACTGCTTGAGTTTTTGATCTTTAAATTCATAAACGGTCGAGGTCAATCCCTGCAAGAAATCCCTGTCGTGAGACACTAAAATAAGTGTGCCTTCAAATTGTTGAAGGGCAGTTTTTAGGACGTTTTTAGATTTAATATCCAAGTGGTTGGTGGGCTCATCCATGATGAGTACGTTCAACGGCTGAAGCAATAGTTTTGCCAATGCCAATCGGTTACGTTCTCCTCCAGATAAAACTCTCACATACTTTTCTGCGGCGTCACCTCTAAACAAAAAGGACCCTAGAATATCACGAACTTTAGATCTGTTGGTTTCATTAGCGGCATCAATCATCGTGTCTAAAACCGTTTTATTTCCATCTAAATACTCTGCTTGATTTTGAGCAAAATATCCAATCTGAACATTATGCCCCAATTTGATATCGCCTTTGGCTTCTAAATCTCCTACTATAATTTTGGCAAGCGTCGATTTCCCCTGTCCATTTTGACCTACAAAAGCAATTTTACTCCCACGATCCACCATTAAATCAATATGCTGAAGGACTTTTAAATCGCCGTATTCTTTAGAAATTTGTGTGGCTTCAACCACTACTTTTCCTGGGGTTGTGGAGACTGGAAATTTTAGCGTCATGACACTGTTATCATCTTCATCAACTTCGATACGCTCTATCTTGTCCAGCTTTTTAATCAACGATTGCGCCATGGTCGCTTTAGACGCTTTGGCTCTAAATTTTTCAATTAACTTCTCGGTTTGTTCAATCTGTTTTTGCTGATTTTTTTGAGACGCTAATTGCAATGTTTTTTGTTCTTCACGCAAAACAAGATATTTTGTGTACGCTTTTGGATAATCATATATTTTACCCAATACAATTTCAATGGTTCGGTTGGTGACATTGTCCAAAAACATCTTATCATGCGACACAATAACCACAGCTCCAGAATAGTTGTTTAAAAACTGTTCTAACCAGATAATAGACTCAATATCCAAGTGGTTGGTTGGCTCATCTAATAACAGTATGTCATTGGTTTGAAGCAATAGCTTTGCCAATTCAATACGCATACGCCATCCCCCAGAAAAGGTGTCGGTTAGCTTGTTAAAATCATCGCGCTTAAATCCTAAACCTATTAATATTTTTTCCGTTTCGCCTTGGTAATTATAACCGCCTAGGATTTCATATTGCTCTTGAACTTCGTTCAATCCTACCATCAAATCGTGGTAACCTTGACTTTCATAATCTGTGCGTTCTGCGAGTTGTGTATTGATGTCTTCGAGCTGAAGTTCTAGGGCTTTAATTTCAACAAAGGCTTGGTAGGCCTCTTCTAGGATGGTACGGCCAACAACGAAATCAATGTCTTGTTTTAAAAACCCTATTTTAAGGTCTTTTTTTTCTTGTGCGACTTGCCCTTCTGTATATTCTAATTCGCCAGAAAGCAGTTTTAAAAGGGTTGATTTTCCTGCCCCATTTTTTCCAATTAAACCCACACGATCGCCTCCACGCAGTCGAAAGGAAATATTTTCAAACAAATAATCGCCTTGAAATGATACAGATAACTTATGGATGTTTAACATTTAAAAATTGTAAAAAGGAATAATTATAAATAGTTTAGCGCTTTGTAATAAGTTGCAAAAATAGGAAATTATGATATTAAAAAAAGGAAATAAGCTGTATAGTATTCTGACAGGTAAATGTCCAAAATGTCATCATGAATTAATGTACAAAAACAGTAATGCCTATCAGCTTTCCCAAACCTTAGAAATGCACGAACGGTGTGGGCAATGCCAAACGAAGTATAAAATTGAACCTTCTTTTTTTTATGGCTCTATGTATGTCAGTTACGGCGTTGGAATTGGGTTTTCTATGGTCGCTTTCTTAACAACATTCATCCTTTTTGAAACCTCATTAGTCACTTCATTTATTGCGATTGTTGCCACCCTCATCGGGTTTATGCCCATTATTATGCGACTTTCTAGAAATATTTGGATCAATCTTTTTATGGGGTATGATGCTGAACTGGCAAAAAAAAATAACTAAGCAAAGCGATTGATGTCAATTTCTTTGGAAAGTGATGTGTTTTTTTCAATAGAATTATAAAGGGCTTTTGCCATAGACGGCGCAACCAAAACTCCACGGGTTCCCAAACCATTTAACACATACATATTTTTATGATTGGGATGCTGCCCTACTAACGGACGGCGATCGACCACAGTTGGACGAATGCCTGCACGCTGATTGACAACTTCAAATTCACAATCAATCAGGCGTTCTAGTTTTTCTAACAGTTCGGTTTTTGCTTTTTGGGTTGGATCATTTGTTTTGTCGGTCCATTCGTAGGTGGAGCCTACAAGATAGCGATCCTCCCCCATTGGGATCACAAAGATGCTTGATTTCAAAATGGACTCTAATTTGAGAGTGGGCGCATGAATGGTAATTAATTCCCCTTTGGTACCTTCTAATGGGAGGTATTTAAAATAGGGGTTTTTATGAATTCCAAAGCCTTCTGTAAATACAATATGTTTCGCTTTTAGGGACTGATACACTACCCCTTCGGGATTTTCTATTAAATCTTTATACTCAAAAGATTCTTCTATATATTGATTTCTTTTTAAGAGAAATTCACGATAGGCTTCTATGAGCAACTGTGTATCAATTCGTCCTGTAAAATTTACAGCACCAAATCCGAAAGGGGCTTTGACTGCTGAATTGGTATTGGGAATTATTTCAGGGTTCAGGAAGTTTGTAAGTATGGGTTTATCACAAGCTAAAAACCAATTGTTTTGTTCTTTGATCGAATTAAATACGCGATGTATGGGAAGTACATAGTCAAGTTTAAGTCCTAAAAGCTGCTCTAATTCGATATATTTAGGGAGTGCTGACTCCAAGTGAGTTGCGGCATTCCAAGTGGCGGTAAAGCGCTTTAAAACAACGGGGTTATATAGCCCACTCGCCACCACAGAGGCTTGCTGAGAACGGTTACTAATCACTATAAATGATTTGTTATGAAGACGTAACTGCTCGGCAAACATAATACTTGCCAATCCCGACCCCACAATGATGTAATCATATTTCATTTGACAAAGGTATTAAAATACAAAACGCTTATCGTATTGATAAGCGTTTTGTTATGGTAGTAAAAATGTAAGTTAATAACTCCACATATCTTGTTCCTTGTTTCTGATTTTTTCCTTAATACGGTCCGACTCTAAAAGTTGCATCAACGCATTTTTACTGATGTAATCTCTAATGTTTCTATCTTGGTATACATTTGCTTCCTTATATATCGTCCCAGAAAAACGTCTTGCGTTGATTAAGCGATCAAAAGAAAACGGTTTTGACATATTCTTTTGATTGAAAGCATAAGCTTTACTAAGAATTTGTCTTGCTTCTGGATAGAAGATCCAGAACATAGGTGTGTATTCTTTATCAGAATCGACTGCTGGTTCGTCATTAGCCATGTCATCAAAACTGTCAGTCTCAGGATCTTCTTCTGATTCAGCAACTTCTTCTTCTGGTTCGTCATCAAAGAAGGCTCCAAAACCACCATCATCTCCAGAATCGTCTGAACTACCTGAATCGTCATTGGTTTGTTCAAATTTATCTTCTGCACTCAAAGCAATTGGGCCAATTGCGATAGGTCTGAATTTAAGTTCTGTAAAAACTCTATCAAAATACCAAACTCCTTTAATGATGTATTTTCTAACATCGCTGTACTCAAATTCGGCAGAGTTAAAATCGGTATCTGGCATCACAGAAGCTGCAGCAGCATTCCATTTTCTTTGATATTCAACAACCTTAGCATTGTCTTCTAGCTCTAAGAATTCCGCAGAGGAGGGATCAAAATTAACCCATTCTTCTTCGGGAAATTCATAACCAAGTGTTTCTAAATGTGCGCGCCATGAACCTGCAATATCAAAGTGTTCTTTACCTTCTGTAATTCCATCAGCGTCAACTCCTGGTTTTAAAACTTTGTAAACTTGAATATTTTCAAATTCTTCATCTGATATTTCTTCAGTGAAAGTATCATTAAAATAGGCTGGAAACTCAAAAGATCTTACGCCTTCAATTAGATGGTATATTAATGGCTTTCTGTCTGGAGTCACCGAGTAAATATCGATCGGAAACAAGAACGGAAAGTTAACACGTTCATTCAAGTCAATGACTTCCCAAGTTGTAAAAGAAAACACAATGTCTTCATCGTTCACTTTTGCATAATCTAGAGGCTTGGACTCCATATCTTCCTGTAACTTAGAAACTTCTTCCAGTTCGTAAGACGATGTGGTATTTAAAAGGTTTGCTTGAGAAAACCCGAAAGATAGATTCAAAAGTAATAGTAAAATAAAAACAGACTTTCTCATTTTTAATTTAATTTATAGTTATTGAAGGACCTGATTCCTTTTGACCGGCAGTGATCCCTGCATAATTAATTTTCTTAAAACTAACATCAAAACCTTTTGGTGCTTTTTTCAAAGCCGCTTTTGCTTTTGCACTTAGAGCATTTCCTGTACACTCAAAAGCCTTTGGTCCAATTTTAACGGTAAATGATCTTACTCTAACGGTCGATTCTAAACCATAAGCTGGATCGTAAATAGCGCTCATAGATCCACTTACCATAGAACTCCTTGACATAGAACCACCTTCTTTTCCGTTGAATAAGATATTTGGTACTGGTGCTCTCCTAATTTGAAATGTTTCTGAAGAACTAAATGTAGATTCATCTGGAAGTTCAGCTGTTATATTTAATACGAGTTCTTGTCCTTTTTGAGGTTTGATAGTGTATAATCCGTCTCCTTTGTCGGTCACTCCTGGACCTGTAGCTGTCACTAAATTTGCCGCAACTCCTGGAACTGATACTTTTACTAGGTTATCAAAGTTTCTGAACAATGTATTTCTTCCCATTACTTGAACAGAAGCATCATTTGGTTTTGAAATTACTTCGTAATTAGAAAGTACAGGAATTGTGATGGGTTCATCATCTCCTTCTATAAAGGTAATAGCACCTGTAATTTCTCTTGTCCCTACAGATCCTACAGGGAAGTCAAGTACAATTGCACCTTCAGAATTTAAAGATTCTACTGGGTCTATTTCTGAGTTATTGATAACAATTGCTTTTGGTTGAAGGTTTTCAGATTTTTTTCCTAAAACTATCTTACCAGAGAATTTAGATCCTGGAAAATACGCCGCTTTGTCTGAAACTACATAGGCATCAAAATTGGCAAGTGTGGCGTTGATTTTATACTGACCTCCGATCATTGCAGATAATAGTTCTGCTTGAAATCCAAGAACATTGGCTTTCATTACGGTAAGCTTCGTGTTTGTTGCTACTTCTGGAAATCCAAAGTAATTATATTCAATCCATGTTGTTTTGGCTCCTGATCTATTGATAACCTCAGATTCAACATCAAATAAATCGTTTACTTCACTGATAATATTGACATAATTTTCATCGCTTTTACCAACATTTAGCGAGTCTACAACTGAAATGAAACTTGTTTTGAATTCTTTGATTTTATCAATAAACTCTTGACCTTCAGGTTTTAACACGCCTTGGCTTCCAATAAAAAATTTATTGTCGAAATAATCTGGCTTGTCCATTACTTCATAATCATTGATAGAATCTTTTAACCCTTTGACTTTCTTTTGAGGCGGGGTTTGTTGAAGTTCATCAAGATAGTTTAAAAAATTGGTCGCAATTTCATGTACTTGATCTTTTGCGATCTTTTTTTCTTTCCAGATTTTACCTTCTTGCTGGTAATTACTTTCGATGGATGTTTCAAATGTTATGATACGTTCTTGTAAAGAAATATTATTTTCTGTTACTTGTTCTGAAATCATTCCAAAGGCACTTAATACTTCCTTGGACATATTTAATGCTAGCATTGATATAAACACTAAGTACATCAAGTTAATCATTTTTTGCCTTGGACTTTCTTTTGCTCCTCCCATGGTTAGTTAGTTTTTTAAATTATTAAATAAATTTTAGTTGTAAAAAAACTAATTAATTTTTGTTCATTGCAGATAACATTCCTCCATAGACTCCATTTAATGAAGACAAGTTAGATGCTAAAGATTCCATTTGTTCTTTCAATTTTGTTGCATTCTCAATAGACTCTTGGTTTATTTCCGCTTGGCGACCTGCACTATCTAGTTGTGCTTTGTAAAGACTGTTAATAGATTCCATTTGAGCAGCTGCTTTTGCCATTTCTTCACTGTATTTTTGAGAAGCACCCTGAGATCCACCCATTTCTGAAGCAGTTGAATTTAGATTTCTGATACTATCTCCTAAGCTTGTCACTAAGGCTCCATCAATTTTAGCTTCTTTTAGAAGGCTATCTAATTTCTTAGTAAGAACCCCTTCTGCAGTATCATCTGTTCCTTTTTTGCCTTTGGCAGTTGCTTTACCTCCTGCCAATTCTGGATAAGCTTTGGTCCAATCAAGCTCTTCGTCTGGAGCGTCAAATGCAGAAAGTGCAAATATTGCAGCTTCAGTTACAAGACCAATAGTAAGTAACATACTCCCTGTTAAAGGACCTAAATCTTTATGAATAATTTTCATTAGTGCTCCAATAATTACTACTGCTGCTCCTAGGCCATAAGCCATATTCATTACTCTTTTGTTTATTTTAAATGCCATAATTGATGTTTTAAATTTATTGTAAAATGTTAATTGGTTGCTTGATTTGCTGTTATGTCAGTACCCATATAATCCTGAACGGTTCTAAAACCTATGTAACTTCTTTGACTTGTATTTAGTTCGTAATCTCTTGAACTTACTTGTAAGTAATAAGAAACATCTTTCCATGAACCTCCACGAACGACCTTACGTCCATAGCCTTCATCGTTTACATTTGGATTGATAGAAGATGAAAACTCATAAGATGTTGAATGGTAAGATGACATCGTCCATTCAGCTACATTACCAGCCATATTATATAGGTTATAATCATTGGGTTCGTAAGAGTTTGCCTCTACTGTGTATAATGCTTGGTCAGCTGCATAGTTACCTCTCAAAGGTTTGAAATTTGCCATAAAACATCCTCTATCATTTTTTGCATAAGGACCTCCCCATGGAAAAGTACCTCCTTCTAGACCACCGCGAGCAGCATATTCCCACTCAGCTTCAGATGGTAATCTAAATGAATTTACAAATTGTTGACCTTTATCTTTTTTGTAAATGTTTTTTACTAAAGTACGCCATTGACAAAATGCTTTAGCTTGTTCCCAACTAACTCCAACGACAGGATAGTCTCCATAGGCTTCGTGCCAAAAATAGTCATTGTGCATTGGTTCGTTATAAGAATACTCAAAGTCTCGAATCCAAACAGTTGTATCTGGATACACTTTAACTGCTTCTGACATAATAACGTCAGAGCGCGAAAGACTTTTGTCCTTAGCTGCTCTTTGAGTGTCCATATAAGAATACTCAAATTCAAATTGACTCACATCCCAAGTTCGTAGACCGTTATAAGATTCTTCTAATGGAAGATACATGTTATCAAGGACTTCAGAATATAATTCATCTGGATATTCGTCGGTTTCAAAAATAAGGTCTATATCTCTATTTATTTGACGTTGTTCGTCTCCGTAAGTATCAAGCATATATTTTTGATAGGGTGTCAAATCTTCCTCATCAGAAGAAAGGTATGCATATTCACCAATACCCTCGTCATCGGGGGTTTTACCTTCCAAGTCCGCCATTTCGGCTAGGTTGAATCTTAAAATTGAATCCCGTACCCAAAATACAAATTGTCGATACTCACTGTTGGTGATTTCAGTTTCGTCCATATAAAACGAACGAACAGAAACCGTTTTGGTAGGAGCATCTTGGATTCCAGCAATGTCATCATCAGACTTACCCATCACAAAAGCTCCCCCAGGGATCAAAGTCATACCATAAGGTTTCTCTGGATGCCATTTTTTCCCTTTAACACCAACCAATTCTCCTTTGTCTTTTGACCCACAACTGGTGATAAAAGCTAAAACTAATGATATTACTACAATTTTTTTCATAAATAAATAAATTCAAGGAATTAACTCCTAAAAACTTCAAGCTGTAAACTTATCTATATATTTCCTAAAAAACAACTTTTTTTTAGTCGAACTATTTAGTGAAATAATTATACAAATTTACGCCTTAAAAGCTAATTTTTTTTGTATGCTTTGTACCAACGCTCAGGTATCAATCCCTTCGTAGCACTCACATAATCTTCATGTGTACAGGCTAATAACGGATGTTGTTTCGATTTAGTATCTGAATACTCTAAAAAAGGAATTTCTATCCACCATCTTCCTGTTTTTTTACTCTTAAAAAACACTAATTCTTCAGATTCAACAAGTACCGTAAATTTTAAATAACTCGTTGAATCACTAAAATCATCATCTTTAATTCTACAATTTACACCTTCTATAAAGTACCAAATAATTTGAGCAATTAGCATGGCCGTTGCTTCGTCATTTTGTGAGGGATTGTATTCATAAATCCCAAAAGAGGTCACTTTATTACTAATGCCGGCATATCTTGAAATGGCACAAATTTCACGACCATTAAACCCATTCGGTGAAAATTTTTGTTTTAGACTTACTTCTGAAGATTTAACAGAATTAAGATCTAAGGTCACAACATCAGCGTCTCTCAGCACTGGCTCTACCACATTAATTGATTGCGTAATTGAACCCAATCGGTAGGATTCAAAGTAAAGTTTCTCCATTAAATCAATTTCTTCTTGAGAATTAAAATATGTTTGAAACCCCAAGGCTGTGTAATTAAACAGGTTGTAAGGCTGCTCTAAAATGATTTTTCCTAAATAACTACTGCTATTGATCGGTTTACTAGAGTCTCCTAAATCAAAGCTTTTATCAACATTCACGATGTTGATCATGGAACTGATTTTATCGTAAGCTCGGTAGTTGGCGTAAGTTAGATCTTGACTTCCGCCGATAATGATTGGAATAATTTTTTCTTTTATCAAGCTAGAAACTACTTGAATTAGTGCAAAATAAGAGTCTTCTACGGTTTCACCGCTTTGTATATCCCCTAAATCAGCAATTTCATGCGACCAATTTCCTGGAAATAACTTGTAAAATGCTTTTCGAATTTCGTTAAATTGAAATTCTTCACCAATATAATCAACAGAGTTTCTAGATTCTAATACCCCGACAATAGCCATTTTGACGCCTTCTAAACTAGGCTCTACTGTGGAACTGTGGATTCTTAGTTTTTTCCCTATAGTTTGGTCATGAAACAACTCTAATTGATCTATGAGCTGGTCTTTTACAGGTGAAAGAAAACTATAATCCATTATTTTTTCTTTTTAGCTCTTGTTTTTTTCTTGGGTGCATTTTTAGCAATAATGCCTTTTACTTCTTCAAGAGTAAGTTTAGTCGCATCTACTGTTTTTGGAAGTTCAATTTTAGTTTTTCCTTGTATGATATTGTGACGTCCCCATCGTGCTTTTTCAACACGAATACCATCTTCTTCCCAGTCATGAATCAATTTATCAATTTCCTTCTGGATTTTATCCTTGATTAGAGTTTCAATATCATCGTTTGAAAGATGGTCCCAATCATATTTTTTATTGACATTAATAAACATGTTATTCCATTTGATAAACGGCCCAAATCGACCTTTACCTTTTTGAACTGGCAAGCCGTCGTATTCATATATTGGAGCGTCAGCAGCTTCTTTTTCTTTAACTAATTCAATCGCATCTTCTATTTCAACACGCATTGGATCTAACCCTTTAGGAAGGGATATGAATTTATCTCCAAACTTTACGTAAGGACCAAAACGACCATTATTCACAATAAGATCTTCACCTTTATAAACTCCTAAATCTTTAGGAAGTTTAAATAATTCCAAAGCCTCATCAAAAGTAATGGCTGCTAGCTGAAAGTTAGGTGGTACACTTGCAAAGACTTGTTTTTCTTCTTCATCTGCTTTACCTATCTGAACTATCGGTCCAAACTTCCCTAAACGTACACTCAATTGACGTCCCGATTTTGGGTCTGTTCCTAAAATACGTTCTCCAGATTCACGCTCTGCATTTTGACTAACGTCTTCAACTTGTGGATGAAACTCTTTATAAAAAGACTTCATCATTTTTGTCCAATCCTCTTTTCCGCTGGCGATTAAATCAAAATCAGCTTCCACTTTAGCGGTGAAATTATAATCTAAAATAGCTTCAAAATGATTCACTAAAAAATCAGTTACAATCATTCCTATATCTGTTGGTACTAGCTTTCCTTTATCAGAGCCATACTTTTCGGTGAGTTTTTTTCCTGTTAGTTCCCCTTCAAACAACGTCCATAAAGAGTAGTTTCGTTCTGCACCATCAACAGAGCCTTTCTCAACATATTTTCTGTTTTGAATAGTTGAAATTGTAGGAGCATAGGTGGAGGGTCTTCCGATTCCTAATTCTTCTAATTTTTTTACTAAAGAAGCTTCCGTGTACCTGTAAGGAGGTCTCGAAAAACGCTCCGTAGCTGTTATATAGTTATTGCCTAACGCTTCATTAAGTGTCATCGCTGGCAACATTCCTTCTTGTTCTAAATTTTCTTCATCAGTTCCTTCTAAATATACTTTTAAAAATCCATCAAATTTAATCACCTCACCATTTGCTGTGAATGTTTCGCTGTGGTTAGGGGTACTGATTTTTACGTTGGTGCGTTCCAGTTGAGCATCACTCATTTGTGAGGCTATGGCGCGTTTCCAAATAAGATCGTACAGTCGTGCTTGATCTCTCTCTATGTTTACCGAATGGGTTGAGAAATTAGTGGGACGAATGGCCTCATGCGCTTCTTGTGCGCCTTTAGATTTTCCTTTAAAGTTCCGAGGCTTGCTATAAGCATCTCCATACGAGGAGGTGATTTCTTGAGCGGCAGTATTCCGTGCTTCTTGTGAAAGATTCACACTATCGGTTCTCATGTAGGTAATCAAACCAGCTTCATAAAGTCGCTGAGCCATGTTCATTGTTTTACTTACCGAAAAATATAATTTTCGAGAAGCCTCTTGTTGTAATGTAGAGGTCGTAAATGGCGGTGCTGGTGATTTTTTAGCCGGTTTTTTTTCCAGGCTTGAAACTGAAAAAGAAGCATTGCTATTTTTTTCTAAAAATGCTTTTGCAGCAGATTCGCTGTCAAATGCCTTAGGAAGTTTTGCTTTAAACACCTTTCCATTAGCAGTTGTAAATTCTGCATCAATTCTAAAAGTTGCTTGTGATTGAAATTTTTGGATTTCACGTTCACGCTCTACAATTAATCGAACAGAAACCGACTGAACACGTCCAGCCGAGAGACCTCCTTTTACTTTTCGCCATAAGACTGGAGACAATTCATATCCTACAATTCGATCCAAAACACGTCGCGCTTGTTGTGCATCTACTAAGTTATAATCAATTCCGCGAGGATTTTTAACGGCTTTATCTATTGCTGTTTTTGTAATTTCATGAAAAACAATCCGTTTGGTTTTGGATTTATCTAACTTTAGGGTTTCTGCTAAATGCCATGCAATAGCCTCACCCTCTCTGTCCTCATCACTTGCCAACCAAACAATTTCAGCTTTTTTGGCCAATGTTTTTAGTTTGCTAACAACCGTTTTTTTGTCGGTTGAAACTTCATATTTTGGTTTGAAATCACCATCAACATCTACCCCCAATTCTTTGGAAGGTAAGTCTGCAATGTGTCCAAAACTAGACTCAACTTTGAAGTCTTTTCCTAGAAATTTTTCTATAGTTTTTGCCTTAGCAGGGGACTCAACAATCACTAAATTCTTAGCCATATCTTATTTTTAGAGAAGTACAAATGTAGAGGATTTTTTTTATTTCTTTATTTTATTTTTTTGACAAACATAAAAACAACTGCATATTACAAGCGTTTTTGATAGTTATTTAGTTGGAGTTAAAAACTTACAAAACAATCGATTGAGATGCTGATTCAGGGGTATCAAATCCTATTACTTTTTTATAAATAATATATTGTGGCAAGTACAAAAAACAACTGATAAACAAAGCTCCTAAGCCACAAGTTACAAATGTAACGACATAAAATAAAATCATATTTAATAGGAGTATTAAAAACGTAATTCCCCATTTTTTGTTTCCCAAAGCAAAGGCTACCTTCACGATTTCAGAGATTGACAAATGAGAGTTGTAAGCAAATACAGGAAGCATAAACAATAAAGGGACTATCGCATAAATTAAAGGAAAAACGCATAGCAATGCTGCTATAATAGTAATCCCTGTGTAAGTCAATAAGACCCCTAGCGCTTTTCCAAAAACTGGTCTTTTAAAAAAATAAAAGAAATCAGACAAAACAAAGGGGTTTTCATGGTCCATTTCTTTTACAATTCTATAAAACCCTAAGTACAATAGAGACGACACGAGACTCACTGCAAACATCAATAAATAAATCCATACTAAAGAAGTGCCATATTCTTCAATTAGAGCACTGCTTAAATCTGCAGAACCCATCTGTTGATTCAAATTGCCATTTAATGCAAGTGTGAAATACGGTAGATATAGACTGATCATAAATGGAAGCATAATGATGATGGAAAATATCTGAAGTAACAGTCCTTGAATCCATACTTTTTTAAACAAACTTAAAGACTCATTGAATAAATCTCCAAAATCTATCAATTCAGAACTTTGAATTTTGTTTAATATCGTTTGAAATGCATACATATTTTATAATTTTGAAATCTAATAGTTTCCAAATAAAGAAGATTGTTTTGTGAAATCAAAATAAAATACTAAAATCATGACACTTTGTCATAAAAAATAAAATTATTGTATCTTTGCATGCTTATTGTCCCTCAATGGATATTGAAACTATTATGGATAAAACAATTGATGAAACGGTTCAAGGCTCAAAATTAGCCATTACCCCTAAACTAGAAAACACCAAAAAACTGTTTATAGAAAGTTATGGCTGTGCTATGAATTTTAGTGACAGTGAGATTGTAGCTTCTATCCTTTCAAAACAAGGTTATAATACCACTCAAGTTCTTGAGGAAGCCGACCTAGTGTTAGTTAACACCTGTTCTATTCGAGATAAAGCAGAGCAAACGGTACGCAAACGACTCGAAAAATACAATGCTGTTAAGCGCATCAATCCAAAAATGAAAGTAGGCGTTTTGGGGTGTATGGCAGAACGACTTAAAAGTAAGTTTTTAGAAGAAGAAAAAATTGTAGACCTTGTTGTAGGACCTGATGCTTACAAAGACCTTCCCAATCTAATTTCTGAAGTGAACGAAGGACGAAGTGCCGTAAATGTCATTCTTTCTAAAGATGAAACATATGGCGATATTTCACCTGTAAGGCTAAATACAAACGGTGTTACAGCTTTTGTATCCATCACAAGAGGCTGCGATAATATGTGTACGTTTTGTGTGGTGCCTTTTACAAGGGGGCGCGAACGCAGTAGAGATCCTCAAAGTATTCTTGAAGAAATTAGTGATTTATGGGATAAAGGATTTAAAGAAGTAACTCTTTTGGGGCAAAATGTAGATAGCTACCTATGGTATGGTGGTGGACTTAAAAAAGATTTTACAAAAGCTACGGACATGCAAAAAGCGACAGCAGTTGATTTTGCTGGACTCTTGGATCTATGTGCAAAAGCACACTCAAATATGCGTTTTCGATTTTCGACTTCCAATCCGCAAGACATGTCCTTAGATGTGATCAGATCGATGGCAAAGCATCAGAATATCTGCAACCATGTGCACCTCCCTGTTCAAAGTGGAAGTAACAGGATTTTAAAAGAAATGAACCGTCAGCATACACGGGAAGAGTATATTGAACTCATAAATAATATTAAAACCATTATTCCTGATTGTACAATTTCTCAAGATATGATTTGTGGGTTTCCAACCGAAACGGAAAAAGACCATCAAGATACCCTGAGTTTAATGGACGTTGTCAAGTATAGTTTTGGGTATATGTATGCCTATTCCGAACGTCCAGGCACCATGGCTGAGAGAAAACTCGATGATGATGTTCCTTTTGAAACTAAAAAAAGACGTTTAGCTGAAGTTGTTGAACTCCAACGCTGCACATGGCCTTTTCAGAACTGAGCAATTTCTAAATCAAACAGTTGAAGTGCTGATTGAAAAAGAATCAAAAAAATCTACTTCTCAATGGTCTGGAAGAAGTGCTCAAAATACGGTGGCAGTATTTCCAAAAGAAGACTATAAGATCGGAGATTTTGTAATGGTTAAAATACATAAATGTACAAGTGCTACCCTTATTGGAAAAGCCATCGGTTTGTCTAAAAATAATTAATTATGGAAACAGTTCAATCTATAAAACAGCGGTTTAGTATCATTGGAAATGATACGGGTTTAAATCGTGCTATAGAAAAAGCCGTTCAGGTAGCACCGACAGATATTTCGGTGTTAGTTACTGGAGAAAGTGGTGTTGGAAAAGAAAGTATTCCTAAAATAATACATCAACTTTCGCATCGAAAACACGGAAAATATATCGCCGTCAATTGTGGCGCTATTCCAGAAGGCACTATAGATAGTGAGCTTTTTGGACATGAAAAAGGTGCGTTTACAGGGGCAACTCAAAGCCGTTCAGGCTACTTTGAAGTTGCCAACGGAGGCACCATATTTTTGGATGAAGTAGGAGAACTTCCACTAACCACTCAAGTTCGATTGTTACGTGTGTTAGAAAACGGTGAGTTTATAAAAGTAGGTTCTAGTACCGTTTTAAAAACAGATGTTAGAATAGTTGCCGCTACCAATGTGAACATGTTTGAAGCCATTGAAAAAGAAAAGTTTCGTGAAGATCTTTATTATAGACTGAGTACCGTTGAAATTTTACTGCCTTCACTTCGAGATCGAAAAGACGATATTCATTTGTTGTTTAGAAAGTTTGCGAGTGATTTTGCCTTAAAATACAAGATGCCCACCATTCGACTCGATGACCAAGCAATTGAAGCACTTATCAATTATCGATGGAGTGGAAATGTGCGACAACTGAGGAACATTGCTGAACAAATATCTGTATTAGAATCTTCAAGAATGATTGATGTATTGACATTGAAAACATATTTACCAAATATGGGAGGAAATTTCCCAACAGTGCAAGGGAAAAATAAAAGTCAAAGTGATTTTAGTACAGAAAGAGAAATTCTGTACAAAGTTTTATTTGATATGAAAAGTGATTTGAACGACCTCAAAAAACTGACCATGGAGTTGATGCAAAACGAAAATCACAGTGATGTTCAAAAAAACAACGAAGGTTTAATTCAAAAAATATATAACAAAGAGGAAACTTTAGAATCCGAAGAAGAATCAAAATTTTTAGCACTTCCAGCAAAACAACGAGAAGAAAATACCGTTGAAATCGTAAAAGATAATGAGGAAAAATTCACTTATATTGATGCAGTTGAAGAGGAAGAAGAAACCCTATCTCTACACGATAAAGAATTGGAACTTATTAAAAAATCGCTTGAACGTCACAAAGGAAAGCGTAAATTAGCGGCAGATGAATTAGGAATTAGTGAACGTACTTTATATAGAAAAATAAAACAATATGACCTCTAAAGTTTTAAAATACAGCTTAATGATTAGCGCTTTTGCACTTGTTGTGGGTTGCGGAGCTTACTCCTTTACAGGAATTTCTTTAAGCTCCGATACAAAGACCTTTCAGGTAAACTATTTTCAAAATACCGCAGCACTAATTGAGCCAGGGATTGAGCGTGATTTTACTCTAGCACTTCAAGATCTGATTTTAAATCAAACCAACCTGGATCTTGTTAAATCAAATGGTGACATTATATACGAAGGCGAAATTGTTGAGTATCGAATTTCTCCAACCACAGCCACCTCTAGCAATACAGCTGCGCAAAACAGATTAACAATTAGTGTCAATTTAATTTTCACAAATACAAACGACGAGGAAGCTGACTTTGAAAAACGTTTTACTTTTTTTTATGATTATGCAGGAAGCGCACAACTCGTAGGCTCTCAAAAAACAACCGCTGTAGAAGAAATTTTTGAACGCATCACACAGGATGTTATAAATGCTTCCTTAGCCAACTGGTAACTTTATGAATACATCTGACTTCACATATCTATTACATCATCCTACGTCTTTAGACAAAGATCAAGTGAGTCATGTCTCTGCTATTATTGAAGAATTTCCATATTTCCAATCGGCGCGAGCCATCTATTTGAAAGGGTTAAAAGACCTAGGGAGTTTCAAATACAATCAAGAACTCAAAACAACGGCAGCCTACACAACCGATCGTACAGTATTGTTCGATTTTATTACTTCAACGGAATTTTTGCAAAATGATATTTCGACACATATCAAACAAAATTTTGATCAAATCAAAACAATTAAGGTTGCAGAATTTCAGGATATTTCTTCAAATTACCCTGTAGAAAAAGGCCTCTCATCTCATCTAAAAGAAGAAAACTTAGAAACCAAATTAGAACTCGGAAAACCGTTACAATTTGAAAAAACCGAAACTTTTTCATTCTCTGAATGGCTGAGTTTGACACAAAAAAAACCGATTGTCCGTACCGAATCAACTGAGTCTGAAAAAGAATCAAATCGCGACAAAAATTTTGCGCTTATTGATGCCTTTATCTCAAACAAACCCAAGCTTAAACCTCTTGACAAAGACTCAAAACTTATCAATATAGCTGAGGATTCTGTATTTGAAACAGAGAACTTAATGACAGAAACTTTAGCAAGAATATATGTAGAACAAAAAAACTATGATAAAGCAATACAGTCTTACCGTATTTTAAGTTTGAAATATCCAGAAAAAAGTAGTTTATTTGCAGACCAAATTCAAGCAGTAAAAGTCTTACAAGAAAAAAATAATTTATAATGAGTACATTTTCAATATTTCTAGTTCTTATCGTCATAGTAGCTTTTCTACTTGTCGTTGTTATTATGGTTCAAAATCCCAAAGGCGGAGGATTATCCTCTTCATTTGGAGGCGGTGGAACACAACAAGTTGGTGGTGTCAAAAAAACATCCGACTTTTTAGACAAAAGCACATGGGCACTTGCAACATTATTGTTAGCCCTTATTTTATTGTCTAATGTAGCTATTGATGGCCCTAACAATACTCAAGAGTCTAAAGCACTTGATTTAGATGCGGCCCCAACAACAACTCAACCAGTAGCAGTCCCAGTTCAACAGACAACTACTGACGAAAGTTCAACTCCAGAAGCAACAGATTCAGAATAAAAAAATGCTTCACAACAATTATAAAATGTCAACGCCAACACGTTGACATTTTTTGATTCTGAAAGTTTGTCAGTTTACAAGGATTGGCATGCTTTTAGAAAGTTATCTAAAAATAATAATACTAAAATTAAAAACATATGGCTTTAAACATCAAACCATTAGCAGATAGAGTTCTTGTAGAACCGTCTAAGGCTGAAACAAAAACAGCTTCTGGAATTATCATTCCGGATAATGCTAAAGAAAAACCTCAAAAAGGAACAGTGGTTGCTGTAGGCAAAGGCACAAAAGAGGAACCTACAACTGTAAAAGTTGGCGATGCAGTACTTTACGGAAAGTATGCTGGTACAGAGCTTAAACTAGAGGGAACCGATTATTTAATCATGCGAGAAAGTGATATTCTTGCAATTGTTTAATTTTTAAAAAAAAGAAAATGGCAAAAGATATAAAATTTGATATAGAAGCACGTGACGGATTGAAACGTGGAGTAGATGCGTTAGCAAATGCAGTCAAGGTAACTTTAGGACCTAAAGGTCGTAACGTTATCATCAGTAAAAGTTTTGGAGCACCACAAGTAACCAAAGATGGAGTTTCAGTTGCAAAAGAAGTTGAATTAGAAGATGCTCTAGAAAATATGGGCGCTCAAATGGTTAAAGAAGTGGCTTCTAAAACCAATGATTTAGCTGGAGATGGTACAACAACGGCAACCGTTTTAGCACAAGCAATTGTGAAAGAAGGTTTGAAAAATGTAGCTGCTGGAGCCAATCCAATGGATTTGAAACGTGGAATTGATAAAGCAGTTACATCAATCATCACTGATTTAGAAAAACAAGCTAAGAAAGTAGGAAATTCTTCCGAAAAAATTCAACAAATCGCCTCTGTTTCGGCTAATAACGACAATACTATAGGAGAGCTTATTGCTTCAGCGTTTGGTAAAGTTGGTAAAGAAGGTGTCATCACTGTAGAGGAAGCCAAAGGAATGGACACTTATGTAGACGTTGTAGAAGGAATGCAGTTTGACAGAGGGTACTTAAGTCCTTATTTTGTGACTGATGCCGATAAGATGATTGCTGATCTAGAAAATCCTTACATTTTATTATTTGATAAAAAGATTTCAAACCTTCAGGAAGTACTTCCAATTTTGGAACCCGTAGCACAATCTGGACGTCCACTTATAATTATTGCCGAAGATGTTGATGGCCAAGCCTTGGCAACATTAGTAGTCAACAAGTTAAGAGGTGGTCTTAAAATTGCTGCTGTAAAAGCACCAGGATTTGGAGATCGTCGTAAAGCAATGCTCGAGGATATCGCAATCCTTACAGGTGGCACCGTGATTTCAGAAGAACGCGGTTTTTCTTTGGAAAATGCAGACTTGAGTATGTTAGGGACTGCCGAAACAGTAACTATTGACAAAGACAATACTACCATTGTTAATGGTTCAGGAAAAGCCGATGACATCAAAACGCGTGTCAATCAAATAAAAGCGCAAATAGAAACGACTACAAGCGATTATGATAAAGAAAAATTGCAAGAACGCTTAGCTAAATTAGCTGGTGGTGTAGCAGTTCTTTATGTGGGTGCTGCTAGCGAGATTGAAATGAAAGAAAAGAAAGACCGTGTAGATGATGCACTTCATGCAACCAGAGCTGCTGTTGAAGAAGGTATTGTTGCTGGTGGTGGTGTAGCACTTGTTAGAGCTCAAAAAACACTCGAAAAACTAACAGCTGCCAATTTAGATGAAGTGACCGGAATTCAAATTGTATCTAAAGCGATTGAAGCCCCTTTACGCACCATTGTAGAAAATGCTGGTGGCGAAGGAAGTGTAGTAATTAACAAAGTCCTAGAAGGTAAAGGCGATTTTGGATACGATGCCAAAAACGATGCTTATGTAGACATGCTTATGACTGGAATTATTGATCCTAAAAAAGTAACGCGTGTAGCTTTAGAAAATGCAGCTTCTGTAGCAGGCATGATTCTCACAACAGAATGTGCTTTAATTGATATTAAAGAAGACGCACCTGCAATGCCTCCAATGGGAGGTGGGATGCCAGGGATGATGTAAATCACCTACATACAACAAGAATAAAAAAGCTCCTGAATATAGTTTCAGGAGCTTTTTTTGTGAGGTTATAACATCTTAAGACCTGTAGCTTCCATCATTATTTAGTTTGTTTTCGTCTGAAGTTTATATTTCAGCTTGTGAGCTTAAAACCCTAATATTATTTAATAAATCACACACTATTATTCACTTTGAAATCCTTTTAAAAATTTTAGTAATTTTATTGGATTTTCTTTATTTCTCCAAAACAACAACAATTCTAATCTAGAGTTGTTTCTGTCAATATCAAAAAATAAAGTAGTTTGTCTAGATATTACTAGAGAATTAATTTTTGTACCTCTGGATACTTTTCCTTCTAACACACCTGTACTTAAATTTAAAATCACTTCTTCTACTAGATTTATAAATTTTTCAACTTCTTTAACAGTGTGACATTTATTTATTCTGTCAAGTTCATCGATATAAGAGTGTTTAGCTTTTGCTCCCCAAATCACATCCATCATAAAAATTTTTATTCTGAAATGTTAAATTTCTTCCTAACTTCAGACATCACTTCTTCGTGCGTAAAAAAGTCTCCGTTTTTTATGTTTTCTCTACTTTCTATTAGCAGCTCTTGTATTTCTTTTGGCAACTCCTCAAAAAAGTCAACTTGGTCTTTTGAATACGTTTCATACAAAGCATCCACCATACGCAAAAAACGATCATCAACCTTCCCGATCGCTTCTTTCCATTTATTTCTTAATTCTACTGTTCCCATAATGATATTGGTTACGATATAAACAAATATAGCTAATTATATCCAAATTTAATTTGAGTTTAGTTTGCCTCTCCGTATTTCTGTGACCGATCGGACATAAACTCACTAAAACTATTTATGCTCCTCAACAACCTCATCTTCTCTGTACTTACAACACGGGTGAACACTGTCATAGGCTTCATCAGTAGCTTTGAATTCTTTGGTATCGTGACCAACACTCACAATCTTTTTTTGAATGGTTGTAAGGTCAGTTCTATTTTCATCAAAAATAAGTCTTAACTCATGTGTGTCTACATTCCAAACAGCAGATTTCACCCCTTTTGTTTTCAGGCTTGCTTTTTCGATACGATTTTTACACATCATGCAAACGCCATCTACTTCAATGGACGCTTTTGCATTTTTATTTTGAGCAAAACTCAAGGTAGTCATGCACAGTATGGTGAGTGATAAGAAAACTGTTTTCATAATGTTTGTGTTTATATATTAATTTAGTTTAAAGCGTAAGCCTGCATAATAGGTACTTCCAAATATTGGACCATATACAAATGTAGTATCAAAATTTGAACCAAATGGATTTTCTGAGCTAAGAATTGGATTTTTTTGAGTGGCATTAGTGATGTTTTCTGCACCCACATAAAGCTCAAAAGAGTCCGAAAATACTTTAGTAATTTGTGCATTCAAAGTGGAAATGGTTGGCGAATAGCTTGGCAACTGATAAGTTTCTGGACTGGAAACTGTTGATGAAAACCGCTGTTTTCCAAACCAATTAAATGTAGTATCAAATTTCCATACCCCCCCTTTATCTTTTTTGACTGTTTCAAAAGATAAATTTGCAAACACACGGTGTTGAGAAGTCAATGGCTTCATTAGTTTGCCGGATTTGTATTGAGTTTTAACGTCATAAAATTTATAAGCTGTTTTAAAATCCAAACGCTCTAAAATATTCAAACTAAATTCCGCTTGGAAACTGTTGGCAAAACTAGAACCTTCCAAATTATAAAAGTTGACCTCATAGGGGTTTTCATAATCGACAACCACTTGATTTTGGAAATCTGTTCGATAAAAATCTAAGGTAAGATCTGCTTTTCTACCAAATAACTCAAATCCTTGTAAAAAAGAGACACCATAATTCCATGCAACTTCAGGGTCTAAACCATAGACGTTACCGCCTGTACTTTGTATGTTAATAGTTCTTGAAGTTGCAAACAATTTTTGGTTTTCAGCAAAAATATTCGCAGCCCGTTTTCCGCGCCCAAACGAAACTCTTAATGCTGATTTCTCCCAAGGCGTGTAACGCGCATGTACCCTCGGCGTGATAAAAGTTCCTAATAAATTATGATGATCCACACGGATTCCTGCGGTTAAATTAAGTGCTTCTAAATTGTCAAAACTATATTCAAAAAAACCACCAATAGAGCGTTCGCTTCTATCGTATAAGTCCAGATCAACTCTCTCATTGTAGTCGTCATAAGTTGCATTTAAACCAGTTTTTATCTTATGTCTTGAATCGCTAATAATTGAATTATAGACTAAATTGGAGTATACACTTTTATGACGTATATCGTATTGATTTAATCCAAAATAAGACGTTTGATCATGATCACTGTATGACATCTGAAACCCCAAACTTTGATACGGAATTTCGGGATTTACATAGCCAAATTTGGCTGAAATCTCAAAGCGTTTGGTTGCTATTTCACTTCCCCAAACTGTGTTGGAAAGCCGATCTGTTTCAGGGTCAAAATCAAGTTGACCAGCTTGTTTTTTATCTGTTAAGTAGCGCACATTTAAAAAACTAATCAACCCTTTTTCGAGGTTAGAATATTGCCAACGGTTCATGATGTTTAGCTGTTTAGACAATGGCATATCTAAAAATGAATCCTTATTTCTATCTAACTTTTGTGACCTGTTATTTGCATGCAAATACAAACCTGTACTCCATTTTTCAGAAAGAATTTTGTTAAAATGTGTATTCAGTTCTGTCCGACCATTCAACGATCCAAATGCATTGACAAAAACGCTACTATCCGTAGTTGGCTTCACTAGTTCCGCATTAATTTGCCCTGCGATACTTTCAAAGCCATTAACAACACTCCCTCCACCCTTGGTGATTTGTATACTCTCCACCCAAGTTCCTGGGATAAAACTCAAACCATAAGCTTGAGATGCACCACGAATCGAGGGTATATTTTCTGTTGTAATTAAAATATAGGGACTTGTTAAACCTAGCATTTTTATTTGCTTTGTGCCTGAGATAGCATCCGTATAATTAACATCAATAGACGGATTGGTTTCAAAACTTTCAGACAAATTACAACAAGCTGCTTTCAAAAGCTCTTTACTACTAATAGTAGAAATATTTTGAGAAGACAAATAAGAAGTGGCTGAGGATTTTTTACGTACAGAAACTGTTACTTCTCCTAAATCGTCAGACGCTTTAAGCAAGTGATGAATCATTTTTGGACTGTCGACACTGAGAGTGTCTGTTTTGAACCCAACATAACTGATTACTAATTTTTTGTAAGAAGTCTCATAAGGTAACTTAAAAGTTCCGTCCTCTGAAGTGATGGTGCCTATGTTGGTATTGAGCCAAAAAACATTGGCGCCAAGCAAGGGGATGTATTGATTTTGGGGATCTAACTCCATAACCATCCCTTTAATTTCACTTTGTGATAAAATAAAAAATGGCAATAATAATATAAAATATACTGTAGATTTCATTGTGATTTGATTTAGAATTAATACTGTAATAGGATGCGACATTATTCATTTATTACTATGAAAAAGCCAATCTATGAGTACGAAATCAAATCAAAAAAACTTGATGTTGAATTTGAAAATCCAACTCTTTAAAGGGTGGAGTATAATTGTGATAAAAGTCTTGAATTGAAGAAATGAAAAAAGCTAGTTCAAAATATAATTTTGAAGGCAATTTGAAATCCTTTTCAATTGGAAGTTCTTCTGAAAACGAAACAACTTTAAATTGCTTTAATCCATCTACAGAAATAACCTTATTACTGCAACAACTTTTTTTGGTAAACTGAAAATCAGTAGAAGTTTTTACAGCGACTTGGCAACAAGACTTTACCTTTGAAAATACAGCAACATCTACCATTTTTGATCCACAAAAATGGGTTTCAATTTTAAATGAAAATGTTGACAAAAGAACTAAAAGTGCTAGCGCGATTGAAAAAACTTTATGTGATACAGTTTTTTGCATTGTACAAATTTAATGAAACTGCTCCTATTTATGACACTGGTTGCCATAAAATTAACAAAAAATAACACCTCTTTTGGATAGCTCACATCCGATAATTGTTATTTTTGTAAAAATTTATTTTTATGACTTTTGATGATTTAAAACCTAAAATAACAGCTCTGATTGCAGATTCTAGCTCAAAAGATCGAACCTTACAGCTCATTTGTAATTTACTAAAGGCTGAAATACCCCATTACGATTGGGTTGGGTTTTATTTCAAAAATGGAAATAAAAATGAGTTAAAACTTGGCCCATATTCAGGGACTCCTACAGATCATACCATCATACCATTTGGAAAAGGTATTTGTGGACAAGTTGCCGTTAGTAATCAAAACTTTGTGGTTCCGGACGTAAAAGCCCAGGATAATTATATTGCGTGTAGTATAAGTGTTAAATCTGAAATTGTTGTCCCTTTATTTGTCAATGGAAAAAACATAGGACAAATTGATATTGATTCAAATACAACCGACCCTTTTACAGATGCCGATGAACGTTTTTTAGAATTTGTATGTCAAATGGTTGCTACATTGATGTAGTTGTTAATAACTCTAATGATTAGTTAAAAAAATCTTGTTTTTAGAAAGTATTTAGCTCTATTTTTTTGTGATAATTCCCTACTTTTGAATCTTAATTTTTAGACTTCAAAATGAGCCAAAGCAAAACAATTAAATCCGCCTTAATATCAGTGTTTAGCAAAGAGGGGCTCGCACCCATTGTTGAAAAACTAAACGCACAAGGCGTTACCATATACTCCACGGGAGGTACTCAAAAATTCATTAACGACTTAGGAATCAAAGTTGTACCTGCAGAAGACATTACAGACTATCCTTCTATTCTTGGAGGCCGTGTAAAAACCTTACATCCAAAAATATTTGGTGGAATTTTAAATCGTCAAGACAACACACAAGATGTGGCAGAAATGACTTCATTTTCAATTCCTCAAATTGATGCTGTTATTGTAGATCTTTATCCTTTTGAAAAAACGGTTGCTTCCGATGCTAGCAATGATGCTATTATTGAAAAAATCGACATTGGTGGAATTTCATTAATTCGTGCTGCTGCCAAAAATTATAAAGACGTGATATGTGTGTCCTCTGTAGATGATTATGCTGAATTCTTGTCTCTTATTTCAGAAGATAAAGGGAGTATTTCAATTGAAGATCGCAAACGATTTGCAACAAAATCTTTCAATGTATCATCACATTACGATAGTGCCATTTTTAATTATTTTAATAGTGATAAAGAAGAGGTTGTTTTAAAACTAAGTGAAACGCAAGGAAAAGTACTTCGTTATGGTGAAAACCCGCACCAAAAAGGGTATTTCTTTGGTGACTTTGAAGCCATGTTTACCAAACTTCACGGAAAAGAATTAAGCTATAATAATCTTTTAGATGTGGATGCTGCAGTGAATCTTATGAACGAATTTCATGACGAGGCACCCACATTTGCCATTTTAAAACACAACAATGCTTGCGGCGTTGCACAGCGAGAGACCCTACATGAAGCGTATGTAGATGCATTGGCTGGAGATCCTGTATCTGCTTTTGGAGGCGTATTAATTTCTAATTCTGAAATTGACTTGGCAACTGCTGAAGAAATTCATTCATTATTTTGTGAAGTGGTCATTGCACCTTCTTTTAGCGCAGAAGCAGAAGCACTTTTAAAAGGAAAGAAAAATAGAATTTTATTGATTCAAAATTCGGTTACTTTACCCGAAACAAGTGTTAGAAGCTGTTTGAATGGCGTCTTAGTTCAGGAAAAAAACATGATTACCGATGAACGAAAAATATTAGAAAACGCCACCACTGCGACGCCAATTGAAAGTGAGATTGATGATTTATTATTTGCTTCTAAAATTTGTAAACACACAAAATCAAATACAATCGTTTTAGCAAAAAACAAACAATTATTTGCAAGTGGGACAGGGCAAACTAGCCGTGTTGATGCATTAAACCAAGCCATCCACAAAGCAAATTCATTTAACTTTAAATTGAACGGAGCTGTAATGGCTAGCGATGCTTTTTTTCCATTTCCTGATTGTGTAGAAATTGCCAAAAATGCAGGAATTACAGCGGTTATTCAACCTGGGGGATCGATTAAAGACCAGTTAAGTATTGATTATTGTAATGCAAACAATGTAGCAATGGTCTTTACAAAAACACGTCATTTTAAACACTAAATTATTTAAGCAAAAGCAGTTATCAAACTAAAATTTATTTTAGTACATTTACAAAACAGCATAACACATTAATTTTTTTTATAAATTTTTTATAGCATATGGGATTTTTTGACTTCTTGACAGAAGAAATAGCCATCGACTTAGGTACTGCCAACACCTTGATAATTCACAATGACAAAGTTGTAATTGACAGTCCCTCTATTGTAGCTAGAGATCGCGTCTCAGGAAAAATTATTGCTGTTGGGAAAGAAGCGAACTTGATGCAAGGAAAAACACATGAAAACATCAAAACAATTCGGCCACTAAAGGATGGAGTTATTGCAGATTTTGATGCATCTGAACAAATGATAAGTTTGTTTATCAAAAGTATTCCCGCACTAAAAAACAAGTTATTTGCTCCCTCTCTTAGAATGGTGATTTGTATTCCTTCTGGAATTACCGAAGTAGAAATGCGAGCAGTAAAAGAATCTGCTGAACGCGTAAATGGCAAAGAAGTCTATCTGATTCATGAGCCGATGGCAGCAGCTATTGGGATTGGGGTAGACATCAT
Source organism: uncultured Flavobacteriaceae bacterium (assembly GCA_943789465.1). Taxonomy (GTDB): domain Bacteria; phylum Bacteroidota; class Bacteroidia; order Flavobacteriales; family Flavobacteriaceae; genus Hel1-33-131. The sequence goes on along the minus strand of CALSUF010000001.1, from coordinate 649,901 downwards.
GCAACCTAAAGGAAACATGATTGTTGATATTGGTGGTGGAACTACTGAAATTGCCGTGATTGCTCTGGGCGGCATTGTATGTGACAAATCAGTAAAAGTTGCAGGAGATGTTTTTACGAATGACATCATTTATTATATGCGAACACAACATAACTTGTATGTTGGAGATCGTACTGCTGAAAAAATAAAAATACAAATTGGTGCAGCAACTGAAGATTTAGAAGTGCCACCAGATGAAATGAATGTTCAAGGACGAGATTTATTAACAGGGAAACCCAAACAAGTTCAAATTACGCACCGGGAAATTTCAAAAGCATTAGATAAATCAATTTTAAGAATTGAGGATTCTGTTATGGAAACACTCTCACAAACACCTCCAGAACTCGCTGCTGATATCTACAATACAGGTATATATCTTGCAGGTGGTGGCTCCATGCTAAGAGGTCTAGATAAGCGATTGTCTCAAAAAACAGACTTGCCTGTTTATATTGCGGAAGACCCCCTAAGAGCAGTTGTTAGAGGAACTGGAATTGTTCTGAAAAATATCGCAAAGTATAAAAGTGTCTTGATCAAATAGCTCTTAAGTAATGCAACAACTTTTTAATTTCTTCATTAAAAACAAAACATTTGTCTTGTTTTTATTGTTGCTCTCTTGCGCCCTTTCACTCACGATTCAATCTCATGAATATCACCGTAGTAAATTCCTGAACTCCTCCAATCAAATAACAGGCAGTATCTACGGCACATATAATGGCATTACTCAATATTTCAATTTAAAAAAGGAAAATCAAATCCTTTTGGAGGAAAATAAACGTATGAAAATGACCGTTTTTAGTCAAGAAAACGCAGTGCCAATTGACACACTTTTAGAATATAAATATGAATTGTACTCAAGTCTCGTTTATAAAAATAGTTACGCTCTTCCCAACAATTATCTAACTCTTAACAAAGGGCAAATTGATCATATTGAAGAAGATTACGGAGTAATCACTTCCAAAGGTATTGTGGGTATCGTTGACCAAACTTCTAAAAATTACTCTAGGGTGTTATCAATTTTAAACACAAACAGTCGAATCAATGTGAAATTAAAGAAAACCAATTATTTTGGAATCTTAAGTTGGGATGGTAAATCTCCAGAAATTACACAATTAAAAGACATTCAAGATCTAGTAAAACTATCTATTGGTGACACAATTGTTACTAGCGGATACTCCTCAACCTTTCCACCAAATATGCCTGTTGGAACTATTGACTCTTACCGTCTCAATGACACAGAAGATCTTTATATTATTGATGTGAAATTATTCAATGACATGAAAAATCTTGAACACGTTTACATCATAAAAAATACAGATATTAACGAGCTTAAAGCCTTAAATATTTCCGATGAATAATATTGTACTGAAAATTATTCTGAGCTTTATAGGAGTCACTTTACTTCAAGTTCTAGTGTGTAGCAACATAAATTTTATGGGGCACATAAACCCATTTGTTTACGTCATTTTTATATTATTGTACCCAGTCATAAACAATCGATTGTTGTTCATTTTTCTGAGTTTTTTGTTAGGATATACTATTGATATATTTTTAGATTCTGGTGGTGTGCATGCGGCAGCTAGTGTTACCATTGCTTACATTCGACCTCTTTTTTTAAAATTTTCGTTTGGAGCAGCTTATGATTATCAATCTATAAAATTTAGCAACACAGACTTCTCCCGACGGTTGATTTATTTTTTGTTACTCATCGTCATCCATCACTTAATAGTGTTTTCTCTTGTCATTTTTGATAAAACTAAAACAGTACTAATTCTACAACAAGCCTTACACTCAAGTATCTTTACACTAATATTGTGTTTACTATTTAATTCATTATTTAGCAAAAAAGAGGCATGAGAAAAATACTTCTTTTTGGACTGGTCATTATAACAGGAATTAGTTTTGTTGGACGTTTATTTTATTTACAAATCTATACTGCCAACGCTTTCGACATTGATAATGACAATGCCATTCGAAAAGTGTTTCATTACCCAAAACGTGGCTATATCTACGATCGAAATGACAGTCTTTTAGTGGCCAATCAACCAAGCTATGATGTGATGATAATTCCTAGAGAAGTTGAGCCTTTGGATACGATACTATTTTGTGATTTATTAAAGATTGACAAGGTTACTTTTTTTAAATCCTTTAAGCGTGCTAAAAATTATTCTCCACGACTTCCATCTCCTTTCTTACGCCACCTCTCTAAAGAAGATTATGCTTTTCTATCAGAAAAATTAAGAAAATTTAAAGGATTTTATATTCAAAAAAGGTCGTTGAGAGATTATCAAACTTCAATTGGCGCCAATGTTTTAGGGTACATTGCTGAAGCAAATAATAAAGAAATTGCTAAGGATGCCTACTATCGGCTTGGTGATTTAATTGGAAAGCAAGGAGTCGAAATCTCGTATGAAAAAACGTTAAGAGGAGTTAAAGGGGTAAAATACATCCAAAAAGATATTTATAACAGAGATATCGGAGCCTATAAACAAGGGGCATTTGACACGCTTCCTGTTCCTGGAAAGGATATAAAAATTACCATTGACTCTGAGTTACAAGCCTATGGAGAATTGCTAATGCAAAACAAAATTGGTGGAATTGTAGCGATTGAGCCAAGTACTGGCGAAATCTTAAGCCTTGTTTCGGCACCTTCATACAATCCAAACTTATTAGTAGGGCGCCAACGATCCAAAAACTACACCAAATTATACTTAGACACCATTCACAGACCTTTAATTGACAAAGGACTTACAAGAATGCATGTTCCAGGATCTCCTTTCAAATTATTAGTCGCATTAGCTGCCTTACAAGAGAAGGCTATCACTCCAAAAACAAACATCATTTGTTCGGGAAGATACATCTATGGAAAAAACAAACGCATCATGCAGTGTCATTGCGGTGGGGGTTATAGAAATCTAGATTCTGGGATTAGTTATTCGTGCAACTCCTATTTTGCGATGGCATTTAGAACTACTATTGAGAAATACAGTAATGCTTCTCAATCCATGGATATCTGGAGTAACCACATAAAAAGTTTTGGTTTGGGTAATTTCTTAGGAAATGATTTATCTGTTGGAAAAAAAGGAAACATTCCTAATGGAAGCTATTATGACAAATGGTATCCCGAATTTCAATGGGGTGCGACCACCATCATTTCAAATGCTATTGGTCAAGGAGAAATTTTAGTGACACCCATTCAATTGGCAAATATGACCGCTGCGATTGCAAATAAAGGTCATTATTACACCCCTCATATCATAAAATCTATTGAAAATGAGAATATGGATCCTAACTTTACGATTCCTAAACAAACATCCATCAACCCTAAATATTATGATGCCATAATTGAAGGAATGCACAATGTATACAACAAAGGAACGGCTAGTTTTTTAAAAGTTCCAGGAATAGAAATTTGTGGTAAAACAGGGACTGCCGAAAATTTTACTAAAATTGACGGGGTAAGACAACAACTCACAGACCACTCAATATTCGTGGCTTTTGCTCCAAAAGAAGACCCTAAAATTGCGATTGCCATCCTCGTTGAAAACGGGTATTACGGGTCCCGTTGGGCAGGACGTATGGCGAGTTTAATGATTGAAAAATATATAAAAGGAGACGTCACTTTAAAACGTATGGAGAAGCTGGTCATCGAAAAAAGTTTGGAAAATGAATACCTCAAACCCTACAGTGGTAAACCTTTTAAAATTAATGATAAATGAACCTGAAACGCGCCAATAGTTTTCAACTGGATTGGATGGCTGTAATTATTTTTACAGTACTGGTTATTTTTGGGTATTTCAATATTTTGTCTGCCGCTGCTGCAGGTGAATTTGTCTCTTATTTAGACATCACTAAACCCTACGGAAAACAACTCTTTTTCATTCTAAGTTCTGTTGTATTAATTATACTCATTTTATCTGTAGATGCTAAATTTTACGAACGCTTTGCCAGTATTATTTACCTAGGATCCATCCTATCCTTAATTGGATTATTTATTTTTGGAAAACAAATAAACGGCGCCATCTCATGGTATGATTTAGGAGGCATGACCTTACAACCGAGTGAATTTGCCAAATTTGCTACAGCCTTGGCATTAGCCAAGTATATTAGCGATCTACAAACCAACATCAAAGAACAAAAAGATCAGATAAGAGCTGCGATTTTAGTGGTAATTCCTGCAGGTTTGATCCTACTACAAAATGATGCAGGGAGCACACTTGTGTTTGGAAGTTTATTTTTTGTATTTTACAGAGAAGGTATTCCTCAGTATTACCTCTTATTTGCAGTATTTGTAGCGTTTTTAGGAATCGCGACTTTAAAATTTTCTGCAATATCTGTATGCATTGTCCTTTCTGGAGTGCTTTTGATGTATCAACTGTTTTTTAAACGCAAAAAGAAAAAATTCAGAGGCGTATTTACAATATTAATTTGCAGTATTGGATTGTGTTTGGGAGTTCAATGGGCCTACAATAACGTCCTTCAAAATCACCAAAAAGATCGTATTGGACTTTGGCTTCGCTTAGAAAAAGATCCCGACAAATTGCAAGCTATGAAACGGAATATTTTATACAACCTGAATGAGTCTGAAAAAGCAATTCGATCTGGAGGTACTTTTGGAAAAGGCTTTATGGACGGTACGCGTACCAAAGGAAAATTTGTACCAGAACAACACACCGATTACATCTTTAGTACCGTTGGTGAAGAATGGGGGTTCGTTGGAAGTAGCACTGTTATTATTTTATTTGTACTGTTAATTTTAAGGATTTTGTATCTGTCAGAACAACAAAAATCACAATTTAGTAGGGTTTATGGTTATAGTGTAGCCAGTATACTGTTTGTTCATTTTCTGATTAATGTCGGAATGGTTATGGGGCTTATACCAACTATTGGAATTCCTTTGCCCTTTTTTAGTTATGGAGGCTCAGGTCTTTGGGCTTTTACAATATTGGTTTTTATCTTTTTAAAATTAGATTCCAACCGATTAAATGAGTGGTAATTTACTTTTTAACAAGCTCTAATTTCTCAGCAAAATAATCACAAAAATCTTTCATCGTCGCAGTCATTTTCTCGTCTTGCGTAGCCCTTAAATAAGTATCACTCATCGTGACCAAAGTTTGATGAAAAAATAATTTCATTTCATCCACTGGCATGTCTTTTGTCCATAAATCAATCCGAAGCGTTTCTTGCTTTTTTTGATCCCACACAGACAACATCATGGCTTTGGCTTCTTCATTAGCAACCCCTCCATCTTGAGCCGTCCAGAATAAATTTTCTGGCACACGATTTTCATCTAATTCTACGGTCATTTCTATCTTTGAAGTATGAGTCTTTGCCATTATTTTTTTGGTTTAAATTTTGCGTTATTAAAAATTTCTGTCGCCTCCATCTGAAGCATATCTATTAATGAAATCGTATTATTTTCCATATAAGACTTTACTATTTGCCACCCTATGTATTGACCCAGACGCCCAGGCGACTCATTATCCAGTTCTAGATTAAAGCGTGAAAAAGGCGCCGATATGATAAATCGTGACAATAATTTACGATCCGTTTTGTACAACAATTCCTTTTCAACAAAGTACTGCCAAATATAAAACTCATTGTCTACTGCCCAGTCATATTGCGCTGGCAAATAACCTATTTTTTCATTGTTCTCTTTGAACGGAATCAAGAGGTCTTTTAGGTATAATTGTTTACCAAAGTAAATCATTTCTTCTAGAAACGTAGCTCGCTTGGGTTGATAAATCAATTGCTCTGCATAAGCTGTTGCCAAGTCAGCCACAATTTGGCTTTTGTTTAAATTTTGTTTGATGTAATCATAAAAACTCGCATAAAACTCGTGATCAGTACCTAGGTAAGTATCTAATGCTATTAACACGATAGAATCTGTAACCACCACTTTATTGCGGTAATCAACATCTGATATCAACGTAATTAAACGAGGCACCTTAAGTCCTTTATTGTAATATTTGAGGTGTTGATAAAACCTAAATATTTCGGATTCCGTGTTTGCAAAATCTTCAAAAACACTGTCTACAGCTGTGTTCTGAAGCTGTTGAATCGGGTCGTTCATACGTTGAATCCAAACAGAATCTGAGTATCTTTTGGAAAATAAAAACGGGTATTTTTGTTTTAAATCTGGTAAATCAGAAGGGGATGAAGTTGCAAATAACTGATCGAACCTTTCGATATTTATATCCACATCAATGTTAGATATTTCGCTCTCTACTTTTGATGTCTTTTGACAAGAAAAGACACAAATAACCAACAAAAAAACAATGCTTTTTGAGATATAAAACGATCTTAATTGCGTTCCGTTTAGTTTCAAAATTATAAGTTTAATACCATTTGAAACACAAAAGTAATTAATCTATTTTGGTTTAAGGTTGAGATTATATTAAAAATTAATACTGCATTGTAAATCTCAACCTATTTAAATTCAGTCAAAATTGAAAATAAATTATTAAGAATAGTTTACTTTTGTACTTCTATTAAATATGGCGTCTATGAAAACAAAAATGGTAACCACATACATTGTCAAATGGTTAAAGGAATATGCTGAAAACGCAAACGTAAATGGATTTGTAATTGGAGTTTCTGGAGGGGTAGATTCTGCAGTAACCTCAACACTTTGTGCTATGACAGGCTTGGATGTGATGTGTTTAGAAATGCCTATTCACCAAGCAAAAAGTCATGTCTCAAGAGCTCAAGAACACATTGAACAACTTACAAAAAGATTCCCAAACGTAAGCTCAACACGAGTTGATTTAAGTCCTGTTTTTGATAGTTTCAAAACTGAAATTAATTTAGAAGGGGAAACCTCTACAGTAGATATGGCATTGGCAAACTCCAGAGCACGTTTGCGAATGACAACACTTTATTATTATGCGGGCCTTTTAGGGAAGCTGGTGGCTGGAACCGGAAATAAAGTAGAAGATTTTGGTGTTGGATTTTATACAAAATATGGAGATGGAGGGGTTGACCTCAGCCCAATTGCCGATCTATTAAAATCGGAAGTGTACGATTTAGGAAAATCTTTAGAAATCCCTCAAAGCATCTTAACAGCTGCGCCTAGTGACGGTTTGTTTGGAGATGCGAGAAGTGATGAAGACCAAATTGGAGCTTCGTATCCCGAACTAGAATGGGCCATGAAGGCCGTTGAAAACGGAAAAACAATTAATGATTTTGAAGGGAGAGAGCGGACCGTTTTTGAGATTTATTCACGATACAATACTGCCAATAAACACAAAATGAACCCCATTCCTGTATGTGAAATTCCTGACGATTTAAAACACTAAACTAAAATGATTCGAGTCCTCGTTGCAGACCATCAACCCATTGTTAGCTATGGGATTCGTATGTTTTTTGAAAACTCAAAAGACATTAAAATTGTAAACACAGCCAGCTCTGCAAAGCAACTTTTAGACTATCTCAAAAAGTCCAATACAGACATCGTTCTTATGACGATAGACCTTCCTGATATCAATGGAATCACAGTGCTGCGTTCGATCAAAAAAGAATTTAACGATGTAAGTGTTATTATTTTTAGCACACATCCAGAAGATATTTATGCGATCAGCGCGATCAAAGCAGGAGCTTCAGGGTATTTATCTAAAACAGTGACCACCTCCACTATAAAAAAAGCCATCCTAAAGGTTTTCAAAGGAGGTATCTATGTCAGTAAAGAACTTGCGGAGACTCTTACATTTGAAAAAGACAGTCTAGGAACCATGAATCTATACAAGAAACTTTCAACACGTGAGGTTGAAGTTTTAAAACTCATTTCATCGGGAAAAAGAAATAAAGACATTGCAAATCAATTGGACATCAATGAAAAAACTGTGAGCACCTACAAATTGCGTTTGATGAAAAAATTAAATGTCTCAAATCTTGTAGAATTAATCGATCACGGGCGTCAGAAGAAATAAGGTCTAGAGCACACGACTTAATTTTCTTGACAACAACATTTTTAAATTAGAATAATTCAACACATCTTCTAAAAGGGCTCGGTGGTCAACTTCATCTTGGGTATCTTGCTTGATTTCATCTACCTTTCGATCAATTAAATAACAACGAAGCGTCAGAATTGTTTCACTTACCAATTGTGCGATACTGACATCTTTTTGTTTTGGAAAAATATTGTTTTTCTCCCAATTATGAAGATTATACCGTTCTTCATTCATCAAAATATCAGTCACATCTGAAGCTAAAACAGGATCTAAATGGTTCACAAAAGTTTCAATTACAAAATCATCCGACTGGTTTAAACTGTCGATAATCGTATAATACAGTGTTTTAAAGTTTTCATTGGTGAACTGCATTTCATCTTCTTGTAAATCCAGAAATATTTTCTCAAAAACTTTGACTTCGTGAATGACAGGTTCAAGTGCTAGTGCCCCTTTGTCATTTTCCTTCAGTATTAAATCCTCAAAAGACTCTTTTCGACTTCCATAAAGAAGTAATATTTCAATGATTTTTTGCTCTAACTCATATTGAATATCTACTTTTATAGGGGCTGCTGTAGACTTCACAACCTCAAAAGCTTTCTGTTTTTGATTGTAGGATTTGTTAGCGTCATTTTGCGCTTTTTTACCCATTTGAGCCAGCGTACTAAAAAGCACTTCTTCGCTAATGTCCATAATACGCGAACATTCCCTTACATATATTTCACGTTGAATATTATCCGTTACTTTAGAAATACTCGTGACTATATCCCGAATCAGATTGGCTTTTGCCACTGGATCATTTTGGGCTTCCTCCATGAGCAAAGACGCCTTATAAGCAATAAAATCCTTCGCATTTTCCTTGAGGTACGTTTGTAATTCTTCAAGCGTATTTTGTTTTGCAAAACTATCCGGATCTTCACCTTCGGGAAAAGTGCAAATTTTTACATTCATACCTTGCTCCAAAATCAAATCGATTCCTCGTAGCGCAGCGCGTATTCCTGCAGGATCGCCATCAAACAGTACTGTAATGTTTTTAGTCAAACGATTGATCAATCGAATCTGGTCGGGAGTTAAAGCAGTTCCTGAAGAAGAGACCACGTTTTTAACTCCTTTCTGATACAACTGAATCACATCGGTATATCCTTCTACTAAATAACAATTGTCCTCTTTAGCAATCGTTTGCTTGGCATAGTAAATGCCATACAACACTTTACTTTTATGATAAATATCACTCTCTGGAGAGTTGAGATATTTGGCCGCTTTTTCATTTTTAGCTAAAATTCGACCACCAAAACCAAGTACCCGTCCCGACATACTATGAATGGGAAACATGACCCGCCCTTTGAAACGGTCAAACTGTTTGGTTTCTTTCACAATTGAAAGCCCCGTACTTTCTAAATATTTGAGCTGATAGCCTTTTTTAAGGGCAGTATCCGTCAATCCACTCCAAGCATCCGTAGAATACCCTAACTGAAATTCTTTAATCGTCTCATCGGTAAACCCACGTTCCTTAAAGTAACTCAAACCGATGGCTTTTCCAGCATCTGTTTTAAGCAATGTATTATGGAAATAGGTTCTGGCATATTCACTGACTAAGTACATGCTTTCGCGTTCCCCTGCAGCTTCTTTATCGGAATCCGACTGAACAGTTTCCTCAACTTCAATATTATATTTTCGTGCTAAATATTTGATGGCTTCTGGATACGTAAAATGTTCGTGTTCCATTAAAAACGAAACCGAAGTCCCTCCTTTTCCTGTTGAAAAATCTTTCCAAATTTGTTTCACAGGAGACACCATAAAACTTGGGGTTCGCTCTTCGCTAAAAGGACTTAAACCTTTAAAGTTACTCCCCGATTTTTTTAATTGTACAAAATCACCAATCACTTCCTCTACACGGGCAGTGTCAAATACTTGATCTATGGTAGATTTTGATATCAAATTAAATACTTTTCTTTTAAATTTTTTCGATTCATAAAAATACGAGATTTAAGTTAGATACATAATACATTTTTTTGTTTATTTTTGGAACATGATACATAAAACAATAATTGCTTTTTCATTTATTACTTTAATTTTTAGTTGCAACAAGGATTCGGAAATAACCCCCCCTGAACCCGAAGTTATTTTAACTGAGAATGTTACAGTGTACGTTCCTGAAAAAATTCATGACAATTTAAGCTTGCTTGTTAAAGGCGGAAGTTTAACATCTTTTTTAATAGACAAGAAAGGGAATACCGTTCACGAATGGAATTTTGAAACAAAACTTGGAAACGACTTTGAATTATTGCCAAACGGAAAAAGTATTGGTATGTTTAAAAGAGCCGAAGTCTTTTTTAGTTTTGGAGGCTATGGTGGAGTGATTAAAATTTTTGACGAAACTGGTACGGAAGAGTGGAGTTATGATTATATAAATGGCAATGACATCGGGCACCATGATGTTGAAATGCTACCAAATGGAAATGTGATCTTTTTAGTGTGGGAAGAAATTGACCCAACAACAGCTCAAAATGCAGGTGTGAATTTCACCGAATCTATTTATGTAGAAAAATTAATTGAAGTAAATCCTACGACAAATCAAGTGGAATGGGAATGGCGTAGCTGGGATCATATTGTTCAAGAGTATGATTCTAATGCACTTAATTACAATTCAGTCGCAAACAACCCACAAAAGATTAATATCAACTATAATTTAGAATCGAACGGCGATTTCATGCATGCAAATGGCATTGACTACGATACTGTCAAAGACATTATATACATCAGTGTCAACTTCTTTAGTGAAGTATGGGTTATCGATCACAGCACCACAATTAGTGAAGCGAGTAGTTCAATAGGTGGAAACTATAATAAAGGAGGCGATTTGCTCTACAGATTTGGAAACCCAAGTGCTTATAACAATACTTTGGGAACGCGAACTTTTTACAACAATCACTTTCCTAATTTATTAGAGAATGGCGTGCCTGGAGAAGGCAACGTCTTGGTTTATGGCAATAGTGGACCAGACGGATTGGAACAATCTACCGTCTATGAACTGATGCTTCCGGAACCTTTTTCATTACTTCCTAATACTAACAATGAACCCACTACCGTTTGGAGCTTTACCGATGAAGAATTATATCATGGAAAAATTTCGGGTGCAGATCGGTTGGTTAATGGAAACACCCTTATCTGTGAAGGTGGTTTTGGAATGTGGGAAGTCACCCCTGATGGAGAAGTTGTTTGGAAATATGAAAGCAACGCCAACTCGTGGAGGGCTTATGGCTATGAATTTGGAAGCCCAGCGTTAGAATACCTAGGACTTTAATCCCTTTATTTATTTCTTTCAATCACGTAATTCACCATCAAAATCAATGAATTTTTGTAAGGTGATTCTGGAAAAGGCTCCAGTAATTTTAAAGCCTGCTCTTGAAATGACTTCATCTTAGAAACGGCATAGTCCAAGCCCCCATTGTCTTTTACAAAAGCAATGACTTCTTTGACACGTTTGGTATCTTTGTTGTGATTTTTAATAGAATTAATCAACCAACTTTTTTCTTTTTTAGAACAGTGATTGAGCACATAAATAAGTGGAAGCGTCATTTTTTGTTCTTTGATATCAATCCCTGTTGGTTTTCCTATTTGTTGGGTGCCATAATCAAATAGGTCATCTTTTATTTGAAACGACATCCCAATAAGCTCTCCAAATTTACGCATCGTTTCTACCTCTTCAGAAAGAGGTTTCACAGAAGCAGCCCCCAAACTGCAACAGGCAGCAATGAGCGTAGCGGTCTTTTGACGAATTATTTCGTAATAGATGGCTTCGGTAATATCTAAATTTCTAGCTTTTTCTATTTGTAACAATTCACCTTCGCTCATTTCACGAACGGCCACCGAAATTATTTTCAACAAATCAAAATCGTTGTTGTCAATGCAGAGTAGAAGGCCTTTTGACAATAAAAAATCGCCCACTAAAACTGCAATCTTATTTTTCCAAAGTGCGTTTATAGAGAAAAAACCACGACGACGGTCGCTTTCATCCACCACATCGTCATGCACCAAAGTAGCGGTATGAATCAACTCTAAAACAGAAGCACCGCGATAGGTACGTTCGCTTACATCCCCATTGGATATCATTTTTGCCGTCAAAAACACAAACATGGGACGCATTTGTTTCCCTTTCCGATTGACGATGTAATGCGTAATACGGTTCAGAAGTGCCACCCGACTGGACATGGACAATCGAAATTTCTTTTCGAAAAGCTCCATCTCATAAGTGATTGGTTTTTTTATGGTTTCAATTTTCTTCAAACAGTCCGTATTGAAATCCAAAATTAAACATATAAAACCTATTGTTTCTTAGAAATACGTTAAATAATTAAATCTGCTATGTTCTAAATAATGATTCTTTAGAATTGTTTAATGAAAACTAATTTAACCTAAAAAAAATATTATTTATTTAATAAAATTCTCAAAATGAGTTTATTAGTAAAAACCCTATTTGTATTATAAGTAATTTTTGTTTAATTTTACATATTAATCAATAAACAAAATACTATGAAAAAAATTACTTTATTAGCCCTACTTGCAGGGTTTTTCAGCTATTCACAAGACACATTATGGTCTACAGATTGTGAAGATTATGCAACAGCGGACTATATAACTGTTGATAGTGACGGGGATACTTATGGCTTCGGAGCCATTAATACAGCCGCCACTGAGACTGACCCACTTGATGTAGGGTTTTTCTCAGAATCATATAACAATACTGTTGGACCATTAACACCTGACAATTGGATTCTTAGTCCTGAAATGACTATTCCTGCCAATACAGCAAGTGTTACTATATCTCTTGATGTGTATGCATCAGATTCCGATTGGGCTGGAGAAAAATTTTCTATTGGACTGTATGAGTCAATAGAAGATATAGATGGTCAACCTTATACTTTTCATACTGAAACATTAACGAGTGCTGCAAGTGCAAGTTCTCCAAAAACCGTTTCTATTACAATTGAGAACGTCGACGCCGTGACAGATTTTTCTAACCTAACCGTAAGAATGTTTGTTAGACACTGGGATTGCACAAATATGTATCGGTTTGTGATAGATAATATGTCCGTAGCTGTTACCTCTAGCCTTTCTGTTGAAGGTTTTAATACATCAGACGTAGAACTTTATCCAAATCCAACAAACGGGTTAATTAATATCGCAGGTACTGACATTAGTAATATCAAAGAAATTTCAATTTTCAACCAACTTGGACAGAAGGTTATGAAACTTAATGCATCTCAACTTAACAACAATTCATTTGATATCTCTGATTTGAATAAGGGTGTTTATTTTGCTCAACTTAAAGATAACTCAAACAATAGTAAGACAATGAAAATCGTCAAAGAATAAGTACTTCTTTAATACACTATTAAAAAATCCTGTGAAGTCAATTTCACAGGATTTTTTTTGTTTTGTAGTGTGGGCTAATTGATCTGTTCTCGATACATTTTTTGCAAACAAAAAACACTCGAACTGACAAATCGAGTCACTTAAAACAATTGGGAAGCAATGGCTTTGATATTATCACTTTTTCCCATCGAATAATAATGCAATACCGGCACGCCAAAGTCCAGCAATTCTTTGGATTGCTGTATGGCCCATTCAACCCCCACTTGTCTTATTTGAGCATTTGAACTACATGTATTGACTTCTTTGATAAGTGCCTCTGGCAGGTCTATTTTAAAAACTTGAGGTAACAATTGTAAATGCTTTTGAATGGCCAAAGGTTTGATGCCTGGAATAATCGGAATTGTTATACCCATTTCTCTTGCTTTGTTTACAAATTTAAAATAGCGTTGATTATCAAAAAACATTTGAGTGACCACATAATCGGCACCGGCATCTACTTTCTCTTTTAACCGCAACAAATCCGAATGTAAGGACGGAGATTCAATATGTTTTTCAGGATAGCCGGCAACGCCAATGCAAAAGTCAGGCTTGTTGTCAACCTCTACAACATCGTGTAAATACTGTCCTTTGTTTAATTTATGTATTTGTTGTACCAAATCTGTTGCATAATTGTGTCCCCCTTTAGTGGGTTCAAAATATTTTTGATGGGGCATAGCATCGCCACGAAGCGCCATCACATTATTGATGCCTAAATAATGACAATCTACCAATAAGTACTCTGTTTCTTCTTTGGTGAACCCGCCACAAAGCACGTGCGGAATGGTATCGACTTCGTATTTGTGTTTGATGGCCGCACAAATCCCCAATGTCCCTGGACGCATTCGAGTGATTTTTCGATCAAACAAGCCTTTTTTCTCAATATAAATATACTCCTCCCTAGACGTGGTAACATCAATAAATGGAGGGTTAAATTCTATCAAGGGATCAATATTGTCATACAACTCCTGAATATTTTTTCCTTTTTTTGGTGGAATAATTTCAAAAGAAAACAAGGTCTTTCCGTTGGCATTTTTTAAGTGTTCTGTAACTTTCATAGTGTACTCTTTAGTTTGCTAAATTTGGGTTTAACCATTTTCGCGCGTCTTCTATACTTATGTTTCTTCGTTTGGAATAATCAATCAATTGATCTTCGGTAATTTTCCCCAATCCAAAATATTTGGCTTCAGGGTTTCCAAAATAATACCCACTCACACTGGCGGCGGGCCACATGGCCAAGCTATCGGTCAACTCCACTCCTATCTGCTCTTTGACTTCTAAAAGTTTCCAAATCGTTTGTTTTTCCAAATGGTCTGGGCAAGCAGGGTAACCAGGCGCGGGACGGATGCCTTTGTAACGTTTCTTTGATTAAATCGGTATTTGATAAGTTTTCATCGGCAGCATACCCCCAGTGATTCACCCGCACTTCTTTGTGTAAATACTCTGCAAAAGCCTCTGCCAATCGGTCTGCCAATGCTTTGATCATAATAGAATTATAATCATCATGATCTGCTTCATAAGCGTCGGCAAGTGCTTTCGTTCCAAATCCTGTACTCACACAAAAACAACCCATATAATCGGTTTGCCCAGTAGACTTCGGAGCAATAAAATCAGACAGTGCGATGTTGGGAACTTCCGCTCGTTTTTTGAGTTGTTGTCGAAGGGTTAAAAAGGTCTGTTGCGTGTTGCCGTTTTCGTCGTAAATTTCAATATCATCGTCCTTGACAGTATTCGCTGGAAACAAACCAAAAATAGCTTTGGCCCCTAACAATTTCTCTGAAAAAATGCGTTGTAACAGTTCTTGCGCATCTTTGAATAATTCGGTAGCTTGTGTTCCTACGATTTCATCTTCTAAAATATTTGGGTATTTTCCATGAAGGTCCCAACTTCTAAAAAAGGGACTCCAATCGATGAATTCCTCGAGTTTTGTAATGTCAAAATCTTGAATGACTTGAATCCCTAATGTTTTGGGTTTCACAATGCTCGTTTGATTCCATTGAATTTTATATTTTTTGGAACGGGCTTCCACAATAGAAATGTATTCTTTTTGTTTGGTTCTGCTTAAAAACTGTTCTCTAAATTTATCATACGACGCTCTCAAATCACTAAGGTGTTGTTGGTTGTCTTTTTTGAGTAAATCCCCCACCACGGTCACAGCTCTGGAGGCATCGTTGACATGAATGACTGTGTTGCTATAATGCGGAGCAATCTTTACCGCCGCATGGGCTTTGGAAGTTGTAGCGCCTCCAATCATTAGAGGGATGGTGAGATCGGTTTTTTCCATTTCTTTGGATACATAAACCATCTCATCTAAGGACGGCGTAATGAGCCCACTGAGCCCAATAATATCAACTTGTTCTTTGATGGCGGTTTCAATGATTTTTTCAGGAGGCACCATTACCCCTAAATCAACAATCTCATAGTTGTTACAACCGAGAACAACACTGACAATATTTTTTCCAATATCATGTACATCGCCTTTTACAGTAGCCATTAAAATCTTACCTGCATACTCGACCTTTCCATCTTTTTCGGCTTCTATAAAGGGTTGTAAATATGCTACGGCACGCTTCATCACACGAGCGGATTTGACCACTTGTGGTAAAAACATTTTACCACTTCCAAATAAATCGCCCACCACATTCATCCCAATCATTAGATGACCTTCAATCACCTCAATCGGTTTTTGGGCTAATAGGCGTGCTTCTTCGACATCTTCCACAATAAAAGCATCAATTCCTTTGACCAATCCATGAGTGATGCGTTCTTGCAACGATTTATTTCGCCATTCTAAAACAGCGACTTCAACATCATTTTTTTGCCCTTTTAAGGTTTCTGCCAAGTCCAAAAGACGTTCGGTGGCATCGTCTTTTCGATCAAACAAAACATCTTCTACACACTCCAATAAATCTTTAGGAATTTCATCATAAATCTCTAACATGGTCGGATTGACAATCCCTATGTTCATACCGTTATTAATTGCATGAAATAGAAATGCTGAGTTGATGGCTTCTCGGACAATGTTATTGCCTCGAAATGAAAATGAGACATTACTCACCCCGCCAGAAACATTGGCATAAGGCAAGTTGGTACGAATCCATTTGGTAGCTTGAAAAAAGTCTAAGGCATTTTTTCGGTGTTCGTCCATCCCAGTAGCTACGGGGAATATATTGGGGTCAAAAATAATGTCTTGAGGTGCAAATTTTACAACCTCCACTAAAATATCATAAGAGCGTTTACAGATGTCTATTCGGCGTTGGTAGGTGTCGGCCTGTCCAGTTTCATCAAAAGCCATCACAATCACCGCTGCCCCATAGCGTTTGACTAATTTGGCTTGACGGATAAATTCTTGTTCGCCTTCCTTAAGACTAATGGAATTGACCACACATTTTCCTTGTACGACCTGTAGACCTGCTTCAATGATGTCCCATTTAGAACTGTCAATCATAATGGGCACTCTGGAAATATCAGGTTCAGAAGCAATGAGATTCAAAAAGGTAGTCATTGCATGAACGCCATCTAACATGCCTTCGTCCATATTGACGTCGATAATCTGTGCCCCTCCATCTACTTGATCTCTAGCAACAGACAAGGCTTCTTCGTATTTTTCTTCTTTGATTAACCTCAAAAATTTCCTTGATCCTGTCACATTGGTACGTTCACCAACGTTTACAAAATTGGATTCTGGAGTCACCACCAAGGGTTCTAGTCCAGAAAGGGTCAGGTATTTTTGACAGTCACTCTCCATTACTGTTGGTGTTTGAGTTGGCGTGGTTCATAGTTTTGAGAGGCTTCAAAAATCGACTTGATATGCGCTGGATTGGTGCCACAACAACCGCCAATGACATTGATCAGATTATCTTTAAAATAGGTTTCAATAAAGGCGGTCATTTCTTCCGGCGTTTCTTCATATTCGCCAAAAGCATTTGGCAATCCTGCATTGGGATGTGCGGAGGTATGAAAAGTCGTTTCGTTGGAAAGCCGTTGTAAATACGGTCGGAGTTGATCAGCTCCCAAAGCACAATTAAACCCAACACTCAGAAGCGGAATATGGGATATTGAAGCCAAAAATGCTTCAACGGTTTGCCCAGAAAGCGTACGTCCCGAAGCATCTGTAATGGTTCCCGAAACCATAATTGGAATGTCAATAGCCCGTTCTTCTTTTACTTCTTCAATCGCAAACAAAGCGGCCTTGGCATTTAAGGTATCAAATATCGTTTCGACCAACAGTAAATCGACACCCCCATCGATGAGTGCCTCGACTTGAAGTTTATACGAAATACGTAATTCATCAAACGTAATGGCACGGTATTCAGGACGGTTGACATCCGGCGAAAGACTCGCTGTTTTATTTGTTGGGCCTATACTCCCCGCTACAAACCGTGGTTTGTGGGGTTCGGATATTGTGAATTGATCTGCGACGCGTTTGGCTATTTTAGCAGATTCATAATTTAATTCATATACCAAATTCTCCATGTCATAATCTGCCATGGCAATGGAAGTACCTGAGAACGTATTTGTTTCCACAATATCGGCACCAGCATCAAAATATTTACGATGAATTTCGGCAATAGCATCAGGTTGTGTCAAACTCAATAAATCATTATTTCCTTTTAGAGAGGTGGGATAATCTTTAAAACGTTCCCCTCTATAATCTTCTTCCGAAAAATCATAGTCTTGAAGCATGGTCCCCATAGCACCATCTAAAATCAAGATTCGTTTTTGTAATTCGTTATAAATGTTTGACATCCTAAATGGAGTTTTTATAAATATTTATGCTAATGCTTTTACTACCGCTTTTGGGGCTTCTTTCCGACTGCCATCAAATCCATCAATTCCACTTACTGTGGTGTATTTTAAAACAAATCTTTTGCCTGGGTTGAGTATTTTATAGGCGGCTTGACACATGAGCGTTGCTTCATGAAATCCACAAAGAATGAGTTTTAATTTTCCTGGATAGGTATTGACATCTCCAATTGCAAAAATGCCTGGGATGTTTGTTTGATAATCAAACGTATCTACTTTAATAGCATTTTTTTCAATTTCAAGACCCCAGTTTCCTATTGGACCTAGTTTTGGAGACAGTCCAAATAATGGAATAAAACAATCGGTTTCAATTTGGGTGTCTTCGCCATTTTTGGTAACAACCACATATTCGACCTTATCTTCTCCACCAACTTTGGTAACCACCGCAGGGGTGATGAGATTAATTTTCCCTGAAGCCGTCAAGTCTTGTACTTTTTCTAAAGAGTCCAAAGCGCCTCTAAATTCATTACGGCGGTGTATCAAGGTGACCTCTTTGGCAACGTCTGTTAAAAAGATACTCCAATCTAAGGCAGAATCGCCACCTCCAGAAATGACAACACGCTTATCGCGGTACACTTCTGGGTCTTTAATGAAATAATTAAGACCTTTATTTTCATAAAAATCAAGATTTTCAAGATCTGGTTTTCGAGGTTCAAACGAACCTAAACCGCCTGCTATTGCGATAATTGGGGCAGCGTGTTTGGTGCCTTTGTTGGTGGTGACAATAAAACTACCATCTTCAAGTTTTTCAATGGTGTCTGCACGCTCTCCAAGTGTAAAACCTGGCTCAAATTGTTTGCCTTGTTCAATTAAATTTTCGGTCAAATCGCCTGCTAATATTTCAGGAAATCCTGGAATATCATAAATGGGTTTTTTGGGGTACAGTTCTGAACACTGCCCACCTGCTTGTGGAAGTGCATCTATAATATGACATCTCATTTTTAGTAGTCCAGCTTCAAAAACGGTAAAAAGTCCCGTGGGTCCAGCGCCTATTATTAAAATATCTGTTTGAATCATTCTCTATTTTTTTTACTAATTAATCCTTTTGTAAATTCGTTAAGTGTTTGAACTTTCTGCTCAAAATCTCCTTTGATTGTTTTTCTAAATTCGTTCAAATTTTGAACCAAATCATCCACATTTTCAGGGATGACGTCTTCAAAAAATTGACGCAATCGTTTGGCTGTGGTGGGCGATTGACCGTTGGTTGAAATGGCTATTTTAACATGGCCTTTGGTGACAATGCCTCCCATATAAAAATCACAATAAGGCGGGTTGTCGGCAACATTGACTAGAATATGACGGGCTTTGCAATCGTTATAAACGGCAACATTTACGTCCGGAACGTCTGTAGTTGCAATCACCAAGTGCTTGCCTTTTAAATAGGAATCGTTGTAGGTGTCGTGAATTAACTCAACATCAAAAGATTTAGCTAAAGCCAATGTGCCTTCTCTAAACATTGGAGATACAATCGTCACTTTTGCATCTGGGCTCGATTTTAATAAGAAGTGTAATTTCTCTTCTGCCACATTTCCACCTCCTATAATAAGGGTATGAAGTGCCTTTGCTTTTAGAAAAATTGGGTACAAGTTGTTTCTAGTTTCCATTAGTGGTGTATTAAAGAATCGATTTGTACTTCTTTTGAAATGGAGTCCAATTGAATCCTGTTGGAAACGACATCTCCAATCACAATGATAGCTGGAGAACTTAGTTGTTTTTCTGACACAACAGCCTCGATCGTTTGAACCGTTCCAAAGCCTGATTTTTCATGATCTGTTGTTCCATTCTGAATGATGGCAACGGGCGTGTGTTCTTTTCCTGCTTTGGAAAAGACATTGACTATTTCGTTTAATTTACCCATCCCCATTAATATGACAATGGTTGCTGTTGATTGAGCAGCTATCAATATATCAGATGACAGTTGGTGCATTTTGGTCGTGCCTGTGATGACCCAAAAACTTTCGGATACATGACGCCTTGTTAAAGGAATTCCTTGACCTGCGGGCACTGCCAAGGCAGAGGATATCCCTGGAACCACTTCCGTTTGTAAGTTGTTTTGTTGTGCAAATTCAATTTCTTCAGAACCGCGTCCAAACACAAAAGAATCCCCTCCTTTGAGCCTTACAACATGCCCGTGACGCTGTGCTTTTGCAACAATTAGATCGTTGATTTGTTCTTGTTGATAGGAGTAGCAACCCCGGCGTTTACCCACAAAAATTTTCTCAGATAGAGACGACGCATATTTTAAAAGTTCGCTGTTTACGAGTGCGTCATATAAAATAACATTCGCGGTACTGATGGCTTTAATGGCTTTTAAAGTGATCAGTTCTGGGTCGCCAGGTCCTGCGCCTACAACCGTCAATTTTGGGTGTCGAGACACCCGTTGGATAGAATTAAGTGTCCAGATCATCTTTTCTAAATTCTTTTACGGTAGTTAAAAATTCGTTAGCTGTATTAATATAGTTTTTAGCAAATGATTCTGAGGGTTCGTTTTTATTGATTTGATATATAAGCTCGGCAAACGTTGTGCCTAAAGAAATCAAATTTGTAGACACAAAGACCTCATCAAATTGATTGATAATTGATGCCTGTGTATTTGTAGAGTGGTCTTTTGAAAGCAACAATGCTTTGGCAGAATTGACCATAGAGCTGTATGCAAAATAGATAGCGTTGTTGTAGGCTTTTGCTTCAAAATCAGCACGTGCATTGGTTATTTTTTCTTCACTTTCTAAAAAGAGTGTGGAAATTAAATCGATGACAACTCCAGCACATTCACCAATTCCAATGGCTTTTTGATAGGAGTGGTTTGAACCCCAATCAATATAGTCTTCGGTTGTCAAATTTGTACTATCGGATAGCGGCTTCAATAGGTTATAAAAATACTTTTCACCTTGAATGGTGTAATAATCATAAAATGATTTTTGATCCGAGTTCAATTGATAATCATCCAGAATCAATCGCAAGGCTTGTGGCCCTCGCTTGCTTGGGATTTTGATAACTTTATCTGCAAATCGACCGCTCCCATTTCCTGAGTTCCCACCCCCTAGTAACACTTGAAGTGCTGGAGCGACGCGGCTATCTTTGGTTTTTATGGACATCCCTTGGAAACCAATGTTTGCCATATTGTGCTGTCCACATGCATTCATACATCCACTAATTTTTATAACTAAATCTTTGTTGTTTAAATACTCAGGATATTCTGTTTTAATAACGGTTTCAAGTTCACGTGCAATTCCTGTACTGCTTGAAATTCCTAAGTTACAGGTATCTGTCCCAGGACATGCTGTGATGTCAACGGCTTTATTATACCCTAGTTCCGTAAATCCTAATTTCTCTAATTCGGTGTAAACAACAGGGATTAAATCTTCTCTCACAAAAGGGATCACTATATTTTGACGTAAGGTCAAACGCAATTCGCCCGCTGCATAAGTTTCTACTAAATCTGCCAATGCTCTTGCTTTATCCGTGTAAAAATCTCCAAGTAAAACTTTAATCCCGATCGCTTTAAAACCGTCTTGTTTTTGTGGAATCAAGTTGGTTGATTTCCATAATTCATAAGTTTTTTGGTCTTTTATTTCAACTTTCGGCGCCTCAATTTCTACAGCTTTAGATATCGGAAAGTCCTCATGATTTATGGGGACACTTTGGAGTTCAATGGCGTTTTGTTCTGTTTCAATAAGTGCTCTGAAAGCTTCCAAACCAATTGATTTTAAAAGAAATTTCATGCGCGCTTTGGAACGACTTTTACGTTCGCCATGACGGTCAAAAACACGCAGAACACCTTCCATCAACGGGATAATTTGATCCGTTGGTAAAAAGCTATAAAGTTCATCTGCATGACGCGGCTGAGACCCCAATCCACCACCAAGCATCACTTTAAACCCGCGAATGTTATTTTGGATTTTAGCAATAAAACCAAGGTCATGAATGTAAGACAAGCCCGTATCTTTATCTGAAGACGAAAAAGAAACTTTGAATTTCCGTCCCATTTCTTGACAAATCGGATTTCTCAAAAAGAATTTAAAAAGTGCATCGGCATAAGGAGATACATCAAAAGGTTCATCAATATCAAAACCTGCTGTTTCTGAAGCGGTGACATTTCTGACCGTATTTCCACAAGCTTCTCTTAGCGTGACATTATCACGTTCCAATTCTGCCCAAAGTTCGGGGGTACGGTTCAAATCGACATAATGAATTTGAATGTCTTGACGGGTGGTAATATGCAGGCGACCGCGAGAATATTCATCAGACACTTCTGAAATACGTCGCAATTGATGGCTAGACACTTTCCCGTAAGGAAGTTTAATCCGGATCATTTGCACCCCTTGTTGGCGCTGTCCATAGACCCCTCTAGCGAGACGCAGACTTCTGAATTTTTCTTCGTCGATTTTCCCTTCTTTAAATTGCTCAATCTTATTGGCTAATTCAATGATGTCTTTTTCAACAACTGGATTTTCTATTTCAGTTCTAAAACTTTGCATTCTTTTTTCTTATTGGATGAATCCTGCGCCTGCAGTTGTATTTGTTTGCGGATCAATGATGATAAAAGAGCCGTTGGTTCTATGATTTGTAAAAGCATCATAGAAAATTGGCTTGTTCAGTTTAAAAGACACGAGGGCGATATCGTTTAAGTCTAACTGACTAACGCCTTCAGTGATGCCTGAAAAATCTGTTTTGATATGATGATGAATCCTATCTACTTTGGCCAACACTTTATTGACGCCGTGTTGAATCACATATTTATTTCCAACAGTTAAAGGGTCCTGATCCATCCATGCTATTTTTGCTGTGAATTGTTTGGCAACTACTGGAGGGGTATCGGTCTTTGTAATCATATCGCCACGACTGATATTGATCTCGTCTTCTAAAGTAATGGTAACAGACGATCTGCGGGAGGCTGTTTCCACTTCTTGATCGTAAAAATAAATTGATTTGATTTTGGTTTTGATTTTTGAAGGGAGTGCCAATACTGTATCTCCAATACTGAGTTCTCCACCATATACTTTTCCTGCATAGCCTCTAAAATCATGAAAATCCTCTGTTTTTGGTCGGATCACAGATTGGACTGGAAATCTTGGTGTTCCTACATTATAAATGTCTTTAAAATCTATGGCTTCTAAATGTTCCAAAAGTGTTTCGCCTTTGTACCAAGTCATCGTTTCAGAGTTGTGAACGATGTTATCGCCTTTTAAAGCACTGACTGGGATGAAGGTAATGCGCTGATCTTGGTAGTCGCGTTCTTTCAGTAATTGCTGAAAATCTAACTTTATGGTTTCGTAGGTGTCTTCAGAAAAATCGACTAAATCCATTTTATTAATGGCGACAACAACTTCTTTGACACGTAATAAATTATTGATAAAAAAGTGGCGTTTGGTTTGTTCAATCACCCCTTTTCTGGCATCAATAAGAATGATGGCTGCTTGAGATGTTGAAGCACCTGTAATCATATTTCTAGTGTACTCTACATGCCCTGGGGTATCTGCAATGATGTAACTTTTATTGGCGGTTGAAAAATAAATATGAGCTACATCGATGGTGATTCCTTGCTCTCTTTCTGCTACGAGACCGTCCGTGGCAAGCGAAAAATCTAAGTAATCATATCCTTTTTGCTTGCTTGTTTTTTCGATGGCTTCAATTTTATCACTGGTCAGTGATTTGGTGTCATAAAGCAGTCTTCCTATAAGCGTACTTTTGCCATCATCGACACTTCCTGCTGTTGCAATTTTTAGAACTTCCATATACTTTTTATAAACTCCTAATGAGTATAATTTTTTGATTAACTGTTTTTGATATACGGTTAAAAATAACCTTGTTGTTTGCGTTTTTCCATGGCTGCCTCAGAGCGTTTATCGTCAATTCTGGCGCCACGCTCAGATATTGTGGAGTCTCTAATTTCCTGAACTACAGATGTTATATCACTTGCAGAAGATAACACTGCTGCTGTACAACTCATGTCTCCCACGGTTCTGAAACGGATAAGTCGTTCTTCAACAACTTCTTCTTCGTCTCTAAAAACAATGGCATCATCGTTGGTCCAAATCATGCCGTCTCTAATAAATGTTTTTCGAATGTGTGCAAAATAGATAGAAGGAATTTCGATTTGTTCGCGTTCAATATAGGACCATACATCGAGTTCTGTCCAGTTTGAAATTGGAAATACCCGTACATTTTGACCTAATTCAATTTGACCGTTGAGCATATCAAAAAGTTCTGGGCGTTGGCTTTTTTCATCCCATTGTCCAAAATCGTCACGAACTGAAAACACCCGTTCTTTGGCTCTGGCCTTTTCTTCATCGCGTCTGGCACCTCCAATACAAGCATCAAACTTGAATTCTTCTATTGCTTCGAGCAGCGTGGTAGTTTGTAAAACATTCCGGCTCGAGTAACGTCCCGATTCTTCCTTTACTTTACCTTGGTCTATAGCATCTTGTACATTTCTAACAATCAATTCTAAACCTAATTCTTTGGTCAATCGATCTCTAAAATCGATAGTTTCTGGAAAATTATGACCCGTGTCAATATGAAGTAATGGAAAAGGAATTTTAGCTGGATAAAATGCTTTTTGAGCTAATCGTACTAAAGTGATGGAATCTTTTCCTCCAGAAAATAGTAAGACTGGATTTTCAAACTGCGCCACTACTTCTCTAAATATATAGATGGCTTCATTTTCAAGTGGATTTATATGAGATGTATTTTTCATTTTATTTTTTTTAATTGTGTAAACCACATTCTCTATTGTCTAATTGTTTGGTGGGATCAAAGTAGTTGAACTCATTTGGCAAACGGTGATCTTTTAGGTATTGGTCCAATTCTTCATCTAAAAAGTGATAAAATGGACTGACTTTTACTACACCATCAGCACTGCGAGACACAACCCCAATACTGTTTCTAAAAGCAGTTTGGCCTTTTCTAAGGTTGGTAAACCATACATCAGGTTTGTGCGCTGACATCGCTCTGTTAAAAGGTTCTAACTTGACTTGTTCCGTAAATAGTTGATGTTTTGGATCGTCCACTTGAGGAATCCCTAGCACCACATCACGGTGTGCTGCGGTTTGTTTTGGAATATACAATTGAATGTTCAATGCTAACGACTCAATCAACTCTTCGGCATGATTGTATGTACTCGAAGTATTGTAGCCCGTGTCGCACCAAATGACTTTAATCTTAGAATCTACGGACGTTACAAGATGTAAAATAGCCGCTTCATAGGGTCTAAAATTTGTTGTTATTATTGGTTTTTTCGCATTCTTAAGCGCCCATTGTACAATTTCAACAGGTGTTTTGGTAGCAAGTTCTTTGTTGATTTGATCTATATCCATAATCTCTTATTATCGGCCCCAGTTAATTTTATTCCAAATACGCTCATGAAAGTAATAAAGTACCATTTTGGTCACTAACTCAATAAATCCTATAGAGAATGCTAAGCTTAATGTACCTGTAATAGCCCAAGAAATTAGGATGGTATCTAATGTTCCTATAAGTCTCCAACTGATGGTTTTAAGAAGACTCCTTTTAACGTTCTCTTCAACTTTACCGGAGGGTTTAGTTGTTTTTAATTTGGGTTTCAAAACTTTATCTATAATCACTTCTAAAAATTTATCTAATTCGTTAATAATATTTAACTCAAGGCTTGTTTTAAGTCATTAATAATATCTTTATGATGTTCTAATCCTACAGAAACTCTTATGAGTCCGTTTGTAATACTGGCTTCTAATCGATCTTCTTCCGTTAATTTACTATGTGTTGTCGATGATGGATGTGTGACAATTGTTCTCGAGTCTCCTAAATTGGCAGAAAGCGAACAAAGTTTGATGTTATTCAAAAAAACACGACCTGCTTCAATGCCACCTTCAATTTCAAATGAAACTACATTGCCGCCCTTGCGCATTTGTTTTTTGGCCACAGCATACTGCGGGTGTGACTTTAAAAATGGATATTTTACAACACTTACTTTAGGATGTTTTTCCAAGAATTTGGCCACTTTTAATGCATTCTTACAATGACGATCTACACGAACTCCTAATGTTTCTAAACTTTTAGAAAGTACCCAGGCATTAAAAGGAGACAGTGCGGGCCCAGTATTTCGTGAAAACAAATAAATTTGATGCATCAATTCTGCATTTCCAACTGTGACACCTCCTAATACTCTTCCTTGACCGTCCATTAATTTGGTGGCAGAATGGATGACCAAGTCTGCGCCAAATTTAATAGGGTTTTGCAAATAGGGAGATGCAAAACAGTTATCGATAATGAGTATTAAATTATGTTTTTTAGCAATTTTACCTAAAGCTTCTAAATCCAAAATATCAACTGCTGGATTTGTAGGGCTTTCGGCATAAATAACTTTTGTGTTGGGTTGAATGAGACTTTCGAGAGTTTCTAATTGATCTACTTTAAAATAAGAGGTTTCAATATTCCATTTCGGAAAAAATTTTGTAAACAGCGAATGTGTAGATCCAAAAACAGATTGGCAAGACACAATATGATCTCCTGAGTTTAATAAAGCTGCAAATGTCGAGAAAACAGCTGCCATTCCAGAAGCAAACGCATAGCCAGCTTCGGCGCCTTCCATAGTCACAACTTTATCAATAAACTCTGAGGTGTTTGGATTTGAAAATCGACTGTAAATATTTTGATCGTTTTCTTCAGCAAAGGATGCACGCATGTGTTCTGCATCCTCAAACACGAAGCTAGAGGTTAAGAACAAAGGGGTCGAATGTTCTCCGTAATTGGTGCGATCTAACTGTTGGCGAATGGCATCGGTTTCAAAATGTTTTGGGGTCATAATTTTGAGTTTTTTTATCAGTCTAAATCAATAAACTTCCTGTGGTTTAAAAATAGTTTCTAATATAGATTCAAGTTGTTCGTATTCAATTAAAAAGGCATCGTGACCATGAATCGATTGAATTTCCGAAATTGAAACAGTGTCTTTGTGTGACTTTAAATCCACATAAGTGTCCCAATTTTCCTTGGCTTTAAAAAACAAATCAGAGTTGATTGTTACAATATGAATATTGGATTTTATTTGTGAAGCCACTTCAATAAAACTTCCTCTTTTATTAGTAATGTCTATTGTTTTTAGTACTTGATTCATCATCTTATAAGCGGCTAATTGAAAACGTTCGTTGAGTACGTTTCCATGGTAATTTAACCAGCTTTCAACAGCGAATACATTTTCATCTTTTTGTAAGATGCGGTCAAATTTTGCCTTAAAAGATTCTGGCGTTCGGTAAAGCGACATGGCGTGCATACGAGCATCAACCAAAGGCTGTGACGAATTATTTAATATTTGTTCTTGTATGTAGCAATTTGCAATGAGCCAATCGGTAGATTTCCAATCGGATGCAATTGGAACAAGGTGTTGTATTAGTGTTGGCTTAAGAGCTGCGAGTTCCCATGCCAATCCGCCTCCTACTGAACCTCCTATGACTGCAAAAAGTTGAGTAATTTTTAAATGATCAAGAGCGTTCGCAAAGATTTCAGCAATATCACGAGCTGTGAAATCTTTATAGTTTTCAATCAAACTACTTAGAACTTGATCGTGCCCATTTCCTGGAATGTTAAATGCCAGTACCGTAAACGCATTGGTGTCTATCACTTTATTAGGTCCTACAATTGAGTTCCACCACCCACCTTCTCCCGTTACATTAGAATTGCCGGTCAGTGCATGATTGATCATCACTATAGGCGCTTCATGTAGGGGCTTTCCAAACAGCTGGTAAGACAACGCTATTGCTGTTGTCTTACCAGATTTGGTTGTATACTTAAGGGGTATGTTTTGTAGTGTACTCATTGGGGAGTCCTAAAAAAATTATGCAAAAACAGTTTTAACAACTTTAAACGCTTCTGTCAGGTCTGATTTCAAATCGTCTACATTTTCAAGACCAACTGATAAACGAATTAAATCTTTGGTAACGCCCGTTGATTCTTGTGCGGCATCGTTTAATTGTTGATGTGTTGTACTTGCAGGGTGAATAATAAGCGATTTGGTATCTCCAATGTTTGCCAATAATGAGAACAACTTGGTGGTATCTGCAATTGTTTTAGCAGCTTCAAAACCTCCTTTAACTCCAAAAGTGACAATACCGCTTTGACCGTTCGGCAAATATTTATCTGCTAATGCTTTGTATGGACTTGAGTCTAATCCTGGATAATTTACCCATTCTACATCTTCTTGTTTTTGTAACCACTGAGCAAGTTCTAACGCGTTTTGACTGTGCTTCTGAATTCTAAGTTCTAAAGTTTCTAAGCCTTGTATAATTTGAAATGCGTTAAATGGACTTAAAGCTGCACCGTAATCTCTTAACCCTTCGATTCTTACTTTCGCAATAAAAGAGGCAGCACCAATGACTTCGTTATAAACGAGACCATGATATCCTGGAGAGGGCTCTGTAAATTCAGGGAATTTTCCACTGGCCCAGTCAAAGGTTCCAGCATCAATAATGGCACCCCCTAAAGCCGTTCCATTTCCATTGATATACTTTGTAAGAGATTGAATGACAATATTTGCTCCGTAAGCGATTGGATTCAATAAATAAGGAGTCGCTACGGTATTATCTACGATTAAAGGAACTTTATAAGCTTTTGCTTCTTTAGAAATTGCTTCGATATCGAGGACATCTAATTTTGGGTTTCCTAAAGATTCAATAAAAAAGGCTCTCGTGTTTTCTTGAGCGGCTGTTTTAAAGTTTTCTGGATTTGAAGGGTCTACAAATGTAGTTGTAATTCCGTGTCTTGGGAGAGTCACACTTAATAAATTGTAGGTGCCTCCGTATAAACTACTGGATGCTACAATATGGTCACCTGCTTTGAGCAAAGTCAAAAGACTTGTTGCAATGGCTGCAGTTCCTGAGGCGGTAACTACTGCTGCAATACCACCTTCTAAAGCTGCTAAACGTTGCTCTAAGACATCGTTTGTTGGATTGTTTATACGCGTGTAAATATTTCCTGGCTCTGCTAAGGCAAATAAATTTGCGGCGTGGTCTGAGCTGTTAAACACATAGGCTGTAGATTGATAAATAGGAACGGCTCTTGTGCCTCCATTTTCTGACACATTGTGTCCTGCATGCAACGCTTGGGTTGCGAATTTTTGAGTACTCATTTTTCTAGTTTTTTGAGTTAATACATTAATTAAACCAAAAGCCAAATGCACTTTGTGAAAAGTGTACTTATTAGAAAAATGTTATTAAGAAATTCTAATTACAGAACTGTAATTAGGTTAAGTTATCTATCTAATTTTCGATAAATGAATCAAAAATCAAGTAGAATTTAGCACCTACTCTATAAATAAAGGGTTGCTAAGGCTTCAGCGGGTCTAATCCCTTCACCTTTCTTGATAACATCTCAGTAAGCTATTGAACTTTGTTGGTGCAAATATTCAATAATAAAATGTTAATAACCAAATTATTTTCGGTAAATATTAATTATTTTTATTTAAAAATAAAAATTTTCGTCTAATAATTGATTCTACCGATTTATTTTCTATTCTGCTCTCAAGCCACGATAAAACATCCAAGTACAAAAAGGCACGTCTTTCATAAG
Source organism: uncultured Flavobacteriaceae bacterium (assembly GCA_943789465.1). Lineage (GTDB taxonomy): Bacteria > Bacteroidota > Bacteroidia > Flavobacteriales > Flavobacteriaceae > Hel1-33-131. The sequence continues at coordinate 620,163 of CALSUF010000001.1, read as the reverse complement.
GGTCGTTTTCCAGCACCATTAATTTGGCATGTAACTCTTTAAATGCAGCTTTTATTTCTTGTGGATAGATATCTCCTAATTGTTTTAAAAACTTAATCATTTCCTTTTGTACTAAATACAAGTCTTCCATTTTGATTAAAAACTTATAGGTGCTTTTAATAAGTGCTTCCAAATTATAATCTAAACCAGCTTCATAATGAGCAACCAAATTTAAAATTCGTGAGAAACACAACAGGTCTTCCCGCATTTGAAGGGATTTGTTACTGATAATTTTATCTAAAAAGTCAATACATTTTTGATGCTCACCTATTCCAAAATACAAACTCGCAATTTTATAATAAAAGACCATCACATGGTGTTCATCAATACGTGTTTTGTGTTTATGAATACCTTCAAGAGTATTGGGGATTAATGGCAGACCTTCTTTAAAAGTACCCTCCATGAAATGCAGATTAAACTTATTGGATTCTATATACAAAAATGCAAGACTCTGAACATTGTCATCTTTAGGAAACGTGTCTTCTTTTGTGATGTCTATTAAACTTGTAAGTGTTCGTTTAAACTTATCGTGTTGTTTTATGAAAAATAAAGCTTCTAATAAATTTTGATACCCGTTTAGAAAAAAAACAGGATTTAACTTAATCATTCCAGGATGTTCATGAAAAAGATCAACCCATTTTTTTGAATATTTATAACATCCTAAAAAATCTTGAATAAGAAAACTGTACCATAAATAGGACTTGTAGAGCCATAGTTTTTCTCTAAAACCAAGTTCAGCGATTTTATACACTGGCAAGCGATCGTTAAAATATGTAGTGATTTTTTCGTGTTCTGAAGCTTCTTTCACAAAGCCAGTTTTAAGAAACTCACCATACAATTGAAGTGATAAATTAGACAACTTACTTGCCAATAAGTTTTGTTGACTTAACTCTTGAGCTTGAACTGTTAATTTATCTGCTCTATTACTCATACTTCGAGTAATATACTGACCTTCAATAACTTTTTCTAATTCAATAATTTCGTATGCAATGTTTTTTTCTTCATTAGCAATTGCCAAAGATTTGGCTTTGTCCAATATTTTTAAACTTTGCGTATAGAGCCCTTTATGGTATAGAATGGTTGCAAAATCTAATTGCTCTCGAATCTGAATTCTAATGTTTTGATGGGAAGGGTTTAATCGCAAACTAATCAATATCTGCTTATACAAATGAGCTTTTAAATTTGATAGTTGTTCTTTTTTAACAAAGCCGTGTTTCAAAACTGCAGCTTCATCATAGGTCTTTAGTTTTTGTAAAACCGTAAAGAGTAATAAAAACTTAGAATCTTCATTAACTCCTATCCGACCCACATAAAGTTTGAATTGTCTTTTTTCAGATTTAGACAACGACTTTATCAGCACAAATAAATTATCTTTTTGCTCTTTAGTCATAGTATAAAAATTGCCGTATATTGTTGTACATTAGCTGCTTAATTGCCATAAGGCGATGTTATACATCGTAATAGAATGTGATAAACGCCTCATTTGAAAGAACCAAAATATAAATTCGTATAACAATACAAAAATATATTCTAATAAATGTCTAACACACAAATTCAAATCTTCGACACAACACTTCGCGATGGCGAGCAAGTCCCTGGTTGTAAGCTTAATACAACGCAGAAAATAATTATTGCCAAACAGCTCGATTTATTAGGTGTTGACATTATTGAAGCAGGATTTCCTGTTTCAAGCCCAGGAGACTTTAAGTCTGTAGAAGAAATTTCTAAAATTGTTGAAAATGCTACAGTATGTGGCTTGACACGATCTGTAAAAAATGACATCAAAGTTGCTGCTGAAGCGCTTAAATATGCAAAAAAACCTAGAATCCATACAGGAATTGGAACTTCCGACTCCCATATTATTCATAAATTCAAATCAAACAAAGATGCGATTATTGAACGTGCTGTAAGAGCCGTTTCGTATGCAAAATCTTTTGTGGAGGATGTTGAGTTTTATGCAGAAGATGCTGGGCGAACTGACAACGAATACTTAGCTCGTGTATGTGAAGCTGTTATCAAAGCGGGGGCAACAGTTTTGAATATTCCCGACACTACAGGCTACTGTTTACCACAAGAATACGGAGCCAAAATAAAATACTTAAAAGAAAATGTAAAAGGAATTGACAAGGCTATTATATCTTGCCATTGTCACAATGATTTAGGACTTGCTACTGCCAATTCTATTGAAGGTATTGTTAATGGGGCTCGACAAATAGAATGTACCATCAATGGTATTGGAGAGCGTGCAGGCAATACTGCTTTGGAAGAAGTGGTCATGATTTTAAAACAACATCCATATTTGAATTTAGACACTAATATTAACACAACGATGTTATATGGCATCAGTCAATTAGTTTCTGAAAGCATGGGGATTTATACCCAACCCAACAAAGCAATTGTTGGCGCCAATGCGTTTGCACATAGTTCAGGAATACATCAAGATGGGGTGATCAAAAATCGTGAGACTTATGAGATTATCGACCCTAAAGATGTTGGTGTTACAGAGTCAGCCATTGTGCTTACTGCCAGAAGTGGCCGTGCAGCATTAGCCTACCGAGCTAAAAATGTAGGTTACGAACTCACAAAACTTGAATTAGATATCGTTTACAAAGACTTCTTGGACTTTGCTGATACAAAAAAAGAAGTTTTAGATGATGATATTCATCAAATTATAGAAATTAGTAAGATTTACAAATAAATCGAATCCTCATTTATGAAAAAGACCTTATTTGATAAAGTTTGGGACGCTCATGTCGTTGATACAGTACAAGATGGGCCTCAAGTGTTGTACATAGACAAACACTTAATACACGAAGTGACAAGCCCACAAGCGTTTAATGAATTAGTCGATAGAAACATTCCTGTTTTTAGACCTGATCAAATTGTGGCGACAGCAGATCACAACACACCAACGTTGGACCAGCACTTGCCAGTCAAAGATGAATTATCGAGAAAACAACTCGCTCAACTTTCTAAAAACTGTAACAATAATAATATTACGCTTTACGAATTAGGACATAAATACAATGGAATTGTGCATGTTATGGCACCTGAACTGGGCATCACTCAACCGGGAATGACCATGGTTTGTGGTGACAGTCACACGTCTACACACGGAGCTTTTGGAACCATCGCTTTTGGTATTGGAACCAGTCAAGTGGCACAAGTTTTTGCGAGTCAATGCTTATTGTTATCCAAACCAAAAAGCTTACGAGTAACCGTCAATGGAACGCTCAAAAATGGCGTACTTCCTAAAGATGTTATTCTATATATCATATCAAAATTAGGAACCAATTCTGGTACGGGATATTTTTGTGAATACGCTGGAGATGTTTTTCAGAACATGAGTATGGAAGGTCGAATGACCGTTTGTAATATGAGTATTGAAATGGGCGCTCGAGGCGGAATGATTGCGCCAGACGACACTACGTTTGAGTATGTTGAGGACCGTGAGTTTGCTCCTAAAGATGAAGCCTTTGACGCAAAAGTAGCTTACTGGAAAACACTTCCAACAGATGAAGGTGCTGTATTTGATAAAGAATATTTCTTTGACGCCGAAGATATCGAACCAATGGTCACTTACGGAACAAATCCTGGAATGGGTATTAAAATATCGGAAACTATCCCTGTTGACAACGATCCTTCTTTTAAGAAATCATTACAGTATATGAATTTTGAAGCTGGCAAATCTCTGATTGATACGCCTATCAATTTTGTATTTATTGGAAGTTGTACAAATTCAAGAATTGAAGACTTTAGAGTCGCAGCAGATTACGTAAAAGGAAAACAAAAGGCAGAAAATGTAACAGCATGGTTAGTACCGGGCAGCAAACAAGTCGAGACTCAAATTATTGAGGAAGGATTAAAAGACATTTTTAACGCAGCTGGTTTTGAATTAAGACAACCTGGCTGTTCAGCTTGTTTGGCAATGAATGATGATAAAATTCCACAAAACGAATATTGTGTTTCTACTTCAAACCGAAATTTTGAAGGACGTCAAGGTCAAGGCTCAAGAACCATATTAGCAAGCCCCTTAGTGGCGGCTGCCACTGCAATAGAAGGAAAAATTATAGACATCACTAAACAATTGAATTAATGGAAAAATTTACCACACACACCACACAAGCAGTTCCATTAAATATTGCGAATGTAGATACCGATCAAATCATACCCGCACGTTTTTTAAAAGCGACGGACAAAAAAGGATTTGGCAATAATGTATTTAGAGATTGGCGATTTGATAAGTTGGGAAATCCAAATTCAGAATTCACGCTAAACAACCCTACTTACTCTGGAAGTATTTTAATTGCAGGCGATAATTTTGGCTGTGGATCCAGTCGTGAACATGCCGCTTGGGCACTTGTAGGTTATGGATTCAAAGTGATTGTATCTAGTTTTTTTGCAGACATTTTTAAAGGAAATGCTTTAAATAATGGCTTGTTACCCGTTCAGGTTTCTGAACGTTTTTTAAGCCAGCTATTTGACGCTATTGAAACGGATGCAACGACCCAGTTTGAAGTCAATTTAGAAACACAGACTATTAGCATCAAAGGAACTGACCTCAGTGAAGGTTTTGAGATTGATCCTTACAAAAAAACCTGTATGATTAATGGCTATGATGACATTGATTATTTATTAAGTAAAAAAGAACTTATAGAAGCATTTGAACTTCAAAAAACATATTGATATGAACTTAAAAATCGCTGTATTATCAGGAGATGGCATTGGACCCGAAGTAACGGAACAAGCCGTAAAAGTACTGAAAGCCATTGCAGTTAACTTTGACCACAACTTTAAATTTACACCTGCACCCGTAGGAGCCACCGCTATTGATCAAGTAGGAGATCCACTTCCAGAAAGTACGCTTGACATTTGTAAATCCAACGATTCCATTTTGTTTGGTGCCATTGGTCATCCGAAGTATGACAATGACCCGTCTGCAAAAGTACGTCCAGAACAAGGGCTTCTAAAGCTTCGTAAAGAATTGGGCTTATACGCAAATGTAAGACCTGTGAAAGCTTACGATACCTTGCTGAACAAATCACCTTTAAAGAAAGATAGAATTCAAGGAACAGATATCAGTATTTACCGAGAATTGACCGGAGGTATTTATTTTGGTGAAAAGAAACTCAGTGCCGATGGCAATACCGCTTCTGATTTATGTGAGTACTCACGTTATGAAATTGAACGCATTGCGCGTTTGGCGTTTGTTGCTGCCAAATCAAGACGCCAAAAAGTGACTTTAATTGACAAAGCTAATGTCTTAGAAACCTCGCGTCTGTGGCGAAAAGTAGTGGGTGAAATTGCTAAGGATTATCCAGAAATTGAGCTTGATTTCTTGTTTGTAGATAATGCGGCTATGCAAATGATTTTAAACCCGACACAGTTTGATGTGATTCTGACAGAAAACTTGTTTGGTGATGTTATTAGCGACGAAGCGAGCGTCATCGGAGGCTCTATAGGCTTATTGGCATCTGCCTCTGTTGGCGACAAGCACTCTATGTTTGAGCCCATCCACGGATCGTATCCTCAAGCCGAAGGTAAAGGGATTGCCAATCCAATTGCGTCCATCTTATCTGCAGCAATGATGCTTGATCATTTTGAGCTTTTTAAAGAAGCTGAATTGATACGAACTGCTGTTGAAAAATCATTAAAACTTAATATTACAACACCCGATTTAAACACAAAATTTGACAATATTACTACTTCAAAAGTGGGTGATTTTATAGAAGACTATATCAACAATCCCGACGACTCCAATTTGAATTTTACAAATATGCATTTAGGGCAGTCTACGATTATATAAAACAACCCCTCAAAAAAATCCAAAAAAAAAGTCCCGCTATTGCGGGACTTTTTTACAGTTTAATGGTTTTGCCATTTTCATTTTTAAAATGAAACTCTAGATATGTGTAAGCATCTCTTGGCATTACTTTAACCCATTTTTTATGTTCAAAATACCATTTTGAACGTATGGATGGGAAGCCTTTTGTAATAAAGGCTGCTATAAAAGGGTGTGTGTTTAAAGTCACTTTTTTATAGCCTTTTTTCATAATTTGATCCAGCTGGTGATTAATTTTATCAATCAAAACAATGGGTGCTTCCACTTCTGCTCCATTAGAACCATTAGGATTTGCTTCCTTAGTTTTAATGTTCATAACAGGTCGAACACGTTGTCTTGTAATTTGAATTAACCCAAACTTGCTTGGAGGTAATATTTTGTGTTTGGCTCTATCGTCTTTCATCTCATTTCTTAGATGATCAAAGAGTTTTTTGCGATTCTCTGCTTTGTTCATATCAATAAAATCCACCACAATAATACCACCCATATCACGCAATCTAAATTGGCGTGCGAGTTCGGTTGCTGCAAGGATATTGACTTCTAAAGCAGTTGCTTCTTGGTTTCTTTCTTTACTTGAACGGTTGCCGCTATTGACATCTACCACATGAAGGGCTTCTGTGTGTTCTATAATCAAATAGGCCCCACGTGCCATTGAAACGGTTTTTCCAAATGAAGTTTTGATTTGTCTTTCGATCCCGAATTTTTCAAAAATGGGCGTTTTTGGATTGTGATATTTCACAATCGCCTCTTTGTGAGGTGCAATTTCATGAACATAATCTTTAATTTGATTGAAAAGCAAATCGTCATCAACCGTAATACCTGTGAAGGTATCATTGAAAATGTCTCTAAGAATAGAGGACGCTTTGTTCATTTCACCGAGTACTTTACTTGGTGTATGAGCTCTGGGTATCGCTTTACAAATAGATTCCCATTTTGAATACAAGTTTTGAAGATCTTTATCGAGTTCTGCCACTTTTTTATCTGTAGCAACGGTTCTGATAATGACTCCAAATCCTTTGGGAGTAATGCTTCTTACAAGTCGTTTTAGGCGTTCTTTTTCTTTTCTACTTTCAATTTTTTGAGAAATTGAGATCCGATCTGAAAAAGGAACAAGGACCAAATAGCGCCCTGCAAGTGAAATTTCGGAACTAATTCTAGGTCCTTTTGTGGAAATTGGTTCTTTTGCAATTTGAACCAAAATAGATTGGTTTGACTTTATAATAGCGTCAATACTACCATCTTTTTTAATATCTTCTTCAAAAGTAACGTTTTTTAAAGAGTAATCTTTTAATTTACCTGTGCTTACACGTTTCATGAATTTCATCAATGTTGGAAGCTTAGGTCCTAAATCATGGTAATGCAAAAATGCATCTTTATGATACCCTACATTTACAAATGCAGCGTTGAGGCCCGGAACAGACTTTCTTACTTTGGCTAAAAACACATCGCCAACAGAAAATTTGCTGTTATCTTCGTCATTTTGAAATTCAATTAGTTTTCCATCTTTTAATAAGGCAAAATCAACATTGTCTGAATTTGATCGAATTATTAATTCTTTATTCATGGTGTTAATTTTAATCTATACACGAATGTACAGATGGATTATAAAATATTTTTCTTGATTCATTCCCACAGATTACTGCAGGAGTATAACCTTGAGTACTTAAAACATTAATATGTTCAAATACTAAGGTTTGACAGGATTTAATCCAGTAAATTCATGTATTCAGCAAGGTGTAACTGAATTTTAGCACGAATTTGATATCAAAGAACGTTCTGATAATAACATGAAAAAGTAGCCTATGCTACTTTTTCATGTTATTTCTTCTTGTGACGGTTAGCGCGACGTCTTTTTTTACGCTTATGCGTTGATACCTTATGTCTTTTACGTTTTTTACCGCTTGGCATAAATGTGATTTTTTAAAATTAGTTTATAATTAGTTTACTTTAACCTTAGATTTTACCCCTTCAATAAATACTTTTGAAGGCTTAAACGCAGGTATGTTGTGTGCTGGTATTTTGATAGACGTATTTTTAGAAATATTTCTTCCAATTTTCTCAGCTCTAGTTTTGATAATGAAACTTCCAAATCCTCTTAAATAAACATTCTCTCCAGTCTCTAACGATCCTTTAACTTCGCTCATAAAAGATTCAACAGTTGCTAATACATCTCCTTTTTCAATTCCTAAATCGTTGGAAATTTTAGCTACAATTTCAGCTTTAGTCATTTTTATATTATTTAAATTATTGTTTTTTTAATAGGCTTGCAAATATATGTATTTTAAATTCAATATTTCAAACCTAAAGAATTAAAATTAAATATATTAAAACATTATTTTTGCCGTTCAATTAATTTCATAATGATTTTTCATTCAATATTAACTAACTGGTATTCAGCGCATAAAAGAGATTTGCCTTGGCGGACTTCTAAAAACCCGTATAATATATGGTTGTCAGAGATTATTTTACAACAAACACAAATCAAACAAGGACAACCTTATTATGAAGCTTTTTTAGCTCATTATCCGTCTGTACACGATCTTGCAGCAGCTTCTGAAACAGCGATTTTAAATTTATGGCAAGGACTTGGCTATTATTCTCGCGCTCGAAATTTACATTTTACCGCCAAACATATTGTAGAAAATTTAAATGCTGAGTTCCCAAAAGATTACAAGTCGCTTCTGGATCTCAAAGGGGTTGGCGATTATACCGCTAGCGCCATTGCCTCTATATGTTATGAAGAGTCTGTAGCTGTTGTAGACGGAAATGTGTATCGCGTTTTAGCTCGGTTTTTTGGAATTGACACACCTATCAATAGTACGGAAGGCATCAAACAGTTTAAGGTCTTAGCACAGTCGTTATTACCTCCCTCTAATCTTGGGGATTATAACCAAGCAATTATGGAGTTTGGTGCCCAGCAGTGCAAGCCACAATCACCCAATTGTGACGTATGCCCGCTCATTTCGTCCTGTAAGGCTCACAATACCGGATCAATTAAAGAATTACCTGTAAAACTCAAAAAAATAAAAGTCCTTAAAAAGTATTTTAATTATTTAGTGATGGATTCAGAGAATGAAAAAACAGTGCTTGAACAACGTACTAAAAAAGGGATTTGGCAACAATTGTATCAATTTCCATTAATTGAAACACCCACTGCTGTAACGGAAAAAGAGTTTTTATCCCACCCTGAATTCTCTAACAAAATCAATACGCCCTATAACGAGTTGACCCTTTTCAATTCCTCTGACATTATTCATAAGCTGTCACATCGAGAATTGCATGTCAAGTTTTGGATTTTAAAAACAAAAAACGCTCCTAAAAATGCTATAAGATGGTCTGACATTACTTCCTACCCCGTCCCTGTTGTCATTGAACGGTTCATAAATAATTTTCGAATTTAAGCATCCGTTTTTACATTTTTTGATATCTTTATATCTTAATTGTGTTACAAATTTATGCAATCAAATACCATCAATTATGTCAGGAACTTTAAATAAAGTAATGCTTATTGGCCATCTTGGAGATGCCGTTAAAATGCATTATTTTGATGATAAAAATTGTGTAGGGCGTTTTCCGTTAGCCACCAATGAAACCTACACAAACAAGCAAACGAATGAAAAAGTCACGAATACAGAGTGGCACAATATTGTAGTCCGAAACAAAGCAGCCGAGATTTGTGAGAAATACCTCAATAAAGGAGATAAAGTCTACATTGAAGGGCGCTTAAAAACACGAAAATGGCAGGACGACAAAGGAGCAGACAGATATTCTACCGAGATTCAATGTGTTGATTTTACATTTTTGACAGCCAAAGGAGAAAATTCATCTGCCCCAGCAAATCAAACACCACAAGCAATTGCTGCGAAACCTCAAGACAACAACGAAGAACCTAACGATTTACCATTTTAACAAGTCTATAAACACACTATAATTGGACCCTGAACCCTCTAGTTTAACCCCTTTTTTTGATAGCACATTAATTGCTGGAACTATTGGGTTGTTAGTACTTTTGGTTTGCTCCGCACTAATATCGGGTGCAGAAGTCGCGCTTTTTTCGCTAACACAAAAAGATTTAGATGAAGCGAAAGACAGTAAATCAAAATCTTTTGAGATTATTATCGAGCTATTAAAACAACCAAAAAAACTATTAGCATCCATATTAGTTGCCAATAACTTTATAAACATAGCCATTGTCATATTGTTTGCCTCTATAAGTGAAACATTATTCAGCAATGTAAATTCAGAACTAAATTTAGGGTTTTTCATAATTGACCTTGTATTTTTTATTGAAGTTGTTCTGATAACTTTCTTGATTTTACTAATTGGAGAAATTTTACCTAAAGTGTACGCCAACAGAAATAATTTAAAATTTTCAAAATTCATGGCCTATCCTTTAAGGGTTCTGGATATTGTCATTTCACCCATTAGTATTCCTATGCAAAATGTAACTTTAGGAATCCATAAAAAGCTAGGGCGTCAAAAATCGAATCTTAATGTTGATTATTTATCTCAAGCATTAGAACTGGCCAGTGAAGATGATACCACCCAACAAGAACAAAAAATTCTTCAGGGTATTGTATCGTTTGGAAATACCGACACGAAACAAGTAATGCGTCCTCGTATTGATATCTTTGCCTTAGATCAATCTGTTGAATTTATAAAAATTATTCCTGAAATTGTAAAAAATGGATACTCTCGCATTCCTGTATATAATGAAAGTATTGATGCGGTTGTAGGTATATTATATGTCAAAGACTTATTGCCTCACCTTCATAAAAAACAATTTGACTGGACTGCTCTAATAAGAGAGCCCTTTTTTGTACCCGAAAACAAAAAGCTAGACGATTTAATGGTAGAGTTTCAGGAGAAAAAAATTCATTTGGCTATTGTAGTCGACGAATATGGCGGGACTTCTGGAGTGGTATCTTTAGAAGATATTATTGAAGAAATTGTAGGAGATATAAGTGATGAATTTGACGATGATGATTTAATTTACTCAAAAATTGATGCTCATAATTATGTTTTTGAAGGTAAAACAACCCTTAAAGATTTTTATAGAATTATCAAATTAGAGGATGAATCTGTTTTTGAAGATGAGAAAGGAGAAGCAGAAACTCTAGCAGGATTTGTTCTTGAGATCTCCAAAAGCTTTCCAAAAGTAAATAGCAAAATTGCATTTAAAACCTATATATTTACTGTAGAAGCACTGGACAACAAACGCATCAAACAACTCAAAGTAACTCTTAAAAAATAATGAAATCTCTCGCTTTTATTTTTTGTGTATTTATCTGTTTTTCTTGTGACGAAATTCATGTGCCAAAACCAAAAGCCTTTTTAAGTCTGGATTATCCAAAAGCGACCTATCTTAAAAGTCAACTAGACCTTCCTTTTGAGTTTGAAAAAAATAAGCTTGCTCAGCTCAATATTTTTAAAAATAACAATACGTTTGATGGAATTGTTCTTCGCTACCCCTCACTAAAAGCCTCTGTCTATATCAACTATAAAAAAGTAAATAAAAACGTTAAAAAATATATTTTAGACGCACGAGCTATGACCCAAAAACACTTTCAAGTTGCAGACGAAGTATCAGAACGTATGTATGAAAATGCACAACAAAACTTGTACGGCATGTTTTATGACCTTAAAGGAAATGTGGCGTCACAATCCCAATTTTACTTAACCGACAGTACACAACATTTTTTATCGGGAGCACTTTATTTTGAGTCCAAACCCAATTACGACTCTATTTTACCTGCTATCAATTATATACAAAAAGATTTGATGCATTTTATAGAAAGTTTACGCTGGAAATAACCCATCACTGATCATCAGAATCTGAACCCAGAGAGTTCCAGCCTTGAGCAGTAATCGGGATTTTGGTTTCACCACGGGTAACCAAATTCATTCCTACACTAGGATCGGTCATATATCCAATAACCGTTAGATTTGGATTGGCCTTGATCTTAGGAAAATCTTCTTGAGAAATGGTCATAAGGAGTTCGTAATCCTCTCCTCCATTCAATGCAACTGTAGTACTGTCCATATTGAACTCTTCACATGTTGAAATGACCTGTGGATCTAAAGGAATTTTATCTTCATACAAATCACAACCGACAGCACTTTGCTTGCATAAATGAATAATTTCAGAAGACAAACCATCGCTAATATCAATCATTGAAGTTGGCACAACCTCCAGATCTTTAAGAAGCTTTACGATGTCCTTTCGTGCTTCAGGTTTCAACTGACGCTCAATAATATAGGCATACCCATCCAAATCGGGCTGATTGTTAGGGTTTACTTTGAAAACTTCTTTTTCACGTTCCAAAACCTGAAGTCCTAAATATGCTCCCCCAAGATCGCCACTAACAACTAGTAAGTCGTTTGGTTGCGCACCACTTCGTTTGACTACTGTGTCTAAATCTACCTCACCAAGAGCGGTTACTGAAATCATCAGGCCAGTTGTAGAAGAAGTCGTGTCGCCACCAACTACATCAACACCATAAACCTCAGCGGCTTTATGGATACCTTCATACAATGCATCGAGGGCCTCCAAAGAAAATCGATTGGAAACCGCAACAGAAACAGTGATCTGTGTGGCAGTTGCATTCATCGCATACACATCCGAGAGGTTCACCATTACTGCTTTATACCCCAAATGTTTTAAGGGCATATAACTTAAATCGAAATGAACACCCTCCACCAATAAATCGGTTGTAAGTACTACCAATTTATCTTTGAAATCTAATACCGCAGCATCATCTCCAATCCCTTTAACAGTCGAACTGTTTTTGTCGGTAAATTGGCTGGTTAAATGTTCAATTAATCCAAATTCACCTAAACGACTTAGAGGTGTGTGTTCTTGGTTTTTATCTTCTATCATGCTGCAAAAATAAGACGCTTTTGGTAAATTTCTTACACAAATGACACATAATTCGACTGATTCTCATTTATATATAATTTTTTTGATGTAACTTACGTTTTGATGACATCCCTAAACCCAGTATTATGAAGACTACTTTTTTAAAATCGTTATACATTTTAATATGTATTGTCCTTACTACATCTTGTAGTAAGGAACCCACGGGTGCTGTATCAACAGACAGCGATGGTGATGGTCTTGTAAATTCTATTGATAATTGTCCTGAAATTGCCAACCAAGACCAGGAAGATTCTGATGGCGATGGTATTGGCGATGTTTGTGATTTATTAGCGGCTTGCGATAATGGATTGGCAGATATATACCCTTGCAACGGATATGACCTTATAAGTTATATGTCTTTAGATGATTTGACCCCAGGGACTGGAGGAGGCAGTCTTTCTGGAAATGATTCATGGGGCTGGACCGACCCAACAACCAATAAAGAATATGCTCTAGTAGGACTCAACTCTCATGCAGCTTTTGTTGACATTAGTATTCCTGTGGCGCCTGTTCTTGTGGGAATTCTTCCAACAGCCACCGTAAACAGTTCGTGGAGAGACATAAAGGTGTATCAAAATCATGCCTTTATTGTGAGTGAAGCTAATGGCCACGGTATGCAGGTTTTTGACTTGACTCGCTTACGATCTGTTTCAAATACACCAGAAACCTTCACTGCAGATACCCATTTTACAGAATTTGGGAGTGCTCATAATATTTTCATCAATGAAACCTCTGGATATGCATATGTTGTAGGCACCAATCGTAGCGGCCCTTTTTCTGGAGGCGCTTTATTTATAAACATACAAAACCCAACCTCACCTGTTTCAGAAGGGGGGTTTGCTGCTGGAGGCTATTCACACGATGTACAAGTAATTACCTACACTGGGCCAGGCAGCGATCATACAGGAAAAGAAATATTAGTAGGTAGTAACGAAAATGAAATTGTAATTGCTGATGTTTCAGACAAAACAAACCCTACAATTTTATCAACCATTACCTATTCAAATGTTCGATATACCCACCAAGGATGGTTTACAGAAGATTTAAACTATTTTATTGTAGGAGACGAGCTCGATGAAAGAGATTTTGGAAACAATACCCGAACTTTAGTATTTGACTTATCGGATCTAGACAACCCACTATATGACTTTGAGTATTTAGGCCCTACTGCTGCCATTGATCATAACGGCTACCCCAATGGTAATGATTACTTTTTAGCCAATTACAGGGCTGGAGTTCGAGTCCTCGATTTATCTCAAATTGGAAGTAACTCTTTAACTGAAATTGGTTTCTTTGACACCTACCCCGATAATGATAACGCTGCATTTAACGGTGTATGGAATGTGTATCCCTTTTTCACAAGTGGAAACATTGTAATAAGCGATATCGAGAGTGGTTTATTTATCATCCGAAAAAGCGAATAATTTTTTATGTATAAATCATCTTTACATCATTTATTTCGAGTGTTTCTTATAACTTTCTTTTTGGTGAGTTGTTCTGAGGACAAAGACAATTCTACACCTCAAATACCTGATATAGAGATTGATGATGTAAAAACTTTAGGAGGCTCAAAAAATGAAAGTGCACAAGCCGTTGTCAATACAACAGATGGAGGGTATGCTATTTTAGGGCACGCCCAAAGTATGGACGGCGATGTTACAAATAAATCCAATGAATCTTATGATTATTGGGTTCTAAAGTATGACTCAACAAATCAATTACAATGGCAAAAAACATACGGAGGAAGTGATGACGACCGGGGTGCTGACTTAATTCAAACTTCCGATGGTGGCTATGCAATTATTGGAAAAAGTAAAAGTAATGACTTGGAAGTTTCCGAAAATGCAGGTTTTGATGATTTTTGGGTTTCTAAACTGGACAGCAGCGGCTCTATATCGTGGGAGTATACATTTGGGTTTGCAGGGAGCGACACACCTTATTCTATCATTCAAACCAATGACAATGGTTACTTATTGTCGGGCGTATTAGACGTATCCGCTTCCAATGGACAAGGAGATCGAAACTCAGCTGCAAGTCGGCATGCTGGAGGCGATTATTGGGTGATTAAATTAAATGCAAACGGCATCAAACAATGGAGTAACTATTATGGTGGGAACTTCACGGACACGGCCTACGACGCCATTCAAACTGAAGATGATGGATATATTGTTATTGGCTCTTCAGACAGCAATGACGTTGACGTTGCAAACAATAAAGGTTCTTACGATTTTTGGGTTATTAAAATCTCTAACAATGGTGATTTAGTTTGGGAAAAATCGTTTGGCGGCAGCGAAATTGACGAAGCACATGCCATAAGTAATACAGCAGATGGAAACTATATAATCGTAGGAGATACTAGAAGTAATGATTTGGATATCTCTCAAAACAATGGTGCAGCTGATTTATGGGTCGTCAAAATAAACCCTGAAGGGACGCTACTTTGGGAAAAAACCTTAGGAGGTAGTAGTTTTGATGTGGGAAGAGCCATTTCAAAAACACAAGACAATGGGTTTTTAATTTCAGGAAGCTCGCGAAGTACCGACGGAAACCTAACCAACAATAAAGGTCAAAATGATGCTTGGGTCATGAAAATCAACAACAGTGGTAACTTAGAATGGCAAAAAACCATTGGGGGCAGTGAGGTCGATTTTTTTTATGATGTAGTTGAACTCAACGACCAAACAATTATAGCTGTTGGAGATTCTAATAGCTCCAATGAAGATATTCTTGAAAACAAAGGGTTTACAGACCTGTTAATACTCAAATTACAATGAAACTACTCAATACTTTATTAATTTTTTCCTTAGTGATTTTATTTGGGTGTAACTCAGATTCAGATGACGCTGTCGAATCTACTAACATAACAATGGCATTTTCTCATTATTGGAATGACACACCTATAACAACTTCTGATTTTAATACGCTCAATTACACAAATGCTCACGGTGAACTTCTGAGTATTGAACGCCTACGCTACTTAATTTCAGATATTGAATTCACAAAAATGGATGGACAAACCATTTTACTTGAAGGCTACGACTTAGTGGATGTCACCAATCAAACAAACCTGTCTTACACTCCAAGTCAAGAAATTTCTACAGGAATTTACAGTAATGTCTCTTTTGTATTTGGATTGATTAATGAAAAAAACACAGATGGCACCTATAATGATCTGAATGCAGCATCATGGAATGTTCCAATGATGCTAGGTGGTGGTTATCACTACATGCAATTGGATGGAAAATTTATCAACTCCAACAATGAAACACAAGGGTATAATTACCACGCCATCAGAGCGGCTGACAATGCCGGCGCCAATCCAACATTTCCACAAGACACTTTCTTTAGGGTTAACCTAGGGACTATTACTGTTGGAACAAATGAAGAAATCAATGTCGCAATGCACGTTGAAGAATGGTTCAAAAATCCAAACACATGGGATCTTAACCTATACAATCAAATGCTAATGCCTAATTCTGCCGCACAAATTTTGATGTATGAAAATGGACAAAACGTATTTACTTTAAAAGATATTAACTAAAAAAAATGACCTCTAAAACATCTTGTTTTTTTATGCTTATGTTTGCTTTGTGTGTTGTATCCTGCAACAATGATTCTGTGGAACCTTATGTAAACACCCCTACTCCAAGTCCGTTGCAAATTCCTCAACTGTTTCAAGACCTTATCCTTGACCCTGTTATCCCATCAAATAATCCACAAACAGAAGAAGGCATCAGTTTAGGAAAGAAACTATTTTTTGATCCCATTTTATCCGACAACAATACGCAAGCCTGTGCTGATTGCCACAAAACTTCCAACGCATTTACTGATGACACTCGATTTAGCGATGGAATTGACGGCTTGTTTGGTAACCGAAACTCAATGCCTCTTTTTAATTTAGCATGGAATTATGACAATAAATTCTTTTGGGATGGGCGTGAGTCTGGGCTTGAAAATCAAGCATTTGAACCTATCACCAACCCAATCGAAATGCACACCACATGGGAAGCCGTCACTGAAAAACTACAACAGCACCCTCAATATCCTGAACTTTTTAATGCTGCATTTGGTACGCAGACTATTGACTCCGTATTGGTTTCTAAAGCCATCGCTCAGTTTGAGAGAACACTCATTTCGGCAAGTTCAAAATTTGACAAATACCTCTTAGGCATTGCTAGCTTAACAACAGAAGAAACAAATGGGTTTAATATTTTTATGGACGAATCAAAAGGCGATTGTTTTCATTGTCACGGAAGTGACAACAACCCTCTTTGGACCGATAATAAATTTCATAATAACGGCTTAGATGCTTCATTTTCAGACATTGGTTTTGGGAAGATAACTGGCGATCCCGCTGACAACGGGAAATTCAGATCTCCATCTTTAAGAAACCTTGCTTTCTCGGCTCCTTATATGCACGATGGCCGATTTGAAACACTCGAAGATGTTATCAATCATTACAGTGAAGGTTTACAAAACTCTCCTACCATTGACCCCTTAATGAAAAAAGTGGATCAAGGAGGCGTGCAACTCAGCCTTCAAGAAAAAGCCGATCTTAAGGCCTTTCTTTTAAGCTTATCAGACCTAGATTTTATAAATAATCCGAACTTTTCTAACCCATAGGTAAATCCTATAAACCCATCTATTAATATAATGTTAGGATGTATGGAAATCCACTCTGTATGTTGTATATTTGTGCTCTATTTAGAAAGTATCTACATAAGCATTATGATAAAAGTATCTGAAACAGCAAAAAGTAAAGTCTTACAATTAATGCAAGATGACGGATTTGACCCTACCAATGACTTTGTCCGAGTTGGGGTTAAAAGTGGGGGGTGCTCTGGGCTATCTTATGACTTAAAATTTGATAAATCTCAAATTGAAGGCGATAAATTATTTGAAGACAACGGCGTGAAAATCGTAGTTGACACAAAGAGTTTTTTATACCTCATTGGAACAACTCTAGAATATTCTGGCGGTCTAAATGGTGCTGGATTTGTGTTTAATAACCCCAATGCAAATCGTACTTGTGGGTGTGGAGAATCTTTTTCTTTATAATATAATTTTATTAGTGGTATGAATAAGTACACCGAAGATGACTTAAGGGAAGAATTAAAAACCAAAGAATATGAATATGGTTTTTATACAGATATAGATTCTGAAACATTTCCTGTTGGTTTGGACGAATCTATTGTGAGAGCCATTTCAAAAAAGAAAGAAGAACCAGAATGGATGACCGAGTGGCGTTTAGAAGCTTTTAAAGTTTGGAAAGCTATGGAAGAGCCAGACTGGGCCAATGTAACATATAAAAAACCAGATTTTCAAGCGATTGCTTATTACTCTGCACCAACCTCGGTTGACCCAAATAAAACCTTAGATGATGTAGATCCCGACTTATTGGCGATGTATAAAAAACTAGGGATTTCAATCGATGAACAAAAAAAAATGAACAACATTGCGATGGATATCGTTGTTGATTCTGTATCCGTTGCTACTACATTCAAAGAGACGCTTAGTGAAAAGGGTATCATTTTTATGAGTATTTCTGAGGCCATCAAAGAACATCCTGAACTCGTTAAAAAATATATTGGAACCGTGGTTCCAACAACAGACAATTACTATGCAGCCTTAAATAGTGCTGTATTTAGTGATGGTAGTTTTTGTTACATTCCCAAAGGGGTAAAATGCCCTATGGAACTCTCTACCTATTTTAGAATTAATCAAGGAGGAACAGGTCAATTTGAGCGTACCCTTCTAATTGCAGATGAAGGAAGTTACGTAAGTTACCTCGAGGGGTGTACAGCTCCAAGTAGAGATGAAAATCAATTACATGCTGCCGTTGTAGAACTGATTGCAATGGATGCTGCTGAAATTAAATACTCTACCGTTCAAAATTGGTACCCTGGTAATTCTGAAGGGGTTGGAGGTGTTTATAATTTTGTAACCAAAAGAGGTATTTGTGAAAAGGATGCTAAAATCTCTTGGACTCAAGTAGAAACTGGGAGTGCTGTGACATGGAAGTATCCGTCGTGCATACTCAAAGGTGATAACTCTGTAGGTGAGTTTTACTCTATCGCTGTCACCAATAATTTTCAGCAAGCCGATACAGGCACCAAAATGATTCATTTGGGTAAAAACACCAAATCGACCATCATAAGTAAGGGAATTTCTGCTGGAAAATCTCAAAATAGTTACAGAGGCTTAGTTCAAATAAGTTCTAGAGCAGACAATGCTCGAAACTTTTCTCAATGTGACAGTTTACTAATGGGAAATGAATGTGGTGCACACACGTTTCCGTATATAGAAGCTAAAAATAAATCAGCTCAGATAGAGCATGAAGCGACCACAAGTAAAATTGGGGAAGATCAAATATTTTATTGCAATCAAAGAGGGATTGAAACTGAAAAAGCGATTGCATTAATTGTGAATGGATTTAGTAAAGAAGTCCTTAACAAACTGCCTATGGAATTTGCCGTAGAAGCTCAAAAATTATTAGAAATAAGCCTTGAAGGTTCAGTTGGATAAAAAATTTTAACATGAGAAAATTATTACTCTTCTTTTTTGTGATTTCTGTTTTAGGTTGCAAAAACAATTCAAAAAATAATAATGATGTATCTAATGAAACTACAATCATTACAGGAAATTACATCTTTTTTGAAGATGCTGCGGTCTTACAAAATGACGTCGAAATTTATGGAGTCATTTTAAATGATTTAGCAAAAGAATTAAACGAAAAAGCAGCCCCACTAAAAACCAACAATACCGATATGGTGCGTGTAAAAGTTAGAGGCACCATATCCACAAAAGAAGATCCTAAGATTTTATGGGAAAAGAAACTAGAAATTGTTGAAATCATCAGCATTTCACCAGCAAAAGAAACAGAAAATATATTAAAATTAGGCACGGAATAACTATGTTAAAAATAAATAATTTACATGCAAATATTGACGAAAAGTCAATTCTTAAAGGCATCAATATAGAAATAAAACCAGGAGAGGTCCATGCAATTATGGGGCCAAATGGTTCTGGTAAAAGCACCTTAGCTTCTGTCATTGCTGGAAAAGAAGAATACGAAGTTGAAAAAGGTGAAATTGTTTTTGAAGGACAAAATATTGATGAGCTTTCTGTCGAAGAACGTGCTCACAAAGGTATCTTTTTATCCTTTCAATACCCTGTTGAGATACCAGGCGTAACAGTCACTAACTTCATGAAAACATCTTTAAACGAAATGCGTAAAGCAAAAGGTTTAGATGACATGCCTGCAAAAGACATGCTTCAAATGATTCGTGAAAAATCTGAATTATTAGAAATTGATCGAAAGTTTTTATCGCGGTCCTTAAATCAAGGGTTTTCTGGTGGTGAGAAAAAACGAAATGAGATTTTTCAAATGGCCATGTTAGAGCCAAAATTAGCCATCCTAGATGAAACCGATTCAGGGCTGGACATTGATGCACTTCGCATTGTAGCCAACGGAGTCAATAAACTAAAATCTAAAGACAATGCTGTAATTGTAATTACGCATTATCAACGTCTGTTGGATTATATCGTACCAGATTTTGTACATGTACTTCACAACGGAAAAATTGTAAAGTCGGGCACCAAAGAATTGGCCTTTGAATTGGAAGAAAAAGGATACGACTGGATCAAACAAGAAGCTGAAAATTAAAAGAACGCATTGCCTTTATGGAACTTAAAGAAAAATTAGTATCCTCCTTTATTGCTTTTGAAAATCAAATTTCATTGGACAATACTTTTGTACATGATATGCGTACAGAAGCAATCAAGCGCTTTGAGTCTCAAGGCTTTCCTGCCAAAAAAGATGAGGCCTGGAAATACACGTCCCTAGGGAAAGTATTAAAACAAGACTTTAGTGTGTTTCCAAAAACAGAATTTGCTGTTGAATACAAAGATGTTCAGTCTTATTTTATTCATGATATAGACAGTTACAAAATTGTATTTGTCGATGGAAAATATGCTTCTCACCTCTCAGAAACCACACATGATGGGATTGATATTTGTTTAATGTCAGCTGCTTTGAGTAAACCAAAATACAGCTTAGTCATTGAAAACTATTTTAATAAAATAGCTGAGAAAAATGGCTTGACGTCTTTAAATACTGCATTCACAAACGAAGGAGCTTATATTCATATTACCAAAAACAAATTGGTTGAAAAACCAATTCAAATTATTCATTTTTCTACAGGTAGTGAAGCAGCACTTTTACTGCAGCCCAGAAACTTAATTGTAGTTGATGAAAATGCTCATGTTCAGATAATAGAACGCCATCAAAGTCTAACAGACAATCCAACCTTAACCAACTGTGTTACCGAAATTTTTGCAGACAAACGAGGTATTGTAGATTATTATAAAGTACAAAACGATAAAGAAAACGCATCGCTCATTGACAGTACTTTTATAGACCAAAAAAGAGAAAGTCATGTATCCGTTCATACTTTTAGTTTTGGAGGGAAATTGACCCGAAATAATTTGAACTTTTATCAGAACGGAGCATATATTGACTCCACTTTAAATGGGGTCACTATTATTGGAAACAAACAACACGTTGACCACAATACTTTGGTACATCACATTGAACCTAATTGTGAAAGTCATCAAGATTATAAAGGTATTTTTGGAGATAGCTCTATTGGGGTTTTTAACGGAAAAGTACTCGTTAATAAAGAGGCTCAAAAAACAAACGCATTTCAAGCTAATAATAATCTACTCATAAATGACAAAGCTAGTATCAATACTAAGCCTCAGTTAGAAATTTTTGCAGATGATGTGAAGTGCTCTCACGGATGTACCATCGGGCAATTAGATGAAAATGCTCTGTTTTATTTACGAGCGAGAGGAATTCCTGAAAAAGAAGCCAAAGCACTTTTAATGTATGCTTTTGCTAACAACGTTTTGGAAAGTGTAAAAATCCCACAACTAAAAAATAGAATTAATAAGTTAATTGCACATAAACTAGGAGTTAATATAGGATTTGATTTATAATGAAAAGCCAGAGTTCAAATACCATTTTTGATGTAGATAAGATTCGAAAAGATTTCCCCATCCTTTCGAGAACCGTTAATGGGAAACCATTAATTTATTTGGACAATGCAGCTACTTCACAAACTCCTCAGCAAGTCATAGATGTCATTGTAGATTATTATTCTAACTACAACGCGAATATCCATAGAGGCGTTCATACCTTAAGTCAAGATGCTACTGACAAGTATGAAAATGCGCGTCAAACCATTCAACAGCATTTTAATGCTAAGCATGCACACGAAATTATTTTTACCTCTGGCACAACACACAGTATTAATTTGGTCGCCAATGGTTTTGCAAGTTTTCTAACAGAAAATGACACCATTCTCGTTTCTGCACTAGAACATCATAGCAATATAGTCCCTTGGCAAATGCTTTGCGAAAAAACGAAGGCAACACTCAAAGTAATTCCGATGACTTCAGAAGGAGACTTGGACATGGTCGCTTATGATGACCTATTACTTTTAAATCCAAAGTTGGTTTTTGTCAATCATATTTCCAATGCTTTAGGAACCATTAATCCAATTAAGGAAATGATTCAAAAAGCGCATTTGGTTGGAGCAGCCATATTAGTTGACGGTGCACAAGCTTGCCCGCATATCAAACCAGACGTTCAAGCTTTGGATGTCGATTTTTATGTAACCTCTGGTCATAAAATGTGTGGACCAACAGGAGTTGGAATGCTCTATGCAAAAGAATCATGGTTACATAAATTACCTCCATATCAAGGAGGTGGCGAAATGATAGCTGAAGTGACCTTTGAAAAAACAACCTATGCAGATCTGCCTCATAAATTTGAAGCAGGAACACCAAATATTTGTGGAGGTATTGCCTTTGGCGCTGCCATTGACTACATGAATTCAATCGGTTTTGAAGCGATTGCCGCTTATGAACACGAGCTTTTAGAATATGCTACTAAAAAGCTAAACACCATAGAGGGTATGCAAATTTATGGTCCAAAAACAAATAAAACATCGGTTATTTCTTTTAATATACAAGGCGTTCATGCCTATGATCTTGGTACCATAGTTGATAAACTTGGAATCGCTATTCGGACCGGTCAGCACTGTGCACAACCTATCATGGACTTTTTTAAAGTCTCTGGAACTGCCAGAGCTTCATTCTGTTTTTATAATACCAAAAAAGAAATAGACACTTTTGTGGAGGGCGTTAAAAAAGCAGCCATGATGTTGCGTTAGTTTAGATTTTAGTATATTTAAAAAAACAATAAACATTAGACACATGAACCATCCATAACTAATCCTTAACAACCAAGGAAAATGATCAAATGGATGAACCATGTGAGCCGTTAAAAAACATTAAATTAGACATATGAAACTATTTGTCGCCTGTTTTACGCTGATTATACTTGCTTCCAATTGTAATTCAAAAAAATTAGCACTTACCAAAACTAACGAAAACACATTACAACAAAGTGCAGTGACCATTTCTTACAGTGCACACACGCGTGGATTTTATCAAAAATTAATTCTAAAACAAAACAGTCTCACAGAATTCAAAGATTACGAGAAAATAAACGCTATTTCGAGTACTTTAGACGCAAAAGATTGGGATGAATGTGTAAGGTTATTAGCAGATATTAAACTGGAAAATTTACCAAATCTAAAATCCCCTACTAATTACAGGCAGTATGATGGTGCCGCATTTGCCCAATTAACCGTCATTCAAAAAGGGGATACAATTCAATCGAGTGGATTTGATCATAAACACCCCCCTGCTGAAATAAAATTGCTGGTAGAACATATATTATCTCTACAAGAAAATTAAAATTCCCATTTAAGAATTGTATTTTTGCATAATAAGACGAGTATGGTAAAATTATTATCACCCAGGGGAATGATTAAAAGCGAACAGCATGTGACCTTTTAAAAATAATAGATATAGCCACATGAAAATTGAAACGATACAAGCGGATTTGATAGATGAGTTTTCCATGTTTGACGATTGGATGGACCGCTATGAACACATGATTGATTTAGGAAAATCATTACCTCTTATCGACTCAAAATTTAAAACAGAAGACAACATTATCAAAGGATGTCAGAGTAAAGTTTGGCTTCATGCAGATTTAGAAAATGAAAAAGTTGTGTTTTCTGCGGATAGTGACGCTATTATCACCAAAGGAATTGTTGCAATTTTAATACGCGTATTTTCGAATCAAAGTCCAAATACTATACTTAATACAACGACGGATTTTATTGATGAAATTGGACTCAAAGAACACTTATCTCCTACCCGAGCTAACGGTTTGGTGAGCATGGTTAAAAAAATTAAAATGTATGCACTAGCATACCAAACACAACTAGGATTATGAGTACCGAGAAAATTGATGTAAATGCTTTAGGAGAAAAAATAGTACGTGTGATAAAAACTATTTTTGATCCAGAAATTCCAGTAGATATTTATGAACTAGGACTTATCTACGATGTATTTGTCAACGAAGACTATGAAGTAAAAGTTTTGATGACTTTGACCACTCCCAACTGCCCTGTTGCTGAAACACTCCCATTAGAAGTAGAAGAAAAAATTAAATCTTTGGATGCTGTAAAAGATGCAGAAGTCGAAATTACGTTTGACCCACCATGGACTCAAGAATTAATGAGTGAAGAGGCAAAACTAGAACTTGGAATGCTGTAATTATGGCGAGTGGTGAAATTGTAAATCGTGTTGCCAACAGTGCTCTTATCACCATTGACTTAGAGGACTATTACCCTAAAGGTACACGTGTGTGTTTTGATATTAAGGACTGGCTACATGAAGGCTTGGTACTTCGTGAAACAGAATTCAGATCGCTTGTAAACACCCACGATTGGTCCGCTTATAAAGATCAATTCATTGCACTACATTGCTCTTCCGATGCTATCATTCCTGGCTGGGCTTATATGCTAATAAGACTGCAACTTTCTGGCATTGCAAAACAAGTTGTTGTAGGAGATTTAGAAATCTTAGAAACAACTTTGTATCAAACAACCATTGATAATTTAGACCTTCATTTCTGTGAAAACAAACCGGTTATCATCAAAGGCTGCTCTAACAAGCCTGTACCCCAAAACGCTTATCTTTTTTTGATAGACAAACTACAACCCATCGCAAAATCAATTATGTATGGTGAGGCCTGTTCGTCTGTACCTCTCTTTAAAAAATAAATAAGGATTCTTTCTCTTATATTTTTCAATTTATTGCAATTTTATATATTTACATCTAATTTAGAAAAACCAAACCCCAAACCTATAATCACATGAAAAAAATTATATTACTTTTTGCTCTTAGTATTCAATTTCAAAGTCTTTATGCCCAAGAAACTCCCATAGAAAATGCCGAAACAACTGCATGGACCAGAAGCGGAACATTTACATTTTTACTAAACCAATCAGCATTTGAAAACTGGGTTGCCGGTGGTGTCAGTAGTATTTCTGGAACCGTAGGTATCAACTATGATGTGAACTATCTTAGAGGCAATTGGTCTTGGGACAACAAAATCATAGCGTCTTTTGGAATTACGAAGATCGAAGGTCAAGATATCAAAAAAACGGATGACCGTTTGGAATGGAATTCAGTCCTCGGAAAAAAAGCATCAGGTTATTGGTATTACTCTGGATTCATCAATTTTAAAACACAATTTACAGATGATTTAGACAGTGATACGGAAGGCCCAACAAAATTTTTATCTCCTGGATACCTACAAATTGGACCTGGTATGCTTTGGAAAAAAAGCGATGAGCTGAAAGTCAATATTGCTCCTGCAACCAGCAAATTAATTATTGTTGACAAAGGTCTCACCTTACCTGATGCTGCTTATTTTGGTGTAGAAGAAGGGAAAAGTACCCGCTTTGAATTTGGAACTTCTATAGGTGCCTATTATAAGTTTGATTTGATGAAAAATGTGTCTATGGAAAACATCTTAAACTTGTATTCAAATTATTTAGAAGACCCACAAAATATAGACATTGATTATACGATGAATCTGGTTATGAACATAAATAAATACATTTCGACCACACTAGCATATCAAACCATCTATGACGACAATGCTTTTCAAGGCTTACAAACACGACAAGTGTTTGGATTGGGAGTCAATTATAATTTCTAAAAACCTAAAATCAGCTTTAAACTGAGTTGTTTTATTCTACAATAGCTTCATAATCTGGATACAAAAACCGATTGTATGGAAAGCGTTTTACATGGATTTCGCGGACCGTATCATAAACTCTTTTTCTGAAATCTTCTAAATTCTCTTTGTTGAGTGCAGAAATAAACAATGAATTTTTACCAATTTTTGACATCCACGTAGACTTCCATTCCTCCAAAGAATAATGAGCTTCGGTACGAACTGCAATCAAATCGGTATCGTCAAAAGGCTCCGCTTCATAAGCATCAATTTTATTAAATACCATAAGAGTTGGCTTATCCAACGCATTAATTTCTCCTAAAATGAGGTTTACCGATGCTATGTGATCTTCAAAATTTGGATGTGAAATATCCACTACATGCAACAATAAATCTGATTCTCGAACCTCATCCAATGTACTCTTAAACGAATCGACCAATTGCGTTGGCAACTTTCTGATAAATCCAACCGTATCACTCATCAAAAAAGGCAAATTCTTAACCACCACCTTTCGGACTGTTGTATCTAATGTTGCAAATAATTTGTTTTCAGCAAACACCTCCGACTTGCTAATAACATTCATTAAAGTTGATTTTCCAACATTAGTATAACCTACAAGAGCTACCCGAACCATGGCCCCTCTGTTACTTCGTTGAATCGACATTTGTTTGTCAATTTTTTTGATTTTAGCCTTTAAAAGTGAAATTTTTTCTCTTACGATACGACGGTCGGTTTCTATCTCTGTCTCACCTGGTCCGCGCATTCCAATACCTCCTTTTTGGCGTTCGAGATGCGTCCACATTCCTTTAAGTCGTGGTAATAAATATTCACACTGTGCCAGTTCTACTTGAGTACGCGCGTAACTTGTTTGTGCTCGTTGTGCAAAAATGTCTAATATAAGATTCGTACGGTCTAAAACTTTACAGTTTAATATTTTACTAATATTACGTTCTTGAGCCGATGACAACTCATCATCAAAAATAGCGGTTCCAACTTTGTGCTCCTCTATGTACAAGCGCAGTTCTTCCATTTTACCCGTTCCAATAAAGGTTTTGGGGTTAGGTTTGTCCATTTTTTGAGTGAAACGCTTTAACACTTCACCCCCAGCAGTATAGGTCAAAAACTCAAGTTCTTCTAAGTATTCTTCGGACTTAGTTTCATCTTGTAATTTTGTAATCACTCCAATTAAAACAGCTTTTTCTAAACTGACAACTTTTTTCTCAATCATATGAATATATTGGTCAAAGGTAAAAATTAATAGCTAGACTGAATCATTCAGAATTTAAAAATTTAAGGAGTATGAAACTTGATTTATTGACTTTAATCGATTAAAATTGCATTTAATCGATTTATTAATATTGTGTTAAATATTACTTAAAAAAACAACTAACTTCACTGTCTAACCAAATTTAAAATTATGAAAGACATTACTTTGATGTTCACAGTATTCTTTGCGTTCATTTTGCAAACTCATGCACAATCAATAATTAAAGCAACATCATCTGGTGGTTCTCAACACATAAATTAATTAACCAATAAAACTTTTTATGAAAAAACTTACTTTTTTAGCTCTAGCTATTTGTTTTGCGATGAATACTTTTGCACAATCAAATTGTGGAGACACGATATACGACTCTGGAGGTGCTACTGGAAATTATGAAAATAATGAATATACTTCCGTTACCGTATATCCTGATACTGCAGGAGACCTTGTAACGTTCACCTTCCTTAGTTTTAATACTGAATCTGGATGGGATGAAATATGGGTTTATGATGGACCTGACACCAATGCTCCCTGTCATATTGGATGAGTATTCTGGTACAGTAGTACCAGGTCCAATCACATCCTCACATTCAACTGGCGCTTTGACCTTTGTGTTTGATAGCGATGGTTCTACTACCCGTTCTGGATACGAAATCGAAATCACTTGTAATCCAGCACCTTCGTGTCTTGCGCCTACCGAATTAGTAGTGTCCCAATTCACGTCTCAATCAATGACTCCTTTATGGACAGATGCTAACTCAGATTCTGGAACAGAATGGAATATAGAATGGGGTCCTGCGGACTTTACTCGAGGTGATGGAACTCAAGAGTCCATTATTTCAGCATTAACTTACGAAGTTACAGGACTGACACCTAATACTAGTTATGACTTTTATGTTCAAGCAAATTGTGGGGGTGGTGATACAAGTTCATGGACTGGTCCGTTACAATTTACAACATCACCTGCTCCAATTGTTCCCGACTACACAAATAACTTTAGTACGTATCCAGGCGAAAACTGGTCTGAGGGCACAGGTGAATCCACCCCTTCCGGGACATATTCAGGTTGGATGAGCGATGGATTTGGCAACGTAGGAAGTACTGGCTCTGCTAGAGTAGAAATATATTTCACTGGAGGTGATGAATGGTTAATAACACCAACGTTTGATTTATCTTCTGGTGGATATGAAATTAACTTAGATGTTGCTTTAACTGATTATTATTCTACGGCTGCTGATGTTATTGGGAGCGATGATGCTGTTTATTTAATGCAATCAACGGATAATGGAGTGAACTGGACTACACTACTTACGTGGGATGCTGATAATTCTCCATCCAATACTGGAGATAATGTAACTGTTGACATCTCAACTCTAACAAGTGCAACAACAAAATTTGCTTTGTTTATGCTTGAAGGGTCTTCGTCTGGTGGCGATGTAAGCTTTTATGTTGATAATTTTTCAGTTCGTACACCGCCTTCATGTTTTTCACCACAATCAAATTCGCTTTCTGTAGCTAACGTTACTGGCTCTTCTGTCGATATTTCATGGGCACAAGGAGGCACAGAAACAGACTACCAATATGTTATTCAAGATGCAGGAACTGGAGAACCCACTGGAGCAGGAATAGCAGTAACTGGAGCAACAACTGCTACAGTCAACACACTTACAGCTGCAACAGATTATGAAATATATGTACGCTCCAATTGTGATACAAACGGTTTTAGTGCATGGGCAGGGCCTTAAGCATTTACAACAGCGTATACCTGTGGAGATACTTTATATGACTCTGGAGGTGCTACTGGAGATTATGCAAATAATGAATTAACAACCGTTACCGTATATCCTGATACTGCAGGAGATCTTGTAACGTTTACCTTCCTTAGTTTTGAAACGGAAGCTAATTATGATGAAATATGGGTTTATGATGGTCCTGATACCAATGCCACTGTCATATTGGATGAGTATTCTGGTTCAACAATACCAGATCCTATCACATCCTCACATCCAACAGGAGCGTTAACCTTTGTGTTTGATAGTGACGGTTCTTCAGGTACCCGATTCTGGGTATGAAATTTTAACATCCTGTGCTCCAGCGCCGACTTGTCTTCAAGTGAGTGATTTGGCAGTATCAACAGCTACAGGAAGTACCGCTGATATTTCATGGACTGCAAATAATGGAGAAACTGTTTGGGAGTATGTGATACAAGCTCAAGGTACTGGTACTCCTACGACTGTTGGAGTTGAAATAACTACAAATCCTTATACAATTACTGGATTGGACTCTGCAACAGATTACGAAGTATTTGTAAGAGCTGTCTGTAACGCTACCGATTCAAGTCCTTGGAGAGGACCTGTAAACTTCACAACATCATATGCTTGTGGAGATACTTTATATGACTCTGGAGGTGCTACTGGAAATTATGCAAATAATGAATTAACAACCGTTACCGTATATCCTGATACTGCAGGAGATCTTGTAACGTTTACCTTCCTTAGTTTTAATACGGAAGCTGAATTATGATGAAATATGGGTTTATGATGGTCCTGATACCAATGCCACTGTCATATTGGATGAGTATTCTGGTTCAACAATACCAGATCCTATCACATCCTCACATCCAACAGGAGCGTTAACCTTTGTGTTTGATAGTGATGGTTCTTCTACCCGTTCTGGATACGAAATTTTAATCTCTTGTTCGCCAGCGCCGACTTGTCTTCAAGTGAGTGATTTGGTGGTGTCAACAGCAACAGGAAGTACCGCTGATATTTCATGGACTGCAAATAATGGAGAAACTGCTTGGGAGTATGTGATTCAATCTCAAGGTACTGGTACTCCTACGACTGATGGAATTGAAATAACTTCAAATCCTTATACAATTACTGGATTGGACTCTGCAACAGATTACGAAGTATTTGTAAGAGCTGTCTGTAACGCCACCGATTCAAGTCCTTGGAGAGGACCTGTAAACTTCACAACATCATATGCTTGTGGAGATACTTTATATGACTCTGGAGGTGCTACTGGAGATTATGCAAATAATGAATTAACAACCCTTACCGTATATCCTGACAATGCAGGAGATCTTGTAACGTTTACCTTCCTTAGTTTTGAAACGGAAGCTAATTATGATGAAATATGGGTTTATGATGGTCCTGATACCAATGCCACTGTCATATTGGATGAGTATTCTGGTTCAACAATACCAGATCCTATCACATCCTCACATCCAACAGGGGCGTTAACCTTTGTGTTTGATAGTGACTTTCTTTCTACTCGTTCTGGTTATGAAATTTTAATCTCTTGTTCACCAGCGCCAACTTGTCTTCAAGTAAGTGATTTGACTGCCACAAACGCCACAACTACTACAATAGATTTAGGCTGGACTGCTTACAACTCTGAAAGCCTGTGGAATATAGAGTATGGCGCTTCTGAATTTGTACAAGGGAGTGGAACTACTGCTGTAGCAAATTCAAATCCTTTTACATTAACAGGATTAGACAACAATGCAACATATGATTTTTATGTCCAAGCCGACTGTGGCGGGGGAGATACGAGTACATGGGTAGGTCCTTTGAGCTTTACAACACTTCCTGTGCCATTTACAATGCCAGGATGTTTTAATTTTGAAAATGGAATCTTAGGAGCCAATGCAGCCTTGTCATCTGATATTTATTCTGATGCTAGCTTAGACGCTGGAGCTGCGGCATTCGCTTCAGATTTTGGAATCCTGCTTACTGGTGGTGATAGTGGTACTGGATGGTCTGGTGGAAGTACTAGTACAACGGAAACAGAAGCATGGGTTGAAAACATTACACACCAATCAGCCGTAAATATAACTGTAGATGCAACGGCTGAAACCATTGTCGTTTTAACCTTTGACTTAAAACAAACTTACAGCTATGGGGCTAATTACTCAAACTTTAGAGTGACGGTCAATGGTGCCCAAATTGGAGCCACCCTAAGACCAACAACTGAAAGTGCGGATCCTTTTGTAAATCAATACTACGATTTAAGTGCCTTTGCTGGCACAAGTTTTGATTTAAAACTAGAACACAGTGGAAAATATAACGCAGCTTACGCGTCGCCAGGCGATCAATCTCTGATTGATAATATCTGTATTACTGCACCAACTTGTACGCAACCTGGAGCAGCAACAGCAACAGCGGTTACAGCAACATCTGCAGACCTAAGTTGGACAGCAGGTGCTACTGAAACTGCCTGGAATATCGAATATGGTCCTGCTGGATTTACAGAAGGTACTGGCACAACAGTTGCTACAACAGTAACAACCCATAACCTAACTGGCTTGGATTCCAATACAACCTATCACTTTTATGTACAAGCAGATTGTGGTGTTTCTACAAGTAATTGGGTAGGCCCCCTAGCTTTTACAACGGCTGCTGGTTGTGGAGATACACTTTTTGATTCTGGAGGGGCTACTGGAAATTATGCAAATAATGAACTAACAACGGTTACTGTATTTCCTGAAAATGCAGGAGATCTTGTGACGTTTACCTTTATCAGTTTTGAAACGGAAGCAAATTGGGATACTTTAACTGTTTATGATGGACCCGATGTGAGCGCTACTGAAGTAGGGGAATATAGTGGATCCATCGTTCCAGATGCCATTTCGTCTACAGATGCTACTGGTGCCTTGACCTTTGTGTTTGACAGTGATGGTTCGTTTAATGATCCAGGTTATGAAATTTTAATCTCTTGTGCTCCAGCACCAAGTTGTTATCCACCTACAGAACTCACAATTTCTAATATTTCTGGCACCTCAGCTGATTTTGATTGGACTGCAGGAACGGCAAATAGTACTTGGGAATATGTACTGGTTCCAACTGGCGATCCTGCTCCAACTGGAAGTGGGACAGCTGTAGCTGTGACCTCTACAGAATTCACAGGATTAGATTATGAAACTACCTATGATGTATATGTACGTGCCGATTGTGGTGCAGTAGATGGTTTTTCTACATGGTCTGGACCCAAAACCTTTACAACAACACAACAAACAAATTATACTGTGGACTGCACGTCAGGTGCACCCGTAAATATAAATTATTGTTATACAAATAACGATACTACATTTTGGGTGTTCACCTCTACAACAGGCTTTCCGTTAACAGTAACTTTCAATGCAGGTACAATTGAAGACGGTTATGATGACCTTACTATCTATGACGGACTTGATAACACAGGAACAGTGTTATTTAATAACAACATAAACGACCTAGATGATTTTCAAGACCTCGTAATTGAATCAACCTCAACATCCATGTATATAGAAGTAGATTCCGACAGCTCTAGCAGTTGTGATTCAAGTACATTCTATACACCTTGGGACTTTGATGTTAGCTGTAAATCCTGTATCACACAAACTGTTGATTTTAATGTCCAAGGCGACTGTCAATTAAGTCAAGACTTCTTTATTGAAGTTGATGTTTCAGATTTAGGAACTGCAACATCAGTGGTTGTATCTGACAACCTAGCAAGTGCAGCTCAAACGGTGACAAGCACAGGCGTCATTACTTTTGGCCCTTATGCTTCAGGCGTAAACGTTATCATCTCCGCAGTAAATAGCGATGATACTAGTTGTGAGGTAAATAGTGGTGCATTGACATTTTTGTGTCCACCACCACCAAACGATTGTTCAATTATATATGCGGGAGAAGACACTACTTACTGTGAAGGTACCAGTACTAATTTAACAGCTTCTTACCATATATTAGGGCAAGACACTTCAACTTATGAAGTCAATTTACAACAATCGTGTCCAATGCCAGTACTTACTGGTGGGACGCCAACAAGTTTGAATATTGATGATACCTGGTCTGATGTTATTGATCTTGGCTTTGAGTTTTGTTTCTTTGGAGATACCTACAGTCAAATTTTAATTGGATCAAACGGCGTACTCTCTTTTGAAATAGAAAACTCTGGTGAATCTATGGGCTATCAAATAGAATCAGATGATACTCTACCAAGCTCAACTAACAATGGTTCATTTCTGCCATTTGACTTTTCTACTGCTAATATTTATGGTGTTGGTCATGATATAGACCCTTCTGATTGTGGAGACATCAACTATGTTGTACTAGGCGCGTCGCCTTCAAGACAATTTGTAGTCAACTTTTCTGAAGTCTGTCACTTTGGATCTTCTTGTGGAGATTTCAAATCAAGTACACAGATTATTCTTTATGAATCGTCTAACGTAATAGATATAAATATTTATGACAAACCAACTTGTGAAGATTGGAATGAGGGATTAGCAGTTGTGGGCATTCAAAATATTAATGACACCATCGCTTTTACACCTCCAGAAAGAAACACAGGTGTTTGGGAAGCCACAGATGAATTTTGGAGATTTTCTCCTTCACAAGGAACTCCTGATTTCACAATTGAATGGTTTGACGGAGCAACATCTGTGGGAACTGGTGACATTGTAACAGTAGCACCAACGACCACAACGACTTATACTGCAGCAATTACATACAATCTTTGTAATGGAGGTACAGCTACCATAACAGATTCAGTAGAAGTCGGTATTAACCCGAACCCTGAGCTTATTGCGGCTGAAAACACGATTTATCGTTGTACTGGCGAAGAAACTATCTTAGAAGTAAACATTACAAATTCAGATGTTTTGGCAACCATGACGTATTATTGGACGTACAATGGAGTTGATGTACAATCGGGTTCTGACAACACCTATACAGTCCCTGCAAGTTCAGATCAAGCAGGTGAATATTTAGTCACAGCGATTGATGAAAGAAACTGTTACGGAGAAACCATCATTACTGTAATAGAAGGAGTAATTCCTCAGCTTGAAAATGATACTGTTTTTACAAAATGTATAAATGAGGATCTAGATATTTCTGTAAATATTATAAATGAAGATCTTTTGGGTAGTGATCTAGAATATGTTTGGTATATTGATGGGGCTGAAGTTCAGTCAGGTTCAGATTATATCTATACACATGAGTCACAACAAGATTTAGGAATTGTAACGGTATCAGTTGTAGACCTTAATACGATGTGTGAAGCGTCAACAACAATTGACATCACTAGTTTTGCAAACGCTGGTTGTGTAGACATCCCTCAAGGACTTTCTCCAAATGGCGATGGTGTCAATGACTGTCTTATCTTGGATCATTTAGAAGCATCTGATGATATTGTAAAGGCTGAAATATATAACCGATACGGAGTGAAGGTATTTGAGTTGAATGATTACACAGAGCCAATGGTGTGGACAGGACGCTAGTTCTGGAGATTCAGACTCTAGCGATTTATTACCTGTTGGAACTTATTTCTATGTCATTCAATTTAATTCTGGAAGAGAACCGATTACAAGCTGGATATACCTAAATTATTAATCAACAAATAACAAACAATAATGAAAAATTTAGTACTAATTTTATTTATAGTACTGTGTGCCTCTAAAGTGGAAGCACAGCAGGATCCACAATATACACAGTACATGTATAACATGAATATAATCAATCCAGCCTACTCGGGGTCGACTGAAGGGTTAGCAGTTGGAGCACTCTATCGTAGCCAATGGATAGGTCTTGATGGAGGTCCAGAAACCTTTACCTTTAATATCCATTCTCCTGTTGGAAAAAAAGTTGGTTTGGGATTATCTATCATAGCAGATCAAATTGGCCCTGTAAAGGAAACCAACGCATATGTTGATTTTTCTTATACAATTCCAGTAGGAACCGTTAACAAATTAGCATTTGGTGTTAAGGGAGGGTTTACGTTTCATGACATAGGAATTGCAGAAAGTCAAATTAGTTTAATAGATCAAGGAGATCCATTTTTTGCAAATGCAATTAACGAAACCTCTCCTAATGTTGGAGCTGGAGCTTATTTCTATAGACCTAATAAATACTATGTTTCTGTATCGATTCCAAATATTTTAAATGGGGTTCATTTAGACGCTAATGGAACAAAAATTGGTTCGGAGTCCGAACATTTTTTTGCAGCAGCAGGTTATGTATTTGATCTTTCAAAAAACTTTAAGTTAAAACCACACGCATTACTGAAATATGCGCTAGATGCACCAATAAGTTACGATATAAATGCAAATGTTTTCATGTTTGATGTTGTAGAAGTTGGTTTAGGGTATCGAATAGAAGATTCTTTTATTGGTATGATTAATTTTCAAGTGTCTAACAACATAAGAATCGGATACGCATATGATGCCATTCAATCTGATTTGGATATTGTGACCAGCTCATCTCATGAGATCTTTATTAATTTTGACCTTAATTTTTCAACCAAAGTTTCAAGATCTCCACGTTATTTCTAATCTAAGTTAATAATTATATTATGAAAAATATTGTATCAATTTTTATCATCACCTTAATGAGTAGTTTTTGCTTAACTGCTCAAAGTAATGCCACTAAAAAAGCAGATAAGCATTTCAACAAATTTCAATTTGTAGAAGCAGCTGAAGCCTACTTAAAATTAGCAACTGACAAAGACGCAGATGCTTATGTCTATGGCCAACTTGCCGAATGCTACTACAATGTATTCAAAACTGTTGAAGCTGAAAAGTGGTATGCAAAAGCATTGGAAACTTCTTCAAACCCTGAGATGATTTACAACTACTCTCAGATGTTAAAAGCAAATGGAAAGTATGAAGAGTCTAACACCCAGTTAGAAAGATTCGCTTCCATGCGTCCAGCAGATCAAAGAGCTACTGCATTTAGAGCCAACCCTAATTATTTGCCTAAAATTTTAGACAGAGGTAAAAAATTTAATGTTCAAAATTTACCGATCAACTCTGAGGTTTCAGATTTTGGAGGCACCCTTCTAGATGGAAAGCTGTACATCACTTCAGCCAGAAACAGCAACCGAAAAACGTACGGATGGAATGAAGAACCTTTTTTAGATATCTATACCGCATCTGTGGATAGTGAAGGTGCATTTCAAACGCCTGCGATTATCGAAGAAAATATAAACACAAAATATCACGAAGGAACTGTAAGTTTTTCTCCAGATGGAAATACAATGTATTTTTCTCGGGAGAGTTATTACGAAAAAGTTTTTCAAAGAGATTCTTTGACAAAATACAAGATCAGTGTTTTACATCTATTTAAGAGTGTCAAGCAAGAAGACCAATGGTCGGAAGCAGAACCATTGTCTTTAAATGGAAACAGCTATTCTGTGAAAAACCCATCCGTCAGTGCAGACGGAAGTACCTTGTATTTTGCTTCAGACAAAACAGGTGGTTTTGGACAATATGATATTTACAGTGCTCCTATTGATACAGACGGATCTGTTGGGGAAGCTACAAATATGGGACAAAAATTAAATACGGAGGGACAAGAAATGTTTCCGTTTATCAGTTCAAGTAATACCCTCTATTTTTCATCAAATGGCCACTTAGGGCTTGGAGGAATGGATGTGTTTTTTGCGAAGCTAGTGGATGGAAAAGTAGGCCCTGTACGAAATATAGGAATCCCCGTGAATGGAAATGCTGACGATTTTGCATTTAGCATGAATGAAGAAACTGAAGAAGGGTTTGTGTCTTCAAACAGAGAAGGCGGAAAAGGAAGCGATGATATTTACGCCATAAAGAAACTACAACCAATCTGTGATGTGTTAATGACCATCACCGTAAAAGACAGCGAAACTGGCTTGGTTTTAGAAGGTGCATCAGTGGACATCAAAGATGCTGAAGGCACTGTTTTTGGAACGAAAGTATCAAACGCTGAAGGCATTGTTGAATACATCATTGAATGTGATGTGAACACTTTAATAACGGGTACGAAAGCAGATTACGAAAGCGGTATGGCTGCCGTAGAAGGAACTAGTGAAGAAGAAGTTTCTGTAGAAGTTATCCTCACTCCTATTGAAGATATTATTCTTGCAAACAAAGTCATCTTAAATCCTATTTACTTTGATTTTGATAAATCGAACATTACAGCGCAAGCGGCTTTTGAATTGGATAAATTAGTACAATTAATGACTAAATACGAATCGATTGTAATCAGTGCAGAATCGCATACCGATTCTCGTGGATCGGCTTCTTATAACTTATCCCTGTCGGACAGACGTGCCAAAACAACCGCACAATATGTGATTTCTAAAGGAATTGATGCCAGTAGAATTACAGGGTCAGGTAAAGGAGAAACGATGCCAAATGTTGATTGTGGTAGCAAGTGTACAGAAGATGAACACCAGCTGAACAGACGTTCTGAGTTCTTTATCTTGGAAGGAAATCCAAATGAGGAGTAAATTCTAAAACACTTTTTAATATAGAAACAGCCTCGCATTTGCGGGGCTTTTTTGTGCACAAAATATATTGTGGGGGCTTAAACTCTATTTTTGACAAAAAAAACCTTGTTTTAAGAAGGGACTTTTTAAAAGTAAGGTTTTCCCTTACTTTTTGTATGGCTAAAATCAACTCATTATTTATTTTATTTTATTACGTTTACAAAAATTAGACCTCAAATCTAATTCTTCTTAATTAATTGAATTGAGCGTAAGCGATTATTTCACTGGGAATAACGTGTAGAACAAACACTGTTCTACGGAACTTTTAAATTTAACGGTGTCTTCTGATACTTAAATTTAAAAACCCAAAACGTCACTGGGTATAGTGCGGCGTTAGCCAACAGATGAACAATGAAAAATAGTTTCAAAATAGGGCACAACAAAAGGATTGATCTAAAACACGAGCATCCTCCTTAAAGTTTATAAATAAATGACGCCCTCAACATTTATAAACTTTAAACACTACAATTATGAAAATTAAATATTGCATATCGTTTTTATTTTTATTCACTTTTATTATTTCAAATGCTCAAAGTAATTACTATTATTATGATAATGAAAAAGTATATGTTAATCTTGATAGAGAATTCATTAGTATCAATTCAAATAATAATCTGAATTTCCTTAATAATTATTCTGCGAGTTATATATCAAAAACTGATTTCGTTGAAAATGAAAGTAGATCATATTCTACACCAACAGACACAAATTCTCAAAACAGGATAAATTTAAATAATTATTATTCTGAAATTAAAGTAAAAAACACAATTAAAAATAACATATTAAACTACACTAATTTTATTAATTTATTAAATCAAAACTCTTATACTATTAAAGTCTCTCCTTGTTTTAAAACAATTAGTGGTAAAAGGCTTGGATTGACTAATAATTTTTATGTAAAAATTAGTTCAACTTCAGAAATAATTACTTTATATAATTATGCTCAAAGCAATAATTTAGAAGTAGTTGGTAAAGACCCTTATATGTCAAATTGGTATATTTTAAGTTGCACTAAAAAAAATTCTAAAAACTCACTTGAATACGCAAATCAATTTCATGAATCTGGTTTATTTTTAACAGCCGAACCTGAATTCATTTATCATGACTTACAAACAACTAACGATCCTTTATATACAAATCAATGGGGTTTAAAGAACACGGGGCAATATGGTTCGGCCTACGCGGGTATAGATGTAAATGTAGAGCAAGCTTGGAATATAACAAAAGGAAACAATGTGAAAGTAGCTATATATGATCATGGGTTTGAAATGAATCATCCTGATTTAGCTTCAAATACATTTGGAAATGGATTTGATGCCACAACCGGAACATCTCCCTCACATGTAAGAGGTAGCCATGGTACAGCCTGTGCTGGTATTATTGGAGCTGTTCAAAACAATAATTTAGGAGTAAGTGGAGTAGCACCAGAGTCTGATATTGTATCTATAAGTATAAACTTACAATTCTCTGATACCCCTGTTCAATTAGCAAGTGGTTTTAATTGGGCATGGCAAAACGGAGTTGAAGTAATTAGTAACTCATGGGGTGGTTATTCTCCTTCTAATATTATTACAGATGCTATTTATAATGCAATAAATAACGGTAGAAACGGGAAAGGATGTATAGTTGTCTTTGCTTCAGGAAATGAAAACAATACAAATATTAGATACCCAGGTAGTGCAATTCCGGAAGTATTAGTTGTTGGGGCAATGAGTCCATGTGGTGAGAGAAAAAACCCAAGTTCTTGCGATGGCGAGAGTTGGGGTGGTTGTTACGGAAATCAATTAGATGTAGTCGCTCCAGGGGTGAAAATACCAACAACTGACAGACAAGGAGGATTAGGGTACTCTTCAAGTGATTATCATTTAACGTTTAATGGAACTTCTTCAGCATGTCCACACGTAGCTGGAGTAGCGGCTCTAATTCTCTCTGTAAATTCTTGCTTAAGCTCTCAACAAGTAAACAATATTATTGAAGTTACCTCTCAGAAGGTAGGGAATTATTCCTATACAACTAATTC
The DNA here is from genome assembly GCA_943789465.1 of uncultured Flavobacteriaceae bacterium. Lineage (GTDB taxonomy): Bacteria > Bacteroidota > Bacteroidia > Flavobacteriales > Flavobacteriaceae > Hel1-33-131. Next base: position 580,624 of record CALSUF010000001.1, on the reverse strand, counting down.
GAACCGCCCTAATGGCTCGTGGAATAACGAAATGGGGTATGGCTTAGTGGATGCGTATGCAGCTGTTCAAATGGCACAAAGTATGGGTTCATCGACTTTGGATTTGTATGTCAAAGACTCTCCTGATGACGATGGTACAGAACCAAATACAGTGACACAACATATGTGGACAAGCCAAGATATTTGGATTAGAAACAATAATGACAATGGTTTGGTGCATCAAAATCCAGAATACAAAGCTCCAATATCAATACCGCCATTTACATATTATCCCACAAATTATATCAATGTAAGAGTAATTAATAAAAGTTGCGTGGCTTCTACGGGCAACGAAACAATCACTGTAAACTGGGCGAAAGCCAATACCGCTTTGGCATGGCCTCAAAATTGGGATGGAAGTTTACAAAATACAGCAGGATTTGATTTAGGAGATGAACTGCCGTCTGTAGCCATTCCCGTTATTCCAGGAGGTGGGGAAGCAATTGTGGTAATTCCATGGGCAGTTCCAAATCCAGACAATTATTCGGATAATGACAACCCTTGGCATTTTTGTTTACTATCAAAAATAAATGCTACGGACGATCCACTTACATCGCCACTGACTTCTAATCCTAACATTATGGTTAGGAATAATAATAATTTAGCTTGGAAAAACTTGACTGTTGTGGATTTAATAGCCGATAGAAGCGCAGCTATGGTAATGGTCGGAAACCCTTCAAAAAGTACTAAAAAATATATTCTTGAGTTTTATAAAGAAAAAAATGAAGGCGGCAAAGCCATTTTTGAAGAAGCCGAAGTAAGGCTTGAAATGGATGAAAAAATATATAACGCATGGAAACTAGGAGGGAAACAGGAAGCGTTATTAAAGCCAGCAACATATTTCCAAACAAATAGCTTTGGAGGGCGGTTGATAACAGCAGATGAATCCAAACAGTTAATTACCGGAAACAATGCTACATTAGACAACCTTGTCATGAGACCTAAAGAGTCGGGGCTGATTACCTTAAACTTTAATTTCTTAACAAAAGAAGTAACAGATAAAACGGAGTTTACATACCATGTGGTTCAAAAAGATGTGACTACTGGTGAGGTTATTGGCGGTGAGACCTTTTTAATTAAAAAGAAATCACGCCCCCTATTTTTAGCAGACGCTGGCAATGATAAAGAAATTAATGAAAATGAAATCATTACGATAAGTGCTGAACAAATCAATGAAGCAGCCGTTTATAATTGGTATGATACGGATGGTAATTTAATTTATCAGGGAAAGGATTTAACCGTTTCTTCGGGTGTCGCCAAAAAATATCGACTCGAAATTGTGGCAGAAAAAGATGGGTATAAAGACTATGATGAAATTGAAGTCAAATTAAAGCCCAGTATTATTGAAGCGATGTCGCCAAATCCTGTGACTAATGAAATTCAAGTGAGTTATATCCTAAATGGGGTAAAGTCTGCCTATCTTATGGTTATAGGTCAGTACGGCTCAGATGGAACGTCTAACAATTATGTTTTAGATACCGAAAGCACCCAAACAATCCTAAACCTTTCTGGCTATTCCAACGGGTTTTACACGGTTGCGTTGGTCTGTGATGGCACAATTGTTGATGCTAAAACGTTAATTAAACAATAATATTTTTAAAGCCCATGACATACATGGGCTTTAATCCTAACCTTTTAAATTTTTAAATCATGAAAACAATAATTCTAATTTTAAGCTTATTTCTTTCTTTAGGTTGTAATAATAGTGACCCTCAAACGCCATTTCAATCTACTGAAATAACTTTTACTGAAATTGGTAAAGGAGCGTTGTTTGGAAATGGTGTTGAAAACATCTCACAAACAAGCCTTCTGATTAATAACCAAACAGAATGGCAAAATCTTATGAATCAAATGGACTCCGTAAACAATATTTCTGATACTTTCCCTGAAACTAATATTGATTTTGAAACCTTTTCCATTGTTGCAGTATTTTTAGAAATCAAAGGTAATGGCTGGGAGGTAGTCATTAATACCATAATAGAAAATGAAGATAACATTACCATATCAACTCAGGAAACAGAATTTGTTAGTACAGTAATAACTCAGCCTTTTCATATTGTTAAAATACCCAAAACGTCCAAAGAGATAGTTACAGAGCAATAAATTTGTAGGGCTTCTAACCTTTTAAATTTTTTAAATCATGAAAACAATACTTTTAATTTTAAGCTTATTTCTTTCTTTAGGTTGTAATAATAGTGACCCTCAAACGCCATTTCAATCTACTGAAATAACTTTTACTGAAATTGGTAAAGGAGAACTATTTAACGGAAATTACAATCCTACACGACATATTGAAACATTTGATAATTCAACTTCATGGAATACTTTTGTTGCCGATGTTTGGTCAATAGCAGCAATACCCGATGAAGCAATTGTAAATTTTGAAGAACATATCGTTATTGCTGCTTTTGATATGCCACAACCAACTGGAGGTCATAGTATCGATATTGTTTCTATCACTGAAAATGCCGAAAACATAGTAGTTGTAATTGATAAACTAAATAATGGAGGTGATGCTACTATTCCAACGCGTCCATATCACTTTGTTAAAATACCCAAAACAACTAAAGAAATAGTTACGGAGCAATAAGCGCATAAAACAGCCTCGCATTTGCGGGGCTTTTTTATTTAAACCGCTTTATAAAACAAAACGGATAAAGCAATAATAGCGATGGGCAAAGCGATAAGAATAAACAGCGAATAGCCCAAGTCTTTCTTGTTGGACAGTTTGGCGTTTAAGACACGGCGTTTACGTCCGCTATAATTCACCCAGTTTTTAAAGTGGATAAACACGGCTGTCATTACAAAGAGGGTCCATGTATTGGAGCTGGACATGACCACAACCTTCATTTGTTCTAAAAACTTAATAAAGAACACACCACCTAGAAACAACAGTGCAATTTGTAACACCGATGTATAGAACAATGCTATAGTGTTAGCCTTTTGTTTGTAACGGCCTTTAAAACGGTTAAAAACGGTCAAATAGAGTTGATTGAAATAATTCATAAGTACCAATATAGAAAAAAGCCTGCGATAGGATCGCAGGCTTTTTAAATTTATTTAAACACTACAATTATATCTGTAATTATTGTTCTGCTATAATAGTAAAATCATCTAATTGGTAAGCTCCATCTAAGTTGTCGTCAGTCCCAGACCCAGTTACTTTAAAACCAACATACAAAGTTCCTGAATATGAACTTAAATCAACCAATCCAGAATCGATAAAATCATACCATGAATTTGACTGCGTTGGTAAGGTAGCAGCTACTGAATTCCAAGTGGCAGATAACACATCAGAACCATCATAGTCTGTAGAAACCAATACTTCAACAGTATTATCAACTGAAGATAAGTGGTGTTGGGCCATTTTAAAATTTAAAAACTCAACTCCTTGTGCATCCAAATCAAGTCCTGGTGAAACCAGCCAAGCGATATTAACGTCATCTGGTGCGTTATAAGTACTAAACTCTGCATAACCATTCCCTGAGTATACTTTTTCTCTCCAAACCCTAGAACCTTCTTCTGCAAAATTTGACCATCCAGTTAAATCCAAGTTCGTATTGTTTGAAGCTGTTTGAAAATCTTCAAACATCAGCTCAGAAAAATCATCAATATTTAATAATTCACAACGTGCATCGTTAAAATTGACATCGTCGGTCGTATTTAAAACAAGAATCAAAGTGCTTCCGTCGTAAGTTTTAGAAACAACTGCTGAAATAGACCCATTTCCAACAGGAAGTACTTCATTTTTGAAACTTGAAAATGAACTTGTTTCAAGGCCCATATTTGAATAACTAAATCCAGAACACGACTGTAAGGTTCTTTGTGTATCGTAATCCTCAGATGGATCAAAATAACGAAGTCCTGCTAAATTATCTTCAAACTCCACATTGTCAATTTGTACAAACATCCCAACATGAACACTTTCAATTTGAGAAAATTTAACATTTACTGGAACAATATCTGCAGTGACTTCAGATCTTAACATTGATCTATCCATTTGATTTTTTGACAAACTTGTTACGGTAGTTCCGTATTGATCGGTTTCTGTTCCGCCACCAATGGTAATCACTTCATTTCCTGTACGCTCTTCACCAATATACAATCCTGCTGGAGCACCAGACTCAAATGTTGGGTTTAAGTTAATGTAAACCTCACGACCTTTATTAAACCTGTTGTAAGAATCAACTTGACTCAAAATAATTTTGATGGCAGCCGTTGGATTTTCAGGACTGTCTTGCAAGTACACTTCTTTATAGAAGTTCCCTGTTAAATCTGAAGAGGTTACATAGCCTTTCACTACGATATTCGTATCCACTCGAAAAGGGACGGCATCATCGTTATCGCCATCTCCATCTGGATCTGAATCGTACATCGCTTTCACTTCTGAAATCGACACTATTTCAATATTATCTCCTGAAAGAAGATCAGTAAGCGCTTTATTTTCTTCTGTTCCTACACTTTCTGGGACAGAAAAATCGTCATCTTGTACACAAGACACAATAGCAACACTCGCTAAAAGTGCTAATAGATAGTTTTTAAAATTTATTGTTTTCATAATATGATAAATTAATGTTTGTTTTTTATTTTTAGAATCTAAGATTAAGGTTCATAAAGTAAGTAGTTCCACGACCAAACCAGTATTTAGGTCCAAATCGTCGCTTTGGTGCGTTCACATCTTCTTTTAAAGATTGGTAATTGGCGTTACGTCCTTGCTCAAATCCGCCTGTTTTAAATTGGGTGTTCAGAATGTTGTTTAAACTTACAAACAGACTAATGTACTTGTCACCCACTTTCCAAGACTTTCCTCCTACGGCATTCCATACCATATAAGAATCAAATTTTTCTTGTCTTAGTAATTCTTTCGCAAGCGCTGGGTCATAATCTGGAAATGGTAATCCATCTGTGTCTAGATAAAAATTCTCGGTACGCGTTAAGGGAGATACATCCACATAAGCATTCGACATAAAGTTTGCCGTCGTACCAAACCACCAATAATTAGGGTCGCGATATTCAAACCCTAAAGAAAATGCGTGTTGTGGACCACCTGCAATTTTATAGTCTTTTAAATTAGCTTCCCCAAAATCTAATCCATCAGTAAAGTCACTAGACGATAATAATAAGTTTGGATTGTTATCATAGGTATATTGTCCCACAGAAGCGACTCCTGTTAATTTGATGGTTGGTATCACTTGGGCTTCAATTCCAAATTCAATCCCTAAATGTCTTTTGTCAATCCCCTCAAGAATTTCTTGAACAAAGGCCGTACCTGAATCGATACCACTAATTCCATCTGCATAGTAAAACGATACTTCGTTCGCATCTTGCATTTTTGTGAAATACCCAGTCAATCTAGCTTTGACAATTGGTGATCTGTAAACATAGTTCAGATCAAAAGAAGTGATTTTTTCTTCTGTAATTCCAAGCTTCGACTGATCCCCTACGATTGCGTGGTTATCTCTTGAGTTAGAAAAAGTATTGCGAATGGTTGGTGCTTTTGTTAAATAACCTGCATTGGCAACTAATAAATGTTTTCCTGAGAATTTATAGGTAAATCCACCTTTGGCGCCGACGCCTGTAAATTCAACTTTTTCACCTTTACCAAAAGAGTTGTCTTCATAAACTTCACTTTGGTACAAACCTTCTCTTTGATAATCTGTTTTTGTGATACTTCCTGCTAAGAAAAAGTCGATCTTGTTGTATTTAAACTGAGCTTGCGCAAACGTACTTACGATGTTTGCTTCTAAGTTATAGTTGTATCTAAAAGTATCGCCCTCACCTACTACTAGGTCTGGATTTTGTAGATCAAACTGAACTTGATCAAAAGAATCTACATTTAAATACCCTGTAGTACTTCCTAACATATCAATAATTTCTGCAAAATTATGCGACTTTAAACGTTTGTAGTTGACGGCAGCGTTTAAAGTAATATTTTCAGAAAGGTCTGAATTGAATATTGTGTTAACCGACAACTGTGTATCGTCACTACGGTCTTCATACAACACATAGGCCGCATTATCACCCGTAAGATTATTTGTGACATTGGCGTCGTAGAGACGGTTCCAATCTAGTTGACCACCTTCCGTGAAATTTTGGTAAGCACTGTAAGCTCCTGCTAAATCAGGTCCATCTGTATCTGCCAAAAAGTAACTTGGCAATCCTTGGTAATAGGCTGGGCTTGGGTTGGCACCTCCTGCATAGTCCAAACGGCTATTTCCGAGTTCTCCAAATTGGTAAGCAACATTGGTGTTTAAGCTTGTTTTATCTGTAAAATCCCAATAATGGTTCAACATTAAAACAGGTTCAGCAATCCGTTTGACACGCGAGTTACGCTTTTCACCATCTTGGTAGCCCCAATATTCGTTGTACTTAATGTCTTTTAAATCATATACTTCTTGCGTGTTTGGAGATGATTTTCCACGCTTGTTTGGAGTATAAAACCCCGTAAAATTTAAGCTATGCTTGTCATTAATTTTCTTTTCAACAGAAACAAAAAAGGAGTTGGCATCATAAAACGTTCCGTCCTGAAACCCTTCATTACCCCAACGTCTTCCTAAAGAAAATGCATAAGACCAGCCACCTTTCACCACACCAGAAGCATGGGTTGCCATGACTCTGTTGGTATAACTTCTGTTAGAAGATGAGTAAGTAATACGTGAACCGCTTCGGTATTCAGAAGCTCTAAGGTTGATGTTGGTCGTTCCTAAGATCCCTCCAAAATTATAAGAGGATGGAGCTAAACCTGTGGTTAACTCTTGATTTCTAAGAACGTCGTTTAAGCCTCCCCAGTTACTCCATTGTGGTCTTCCGTTAAATACTTTGTTCATTTCGATACCGTTCATCAACACATTTCCGTTATCGGAATTGAGTCCACGAACTCTAAAAAACGAAGAACTGAATTCAAAAGCCGCAGCTCGTTGAAATACATCTTGTGAAGACGATAATAATCCAGAAATGTTATCCGCACCACTAGTATCATCATTTAGTTCATCATCCGAAAGTGTAATGGTAAACAAATCGTCATCTGAATCATCTAAAGACATCATCATGTCTTGAATGTTTAAAGTCTTCCCTTCATTTACAACAATTGGATAGCGGGCGACTCTGTAACCTTCTTTGGTCAAGGTCAATACTTGCTCTCCTAATGGAACATCAGAAGAAAACAAAAACACCCCTAAGGCATCTGTTTGTGTGCTTAATAACAATCCTTCAAAGGAAACAGTAACTTCAGCCAAAGCTTGGTTAGTAGTTAAATCCTTCACACTTCCCTCAACAACAGTTTGTTGTGCAAAAGAAGTACAGAACGCTAGTAAACCGATCAAAAAAATAATACTATTTTTTTTCATTTTGGTTTTAGAATTTGTTTGTTAATAATTGTTCCGCAAATTTACATTATTGATTTTAAAATTTATACTTTTGAGGGAAGTAATTATACACAACATTTTATGACACACGAATCTTATCTGAGGAATTTTAAAATTTATTTTTTTACATTTTTTATGACTGCATTGTTTAGCATTTCTGCAGAAACGCAAAACAAACGAAAATTTAAAGTGCACACCATTGCTTTTTATAATGTAGAAAACCTTTTTGACACCATTAATGACCCTAATAAATTTGACGAGAAAAGTCCAATCATGGAACTCAAATTTAACCGTCAGGACGTTTATAACAAGAAGGTGAAGAACATGGCTCGTGTCATTTCTCAAATTGGTGCAGACGTTTCAAAAAATACCCCTGCCATTATTGGAATTTGTGAAGTAGAAAACCGAAATGTTGTAGAAGACTTAGCAAATGACCCGACTTTAATAGCCAAAGACTACGGGATTGTGCATTTTGAATCTCCAGATGAGCGGAGTATCGATGTGGCCTTAATGTATCAAAAAGCATTGTTTGTCCCTATAAGTACAAGCGCACATGAATTAAAGTTATTTGATGAGAAGAAAGGTAAACGCGATTACACTCGAGATCAATTGTTGGTAAGTGGTTACTTAGAGGGCGATTTGATTCATGTAATTGTAAATCACTGGCCATCACGAAGTGGTGGTGAGGCCAAAAGCCGTTCGAAACGTGTGGCAGCAGCAACCCTTAACAAGCGTTTGATTGATTCTTTGCAAGCGGATGATCCGTATGCCAAAATATTCACGATGGGCGATTTTAATGACAATCCTACAAACGCAAGTTTTAAGAAAGTTCTCAAGTCCAAAAAGAACAGAGAATCGGTTGGACTCAAAGGATTGTACAACCCAATGGAAGGCTTTTTTAAAGCAGGCTTAGGGTCTAATGCCTACAGAGATGCGTGGAGTTTATTTGATCAAATATTAGTAACACAACCATTACTAGAAGAAGATTTTTCTTCGTTTAGATTTTATAAGGCAGGCATCTTTAACAAGCAATTCCTGATCAGTAAAAAAGGACGTTATAAAGGCTATCCATTTAGAAGCTTTTCTTATGGAGGGTTTACAGGCGGTTACAGCGATCACTTTCCAGTATATGTACACGTCATTAAGGAAGTGGAGTAATCCCATTCACATAGATTCATAAAAAAAGCAGCCATTGGGCTGCTTTTTTTATAGGTGTTAGTTTGGCCAAACATTCCATGGAATTCTAGATAAAATCAAAATTAAGGCGATAGTATAAAAAATCGCGATGGTTTTGTATTTTGGTCCAGAGATTAATTTTTTCTTATGTTTAGAATACCCAATTGTAACCAAGGCGACGGCTAAAATGTTTATAGTGGGGTGTTCTACTAGGTATAGACGTATGCTTGCATTCTTCATTACTTCTCCTACACCTAAGTCGCTCCACAAACCAAAACGCTCAGAAGTAAAATATAAGAGCAGCCCAATAAGCAATTGAATGTGAGAGACAATCAGTGTAAATAGTGAAACTCGAAATGCTTTTGCATCATAGTCTTTTTTTCCAAAGTAACCTGTAATGGATTTAAAGACCGCCAATAGAAGTACCAGAAGCACTAAATAAGCCCAATAGGAATGTATTATTTTGATCATGGTGTATGGTTTATAAGTTTCTACAAAAGTACAAGAATTTTAGGCATAAAAAAACCCTTAGTAAATAAGGGCTTTAGTTATTGTAAACTAATCTACTTAGCTATTTTTCTTGTAGTGATTTAAAAGATTTACTGTGGAAGCATCATGGTTTGTGACTGAACCTGTATTAATTTCATCAAGAATTTTGGTCGCTAGTTGTTTACCCAACTCAACTCCAAATTGGTCATAACTAAAGACATTCCAAACGACTCCTTGAACAAATATTTTGTGTTCATACATCGCTATTAATTTCCCTAAGCTTTCCGGAGTTAATTGTTTGATAAAAATAGTGTTGGTCGGCTTATTTCCTTCAAATATTTTAAAAGGAACGATTTCTGCCGATGTACCTTCTGCCTGTACCTCAGCTTCTGTTTTTCCATTTAACAAGGCTTCAGTTTGTGCGAAAAAGTTGGAAATCAGTTTATCTTGATGGTCTTTATTGCCATGTAAGGATTGTGTAAACCCAATAAAATCTGCAGGTATCAGTTTTGTCCCTTGGTGAATTAATTGAAAAAACGCGTGTTGAGAATTGGTGCCTGGCTCTCCCCAAACCAAATTTCCGGTTTGGTAATTTACTTGCTTCCCAGATCGGTCGATGCTTTTTCCATTACTTTCCATGATGGCTTGCTGAAGGTAGGTTGCAAATTGATTCAAATATTGTGTATAGGGGATGACGGCTTCACTTTCTGCTTTGAAAAAATTATTATACCAGATACTTAAAAAAGCTAAAACGGTAGGGATATTTGTTTCAAACTCTTCTTCCTTAAAATGGGTGTCCATTTTATGAGCTCCTTCTAAAAGCGCGTCAAAATGATCGTATCCAACAGCCAAACTAATGCTTAGTCCTACGGCACTCCAGAGTGAAAAACGACCTCCTACCCAATCCCACATTGGAAAAATATTAGAGGCTTCAATCCCAAAGGCTTGTACCTTGGCAGTATTTGTAGACACTGCTACAAAATGCTTTGCGACATCTTCTTGGGTGGCATGTTGTAAAAACCATTCTCTAATCGTATTTGCATTGGAAAGGGTTTCTTGAGTGGTGAATGTTTTAGACACAATCACAAAAAGTGTGGTTTCTGGATTGAGGTTCTTTATGACTTCGTTGACGTGATCGCCATCAACATTACTCACAAAATGTGGAGTGAGGTGGTTGCCATAAAAAGCCAAAGAATCTACAACCATGGCAGGCCCTAAGTCTGAACCTCCAATTCCGATGTTTACAACATCGGTAAACGCTTTGTTGGTGTATCCTTTTTTGGAACCATTAATAATGGCTTCCGAAAAGTTTTTTATTAAAGCTTTTGCTGCGTGTATTTCGGGAATCACATTTTCACCATTAACTAAAACATTGGCGTCTTTAGGGGCTCTAAGTGCTGTATGAAGTACGGCTCGACCCTCTGTATGATTGATGATATCGCCTTCAAAATATTTTGAAATAGCATCCTTGAGTTGAAGTTCTTCAGCCAATTCTTTAAAAAGAAGCATGGTTTCAGAATCAATTCTGTTTTTTGAAAAATCTACATAAAAATCTTCCCAGTTTATAGTGAATTCATCCGCACGACCCGGGTTTTCAGCAAACCATGTTTTCATATGCGCATCCTTGACTGCTTCAAAGTGAATTTTTAGTTTAGCCCAAGATTTTGTTTGTGTTGGATTTATTGATTGTAATGCCATTGGATAATTTTAGATATATAGTATTAGTTTATTGAATCGAGTTGTTGTCTTAGAGGGGCAATAAATTCCTCGAAGTTAGATTTTAAATGTGCTGGTAATGCTTTTGCATCTGGTAGTTTTTGACGAAATGGGTCTACTTGTTTTCCGTTTTTCCAAAAACGATAGCATACGTGTGGACCACCCGTATTTCCGGTCATCCCTACCTTTCCAATCACGTCGCCTTGTTTGACATAGTCTCCAACTTTTACCAAACGTCTGCTCATGTGCAGATATTGAGTACTGTAAGTTCCGTTATGTCTGATTTTCACATAGTTGCCGTTACCTCCTTTTCTCCTCGACTCAATGACTGTTCCATTGGCAGTTGCTAAAATAGGCGTACCAATTGGAGCTGCAAAATCGGTGCCTTTGTGAGGTTTTATACGATTTCCATAGTACGCAATTTTACGTTTCAAGTTGTACCTTGAGGAGATGCGACTGAATTGTAGGGGTGCTTTCAAAAAAGCTTTTCGAAGGCTTTTTGTGTTTTCGTCAAAATAATCAGTATTGTTTTTAGAGGCTTCATTCATGTAATTAAAAGCATAAAACGAGTCACCATTATGTTCGAAAAATGCAGCCTTTATACTTTCAATACCTGCATATACAGAATCGTCCACAAATCGTTCATTGTAAATCACTTTAAAATTGTCGCCCTTTTGAAGTCTGGAAAAATCGATAGTCCAAGCATAGATATCATCAGACATGTCATAAATCAATTGGGTGGGCAAACCTTGATTTTCCATTGTTTCAGAGAGTGTACTCTCTATATAACCAAAGGACTCTTTTTCAATGATTTTAACAGGTTTTCTATCTATGTAGGTAATGATTGCATCGCAAAATTCGACTACTAAATATTCAATTTTGTTGAGTTGATATATAAAAACCATAGGTTTACCAATATCTTCTTTTGAATATAAAACGGTGTAGGGTTTACCTATTCTTAAGCGGCGTACATCGAAAACTGCTTTTGTTTTTTCGGCAATATGATGTATTTGCGGATAAAATAGATGGTGTTTTTCTAACAAAACACCAAAACTGTCTCCACTTTTGACAGTGTCATTTACCACCTTGAAGTTATTGAGGTTGTAGCCAAATTTAAAATTATCTGGCTGAATCGTTACTTCCTCTATATCTGCTTCAAGCGTAGTGTCTTTTGAACAACTTTTAATGGTATTATAAAAACCAATAACAACAAATCCGTAAAGGAAAAATTTTATATTGAAATACTTTTTATACTTACTCAACTCCATGCCCCCAGTTATCTTTTTCATCTTGGCTCCAAAGTTCTGGAAAAAATATTCTTTTTTGGTATTTTGGATGCATATATTTTTGCCAATCGCTTCCTCCGGTTGCTTCTCCGTCTCCCTCTTTACCTAAAATATAATGCTTAGCAGCGTTGTAATGCGCCATCACCCATGTAATATTAACTGTATAATCGTAGTGCCGCATAGCATCAATTAGGCTTTTATCTTGCTGACTTTCAACTGGAAGTTCTTTGAATCGCGACCAGATGTTTTTGGTATTATAAACTTTCATAAAGGTTATAAACTCTTCTTTGTAACGGTTTTCAAAATTAGTTAATAAGGTGGATTTTTGACCTGTTTTGTAATCTTTTCCAGCGGCTTGCCAATACAAGTGTTCAAAAGCATGTTCAAAAGGGGTGTCTCTATCAATATTAGCACGAAAACGCACATCAATTAGGTTGATAAGTTCTGTGGAAGCAAATTCAATTTTGCGGTATTGTGCACTTTGAAATCCACTAGCAGGGGTTAAAGTGTGTCTAAATTTATTGTATTGAGCAATGTCCATTCCATCTCTCATGATATTGAAAGAGGTGGTTAGCATATCAAAATAGCGACTGATTCGCATGAGTTTTTCTTGAAAAAAAGTAACTTCCAAGGTAGGGGTGTCGGCTACTTGTTTGATTTCCCAAAGAATCATTTTAAAAATCAATTCATTGATTTGATGGTAGCCAATAAATACCATTTCATCAGGAAGAGTTGTGCGTTGAATTTGCAGCCCTAATAATGCATCTGTGTGAATATAATCCCAGTAAGTTATTGAATTACTATGTAATAATCCTTCAAGATGTACCTCACGGTCTTGACCTATGGTTTTGTACTTATCATCTAGCTGATTTAATAATTTTTCAGTGGTAGGTTTTTTTGTCATTACTTATTTTAGTTGAATTTCGAAAGGGTGTTTAAGCCCTTTTAGTGCCTCTAAATCAGCTCTTAATGAGCCAACACGCAAGTCTGCTTTTATTTTCATTGGCACTTTATTTTTATCAGCTGTTACCCATAAAGTTAAGCTTTCTTCTTCTTTGAAAACACGACCAGCCATCACATAGGGTCTAAATTTTATACATTTAATTTTTCCGAATTTAGTTTGAATCGTTTCTCGACCTAAATATTTTAGTTTAAATAGAAATGTTTCACTATCGAAAAATATGTTAAGCTCTACAACACTTCCTTTTTGAATGGTTTCTGTATTGTAATTATTTCTTAGATAATAGTAGGCGGATACTAGGTCTTGAATGTTTTTCTCAATATCAACAGTTGAATTTGTGTGTTCCTTCAAATCATTAATCAATGCTTTGTTCTGGACGTGATCAAAATCTACAATTCTATTTTTGGTGTAGCCACCTTCATTAATATTTCTAACAAACTTATAAGGCTGTCCTGTTACTTTATCAAAATGACTCTCATAATGGTCTTCTACATTAAAAAACCATTTTACCGCTCCTGTAGTCCAACCTTTTCCTACCACTTTATATACAGGCTTGTCCTTGTATGTGTTTTCAGAAATCTCAAGAGTTGCATTGCCAGCTTTCATCCATCCACTGTAGCTTAATTTGAATTTAAGCCATTCACCAGCCTGAAAAGAAGACGTGTCTTGAGACCATGTGGTCTGAAAACTTGCAAATAAGAGGAAGGTTAATACTAATTTTTTCATGATAACGTACCGCAGGTGCTTATGTTAAACTATTGTAACACTTCCCACAAATTTGCAATTATTATTCCAAACTATAAAATGTTTCGCTCTTAAGTCCAAAATATATTTTTTGTTACGCTATTAAAAATTGTATCCTACGTTTACAAAAAATACAGAATTATTTGATTCTGAGGACCAGTTGTATTTTAACTCTACAGGTCCAAAAATTGTTTCCAATCCATAGCCAACCGAATACCCTCCGTAGGAAGGGGAGTCAATCCATTCATTATTTAAAAATATATCATCTCCAATATTGGCAAAATTGGCTGAAAAATTAAAATGATGTTTGTTTATAAACTCATAATCAATCGTCGAAGCTATTTTTACAAAACTATTTCCATTAAGCGAAAAATAATCATATCCATAAAATGTAGAATAGTTATTAAAATAATTTACGCCATAACCTCCAAGTCCAAAATGAAGAGCTTTGGAATCACTGTTGCCAACTTTAAACCCTCCTTCAACTCCGATACTCATAGAGAATTTATTTGCAATTTTAAATGCTTTTGATATTTGGGACTTAACGATTGAAAATTCGTTAAAGTCGCTCTTGAGATCTGATGACGCAACATATAATTTAAAGTCTCCTTCAAAGAGAAACCCACTGGTTGGAAAAAACTTATTGTCAATGGTGTCTACTTTTAAAGATCCAAATAAGCTGTAAAAACCTCTATCTTCAAATTTGTATTCTGGAGTGTCAAAAAAGGTTAAAAATGCATTATCATTGGTAGTGATTTGTAAATCCTTCAACTCCACTCCAATTTTTATAGCCAAATCTTTTTTAATCAACGTTTCTACAAAAAATTGATGGGTAAACTCTCTGAAATTCATTTGAATTTTATCAATTTCTGGATATACATCTTCATTAATGAGACCTGCTGGATCAGTGAGGTTATTGAATCCTAAATATTTAGAATTAAAACCTACACTCCAATAAAAGCCTTTGTCTATATAGTAATCAAAGTTATAGCGCGTGTTGTCTCCAAGAATAAGATCTAATGATAAGACATCGTTTTTGAGAAGAAATTGTTTTTTTGTCAAGTTAATAAGAGCTCCACTTTTGTAGAGCTGATCGTAATGCACACCAAATTTTATAAATGTTGTGTTTTTTGCCTCTTCAACTTTCGCACTGAAATTATAGCCCTGATCTGTGGGCAAGAATTTATATAAAAAGCTGTCAAAATTATTGGTGGCTACTAAATTATTAACGCCATTACTAAAGTCATCAAAACTAATGGTTTCACCAGATCTAAATCTCAATTTTCCTTTGACATAAGAGGAGGTGTATTTTTTTAATCCAGGGATTGAAATGTTATTGATTTTAATTTCATCAAAATTGGAGGTACTAGCCTGTCTTTTTATAAAGTTTTGTGCCTTCGCTATCTTTTTTAATGCTTCTACATGAGCTAGGGCTGCCATTTGACCTTTTTGTATGATTTTGATGCCATCTTTAAAAGAAACAATAGAGTAATCCGATACGTCTGGTTTTATGTAAACGTCGGTCAAATCGACCTTACCTGCCATATCTTTAACCCCTCTAAAATTATTGATTTGCATCAAAATATTAGATAGCGATTCCAAATCTTTAATATCTAGAAGTTCATCTTTAACATCAACTCCAATAATGATGTCCAAATCTTTTGACTCCAAACCTCTTACAGGGTAATTGTTAACGATACCACCATCCATTAATACTTTATTGTCCAATCTTACTGGCTGATAAAGTGTTGGTAAAGCGCTGCTCGCTGCAATTGCTTGTGCTAAATTTCCACGATCCAAAATAATTTCTTGACCCGTTTGCATATTTGTTGCAATACAATAAAATGGAATCGGTAGTTTGCTAAAGTCCTCAATAGCACTGACGTTTAACGTTAATTTTGAAAGTAAATTAAACGCATTTTGTCCTCTTGAAATTGAAGAGGGTAATTGAATTTTAAAGTTATTAAAAGGAAGTGACAGGGCATATTTTTCTGCATTTTTTCGTTCGTAGAAGGTCTTGGATTTTCTTGGAACATCATCGCTTATAAGTAAATCAAAATTGGTTGCGCTAATAATAGAGTCTATTTGTTTTCCTGTATATCCGGACGCATACAAGCCTCCTACAACAGCACCCATACTTGTACCTGCAACATAATCGACACGAACTCCCAAACTATCCAGCGTTTTTAATACCCCAACATGAGCTAAACCTTTAGCACCCCCACCACTCAACACTAAACCAACTCGGGGATTTTTTGGGGCTGATTCTTGAGAAAAACTCCAATAAAAAAAGAAAATAAAAAATAAAATTGATAGGTTACGCATGAAGCTTTTTTTGATAATAATTATAAATAATATGAGCTTTTGAAACACCTATAACTTGTTCTAACTCGTCTAAGGTTGCAAAAGAAACACGTTGTGCAGATTTGAATTTTTTTAATAATTCTAAAATAGTTTTATCTCCAATACCAACAATAGATTCCAACTCCGAATTTAAGGCCGTTTTGCTTCGTTTATTTCTGTGATGTTCAATCCCAAAACGATGGGCTTCATTTCGAAGTTGCTGAATGATTTTAAGTGTTTCACTTTTTTTATCTAAATATAAGGGAATTGGATCATTTGGATAGAATAATTCTTCTAAACGTTTTGCAATTCCAATGATCGCAATTTTTCCGCGGAGGTCTAAATCATCCAAGCTTTTTAAAGCGGCTGATAGCTGCCCCTTGCCTCCATCAATGATAATCAACTGTGGAAGCGGTTGTTTTTCATCAAGTAAGCGTTTATAACGTCGGTAAACCACCTCGGTCATGGAAGCATAATCGTCGGGGCCTTCAACAGTTTTAATATTAAAATGGCGGTATTCTTTTTTGCTTGGTTTTCCATTTTTAAAAACTACGCAAGCAGCAACGGGGTGAGTACCTTGAATGTTTGAATTGTCAAAACATTCAATATGTGTTGGCGCCACAGAAAGTCTCAAGTCTGATTTCATCTGAGTCATGATCCGCTCTACATGACGATCGGGGTCTGTTATTTTGACTTGCTTTAATTGTTCCAGACGTTGGTATTTAGCATTCCTTAAAGACAGGTCTATTAGCTGTTTTTTATCCCCTACTTTTGGAATTGTAATCCTGAAATCTGCCCCTAAATTCACTTCAAAAGGCACGTAAATATCTTTAGAATCAAGTGTAAAGCGTTGACGTATTTCTGTAATAGCAAGTTCTAATAACGCCTGGTCGCTTTCTTGAAGTTTCTTTTTTAACTCCATAGTATGGGAGCGAATGATGGCCCCATAAGAAAGTTGTAAAAAGTTGACATAGGCGTAACTTTCATCACTCACTATTGAAAATACATCCACATTGCTAATCTTTGGATTCACAATGGTCGATTTTGCCTGATAGTTTTCGAGAATTTGTAACTTTTCTTTTAAGGATTGTGCTGCTTCAAACTCTAAGTTTTCTGCAAAGACTTTCATTTGAGATTTAAAAACTGATATAGAATTTTTAAAATTACCTTTTAAAATTTGACGGATGGTAGCGATGTTTTCTGAATAAGAGGCTTCAGTTTCTTTGGCTTCACAAGCACCTTTACAATTTCCTAAATGGTATTCTAAACAAACTTTATATTTCTGACTATAAATTTTTTCATGAGACAAATCATATTTGCATGTTCGAAGTGGAAACAACCCTTTTATAAGGTCCAAAAGTGTATATACTGTTTTGATACTTGTATAAGGTCCAAAGTATTCAGACCCATCTTTAATCATGCGTCGAGTTTGAAACACTCTAGGGAAAGGCTCTTTTTTTATGCAAATCCAAGGATACGATTTATCATCTTTTAAAAGGACATTATAACGAGGTTGGTATTTTTTTATCAAATTGTTCTCAAGTAACAACGCATCAGTTTCGGTCTCTACAACAATATGTTTAATCTCTACGATTTTTTTTACAAGAACATTTGTTTTTCCATAATCGTGGACTTTATTAAAATACGAACGCACACGGTTCTTTATGTTTTTGGCTTTCCCAACATAAATAACCACCCCCGAGGCGTCATAAAACTGATAAACACCAGGTGTATTTGGTAAGGTTTGTAATTGAATTTCAATGTTAGGATTGCTCATTGATTCAAAGATAATTAATTCCAACGATTGTAAAAATTGAATTTGCATTTTTACTATATTGCCATAACATAAGTTGTAACAATTCATGAATATAGTCATACTATCTCGCAATAAAGATCTGTACTCTACCCGTAGACTTGTTGAAGAAGCTGAGTACAGGAATCATCAGGTAGAAGTGATTGATCCTTTGAGTTGCGATTTGATTATCGAAAAAGAAAAACCAACTATTTTTTATAATAATAAGTATCTGGACTATGTAGATGCCATTATTCCTCGCATAGGTGCTTCGGTAACTTATTATGGGTGTGCAGTGGTCAGACAGTTTGAAATGATGAATGTGTTTTCGACTGTTTCTTCAGATGCTATTATACGATCAAGAGACAAATTAAGGAGTTTCCAGCACCTTTCTATAGCGGGTATTGATATGCCTAAAACTGTTTTTACTAATTATTCTTACGATGTAGAAAAAGTAATTGCACATGTGGGCGGCACTCCTGTTGTTATCAAATTACTAGAAGGAACGCAGGGAATAGGGGTCGTATTGGCAGAGACAAAAAACGCTGCCGAATCTGTACTAGAAGCATTTAATGGATTGGAAGCTAGAGCGCTAGTACAAGAATATATAGCAGAAGCTAAGGGTACCGATTTACGCGCCTTGATTGTTGATAATCAAGTTGTGGGTGCTATGAAGCGTCAAGGAAAAGAAGGTGAGTTTAGATCTAATCTTCATAGAGGTGGGACCTATTCTTATCATAAACTTTCCGAAGAAGAAACAAAGCTTGCTTTAAAAGCGGCTCAGAAATTAAAATTACCTATTTGTGGGGTTGACGTCTTACAATCCAACCGTGGTCCTTTAATTCTGGAAGTCAATTCAACTCCTGGGCTCGAAGGAATTGAAAGTGCCTCTAAAAAAAATATCGCGCAAGCCATTATCACATATATTGAAAGAAATGGCCGATCGTAGTAACGTACTCAATCCTATTTCAAAAAAAATCATAGAGTGAAAAAATCAGAATTAAGAACCAACTACAAAATACTTCGAAAGAAATTAAGCTCGAAAGAAATAGACGATTTGAGTCTTCAAATCGCAAACTCAGTCCTTAAACTACCAATATGGAAGTATTCCTTTTTTCATATATTTTTGACAATTAAGTCTTTAAAAGAAGTTCTCACAGAGCCTATTATGTCTATTCTTTCAGGAAAAGACAAGCATATAGTTGTTTCTAAAAGCGATTTTAAAACCCGAACCATGTCGCATGTACTGCTGCAAGACAACACCCTTCTAAAACCAAATTCATGGAATATCCCAGAACCTGAAAATGGAATCTCAATAAGTGATGAACAAATAGAAGTGGTTTTTATTCCACTCGTTACTTTTGATGAAAAAGGGAATCGTGTTGGTTATGGAAAAGGTTTTTATGACGGATTTTTAAAAAACTGCTCAAAGGATACTATGAAAATTGGACTTTCTTTTTTTGATGCAGAAACCGTTATAGATGATGTTGAACCGCATGACATTCCGTTAGATTTTTGTGTCACTCCAAATAAGATTTATACTTTTTAGATTGTAGAGGGTTTTGGAAATACTTTTTTATTAAAGACCAAAAGTAATCCAACACCTGTACTTATCGCCATATCTGCAATGTTAAAAACAGGGTCGAAAAAGGAAAAATAATTACCTCCAATAAATGGAAACCACTCTGGAAAATAGCCTTTAAACAAGGGAAAGTAAAGCATATCTACGACTTTGCCATGGAATAAATTGCCATAACCTTCCGAAGCAAATAAGGTCGCCGTTTGCCCCATACTACTGTCGAAAATAATACCGTAAAAAATAGAGTCGATAATATTTCCAAGCGCCCCAGAAAAGACCAAAGCGAGCGCAATAGTTAATATCTTAGAAGTATTTTTATGGAGGCTTTGATAAAGCCAATAGCCAATACCACAAACTGCAAAAATTCTAAAAATGGTTAAAAATAATTTGGCGCTTGAATCAGAAATAAAAGAAGAAATGTCACTGAGCTTGGCACCCCAAGCCATACCCTCGTTTTCGATAAAGTAGATTCTAAACCACTCAAATATTTTCAGCTCTTGTCCTAGCTCAAAATGAGTTTTGATGTATATTTTTGAGACCTGATCTATAAAAAGAATCCCGACAACTAATAACAATATCTGTTTTTTAGACATTTTATTATTGCATATTCTTTGCTTCAATACTTAAAGTCGCGTGTGGAACCAATTCCAAACGTTTTTTGTTGATGAGTTTTTTTGTTACTCTACAAACACCATACGTCTTATTTTCGATCCTGTTCAATGCGTTTTTTAGGTCTCTAATAAACTTCTCTTGACGAATGGCCAATTGAGAATTTGATTCTTTACTCATCACTTGACTTCCTTCATCAAAAGCCTTAAAGGTTGGCGATGTATCTTCAGTACCGTTATTTAAATCATTCATGTAAGCACTTTTAATGAGAGCTAAATCGTGCTGCGCCTTATCAATTTTATTAAGAATCAGAGTTTTAAATTCTTTTAAATCGTTATCCGAATATCTGCTTGTATTTTCAATGGACATAATTATATGGATTTTTGGACATACAACTTCGTGTTAATCGCGTCAAAAGAAACCTCAATTCCTTTGTCTAATCGCGATACCAAGTGGAGTTTATCCGTTAATGTTTCTAGTTTTATATATTCTTTATTTTGTTTAATAGCATTCTCAATTCCATCTTCAACTTGTAAATAAACCTCTATTCGATCGGTGAGTTCAAACCCAGAATCTTTTCTTAAGTTTTGAATTCTA
Source organism: uncultured Flavobacteriaceae bacterium (assembly GCA_943789465.1). Lineage (GTDB taxonomy): Bacteria > Bacteroidota > Bacteroidia > Flavobacteriales > Flavobacteriaceae > Hel1-33-131. The sequence goes on along the minus strand of CALSUF010000001.1, from coordinate 559,929 downwards.
TTGACCAATTCTCTTGCAATTCCTTCCTCTTTTAGAGTCTCTGAAATTGTAACATCCAAAGCAACCGTAACAGCTCCTTGATTAGCGACCAACCATCCTTCTATATCTTGAGAAGTAATCTCTACATCATTGCGTTCCAAATTAATACTTTTTCCATTAATTTCAATACCTAACTCCCCTTTTTCTTCGATTTGCTTGATGTCTTCGGGTTGCAGGTTTTGAATAGCATTGGCAATTAGCTTCATGTCCTTTCCAAATCGAGGTCCCAAGGCTTTAAAATTTGGCTTAATTTGTTTCACTAAAATATCGGATGCATCTTCTAACAGCTCAATTTCTTTCACATTGACTTCGTGTTTCACTAAGTCTGCAATCGCTAAAATATCTTCTTTTTGAGTATCAGAACTCACCGGAATCATGATTTTTTGTAAAGGCTGACGCACTTTAATTTTTTCTTTTGCGCGTAGCGATAACACTAAAGATGAAATTGTTTGTGCTTGCTCCATTTTACGCTCTAGATTTTTATCAATTAGAGTCACATCTGCTGATGGAAAATCTGCTAAGTGAACACTTTCAAATGTTTCTTTATTTGTAGCTGAATTCAAGTCTAAGTATAAACGATCCATAAAAAACGGGGCTATGGGTGCTCCGAGTTTTGCGATCGTTACCATACAAGTGTACAAGGTTTGATAGGCTGATATTTTATCGGTTTCATACTCCCCTTTCCAGAAGCGTCTTCTACTGAGACGAACGTACCAGTTGCTTAAATATTCTTGAGTAAATTCAGAAATGATACGGGCTGCTTTTGTAGGTTCATAGTCCGCATAATAGGCATCTACTTTTTCGGTTAATGAATTTAATTCTGATAAAATCCAACGGTCAATTTCTGGACGTTCTTGACTTGAAATATTGGCCTCTGCATAACTAAATTTATCAATATTTGCATAGAGAGTGAAAAAAGAATAGGTGTTGTATAAGGTTCCGAAAAATTTTCTTTTGACCTCTTCGATCCCTTCCACATCAAATTTTAAGTTATCCCATGGATTGGCATTGCTAATCATATACCAACGAGTTGCATCTGCTCCATAGGTGGATAAGGTTTCAAAAGGATCTGTAGCATTGCCTAAACGCTTGGACATTTTTTGTCCATTTTTGTCCAAGACTAATCCGTTTGAAACGACATTTTTATAGGCCACAGAATCAAAAACCATAGTAGCGATTGCGTGAAGCGTATAGAACCAGCCCCGAGTTTGATCGACACCTTCCGCAATAAAATCTGCTGGAAAGGCTTTATTGTTATCAATAAGCTCTTTGTTTTCAAATGGATAGTGCCATTGTGCATAAGGCATACTTCCTGAATCAAACCATACATCTATCAAATCACTTTCGCGATGCATTGGTTTTCCTGTTGGAGATACTAATGTTATGGTATCGACAATATTTTTATGCAAATCAATTTTAGCATAATTTTCGAGTGAATAATCTCCTACTACAAAATCTTCAAAAATGGCTTTTTCTAAAACTCCAGCTTGAACTGCTTTATGCATTTCTACTTTCAATTCTTTGACAGAACCAATACAGATTTCTTCTTTCCCGTCTTCAGTCCGCCAAATTGGAAGTGGAATACCCCAATAACGTGAGCGAGATAAATTCCAATCGTTTGCATTTGCTAACCAATTTCCAAAACGACCTTCACCAGTACTTTTGGGTTTCCAGTTGATTGTTTGATTCAAATCGAACATGCGTTTTTTAACTTCAGTTACTTTTATAAACCAAGAGTCTAACGGGTAGTATAAAATAGGCTTATCTGTTCTCCAACAATTTGGATAACTGTGCTTATATTTTTCAACTTTAAATGCTTTGTTTTCTGTTTTTAACTTGATGGCCAGTTCTACATCTACAGATTTCTCTGGTGCATCGCCTTCTGGATAGTATTCGTTTTTCACAAAACGCCCTGCAAACTCTGCAACTTCTGGTCTAAAGCGCCCTTGTAAATCCACAAGCGGCACTAAATTGCCGTCCGCATCTTTTACCAATAATGGCGGGATTTCTGGGCTGGCTTGTTTTGCTACTAGTGCATCATCCGCTCCAAAGGTTGGAGCCGTATGTACAATTCCTGTTCCATCTTCAGTGGTTACAAAATCGCCAGAGATAATTCTAAAAGCATCTTGAGGGTTGTCGTTTGGCAAGGCATAATTTAATAATTGCTCATAAGAGATTCCTACAAGGTCTTTACCTATAAACGATTTGACCACATAAAATGGAATGTTTTTATTTGAAGACTGATAGCCTTGTAGACCTTCTAAGTTATTTACTTCTTTAAATTTTCCATTAAATTGTTTGCCAACCAACGCCTTTGCGACCACTACATTGGTGGCTTCAAAAGTGTATTGATTATAGGTCTTTACGAGTACATATTCAATTTTTGGACCTACAGTTAAGGCCGTATTACTAGGTAATGTCCATGGAGTTGTCGTCCAAGCTAAAAATAAAACAGGCCCTTGGTTTTGTAAAAATTCTGGGAGTGACGCTTCATTTGCTTTAAATTGGGCTACAATTGTGGTGTCTGTAACATCTTGGTACGTCCCTGGTTGATTCAACTCGTGTGAACTTAAACCCGTTCCCGCTTTTGGAGAATAGGGTTGAATTGTATAGCCTTTATATATAAGTTTTTTGTTATAAATCTGTTTTAGCAACCACCAGACACTTTCCATATATTTTGGATCGTAGGTCACATAGGGGTCGTCCATATTGACCCAATACCCCATTTTTTGAGTAAGATCATTCCAAATATCTGTGTAACGCATTACGGCGGTTCTACAAGCGGCATTGTAATCTTCCACAGAAATGGTTTTACCGATGTCTTCTTTGGTAATTCCTAATTCTTTTTCGACCCCTAGCTCGATTGGAAGTCCGTGTGTATCCCAACCAGCTTTACGGTTTACTTGAAATCCCTTCATGGTTTTGTAACGCGGAAAAATGTCTTTAATAGCCCGTGCCAAAACATGATGAACTCCTGGCAATCCATTGGCAGATGGAGGCCCTTCAAAAAAAACATAAGGGGGTTTCCCGTTTCTAGAAGTTATGCTTTTGTCAAAAATATCATGATCCTCCCAAAACTTTAGCATTTCGTCTGCTACGTTTGGTAAGTTAAGTCCTTTATACTCAGGAAATGTCGCGCTCATTTTTCATTGCTATTAAGGTCGCAAAATTAAGAAATTTTAACAAAAAGCCATCGAATAAATCAGGTCATTTTGTGTTTGAAGCATATTCATAAAATTATAGGATTGATTTTCGACTTATGAATTCCCCAAATACTATTTTTTTTAGTAATATTACAGAAGATAATCCTACCTATGTTAACTACATTTTTGAAAAGTATTTCTTATTTTTTACACCCTTTATTAATGCCATGGATGGGTGCTGTATATTATTTTTCACTAACTCCAGTTCCGTATCCTCCTCTTAAAGTCAGTTTATGGTTGCTTTCAATTATTTTTTGGAGTGTTTTGGTGCCACTAATTTTGTATTTTATTTTGAAAAAAATAAACATCGTACATACTATTGATTTAAAAACATCTAAAGAACGTATTTGGCCATTATTACTGAATAGTATTATTTTAGGGTATCTCAGTTTTGGTGTTTTACCAGAATCTATATGTATCGAATTGCATTTTTTATTTCTTGGAGCTTTGATAACAGCTATCACAGGGATGATTTTGGCAATTTTAAAATTTAAAACAAGTATTCATATGATGAGTACTGGAGGTGCTTTCTTTTTTATGATATTAGTTAACCTTCACTATGGTTATTCTTTTAGTGGCACTTTTGCTCTCTTTATAATTGTTATGGGTGCGATGGCTAGTTCACGATTGCATTTAAATGCTCATACCATGAAAGAACTTGTGGCAGGGCTAGTTGTTGGTGTTATGCCTCAGTTGTTATTGTTAAGTAATTGGTTATAACAGGTAAAAAATAAGACCAATTTTCAAGGCATTCATTTCAATAGATTGAAGGTTTGTGGAAGAAACAGAGTTAAAAATTGGGTTCAACCCATAATAGATATAGCCGTTCCAAGTATTATAGCCAACACTCATGGTCAGACCGTATTGCCAAGGATTCAATCCTGATAAGTCTCTATGTGTTTCATTGACTGGCTCTCCTTTGTAAACAGATTTTGAAGCTATTGTATAGCCAAGTTTTATTCCAGTGTATATGCGCCAAAACTTATAAGTCTCCGAATTAGACGTCCGCCAACGAAATTCCAAAGGGACTTCTAAAAGTTGTTGAGAGAAGTTGTTTTTAGAGTAGTCAATACCTTCTAAAATGGTGTAGGCGGTAGGAGTTGATGAACTAATTTTAATGTTTTGATTAAAGATATTGAAGGAATATCCAAAGCCTAATCCAATAGCAACATTACGGCGTTTATTAATGGGAAAATCTCTAATAACTCCGAAATGAAATCCCGTAGAAAAGCTGTTTTGAGAAACACCGTTTGGTAAGTTTTTTAGTGCATTGTAGGTAATTCCAAAATAAATTTGATCTTCTCTATACAAACTGTCTAATTCGGTATTCGTATTGGGCTGCGCGAACACTGTCACAAAACTGTTCAAAAGGAGTGCTAAAAATATACGAAGTTTCATGTGTCTATATCTATTATTTTTTAACGGTCACATGCTGTTCGCTTTTAGTCATTCCCCTAGGTGATGATAATTTTAGCATACTCGTTTTGTAAAGGATAAACTTGGTTTATGGCACTAAATTAAATAAAAAAAAGGCATTCTACTTAGAATGCCTTTTTAAATGTTTTAAAATAAACTATTAATTCATGTTTGTCATCGCGTCACCAACTCCTGTAGTGTAGTTGATTTTTAGCGCATTGACTTTTCTAAGTTCTTGTTTAACATCTCCTACAATTCCCATATTGGCTTCTTTATCTACTTTAAGGGCAACGGTCAGAAATGGAATTAATTCCTCTCTTAAGGCCGCTCTTTCAGCACTGATAAATGCACCAACTTCTGAAAGTTCAGCAAATTGATCGTTCAGTTGAATTCTTGATTCTGTTCCAAATTTTTCGTAACCCGCACTTGGTTTACCCATATAAATATAGCTTACTGGGTTTTTCTTATCGAGTTTTTCTACTTGATTGGCAACAGGAAGTGCATTTTTGATTTTAAGTGAGTTTTCACGCATTACGGTAGCTACCATAAAAAAGAACAGCAACATAAATACAATATCTGGAAGCGAAGCCGTGGAAATCGCTGGAATGCCTCCGTCAGTTTTCTTTTTAAATTTTGACATTTTGTTTCTTTACTTTTAGGTTAAACTACTGAACTTCTGAAAGTTTTTGTGGATACTCTACTTTAATTTGATCAATGACTTCTTTTAGCTTGGTTTTGTTTCCTACAAAACGTGCATCTTTATAATTCTTTTGCATTTGTACAAAATTCGTATCTAAAAATCCTTTTTCAGATCCTAGCTCAAGTGCTCTTTTGTTTCGAAGTACATTGTAAGCGGCTACGAGTTCATTTTGAACTGATATGTAAGCTGCATACGATGTTTCACGTTCGTTTTTTAAAGATATAATTGCTTTGTCTGGATTGTCTGAAGAGGAGGGATCTTTGGCGCCTTTACAATAGGTACAAGATTGGTCTCCATTGTTGTCTAAAAATTCAACAGCTGCAGCTCTCAAGTCTTTGAGTTCCATCAATTCATCTTCGACAAGCAATTGATCTTTACCATTCAGTAGTACAGTGAAAATATTTTTTTGCTTTATTATAACATCTTCTTCAGTTTCTTCAATGGGAGGAAGTTTCCGATTGATACCAGAGTCCTTTTCTATGGTGGTTGTCACCAAGAAAAATATTAATAGTAAAAAGGCAATGTCAGCCATAGAGCCAGCATTCACTTCAGGTGCAGATCGCTTTGCCATATTATTTTGCCATTTTTTTAATTCCAAAACCTAACATTATTCCACCGGCAATAACTGCTAAGAAATAGAATAAGTATAGGCCTGCTCCTACGAGTCTAGAACCACTTTCTGAAAGTATATCACCATCTTTAAGGGTTGTTTCTACGCCATTGGCAAAGCCAAAATAACATAGTAAGGATAAGACTACAAATGCACCAACACCCATAAGCGTGTTTTTTAGTCCTGCAGTATTAGAAACTAAGTTGAGTACCGAAAAAACTAATACATTAAGAACAGCAATCGCGAGTATGACGTAAGATACATTCATAAAAATGTCTATTGTACCGCTGGCGTCTCCTGCTTTTATAGCTTCATCCCCTGTAGATATAATACTTCCAAGGAAAAAGATTGAAATCACACCGATGACAATAGCTACAATCTTCAATAATTTTTGTAAATCCATAATGATCTGATTTAGTATTGAGGTGTTATTATTTTTTGTTTTTAACCAATATATCCATTAGTGATATAGAGGAATCTTCCATGTCGTTTACTATGCTGTCAATTTTAGCAATGATATAGTTATAGAAGACTTGTAATATAATGGCAACAATCAGACCAAATACAGTTGTTAAAAGTGCTACTTTAATACCTCCAGCAACAAGTGATGGTTGCATGTCTCCAGCAGCTTCAATTTTATCAAAAGCTTGAATCATTCCGATTACAGTTCCCATAAACCCTAACATTGGTGCTAAAGCGATAAATAAGGATATCCAAGATACATTTTTTTCTAACTGTCCCATTTGAACACCTCCATAAGCAACTACTGCTTTTTCAGCAGAGTCTAAGTCTTCATTAGCACGGTCTAATCCTTGATAAAAAATAGAAGCAATTGGGCCCTTTGTGTTTCTACAAACTTCCTTAGCAGCATCTAAACCTCCAGAAGCTAATGCTCCTTCTACTTCATCAATTAATTTTTTTGAATTAGTCGTTGAAAGGTTTAAGAAAATAATTCTTTCAATTGCAATAGCAAGACCTAAAATAAGACATAACAAAACAATGCCCATAAATCCAGGGCCTCCTTCAATAAATCGTTTTTTAAGTTCTTGGTGAAACCCTAAAGATTCTTCTGCGTCAGCCGAGGCTGCATCATCTTGAACTGGGCTTACGATTGTAGTTACAATAGAGTTCGTGTTAATGTTCGTGTATGAAGTTGCACTTACAGACCCGAATGCCATCACAAATGCGATCGCTAGAATTGGAATTAATCTTTTCATTGTTCTATTATTGATTTTATTAAAATATTATTATTTATATAAGATGTTAAAGATATGAAAAAAATGTAATTACCAAAATAAAAACAATAAAACTCGAGGAATTTTAATTGAATTTTGACACTAATTTCAAAAAGAAAGTAATAATCTTATGCTTAAAAACGATAAGTCGCTAATATAAAGGGAATTGCAGAGAGGAAGGGATTCGAACCCTCGATACGTTGCCGTATACACGCTTTCCAAGCGTGCGCCTTAAGCCACTCGGCCACCTCTCTAGTTTGTTTTTGAGCAGCTCAAATAAAGAAAAAATAGTTTGATTGCTAAAACTTTTTAGCCCTAATTTTAGGATATTTCTCCACGAAGACTTGTTTCAAAAACTGTTTTGAACATGTTTTTTGACATTTGAAGTCCTAGCATATACATTGTTTTTGTAATTGCAGACTCTGTTGTCATGTCCTTTCCAGAAATAACACCCAATTTTTCAAGGTGTTTTCCAGTCTGATATTGATTCATGTGTACACTACCCCCAGCGCATTGGGTAACATTAATTATAAAAATTCCTTGGTGTAGTGCCTTTTCAATGGCTTGTATGAACCAGTCTTCTGTTGTGGCATTACCACTTCCATAGGTTTCAACCACTACGGCTTTGAGGCCAGGTGTTTCTAAAATAGATTGCAAAACGATAGGGGTAATTCCTGGAAATAGCTTTAACAATACAATAGTTGCATCCATTTTTTTATGAACAACTAAAGGGGCTTGGGTGTAATTTATATGTAACAACTCATGGTTGACCTTTAAATGTACGCCAGAGGTTACGAGTGCTGGAAAGTTTAAAGACGCAAATGCCTGAAAATGTTCTGCATTTATTTTGGTGGTCCGATTTCCTCTATAAAGTTTATATTCAAAATACAATCCTACTTCTTTCACAACCGCAGTATGGTTGTTTTGTAATGCCGCAATCTGAATAGAGGTAATTAGGTTTTCTTTGGCGTCTGTTCGCAAATCACCGATGGGCAATTGTGACCCTGTAAGGATAACTGGTTTTGCGAGATTTTCTAACATAAAACTAAGTGCTGACGCAGTATAGCTCATGGTGTCACTTCCGTGGAGTACGACAAAGCCATCATGTGTTTTATAATTTTCTTCTATAAGCGTTGCAATTGCAATCCAATGAGAAGGATTCATATTTGAGGAATCTAGTGGCGTGCCAAAAGAAACCGTGTGGATATCACAATCCAACAGATTCAACTCTGGTATTTTTTCTATGAGAGATTCAAAATCAAATGCTTGTAATGTCGCAGTAATAGGATCTTTGATCATCCCAATGGTACCACCAGTGTAAATTAATAATATTTGAGGTTTCATTTGATTTATAGTTTAAAAATCGATTTTGAATTCTCGGTCGTAATCTCTGCAATATAGTCATTTGAGACTCCATAAATATCAGATAATTTTTCTAAAACATTCAAAATATAACTACTTTCATTGCGCTTACCTCTGTAAGGAACTGGCGATAAATAAGGTGCATCCGTTTCTAAAACAATGTGCTTTAAATCGATCTGATTCAGGAATTGGTCTATTTTTCCATTTTTAAATGTTGCAACACCTCCTATTCCTAGTTTCATATTGTATGATATCGCCTGATGTGCTTGCTCTAGAGTCCCCGTAAAACAATGGAAAATTCCAAATAAATCTGAGCCTTTTTCTTCTTCTAAAATTTCAAAAACTTCATCAAAGGCCTCTCGACAGTGAATGACTATGGGTAATTGGTACTGCTTAGCTAATTGAATTTGTGCTCTAAACATGTCTTGCTGTGCCTCTAACATACTTTGATCCCAGAAAAGATCAATTCCAATCTCGCCAATAGCTACAAATTTTCGGGATGCTAATTGTTCTTTAATATGCGATAGTTCCTCTAAATAATTATCTTTTACATGGGTTGGGTGCAACCCCATCATCAAAAACATATTGTTAGGGTAACTGCTTTCTAAAGCATACATGGCCTTTGTATAGGAGGAATCAATCGCGGGAATAAAAAATCGAGTGACGCCTGCAGCCAATGCACGCTCAATAACTTCTGTTCTATCGGCATCAAATGCTTCGCCGTAAAGATGAGTATGTGTATCTGTGATTATCATAGTGCAAAAGTAAGATTTTGAATAGTATCTTTGTTAAAAATAATTTACTTTGAAAACACCTGCTGACTCTTTGACTGAATTTCTTATAAATAAATCTTATTTTAAGATTAAAATGCATCCTATTGCATCCAATCATTTTAAAATTATCTCCAAAATTAATGGTGTTAAAGGAATTTTTATTTTGGATACTGGTGCTTCCACAACCTTTGTAGATCTAAAACTAGAAGGTAAGTTTAAACTTACTACAGAGTCCTCAACAATTAAAGCGCACGGAGCAGGTCGTGATAAGATTGATACGCTTCTCTCCAAAAAAAATACTCTTTCAATAGGTGGATGGATAAAAAAACGTTTTCCCATTTCATTAATAGACCTAAGTTATGTGAATGATGCTTTTGAATCCATAGACGCCCCTGCAGTTGATGGCATCATAGGAGCAGACATTCTTAAAAAAGGGTTTGCGGTAATTGATTATGAAAAGCGGTATTTGTATTTAAAGCATTAATTAAAAAATCCCGCAGTTGCGGGATTTAAATTTTGAAATACCTAAGTTATTACTCTTGCACTAAAAAAGTAATAGGTAAAGAATAAGGAACAACCACTGCTTTGCCACGTTGACGTCCTGGCTTCATTTTCGGCAACATATTGATAACGCGTGCTGCTTCTTTCTCTAATCTTGGATGTGGTGCTCTGGAACGCACACTTGTTACATTTCCATTTTTATCAATTTTGAACATAACACTGATGCGTTGTTTTCCTGTCAAGCCTAAATCACCTGCCAAATCTGTATTAAACTTACGTTGTACAAATTTTGCGATTTTGGCGGACATACATTTTCTTTTTTCGGTATTAGAGCCTTTTTCACAGCCTGGATATTCTGGTACGTTTTCAATTACAGAAAAGGGCACTTCAACATCTTCATAAATTTCTTCTACTTCAACTTCTTCTATTTGGATTTCTTCTTCTTGATCAGTTTCTGAGGATTCAATAACTGTTTCTTCCACCTCTTCTTCGTCTTCTACAATTTCAATAACCTCAGGTGCAGCTGGCGGTGGTGGCGGTGGTGGTGGTGGCTTTAGTAAGTCAATAATTGGGATTTCTTCTTCAACTTCTTTTTCAATATCTAAAGAGCCGATGTCAATATCCGTTTTATCATACGACTTGTAATTAATCGATTGATAAGAAATAAATAACATTAAAACTAAGCCAACTGCAAAATAGATCGAACTATTTCGACTGACATCTGCTTTAGGAGTTTTTTTTGGTAAACGAAATTGTGAGGGATCTGGAGGAAATTTCATTGTATGATTTTTAGGGGTTCTATAATTACACAACAAAAAACATACCAAAAAAAAATCCCGCGGCGCGGGATTCTTGATTTTTTTACATATTTAAGGGCCTTAATCTTGGACTTGAAATGTTATAGGTAAAGAGTATGGAACAACCACTGCTTTACCACGTTGACGTCCTGGCTTCATTTTCGGAAGCATGTTAATTACGCGTGCGGCTTCTTTCTCTAATCTTGGATGTGGTGCTCTAGAACGAACTCCAGTTACATTTCCAGTCTTATCAATTTTGAAAATCACACTAATACGTTGTCTTCCAGATAAACCTAAGTCTCCTGCTAAATCTGTATTAAACTTACGTTGTACAAATTTTGCGATTTTGGCGGACATACATTTTCTTTTTTCGGTATTAGAGCCTTTTTCACAGCCTGGATATTCTGGTACGTTTTCAATCACCGAAAACGGGACTTCTACGTCTTCATAAACCTCTTCTACTTCTATATCTTCTACTTCAATTTCTTCGTCTTGATCTGTTTCTGTAGATTCAATAACTGTTTCTTCAATTTCTTCTTCGTCTTCAACGATTTCAATCACTTCAGGTGCTGCTGGCGGTGGCGGTGGTGGCGGTGGTGGCGTTAATTGGTCGATTAACGGAATTTCTTCATCGAGTTCTGCGTCTAAGTCTAACTTTCCAATATCAATTAATGACTTGTCATAAGTTTTATAGTTTATAGTGCTGTATGTTAAAAACAGCATAAGTGCTAAACCGACTGCAAAATAGATCGATCCATTTCTACTAACGTCTGCTTTTAAATTTTTCTTTGATTCCATTTTGGTGTTATTTTTCCGAGGGTTAAATTACTTAAAATTTTGATACATATACAAATGTTTATAGTTTTTTAACGATTAGATCTTTATTTGCATGTATAATAAAGGCCATCGTAAAGATTCCTAAGCAATTTGCAAGTATATCAAAGAGTTCAGTTGATCTGTAATTGGTGACTATACTCTGCAAGAATTCAATTATTATGCCAAATAGAATTGAAACCAGACACGCAAAAAATAAACTTGATTTATTTTTTAGAATATGTAAACTCAAAAACCAGGTCAAACAAAGTCCTGCATACAATATAAAATGTACAATTTTGTCATCAAATCCTGTATTTAGCTTTGGGACATCGTTAAGATGCACTAAACTTAATACACCTATTGTAAGTGTATAAAATAAATTGACACTGTGTATGAGTATGGTTTTAAGCACCAATAATCGCTTTATATGCATCTGCATTTAATAGTGACTCCAAGTCTGATATATCGGCAACCTTAATTTTAATCATCCAACCATCTCCATAAGGATCATCATTTACTTTTTCTGGCTCTTCTTCTAAAGATTCATTAAATTCTATGATTTCACCAGCGACTGGTAAAAACAAGTCTGAAACAGTTTTGACCGCTTCTACAGTTCCAAAAACAGCATCAGCTTCTAAGGTCTCATCTAAAGATTCTACTTCAACGTATACAATATCTCCTAATTCACCTTGTGCAAAATCGGTAATTCCAACGGTTACAATATCGCCGTCAATTTTAACCCATTCGTGGTCTTTTGTGTATTTTAAGTTAGAAGGTACATTCATAATTATATAGTATTAATTTGGTTAGTTTTAGTTTCCAAAGTTATAACGCAGCGTAAATCCTGAACGAATAGTGGTTTGAGGAAATGCCGTTGAAATTGCATATTCTGAGAACGCATAGTCAAAATAAAAGATCGCTGTTAGGTTTTTACTGAAAGCATAATCGGCAGCATAGCGCATACTCCATATTGTTTGACCTGCACTTACTTGATTGTTATCTAAATCTAAATACCGAATAATGGTTTTGTTATTTCTCATGGAAATATCCGCTTTCATATTTAAATCACTTTTGATAATTTTTCGAGGTCCTGCTAATTTGGATCGGATTTTTAAATCTTTAATTCTATAGCCGAGACCAAAAATATATTCGTTTCCATGGATTTCAGTAAGAAGATTGTTATCGAAACTTAAAGAAAGACTACGGTCTTTTTTAATTTCGGCAGTGACCTTAACTGAATTTTTCATTTCAAAATCGATCTTTACTAAGGGACTAAACTGCTCCACCAAATTAATGTTACTGTATAAAGTTTGCACTTTATAATTGTCAGATTGGTCTTTTGTATTAGGGTTTTGCGATTCATAATCTATATTGGAATCCGCGGCATTGTAATCAAGATTGGTTCTGAACTGATTGATCGTATATGATGCATTGTAGCCATGTGTCAAAGAGAATCTTCTAAAACGCTTTTTGAACCATTTATTTTTCATGAAGCCTGTGTACTTCAAAGTCCAGTTAGGAAGTGGAATGTCTCTAAAAGCGTTCAAGCTTATTTTATTTGATTTTTTTCCTGAATAGGCCGCTAAAAAAGCTGGTAGCAATACGGCTTGACTATTTTTGCCAAATCCTTCTGGATATCCTTCTGCATCTGTGTTATAACCATTGGCACCGTAAAAGTTTTGAGCCAAACGGTTGGCAATTACCAAACGGTTACTTTTAAATTCTTCAAATGGCGCCGATTTATTTTCATCACTTTGACTAAAAGCTGTTTTAATTAATATCGTCGATATATTGAAATTACCAAAGGTGTTTTGTATTAATGAGTTATAAGTGTTGCCAACTGCGTTAAAAGTTTCAGTGAAGTTAGTTGCATAGGTTTTACCACCATTCAAATCTATTTTTAAATCAGAGATGGGCTCCATATTAATATTGAAGTCAATGTTTTGGGTATGAGTTTCGGTGTATTGTTGATTAAATTGGTCGAAGGTTGTTAACCAGCCGTTTTGTGCAGAAATTCTTCGAATGTCACGTTGACTTCCAAAAGTGTATCCAGCCGTCGGTCTGAGGGTGCCTAAAAACCCAGGGGTTGGCAAATAGCCCGGTAAAAAAGAGCTATTTCCTTCGGAATAGTTAATCTGCATGCGGTTGACACTGGTTATCAATCCGATTCCAAAATCTTTCAAATTGAATTTTTTAGATTTTGATCTTGAAGTTTTACTTCTTTTTGATGCTTTTTTTATTCCTACATAACGATACAGTTTACGCATGTCAAGCGATGTATTTAAGTTATGCTGATTGGCATTCGAAATAGAATTTCCTAAAGTTGTATCGGCATTTCCTACTAGTAAATCAGAACCTTTGTTCCATTGAAAATCTCCAGTATAAGAATAATTGGAGGTTACAAAACTCAATGCCGGAAATTTATTTAACGGCAGTTCATAATTGACCCCTAATTGTTGTGTGTGTCTGTTTGGGTCTCCAAAATCAAAAAAGCGGTCCCATACACCAAGTTCCGGGTCTTGATCGCCATTTAACTCGTCATCAATAAAGTAATTTCTTACAATATTATTGGTCGAGGAAGTAAAGTTAAGTCGTAATGCATCTGTAAGGTCGTAATTGATGGTGTATTGAAAATCAAACGTATAGTTTCTTCTTATTAGCTCATCAACCGTAATATTACCCACACCTAATCCTGCATCTCTAAATTTCTGACTGTTAAATTGTCTTACAAAGTCAGAACCTACAGAAAGACTGGAAGGCAATAAATTTAAATTAAAGTCCTTAATGAGTTTCCAATATTTATTCATAAACAGGGAATCATTTTTCTTAAAAGGCTCTACTTTTATTGGGGTAAAGCTATAATTATAGTTGGCGCCTACTCTTGCATTTTGATCCAAGGAGTTCTCAATTTCAAAATCACGATGTTTTATTTGATTGAAGGAGTAGTTCATCGTTAAATTTTCGACATCGTAAACTCTTGGCTTGGCATCACCTGTGCGCTGTTTACGGACCCCTATAAAGTTGATGCTTTGTCGTTTGGTATAGTCTTCGGATTGCGTTTTGATACGCTCGCGCTCCTCCGTAGATGTGGCAGCATCCAATCTACTTTGTAATTTTAAATCTTTGTATTGTTGGTCGTACTCAGGTGTGATAAGTTCTTCTCCTTGTCCGTAATTAAAAGGAATTTCTAAGCCCCATTTTTTTGGTAAGAGCTGACCCAAATTCATATTGGTGACTACATCGTATTGCTTCAGATCTTCGCGACTTCGTTCGTTTGGTCCTTGTTCTAAACTTCCAAAACCAGTAGTGCTTCGTTTGGCAGTAGCATTGATGCTCATGAAATCAGCAATGTTGGTGTCTACACTCATGATGGCTGCCCATCCACCTTCGTTGTCCATGTCTGCAAGACGCAACTCATTGAACCAAACTTCTGCACATTGTGCATTTAAACCAATATTTTTGACCCCCACCATCAAGGTTCTTATATCTCCAAAATTTGGATTTCCTTTTATTGATACCCGCTGCTCTACAGGAGTTTCGTTTAAAATAGAAGAGGCATTTAATGAAAATAATTCGAATTCTGATACCGGATTTTCTTGTAACTCACCATCAATAACATTGTAAAATGTCGGGTTTTCGTTACTTAAAGTCCCTTCACTAATACCCAAAGATTTTATCTTTTCAAGAAATTCTAAAGGAATATTTATCTCGTTATATTCTGGCCAAACCTCATTTGCAGAAGCTCCTGATGCTCCTGAAGATTTGCGTAATGGTATTTCTATTTGGTAATAATTTTGTGTAAAATCATTCCCCATTCTAATGAATCCCACTAAATCTCCTTGTATAAAACTGTCGGCTTCACCATCTTCAGCATGGATAAACATTTTCAGTTTTTTGTACTGACGCATGTCTACATTGATGTTTTTAAAAACACCTCTAGCATCTTCAGATTCCAATTCACAAACATCCACTACTAATGATTGTTCGTTTTGACGTACAATAGTGTTGTTGTTATTTAATTGCTCGCGTTCGACTCCAGGTGGGGATACATAGCCACCGTCATTTTCTTGAATGCCCACAATTCCAACACTAAAGTCGGTAGGATCTGACTCGTTTGCTTCATTTGATTCGTCGTCCAATGACAATTGGTAACGACGCCAATCGCTTCGGACCAAATCTAAGGTTCCAAATCTAAAGACGGTTTTTTCTGAAAAACCTGTCAAATACATACGTGCAAATCGAATCGACCTAAAATCAGATATCCCTCCAATTTCATTGGTAAATTCTGAAATTGGAATTCTAAATTGGTACCAGTTGATCGTCCCAGAAGAGGATCCGTTTGGTAAGGTGATATTTGAAACGGACTTTCTGTCTACTATATAGGAGTTGCTAGGGTTGTTTAAGTCTGAAGTAGAAATATCTATTTCATATTCGTAATAACTGTCTATGGTGTTCATAGTGTTATCTCTGTTGATATCTTCTACATCTGGAAGGGTAGTAGATCCCCGATTCGTATCAGAAACCTTATCTGGAGAATTTCCTTCAAGTCCATTGTACCGTTTATAACGCTCAAAAATATCTCCTTCGGTATTTAGATAATAATTGTAGTTGTCATTTGCTGGATCTTCTAGTGATGTAAAGGGAGTAAATCGTGCATCAGACGTGGTGCTTTCTTCCAAGTCATCAAATCCATCTAGCCCAACGTCCTGATTATTTCGTTCACTACCTTGCGATGAAAACGCATATATCAGGGATTGATTTTGAGGGGTTACAGCTCCCCAAGAAGTGGGTGGAAAAAGGCTAATGTCGCCGTCTTCAGGAAGCCCGTTTTCATATTGTTTTTTCCCATCTTTTATCACATCTTCAGAAATATTACCAAGATTCAGTACAAGTTTTCCTCCAGGATTCGAAGGGTTGTCTATAAAGGGGTCCATCAGCCAAAACTCAACATACTCAACATTTGATTGCTCAAAATCTGTAGAGGTGAGTTGTCTTGTAATCCCTGCCCAACTGTTTTGAGGCGTTTCTAAAACACCATCTACAGCATCCAGCTTGTAGTTGTAAGGACCTCTTTCTTCGGGATTATAAACTAAATCTAATGTGTTGATCACGGAATATTGTCCTGTGACAATATCTACTTGTGGGAACAGTTCATCAATAAAAATACGTCTTGCATAGAGATCAGAAACATCGTCATCTGTAATACTTCCGGGACGTTGACCACTGTAAAAAATAGGGTCAACTGAGTACCAGTTTAGGAGGGCTCTGTCAAATCCGTTTTGATAGCCTGCTTCATCTTCAGCTCCTTCAGCATATACACGTCCAAGGTTTTTAGGTCGACTTGATAAAAACCATGATTGTGGAGTTAATAAACTGATGCCATTCTGTGATCCTTCAAAATCATCAACATAAGAGGTTATTTCACTATCAAAATCAGTGCCTTTAGGCGCCCCCGGTTTTAAATATGCAAATTCGCCTCGTAAGGATAAGTTGGATTCAACATCTGTATCAATGTTTGGTAATTTATTGGCCAATCGTGTGAGGAAGGGCACTTCGGTAGAGTAGTTTCCATTAAATCCAAAAATAGAATTGTTGATCGATTCAGTCCCATAATTCGCTTTTTGTGTAATAGGACGTTCATTTAAATTTAAGAAGGTG
This sequence comes from uncultured Flavobacteriaceae bacterium, assembly GCA_943789465.1. GTDB lineage: Bacteria > Bacteroidota > Bacteroidia > Flavobacteriales > Flavobacteriaceae > Hel1-33-131. Next base: position 542,819 of record CALSUF010000001.1, on the reverse strand, counting down.
GCTCCTAAAACAAAGTTTTCGTTGAATTGGTGCTCTACATTAATTCCTGTAAAGCGTTTTGTTTGTTGCCCAAAAACAGCATTGTTTTCAACCGACACCTGAATTGGGGTGTTAGAGGCTTGCAATGAAGGATCCAAGATTTGGACCGTTCCAATCTGATAATTCACAGTATAGTCAACGCCTTCCACTAGCACGCGCCCTCCGGCAGTTACTTTTACAGAACCTCTTGGTACGTTAAAAGCGCCTATCGGAATTCCTGAACTTCCAGAAGATTTATAGCGTCCCCGCATCAAAAATTTATTTTTATCACTGTCTTGTAAGGCCGCTGTTTTGGTGTTTTTGTAGAGCGATTTATATACGTATTTTGCTTGATTTGGGTTGTAAGACCCTAGGGTTGTCTCATCGCCTTCATAGTTTTCAGATCCTGTTGTTCTAAGGGTTTCAAACAAATAACTTCCAAAAGGTTCTACTTTGGTAAAAACAATTTTTCCGTTTTGAGGTATGACGGTTATCCCAGGAACAAAATCAAAGAATCCATCTCCTTTGTTCTGAGGATCGTTATTAAAGTTTAATCGATCAAAATTAAACAGTCTAATTAAAGGTGTTTCTTCTATAGGATCATTATTCCCTGCGGCCGTTGGGAATGATGTGCCACTAACGGGAGTAATAAAGTTGAGTGCTGAAGTTTCATTATAAAAAATATTTAATCTAAAATCATCTTGAGATAACTGATAAGCGCCTGTATTATAAATATTTTTCATCATCAAATCCCAAGTAGGAAGATTGACGTTGGTGACCGCACTTTTTAGCATTTTTAGGACTAAACTCTGGTTGGTGATGGTTTGGTTTCCTGTAATTGGATCTACATTCGAATCCGTAGCATTAACCCCATCATTTGCAAATTCTCCAACTTGATATACTTTATCACCAACTGTATATTGATAAGCAACTGCTAAAACCTCATCGTTTTGAAGACGTTGGTTTAAAGAGATATACCCCAGTTGTGTGTCCACTGTATATTCATTGCCTTCGGATAGTTTACGCGCATTTTCTAATTTTCCATAGTCAAAACCTTCATTGACTCCAGGAATTAGAAATCCCGATTGTACTGTGGCAATATCTCGAACAGCTTCAGAAAGTACAGAACCAGAACCAATAGTTGTGGGGTCAAAATCATTGTTTTGGTTATCTGGAAAGGCATTGGGCCCTACATTGACAAAACCTCCGGGAATGGTTGTTAACCCAATAACTGAGGACTCTCCTAAATCTTGGAGAGCAACAATATTACGGACATTTTCAATACGGTTCGTTCTGTTAGTTACCCAAACTTCTACTCTTGTAATTTGTACTTGTGAGTTGATAAAAGGATAATTCTCAAGGGCATCATCATATTTTTCTCTAAAATATTGACCCAGAAAAAAGTGTCTGTTTTCGTCATAGTCTAAACTAAAAAACTCAAAGTCTTCTAAAGTACCCCCCCCTTGTGCAGTGACGGAGCGTGTTTCTGATTGTTGTTCAGAAAACACGGCTGTGACTGTGGTTTTTCCAAACTGCAACTCTGTTTTGACACCAAATAAACTTTGTGCTCCTGAGATGAGTGAACTATTAAGGGGCATACTTACGTTACCGAGTTCAAGTTTTTGTAAAATTGAATCTTCGTTGTCAGAATTTAGTTTGTTTAATTCCTTTTGGGCAAGACCTTTGGCAGAATTTTTAGGGTCCGAAAGAAGTTGCCTGCCTTGCCCCTCTAATTGCCTTCCTTTATTGAGCAATTTCCCAGTTTTTTCACCAAGCAGCTCTTCTGGATTATTAAGTGGCGTATATTCAATTTTAAATAAGTTCTGGAAATCAAAAGTGGATTGGGTATCATAATTTGCATTGACATTTAATCGTGTCCCAACTTTACCTGTTAAACTTAAGCTGATGCGCTGGTCAAAATCAAAGGTGAAGTTACTTTGATTTCTTGGTGAAAATGCTGGATTTTCTTGTTTTGTATACATCACGCCTAGATCCATTTCGACAGATCCTTGTGGAACTACAGAAATTACATTGCTTCCAAATATGGTTTCAAAAAATTTAGAATTGATATATAAATCTGGAATTAGATTTTTCTTAGCTTCTTCAAAACCTTCTTTCTTTCCTTCAAGAGCGTCTAACTTTTCTTTGTAATAAGCTTTTAAACTTTCTTTGACAACTAAGTCTTGGTATTCTTTTGGAGTTAATATAACGGGGTAATTGATGTTAAAATCGCCAACAGTAGAGGTGTAAAAATACCGATCTGTTAAAGGATCATAGGTGTATTTACTTTCAATACTTGGTGGGTTGGGTGTGTCCAGTTTACCCAATGAAAAGGTAGTGGATGTAGAATCTCTGACGGTTCCTGGAGTTTGCGCAAACAAAACTGAGGTAGTATTCAAGAATAGAACTGCAAAAACGAGTCTTTTAAAATATGATTTGTAGTTGGAAATTTTCAAATGAATTACAGGTTTTTAAGCGCTTCCTTAATTATAAATTCTACGTTGGCATCGGGTGTAGATGAAACTATTTTTTCGACAATACGTTCTGATTGTTTTTTCATAAAGCCCAAAACTTCTAAAGCAGATAACGCTTCATCTTTGTTTGTATTGTTTTGAGATAAGGAAGTTTCATCAATATCGTAAATTTTAAGAACTTTGTCTTTTAAATCTATGATAACTCTTTGTGCTGTTTTAAGACCAATTCCTTTCACCGATTGTATCAAAGGAACGTCTCCTACGGCAATTCCTTCTCTAATTTGTTTGGGGGTGAGTGAAGAAAGCATCGTACGTGCTGTATTGGCTCCAATTCCACTGACAGAGATTAACAGTCTAAAAATTTCTCGTTCCGAAGAACTCATAAATCCATACAAGGTATGAGAATCTTCTTTTACCTGAAAGTGAATAAAAACCTTAACAGCCTCTACATCTGGTATTTGAGAAAACGTATGAAGTGAGATATTGACAAAATAGCCTACACCGTTACAATCTATAATGACATGAGTAGGTGTTTTCTCAACTAATTTACCTTGAATGTGTGTAATCATATTTTCACTTACTTTGAGTTCAAATGTACTAAAATAATACAATATTTTAGGAAGAAAAAAGAAAGTGATTTAGACTGTTAATTAGCTGTTTTCCCTTTTTGCTGTGCATCTACTACTGCAACGGCAGTCATATTCACAATTTCATCGACGCTAGCACCTAATTGTAAAATATGAACAGGCTTGCGTAATCCCATCATAATAGGGCCAATGGATTCTGCTTTATTGAGTTCTTTGAGGAGTTTATAAGTGATGTTTGCCGATTCTAAATTTGGAAAAATAAGTGTATTTACTTTTTTATTTGCAAGTCTAGAAAAAGGGAAGTTTTCTTTTAACATATCACTGTTTAACGCAAAATCTGTTTGTAACTCACCATCGACTAATAAATCTGGGTGTCTTCTGTGTAAATACGATACTGCTTCTCTTACTTTAGTGGCTGTTTTATCCTTTGAAGATCCGAAGTTAGAATAGGAGATCATTGCCATGACAGGTTCTATTCCAAACATTTTAACTACTCCAGAAGTCATTTGTGCAATTTTTATCAAATCGTCTGCAGACGGGTTAATATTGATTGCTGTATCGCTCAAAAACATGGGTCCTCTTTGGGTAATCATGACATTGGTAGTCGCAATTCTTGTAGATCCAGGAGCCAAGCCAATTAAATTTAACATTGGTTTGACGACCGATCCATAGTTACTCGAATACCCAGAAATAAGGGCATCTGCATCGCCTTCGTTTACCATCATTGCGGCAAAATAATTACGTTCACGCATTAATTTTTGAGCTGCTAAAAGTGTGATGCCTTTTCGCTGTTGTTGCTTCCAATATATTTCAGCGTATTTGTTTTTTTGGATACTGCTTTCATCTGCTTTAGGGTCAATAATCAATACTTCGTCGTTAAACTCTAATTCCTCCATCAGACGTTCTATTTCGTCTCTTCGACCTAGCAAAATAGGAGTTGCTATCCCTTCTTCTAAAACAATTTGTGCTGCTTTAAGAACGTTCAATTGGTCAGCTTCTGCAAAAACAACACGCTTTGGGTTTAGTTTTGCCCTGTTAAATAAAAGTCTTACAATTTTATTATCAGAACCCATACGTTCTAAAAGGGTGTCTTCGTAATGCTCCCAATCCGTAATTGGTGCGAGGGCTACGCCACTTTCAATCGCCGCTTTGGCTACGGCTGGAGGGATGGCTGCAATCAGGCGGGGATCAAATGGTTTTGGAATGATATAGTCTTTACCAAAAGTCAAACGCGTTTCGCCATAGGCGATGTTTACTTGTTCTGGAACAGGTTCTTTTGCAAGATCTGCCAAAGCAATTACAGCTGCTTTTTTCATTTCTTCATTGATGGAGGTCGCTCTCACATCTAAAGCTCCTCTAAATATAAAAGGAAAACCAAGCACATTATTTACTTGATTAGGGGTGTCACTTCGTCCCGTTGCCATAATGATATCGTCTCGTGTTTTAACGGCGAGGTGGTATTTTATTTCTGGATCTGGGTTTGCCATTGCAAACACAATTGGATTGTTGGCCATTGTAGTTAGCATTTCCGGACTCACAATATCGGAAGTTGAAAGGCCAATAAACACATCGGCGTCTTTCATTGCTTCATCTAAAGTGTCTATTTTTCGATGGGTTGCAAACTCTGCTTTTTGAGACGTTAAGTTTTCACGATCAGTTCTAATGACTCCTTTGCTATCGAGCATTACAATGTTTTCACGTTTTGCACCAAATGATTGGTACAATCGTGTACAGGAAATGGCTGCTGCTCCGGCACCACTCACTACAATCTGTACTTCTTTAATATTTTTTTCTGCAATTTCTAAAGCGTTTAATAAAGCGGCTGCAGAAATAATCGCTGTTCCATGCTGATCATCATGCATCACTGGAATATCGAGCTCTTCTTTCAATCGTTTTTCGATTTCAAAGGCTTCTGGCGCTTTGATATCTTCCAAATTAATGCCTCCAAAAGTGGGTGCTATATTTTTTACTGTTTGAATAAATTCTTCTACATTTTCAGTATTGACCTCAATATCAAACACATCAATATCAGCAAATATTTTAAAAAGGAGTCCTTTTCCTTCCATGACTGGTTTGGAGGCTTCCGCTCCAATATTACCTAAACCTAAAACAGCGGTTCCATTCGTAATAACAGCCACTAAATTTCCTTTGGCCGTATATTTATAAGCATCGGATGAATTTTTTTCTATGGCCAAACAAGGCGCTGCTACTCCAGGTGAATAGGCCAATGCCAAATCTCTTTGGGTTGCGTATTTTTTAGTTGGAACTACTTGAATTTTTCCAGGTGAAGGCTTTTCGTGGTATGCTAAAGCTTCTAAATCGTGTTTACTCAGTTTTGACATCTTGGTGGTTTGATATGCAAAGTTAGACGGTTCAATTTAAAAATGAAACTTTAGAGCTATTCTTTTAAAAATTGGACATTTCGTTTTAGTACAATTAAGAGAACTGTTTAGTAAACTATAGGTTAAAATCCGTGAGCAGAATCATCGCCTCTAGGATCAGCACCGCCTTCTAATTGTCCATTAGGCAATACTAAAATAGCATCAACTTTGCCTATTATTGGAGCATTACTTTGATCTATATTATACCCTAGTTTCTTGAGATAAGGAAAATTAAGTGTATCAAATGACGATTCAAATTTGATGCTGTCTGGCAACCATTGATGATGAAACCGAGGTTTTGAAACTGCTTCTTGCATGGACATATCATACTCCAATACATTCAAAATGTTTTGCATCACAGACGTAATAATTGTAGATCCTCCTGGTGAGCCTAACACTATTTTAAGTTGACCATTTTTTTCAACTATGGTTGGAGACATGGAACTTAGCATTCGTTTTTGAGGGGCAATTGCATTGGCCTCAGCTCCAATTAGTCCATACACATTTGGGGTGCCAGGCTTTGCGCTAAAATCGTCCATTTCATTATTTAAAAAGAAACCACCTTCTTCTACATACACTTTTGATCCATACGAAGAATTTAGGGTGGTGGTCACTGCCACACTATTTCCGAATGGGTCAACAATAGAGTAATGCGTTGTTTCATTACTTTCATATCCAGGGATAAACCCTCTTGATAACGCACTAGATTTTGTCGCTTGTTTCCAATCAAAATCTGTCATTCTCTTAGAGAGGTATGTTTCAGAAGTAAGACTGTCTGTTGGTATATTGACAAAATCCGGATCTCCTAAAAAATAGGATCGGTCTGCATAGGCCCTTCGTTCGGCTTCGGTAATGACTTGAATATATTCAGTTGAGTTATGAGGGTACTGCTCTATATCAAAAGGTTCAATACTTTTTAAAATTTGAGCTAAACAGATCCCTCCGCTAGAAGGGGGTGGCATGGAAATAATTCTATGGTTTTTGTACTTAAATGTGATAGGGTCTCTCCATTTGACTTCATACGCTGCCAAGTCTTCTTTGCTAATGATTCCTCCTAAATTTTGAACATAATCGACTATAAGGTTTGCCGTTTTGCCTTTATAAAATTCATCTCTTCCATAAATTTTAATACGATTCAATGTTTCCGCTAACTTAAGGTATTTGATTGTATCCCCCTTTTTCCATAGCTTATCTAATAGAATGGTTTTTTTATTTGCCGACCTAAAATCGGGTGTGTGATCATTTAAATTCTGAGCTTGCTTTTCTGTTACGACCACACCATTAAGCGCTAATTGTATGGCTGGGTCTATCAGTTTTTCAAAGGGGAGAGTTCCAAATTTTCTATGGACTTCAAATATACCAGCAATTGTACCTGGGACACCAACAGCGAGTGCGCCAATTTGACTTTTATCTGAGTCGACATTTCCATTTTTATCTAGATACATATTTTTAGTAGCTGCTAAAGGTGCTTTTTCTCTATAATCTAAGGCTCCAATAGCACCATCATTCATTCGGAATACCATAAATCCACCACCTCCTATATTGCCTGCTGAGGGATACGATACTAACAGTGCTAAATCAGTTGCAATCATCGCATCAAAAGCATTCCCTCCTTGTTTCATAATATCGATACCAATTTTAGAAGCTTCTTCTCTAGCAGAAACCACCATGGCTTTTTCTGCAATCACTCCAAGTGTTTTATCTGAAATTGTTGTCTTCGATTTTGTGTTGCACTGAATGCATAAAATGGATGTAAAGAGAAGTGTTATGGATTTTTTCATGATTGTAATTTTAATTTAATAGTGATACCCATTTAATCAGTGCCTAATATGTTTCTAATTTTAACATACTCGGTTCAAAATTCTAATATAGGTTCATAAAACTAATCTTTTAAAAACTCTATGTTTCTTTTTAAACCTGAAAACTTAGTCCGCTTCACTGCCGAATGTTGAAATACTTTACTAAAGGTTTCCTGCGTGATTTCTTCCCAATCTTGCTTGTTCATGGACAACAGTTCTGGTTTTGGGTTGAATAAGGGTTCGCTATGTGCTTTTGAAAACCGATTCCATGGACATACGTCCTGACACACATCACAGCCAAACATCCAGTTGTCAAACTGTCCTTTCATTTCGGAAGGAATTTGCTCTTTGAGTTCAATGGTAAAATAAGAAATACACTTGCTGCCATCTACGCCATATTCTGAGGTGATGGCTTCTGTTGGACAAGCATCAATACAAGCAGTACACGTTCCGCAATGATCGGTTACAGGGGTGTCATAGTCCAATTCCAAATCAATAATAAGCTCTGCAATAAAGTAGAAAGACCCCACTTGTTGCGTTAATAAATTACTGTGTTTTCCGATCCAACCTAGACCAGATTTCTTTGCCCAAGCTTTTTCTAAAATGGGAGCTGAATCTACGAATGCACGCCCATGAACTTCGCCTATTTCTTCTTTGATAAACTCAAGTAGTTGTTTGAGCTTGTCTTTAATGACAAAGTGATAATCTCTACCATAAGCATACTTACTTATTTTAGGCGCTTCTGGGTCTTGTTGGATTTCTTCGGAAAAATAATTATAGATTAATGAAACTACACTTTTGGAATCTTCTACTAGTAATGTAGGATCTAAGCGTTTATCAAAGTGGTTTTCCATGTATTGCATTTTGCCGTGGCTATTTTTTTTAAGCCACGATTCCAAGCGTGGTGCTTCTTCTTCTAAAAAACCTGCCTTACTCATGCCACAAGATAAAAAGCCTAATCGTTTGGCTTCGGCTTTTATTAAACTTGTATAGTGGTTTTTTAAATTCATTTTAATGTCTAATTTGGCCTGACTATCTGCAGACAGGCGCAGTCAAATGCGCAATTAACACTAAAACAATCCTCCTTGAATATCGCCCTTGATACGCCCTAAGTGTTTATAGGCGAGTTCGGTTACTTCACGACCTCTAGGTGTTCGCATGATGAACCCTTGTTGAATGAGAAAAGGTTCGTAAACTTCTTCAATGGTTTCTGGGCTTTCACTAACTGCGGTTGCGATGGTGGTAACTCCGACAGGGCCTCCCTTAAACTTATCTATAATGGTTGTTAAAATTTTATTATCCATATCATCCAATCCATGGGCATCAACATTCAATGCTTTTAGTCCAAATTTGGCGATTTCGATATCTATTTTTCCATTGCCCTTTATTTGTGCAAAATCTCTCACACGTCTCAATAAAGCGTTGGCAATTCGTGGTGTACCACGACTTCGGCCTGCAATTTCTATAGCAGCTTCTACGCTAATAGGAACATTTAAGATTTCTGAACTCCGTTGAATAATTGTTGAAAGTAGTTCGGTAGAATAATACTGTAAGCGACTGCTAATTCCAAATCGCGCACGCATGGGGGCTGTTAAAAGGCCTGATCTTGTTGTAGCACCAACTAATGTAAAAGGGTTTAAGTTGATTTGAACCGTCCTGGCATTAGGGCCAGACTCAATCATAATATCAATTTTATAATCCTCCATAGCAGAGTATAAATACTCTTCAACTATGGGACTAAGTCGATGGATTTCATCAATGAATAGCACATCTCTTTCTTCGAGGTTGGTAAGCAGTCCTGCAAGATCTCCTGGTTTATCTAAAACAGGGCCAGAGGTCACTTTAATCCCAACACTTAACTCGTTTGCAAGAATATGCGCAAGAGTTGTTTTTCCGAGTCCTGGAGGTCCATGAAACAGTGTGTGATCTAAAGCTTCATCACGTTTTACAGCGGCTTCTACAAATATTTGAAGGTTTTCAAGGACTTGATCTTGTCCTGCAAAATCATCAAATGAAAGGGGTCTTAATACCTTTTCTATGTCTTGTTCCTCTGGAGTAAAATGGTCGTCGTTAGGATTAAGGTTTTCATTCATATACACAAATATAAAGAAAAAGCCTTTCTTGTTTTAAGAAAGGCTTTTAAATATACTATTAAGTTATGAGTATCTAGTGTTGTAGTTCTTGTTCACCTTCTTTCAAAGGGACGTTTTGAGGAACAAAATCATCATCGTGACCTGGTTTACTATAGTCATAGGCCCAACGTTCTACGTGAGGTATTTCTCCTGGCCAGTTTCCGTGCATATGTTCTACTGGGGTCGTCCACTCTAATGTATTAGACCTCCATGGGTTTTGTTCTGCTTTTTTACCATAGAACATGCTGTGAACAAAGTTCCATAAGAATACCAGTTGAAATAAACCACCTACTAGTGCAAAAACTGTAATTAAAATTTGAACATTTGAAGTGTCATCAAATAAGGGGAAGTTACTGTTGGTGTAATAACGTCTTGGCAGTCCTGCCATCCCAATAAAGTGCATTGGAAAAAAGACTCCGTAAGCACAGATAGCTGTTACCCAGAAGTGAATGTATCCTAAGTTTTTGTTAAGCATTCGTCCAAACATTTTTGGGAACCAATGATAGACTCCTGCAAATAATCCGTACAATGCTGATATTCCCATTACTAAATGGAAGTGTGCTACTACAAAGTAAGTATCATGAACATTAATATCTAATGCACTGTCTCCTAAAATAATTCCTGTTAATCCTCCAGTGATAAAGGTAGATACCAAGCCAATTGAAAATAACATGGCTGGATTTAATTGTAAATTACCTTTCCACAAGGTGGTAATATAGTTAAATGCTTTGACCGCAGATGGAATGGCAATTAGTAAAGTAGTGAATGTAAATACCGACCCTAAAAATGGATTCATTCCTGAGATAAACATATGGTGTCCCCATACGATTGTTGATAAGAAGGCAATGGCCAAAATAGAGGCAACCATGGCACGATAACCAAAAATTGGTTTACGTGAGTTTGTTGCTATGACTTCAGAAGTAATCCCTAAGGCTGGAAGTAATACAATGTAAACTTCTGGATGTCCTAAGAACCAAAACAGGTGTTCGAATAATACTGGTGATCCACCTTGGTAATGTAATACTTCACCTTGAATAAAAATATCTGATAAGAAGAATGATGTTCCAAAACTACGGTCCATAATTAATAACAATGCAGCCGATAATAACACTGGGAAAGATACGACTCCAATCACAGCTGTGATGAAGAACGCCCATATTGTTAATGGCAATCTTGTCATTGACATTCCTTTTGTTCTAAGGTTTAAAACGGTTACAATGTAGTTTAGAGAGCCCAATAATGAAGAAGCAATAAAGATAGCCATGGACACTAACCAGAGAGTCATTCCAGCTCCGGAACCCCCTTGCGCTAATGGTAAGGCACTCAAAGGAGGATATATTGTCCAACCTGCTGCTGCGGGTCCTGCTTCAACAAATAGTGAAATAATCATGATGACACTTGACAAAAAGAACAACCAATAAGAAACCATATTAAGGAATCCTGAGGCCATATCTCGTGCGCCAATTTGTAATGGAATTAATAAGTTACTAAAAGTTCCACTCAGACCTGCTGTCAGTACAAAGAATACCATAATGGTTCCGTGAATGGTCACTAAGGCTAAATAGATGTCAGCATCCATGACACCACCTGGTGCCCACTTTCCTAAAAGGGCTTCAAAAATGACGTTTGGTTCTGTTGGCCATGCAATTTGCATACGCATTAACAGAGACATTAATATCCCAATCACTCCCATGATAACGCCAGTAATCAAATACTGTTTGGCGATCATTTTGTGATCTTGACAAAAGATATATTTTGTTATAAAAGTTTCTTTCGGATGATGTCCATGATCGTCTTGGTGTGCGTGAGTATCTACCTGTGCTGACATAATCTTATGTTGTTATTACTTTAATTTTTAATTTTGAACTAAAGAGTTCTTGAATAATTTTTGTTCTTGTAACCATGCCTTGTAGTCTTCTTCAGATTCTACAATAATTTTCATTTGCATGTTATAGTGCGACTTTCCACATATTTTATTACAAAGTAATAGGTAATCAAACTCATAGCTATCTAAGGGTTCTTCGCCTTTGGCTTGTAGTTTTTTACTTTTACTAACTCTGATTTTATTAATATTTCTTACTTTTTCATAAATATCTGGATTCAATCGCATTTCTTCAGTAGTCACTGTTGGGGTGAATGCAAATTGCGTAATCATTCCTGGGACACAGTTCATTTGCGCTCTAAAGTGAGGCATATAGGCTGAGTGTAAGACGTCTTGTGAACGCATTTTGAATAATACTGGAACGCCTACAGGAAGGTGTAATTCAGTTGTAATGATATCATCTTGTGCGTTTGGATCTGCTTCATCTAAACCTAAAATATTAGCATTATCAAGGTTGATGAGTCTAACGTTAGCTTTTCCTAAAACGTTGTCTTCTCCAGCATAGCGTGCTTTCCAGTTAAATTGTTGTGCATACAGCTCTACAACAATCGGGTCTTCATCTTCGTCAATAGTCATGATGTCTGTCCAAGTGAACAATCCATACATAATGAGTCCTGCTAATACGATAACTGGGATGACGGTCCAGATAAATTCTAACTTGTCATTGTCTGCATAAAACAATGCTTTACGTCCTTTTTCTCCTTTGTATTTGAAGGCGAAGTAGTGTAACAAAAACTGTGTAATTGTTTGTACAATAAAAATCACCACCATAGAAATGATCATTAAACGATCAATTTCAGGGCCGTGTTCAGAAGCTGAGTTTGAGGTCAATGGTAAATCACCCCAAAGCGCAAATGACACAATTGTGATTCCATATATGAAGCCTAAAAAGGCTAACATTAGGTATCCTTGAACTTTGTTGTCACCATCGTTTGCTACTTGAGATATATCTTTATTTACTTGTGCTAAATCAAAGATTTTGACCATTTGCCAAATTGCAATAGTGATCCCTAATAAAATTAAGATTGTTAATAAGCCAGTCATCGTTATATGTTGTCTTTTTTAAATTTTAATTAATAATGAAAGTGTTCACTTTCTTTTATAAAAGGATTTCCTTTTGCTAGTAATGGTGCTTTTGAAAGCGCATAAAAAACAATGAATAAGAATAATCCTAAAAACAATAGTACAGCACTAATTTCTGGGACACCTATAAACCAGCGGTCTCCTACTGTTGCTGGCATAATCATATTGAAAACATCAATATAATGTCCGAATAAAATTATAATACCCGCCATGACTATAAACCATGGAACACGTTTGTAATCGCTGTTCATAAGTACTAGGAATGGGAAAATAAAGTTTAAGATTAACATCCCAAAGAATGGAAGGTTATAGTCTTCAATTCTAGTTACAAAATACGTTACTTCTTCAGGGATGTTTGCATACCAAATAAGCATAAATTGTGAGAACCATAGATAGGTCCAGAAGACACTAATGGCAAACATAAATTTAGCTAAATCATGTAAATGACTGTCATTTACAAATTCCATTAAGCCTTTAGATTTTAAATAAATCGTAATCAATGCTATTACCGTAATTCCGCTTACAAACATACTTGCAAATACATACCATCCAAATAAGGTACTGAACCAGTGTGGGTCTACACTCATAATCCAATCCCAAGACATGATGGATTCTGTGTAGATATAAAATACTAAGAATGCTGCTGAAATTCTAAAGTTCTTTTTGAAATTACTATTGTCATTTACATCTGCTAAATCTTGTGCTAATGAAAATTTACGAGAAAAATAACGGTATAAACTCCATCCAGTGATAAAGATTAATCCTCGTATTGCAAACCACGTTTTGTTTAACCAGCCTGCTTTTCCTTGAATGAGTTCGTCATGTGCTACGACTTCTGGATCCATCCATATAAAGATGTGGTCTCCTGCCCATAATGCAATTCCAAGAACGATGAGTCCACCTGGTAATACATAATAAGTGATGGCTTCCATAACTCTAAATAGTACGGGCGACCACCCTGCTTGTGCGGCGTATTGAATGCCATAAAACGCAAGAACTCCTAAGGATATCATGAAAAAGAAAAATGCTGCAACATATAAAGCAGCATAAGGTCTGTTGTGCATTTGATGCAATACATGTTCTGCATGGGCATCATCGCTATGCGCTTCCGTTCCGTGTGCTTCTTCTGCATGGGACTCAGATTCGTGTGTCGATTGTATCATTGCGGCATGCGCCTCGGCGTCTGTTTGAACGTCATGGTGCGTTTCCTCGCCATGAGATGCCGCTGCACCGTGGTGCGAATTTTCTTCTGCTAGTAGTACTTTTACATCATCGAGGGTAAGTCCATGAGTTGCTACATAGCTTGTTCCCCATCCTATAACGCCAAGAACGAATAGAGATATAGAAACAATTTTAAGTCTTTTTGAAAACGTGTACATGTTGATATAAATGTTTTACTTTTCTTATTTTTTTAATTCTGCTCTAAGGGTTTCAACGTAAGCAGTGACTTGCCAACGTTCTTCCTCATTCAATAAATTTGCATAGGACCCCATGGTATTTTTACCGTAATAAATAACATGGTAAATACTTCCTTCGGTAATAGCTCTATCTGCATAACTTGGAACTCCAAGAATTTTTTCTCTTTTAACTAGCTTTCCTTGTCCAGCTCCTTTGTTACCATGGCAGATTCCGCAATAAATTTCATACAATTCTTTTCCTCTTTTAGCGTCCAACTCAGCGGATGCTATTGGAGATTTCAAATCTGAAAGTGCCGTTGCATAGCCTTCATTTGTGTTTTCAAATTCATACAAAGAATGACCTCTAGAGATCGTTCCTTCAACAGGCAATAAAGCCTCTTGTGAGTTTGGAAAAACATCATATTCGCCATAAGCTTCATAGCCTATTGGTGCATACATGTTTGGAAAGTATTGGTAGTTTGGACTGTTATCATTTTGACATGAAAACAGAGTTACAAAGACCAATGCTAAAACGATTATTTTTGATACACTTTTCATAATACTAATGTGCTTGTTTATCAACAATATGAACCTCTACTGCACCTGACTTGGTTAGAAGGGCTTTCAATTCTTTTTCATTATCATGAACAGGGATTTCCATTAAAAAATGGTCATCGGTCGTTCTTGGATCCGGATTTTCTGCATTTTTAAATGGCCACATTCTACTTCTTAGATAAAATGTAATTACCATTAAGTGTGCTGCAAAAAAGACGGTTAACTCAAACATAATTGGCACAAATGCCGGCATGTTTTCGATGTAGCTAAAACTTGGTTTTCCTCCAATGTTTTGAGGCCAGTCTTCTATCATGATATAATTCATCATAACTGTAGCTACAATTAAACCAACACAGCCATACATAAAGGCAGCGATGGCAATTCGAGTGGGTTCTAGTCCCATTGCTTTGTCGAGTCCATGGACTGGAAAAGGCGTAAATATCTCTTCGATGTGATGCTTTTCGTTCTTAACAGTTTTAACTGCTGCTAACAAGACATCATCATCTGTATATAGTGCGTGAATAACTTTAGAAGATCCCATAGGCTACTCTTTTTTCTTTTTAGGTGTTTTCGCTGGTTTTGGCTTTGGTGCTGTTCGGTCATCTGAACCGGTACCAACTAAGCTTCCGCCTGCTTCTCTAATATTTTTATAACGTTGTCCTGAGGACTTTAAAATCGTTTTAACTTCCGCTTGTGCAATTACTGGGAATGTTCTAGAATATAACAAGAACAGTACAAAGAAGAATCCGATAGTTCCAATGAAAATTCCGATATCTACAAACGTTGGGGAGAACATAGTCCATGATGATGGTAAATAATCTCTGTGTAGAGAGGTTACTATAATCACAAAACGCTCAAACCACATTCCGATATTTACAACAATAGAGATAAAGAATGAGAACATAATACTTGTTCTAAGTCTTTTGAACCACATGAATTGTGGCGAAAATACATTACATGACATCATAGCCCAGTAAGCCCAAGCATAAGGCCCTGTTGCTCTGTTTAAGAATGCATATTGTTCATACTCAACTCCAGAATACCAAGCGATAAATAATTCGGTAATATAGGCAACTCCAACAATAGAACCCGTAATCATAATTACGATGTTCATCAATTCGATGTGTTGAACCGTAATATAATCTTCAAGATTACATACTTTACGCATGATGATTAACAAGGTGTTTACCATGGCAAACCCTGAGAAAATTGCCCCTGCTACAAAGTAAGGAGGGAAGATTGTTGTATGCCATCCAGGTATTACCGACGTGGCAAAATCAAAAGATACAATGGTGTGTACTGATAGTACTAAAGGCGTTGCAAGGCCTGCAAGAACCAAAGAAACTTCTTCAAAACGTTGCCAGTCTTTTGCACGTCCACTCCATCCAAAACTTAATAATGAATATATTTTCTTTTGAAACGGCCTTACGGCTCGATCTCGAATCATAGCAAAATCTGGTAATAAACCTGTCCACCAAAATACAAGTGATACTGATAGGTATGTAGAAATTGCAAATACATCCCACAATAAAGGAGAGTTAAAGTTGACCCATAGAGATCCAAATTGATTTGGAATTGGCAATACCCAGTATGCTAACCAAGGACGACCCATGTGAATGATTGGAAACAATCCTGCTTGAATTACAGAAAAAATAGTCATGGCTTCCGCAGAACGGTTAATGGCCATACGCCATTTTTGTCTAAACAATAATAGAACTGCTGAGATTAAAGTTCCTGCATGACCAATACCTACCCACCAAACGAAATTTGTAATATCCCAAGCCCATCCAACAGTTTTGTTGAGGCCCCAAGTACCAATTCCGGTTGAGACGGTATAAACCATACATCCTAACCCCCAGCCAAAAGCTGCAAGTGCAATAGAAAATACTACCCACCATAGTTTGTTTGCTTTTCCTTCAACAGGTGCAACAACGTCCAAGGTCACATCATGATATGACTTTTCCCCGGTAACTAATGGTCTTCTGATAGGTGCTTCGTAATGAGACGCCATAATACTTTTATATTATTTCTTATTATTTATGCTTCGTTTGTGTTTCTTACTTTCACTTGATATACCACGTTTGGTTTGGTTCCAACATGATCTAATAAATGATAAGCACGCTCATCATCTTTAAGTTCGGTAATCACACTTTTCTTGTTATTTATATCTCCAAACGCAATTGCGCCAGAGTCACATGCAGATGAACACGCTGTTTTGAACTCATCTGGGTTTACTTCTCTTCCATCACGCTTCGCATCCAAAATTGTTTTCTGTGTCATTTGAATACACATAGAACATTTTTCCATCACACCTCTTGATCGAACAGTCACATCTGGGTTGATCACCATACGACCTAAATCGTTATTCATGTGGTAATCAAACTCGTCATTCTCATTATACAAGAACCAGTTGAATCGACGTACTTTATAAGGACAGTTGTTTGCACAATAACGAGTTCCAACACAACGGTTGTAAGCCATATGATTTTGACCCTGACGACCGTGAGATGATGCTGCAACTGGACAGACTGTTTCACATGGTGCATGGTTACAGTGCTGACACATGATTGGTTGGAAAGCTACTTGAGGATTTTCAGATGGCACTTCCATCTCTCCAAAAGTACTTAACGAACTTCCAAGGCCTTCAATATTATCTTTGGTTGTATTATCGCCTTCAAATGTTTCATCTGAAGAGTAGTATCTATCTATTCGAAGCCAGTGCATATCACGGCTTCTACGAATTTCTTGTTTTCCTACTACAGGAACGTTGTTTTCTGCATGACACGCAATTACACAAGCGCCACACCCAGTACATGAATTTAAGTCGATTGATAGATTAAAGTGGTGCCCAATAGAGCGATCAAATTCATCCCATAAATCAACATCTGGTGAATCAACTGGTGTTTCTTCATGGTTCAATGACACCATAGTCATTGGATTCCAATCTGCAGCAGATTCAGTATTGAATATCTCCAAAGTCGTTTCTTTGATGATATCACCTCTACCCATTAATGTATTGTGCAACTGAACACAAGCAAATTCATGCTTGCCGTCAGTCAATTCAACAGTTGCGTTTTGAACGGTGTTGAAATTAGTATATAAAGGATATGCGTTTACGCCTGTTTGCATTTCTGCTTTAAGACCTTCCGTACGACCATATCCAAAAGACATTCCCATAGTACCTCTAGCTTGTCCTGGTTGGATAATAACAGGAACTTTGACTGTCACACCATTTACGGTAACGTTTGCATATTTTCCATTCAATCCACCGTTAGCATCATGACTGTTTTCACTGAAAAAGGTACTTGTTTCTAAAAAGAATCCTAATTCTTTAGCATCAAATTCAGAGACAGTTAAGTAGTTGTCCCAGGTAGTTCTTGTCAAAGGATCTGGAAATTCTTGCAACCAAGGATTGTTTGCTTGTTGTCCATCTCCCATTCCAGTTTTTGGATACAGCGTAAGCTCCATACCTGAAGTTGCTGTTGCAGCAAGTGCATTAACCGCGGCGCCTATTTCTGAGATTGAACTACCATCAAAAGCATCTGCTGTTTCTAGCGTTGCAGAGTTTGACGAAACATACACCCCATCGTGTAAGCTGTCATTCCAAGAAGCACCTTTTAGTACATTGCTGTTCCAATAGGACTTTACAAAATCGTGGTAAGACCCTGAAGTCCCAACGAGCTCTAATAAAACGTCTTGAAATTGTTTGGTATCAAATAAAGGACGAATGGTTGGCTGCATGAGCCCGTAATGTCCTTTTTTAGTTTCTAAATCACCCCAAGACTCTAAATAATGAGACGTGGCAGCAATGTATTGTGATACAGAAGCCGTTTCATCATTTTTCATGGTGAAGGCTACTGATAATTCTGTTTGTTTTAATCCTTCTACAAATTCAGAAGCATTTGGAAGTGTATAAACTGGATTCACCCCAGACATAATGATTGCTCCAACTTTACCCGCTTTCATATTTGCTACTAATTGAGCAACCGCTTTATCATTCCCTTGTCGGGTTTGAATAGGATGGTTAGGATCAAATGCTTTACTGCCTAACTTTTCGTTGATGGCTAATACAATATTTTGTGCATTCACATCTTGAATTCCTGAAAGCACAACTGCATTAGAACCTGCTTTTAGCAATTCAGAAGCCGCATTATTAACAGCAGTTTCTAGGTGTGCGGGAAGGTCACCTCCAACAGCAGTTCCAACTAATTTTCCGTAAAGCTTCGCAAGTGCTACTTTTTGTTGAGACGGTTTGATGGCTACACGTTTATCAGCATTTGCTCCTGATAAAGTCATGTTTGCTTCAAACTGGATATGACGGGACATTTTTCCGTTTTTAGGAACTCGCCCTTGTGCATATGCCGCATCAAAACCACCGCCTTGCCAATCCCCTAAAAAGTCAGCGCCTATAGATACAATGGTTTTAGCTTTTGAAAAATCGTAGTTGACTAAGCCTCTTGAGCCATATTTGTTTTGGTATGCGTCTGCCGCAGCCGATTCTGATATCGCGTCATAAACAACGTGGCTTACATTTCCATATTTTTGTTTAAAGTCCGAAATTAATTTTGAAGTCGATGGGCTTGCAAATGTTTGTGTTAATAACACAATTGATTTATCGGATCCTTTTAATGTTTCTAATTTTTGAGCAACTTCTGCTGTAAGTTCTCCCCAACTGGTTTCTTGTCCTTCTTTTTGTGGACCTACTACTCTTTGGTTGTCATATAAATCTAATACAGACGCTTGTACTCTGGCGTTGATTCCACCGTTGGCTTTTGCAAGACTATTAGACTCCACCTTGATAGGGCGGCCTTCTCTGGTTTTAATTAGAACACTTGCAAAATCATAACCATTAGCTATGGCTGTTGCATAATAATTTGCAACACCAGGAATGATTTGCTCTGGCTGAACTACATAAGGAATGGACTTAACAACAGGGCCTTCACAAGCTGCTAAAGAAGCTGCAGCAGTACTAAATCCTACATATTTTAAGAAATCACGACGCGTTGTGTTCGACGATTCTAGGGTTTCTTTGTCTCCTAGAAATTCGTCCACAGGAATTTCTTGCGTAAATTCCTTCTGTTTCAGCGTCTCAACAGCAGAGCTGTGGTTCGGATTTAACTCCTCAACACTTTTCCAGTATTTCTTGTTTGATGACATATATCTAATGTTACTTGTTGATCGTTTTATTTAAATTCTAGTAATGACATTTTCCACATTCTAATCCGCCCATTTGTGCTGCGGTTAGTTGCTCTACACCATATTTCTTGGTAAGTGCTTCGTGAATTTTATCGTAATAGCCGTTATCTTGAACTTTTACATTTGTCTCTCTGTGGCAGTTGATACACCAACCCATGGTTAATGGAGAGAATTGATACATTATTTCCATTTCTTCTACCGGCCCATGACATGTTTGACATTCTAGTCCTGCCACTGAAACGTGTTGTGAGTGATTGAAGTATGCAAAGTCAGGAAGGTTATGGATACGAACCCACTTCACAGGTTTTGTGTTTCCAGTATATTTCTGTTCGGCATCATCCCAACCAACAGCGTCGTATAATTTTTTAATTTCTCCATCATAAAACTCTTTTGTATACTCTTCGGTGGCAGTTGATGGTGCAACTTCGTATATAGACTTATGACAATTCATACACACATTCAATGCTGGGATTCCAGAGTGCTTGCTCACACGTGCAGAGGAGTGACAGTATTTACAGTCAATTCCATTATCACCTGCATGAATTTTATGAGAGTAATGTATCGGTTGGATTGGTTGATAGCCTTGATCTACACCAACTTGCATAAAATAGCCGTATACAAAATAGGCGCTGGACAACAAAAAGAAGACAGCCATTACCAACATTAAAAATTGGTTTTGAATAAAGGCTTTCCAAAGTGACTTTCTTTTAACTGCTTCAGCTATTTCTACGTTGTTGGCAGAAGCAAAACGGCGCAATGTTTTATTGACTAAAAATAGCCCTAAAGCTAACAGTCCAAAAAGAATGGCGAGAGCTCCTAAAACTAGCTCTTGAGAGACACCTCCTTCGTTTTGACCAACTTGTGTGGCGGTTGCTACAGCAGCAACTGGGGCTGCTTTTTCTTGAGCTGTATACGCTAAAATATCCGTAATATCTTCATCTGAAAATTGTGGGAAAGCAGTCATTGCAGACCCATTGTACTCAGCATAAATTTTATTGGCATACGCATCCCCTGACTTGATCAGAGCCGAACTGTTACGGATCCAAGCGTTGAGCCAAACTCTATCTAAACCTTCATCTTCGCTAAGTCGTGTTTCGACGTTACGGAGCGCAGGCCCGGTCATTTTTTTGTCTAATTGGTGACAAGCTGCACAGTTAGCGTTAAATAAAGATTTCCCTTTAACAGGATCTCCATCTTGAGCGTAAAGTGACGTGAATATAATTGAGAAAAATAAGAGCCCCGAAAATAATTTTCTGGTGAGCGTGTAAAGGTTAAATTCCTGTTTCATAGCGTTAATAGAAGTCATTTCTAAACTTTGGTACGATTTCATCATTCAAATAGGCAATATTCGTTCATAAAAATCTTTGGCAAAAGTAACATATAATGTCCATTTTTAAAATGTTCAATCTGCGTAAATTTCTAATTTATAAGCGTTCTAAATAAGTGTTTTTATTAACTTTTAATTTTATTGGGTTACATTTGTAGAAGCAATACTATACTATGAATTTATTTAATTGGAAATTAATTGTTATGAGTGTCCTGTTTTCTGGCACAGCTTTGGCTCAAGAAGGCGTTGTAAGCATTCAAAAAAGCTTGGAAGTTGACCGCGTATTGGCACTTAAAAAAGAGCTAAATAAGGACCAATCGTACCTGAAAATTCAAATTTATAGTGGAAATAGAGTCGGCGCAGAAACAGCCTTAGAAAGTTTTAAAACTGATTTTCCAGAACAAGTTGTAGAGATGAAGTATGAAACGCCCAACTATAAAATTTGGGTTGGAAAATTTAGAACACAGCTAGAAGCAGATCGGGAGTTACGCCTTGTAAAAAAGAGTTTTCCAATTGCATTTTGTCTCAAACCTTAAAAGTTTCAAGAATCTTATTTGTTAGCTATCTTTTTAAAATAATTACTGGGTTGGTTTAAAATTGAGTGGTATAAAGCCCTAACTAAAGTAGCGCCTTCGAAGTTTTTTCAATCAATTATAAAGCTGCTCAAAACTGTTTTTCTAGATGTATAAAACATCCAAATAAAAAAACCGTATGCTTTTAGGATATACGGTTTTTTATATTTTATAGTTGTTGTAAATTAAACTCTTAGAGTACTATTTAAGTGTTTTCTTAACTTCTACTTCTCGGAATGCTTCAAGAATATCTCCTTCGCGAATGTCATTGTAGTTTTTCACTTGCATACCACAGTCGTAACCTTTAGCCACTTCTTTTGCATCGTCTTTGAAACGCTTTAAAGAGCTTAATTCTCCTGTGAAAACTACGACACCTTCTCTGATCAATCTAATTCCAGCGTTTCTGTAAATCTTACCATTGGTAACCATACATCCTGCAATGGTTCCAATTTTAGAGATTTTAAATGTTTCTCTAATTTCTGCAGTTCCCGTAATTTCTTCTTTAAAATCTGGAGATAGCATGCCTTCCATCGCATCTTTAAGATCATTAATCGCATCATAAATAATAGAGTACATTCTGATGTCAATTTCTTCTTTATCTGCCATTTGTCTGGCATTACCCATTGGACGCACATTAAATCCTATAATGATAGCATCCGATGCAGAAGCTAATAATACATCACTTTCTGTAATAGCACCAACTCCTTTATGAATAATGTTTACCTGAATTTCTTCGGTAGATAATTTCTGGAATGAATCTGTAAGCGCTTCTACAGATCCATCTACATCTCCTTTAAGGATAATGTTTAGTTCTTTAAAGTCCCCTAAAGCAATACGTCTTCCAATTTCATCCAACGTAATATGACGTTGTGTTCTTACAGATTGTTCACGTTGTAATTGCGTTCTTTTCGCTGCAATTTGCTTGGCTTCACGCTCGTCTTTAAATACAGTAAATTTATCACCTGCTTGTGGTGCGCCATCCAATCCTAAAATAGAAATAGGCGTTGAAGGTCCTGCTTCAAGTACATCGTTACCGCGTTCATCATGCATGGCTCTCACTTTTCCACTATTTTTTCCTGCCAAAACATAATCGCCAATTTTTAGCGTTCCTGCTTGTACTAAGATAGTGGAAACATACCCTCGACCTTTATCTAAAAAGGCTTCAACAACGGTTCCTAGTGCTGGTTTGTTTGGATTGGCTTGCAACTCTAATAATTCTGCTTCAAGCAATACTTTTTCTAATAATTCTTTGACACCATCCCCTTTTAATGCAGAGACGTCATGCGATTGAATTTTTCCTCCCCAGTCTTCTACTAATAAGTTCATATTGGCCAAGGCTTCCTTGATTTTCTCAGGATTTGCTGTTGGTCTATCTATTTTGTTGATTGCAAAGATGATTGGAACGTTAGCTGCTTGCGCATGAGCAATGGCTTCTTTTGTTTGCGGCATGATGTCATCATCTGCTGCAATCACAATAATAGCAATATCTGTTACTTGAGCACCACGGGCACGCATGGCTGTAAAGGCCTCGTGACCAGGAGTATCTAGGAAGGCTATTTTTTGCCCTGTAGAAAGTGTGACTCCGTAAGCACCAATATGTTGGGTAATTCCTCCGGACTCTCCTGCAATTACATTTTCTTCACGTATGTAATCCAATAAAGATGTTTTTCCATGATCTACATGTCCCATGACTGTAACGATCGGCGCACGTGTTTCTAAATCTTCTGCAGTATCTTCTACTATTTCTATAGCTTCGTCAATATCTGCCGTTACAAATTCTACTGTGTATCCAAATTCTTCAGCAACAATGGTTAAGGTTTCAGCATCCAATCGCTGATTCATAGTAACCATCATTCCAAGCGACATACAGGCTGAAATAATTTGAGTCACCGAAACATCCATCATGGTAGCTACTTCACTTGCCGTTACAAACTCCGTAACTTTAAGTACTTTATTTTCTAATTCTTGTTGTTCTTGATCTTTTTCAGTTTGTTGACGGTGCTGATCTCTTTTATCTTTTCTGTACTTCGCACCTTTTTTACCTTTATTAGATTTCCCTTGTAATTTTTCAAGAGTTTCTCTTACTTGTTTTTGAACTTCTTCAGCTGTTGGCTCTACTTTTGGAGCTTGTGTTCTTGCTGGGGGTCGGTTTCTAAAGTTTCCTCTAGATTGAGGAGCGTTTCCTCCTACTTTACTAATCCTACGACGCTTTTTTCTGGCGTCTGCAGAATTCGCTCCCGCAGCTGGGGTTGCTGGTTTCGCTTTTTTAGGTTTATTAAATTGGGTTAAATCTATCTTTTGTCCTGTTGATTTTGGCCCAGAAAGTTTTTGATAATTCGTAGTTTCAACTTTTTGCTCTCCTAATGCAGCGGCTTCTGTATTAGCGTCTAAAACAGGTGTTGTTGGAGTGGCTGGTTCTACTTTTGTAGCTGATGTTTCTTTTTTATCAGCAGCTGGCAAAGAACTTGGCTCTACTTTTGGTACAGTCTTTACTTTTGGAGTTGCTTCAACTTTAGGTGCTACCTTTACTTTTGGAGCGGGTACTTCTTCAGGCGTTTCCTCAGCTTTAGGGGTTGGCACTGTTTTGGGCGTGTCTTCAACTTTTGGAGGTACTGGTTTTGTGTCCTCAACTGGCTTGATAACTTCTGTTTTTTCAGCCGGTTTTTTAGGACCATCTAAGTCAATTTTACCTACTTTTTTAGGGCCTTGAAGTACTTGTTTAGCTTTCAAAACTGTTTTGGCAGCTTCAGCTTTTTGAAGTTTTTGCTCAATTTCTTGTTCACGTTGAACACGCAAGGCTTCTTTTTCTTTTAGCTTGGCTTCACCAACTTCCTTAGAAGCGACTTTCTTATTTGCATCTGTTTGGAATTCTCCTGCAAGAAGATCGTACACTTCAGAAGTGATTTTGGTTGTAGGGCGTTTTTCTATTTCAATATTTTTTGTTTCCAAAAAATCGACCGCTCGATCGAGAGAAATATTCAATTCCCTTAACACTTTATTTAATCTAATAATTTCAGCCATAAATTGCCTTTGATATTTTTTAACAGTATTTCTTACGCGTAATCGTGAGGTCATCCAGTCTTACAGGACACCAATATAATTAAAATTTTACTCTTCAAATTCTTCTTTCAGAATTCGAACCACATCTTCAATGGTTTCTAATTCTAAATCCGTACGCTTTACAAGGTCTTCAATCTCTTGTTCAAGTATACTTTTTGCAGTGTCTAAACCTGCTTTTGCAAATTCTTCAATGATCCATGCTTCGATTTCATCAGAGAATTCAGAAAGCTCAACATCTTCTTCTACACCTTCTCTAAATACATCTATTTCGTAACCCGTCAAACGACCGGCTAAACGAATATTATGACCGCCTCTACCAATTGCTTTACTCACTTCTTCAGGTTTTAAAATAACCTCAGCGCGTTTGGTTTCTTCGTTAATCTTGATTGATGTAACTCTTGCTGGACTTAATGCTCTTGTGATGTAGAGCTGTAAGTTGGTTGTATAGTTGATAACGTCAATGTTTTCATTTCCTAGTTCACGTACAATTCCGTGGATTCTAGACCCTTTCATTCCAACACAGGCTCCTACAGGATCAATTCGATCGTCATAAGAATCTACCGCTACTTTAGCTTTTTCTCCTGGAATTCTTACAACATTTTTGACAGAAATGAGTCCATCAAAAACTTCTGGGATTTCTTGTTCAAATAGTTTTTCAAGAAAAACAGGTGCTGTTCTTGAGAGAACAATAGACGGTTTGTTTCCTTTTAAATCGACACTTTCAATGATGCCTCTTACATTTTCTCCTTTTCTGAAAAAATCAGAGGGTATTTGTTTATCTTTTGGAAGAATCAATTCATTTCCGTCGTCGTCCAATAAAATGACTGCACGGTGACGAATGTGGTGTACCTCTGCAGTATAAATTTCACCTACCAAGTCCTTAAAGTGCTTGTAGATGTTTGTATTGTCGTGTTCGTGAATTTTAGAAATTAAATTTTGACGCAGTGCTAAAATTGAACGTCGTCCTAAATCGATGAGCTTAACTTCTTCAGAAACATCTTCTCCAACTTCAAAATCTGGTTCAATTTTTTGAGCATCTGTTAAAGAGATTTCTTGGTTTTCTTCTTCAACCTCACCATCTGCTACTACAACTCTATTTCTCCATATTTCTAAATCGCCTTTATCTGGATTGATAATGATATCAAAATTATCATCATCCCCAAATTTCTTTTTTAATGTATTTCTAAATACATCTTCTAAGATTGACATCAAGGTAACTCTATCAATTAGCTTTTCGTCTTTAAACTCTGAAAACGAATCAATTAATGCTAAATTTTCCATAATTCTAGTCTTGTATTAAAATAATATTTTCACTTTTGCTTCACTAATATCACTGTACAAAAGGGTTGCTGTTTTTTGAACGGTTACCTTTCCTTTTCCGATCGGTTTTGGCTCTCTTGCTTTCCAATTAAGTACAATGTCTTGCTCGTTGGCAGTAGTAAGAGTTGCTTCAAATTTTTGATTATCTGATGTTCTAACTTCTAAGGTTCTGCCTATGTGTTTTTGGTATTGTCTCGGATGAGTTAACGGGGTTGTTGCTCCTGAAGAGGAAACCTCTAGTGCAAAATCATGATCGTCTCTATCTATATTGTGTTCAATACCACGGCTCACAAACATACAGTCCTCTACAAGAACTCCTTTGTCTCCGTCAATTATAATTCTAATTTTATTGCCTTCTAAAATTTCAAAATCAATCAAAAATAAATCTTGTCTTTGTGCAAGGCAATCCTCTAATAACTCTTTTACTATATCTCTAAACATCTGGTATAAAAAGAGGGGACTTTATGTCCCCTCGCTTTTTCATTTATCATTCTATGCTGCAAATATACGACATAAAAATTGAATTTAACAAGTGTTTATCCTTGTTTTAGTTGGCCCACTAGGGCTCGAACCTAGACTCTTTGGTACCAAAAACCAACGTGTTGCCAGTTACACCATGGGCCAATCTCTTAATGAGGCTGCAAATTTATAATAAAGTTTTGTTTGGGCAAACATTTTTAAATTTATTTGTTGTTGTTTTTTTTGGTTTATAAAATAAACTAGTTTACATTTGCTGTTCTAAATCGAAAACACATGAAAACACAAGAACAAATTGAACTTATTAATGACACCATTAATAAAACAAAAGAAAATTTAAAATCAAGCTCCTTTGGCTTTGTCTTATGGGGGACATTGATTGCGATGTTAAGCTTTTTTCATCATGTATTTCCTGAAATTGTCCAGCAAACCCGCTACTCAACATTGCTATATTGGGTCCTAATCCCAGTGCTTGGAATGATTTTTACAGTTATTTATAATATTAAAAAGCGTAAAAAGACGGGCTATGAAACTCATATTGGGCGCGCGCTCAAAATCATTTGGGGGGTATTTAATATTTCCTGGATCCTTTTGGTATTTATTTCGGTAGAAAAAAATCAAAACCCTACAGAGGCAATTTTATTCCTGTTAGGGGTTATGATTCTTATAACGGGGCTTTTAATTCGATTCAAACCCTTTTCTATTGGGGGTGTTTCTGTCATAGTTTGTAGCATTGTATGCGTTTACAATACAAGCGATAGCTGGTTATTGGTAAATGGTATCGCCTCAGTTTTAGGATTACTTGTGCCTGGAATTCTCCTTTATTATAGCAAATCAAATGTTTAGCCCCTTAGACAAATTATTGGTAAACCCAACACGCCTGATGATTGTGTCGGTATTAACAAAAGTGGAGAATTGCGATTTCAATTATTTGAAGCAAATTACCGAAACTACGCAGGGAAATTTGAGCATCCAATTGAAAAAATTAAAAGAAAGTGGTTATATTTCAATTGATAAAAGTTTTGAAAATAACTACCCAAAAACAAGGTGTTCAATTACAAAAGCCGGCATCAAGGCATTTGGGGATCATTTTACAAATTTGAAAAAATATCAAGATTTAAAACTTTAGATATGTACGAGTTTATAAGGGATTTACATTTGTACAGCATAGCGCCATGCCTACCGTTGGGGTTTTATCTTATTATAGTTTCAGGCAAAGGAGGGGTTTTCCATAAAAAAATTGGCTATGTATATATGGTTCTTATTTTTTCATCATCGATTGTTTCCCTGTTTTTAAAAGCTTATGTGGGGGCCACATTTCTAAATCATTTTGGATGGATTCATTTATTGAGTTTTCTCACAATTTGGACAGTCCCTAGCAGTTTAATTGCGGTCAAAAAAGGAAATATACAACGACACAAACGCTCCATGAAACTGCTGTATTGGACGGGCTTACTACTCGCGGGATTGTTTACATTGATGCCAGGACGGTATTTACATAGTTTACTATTTGGATAATTTGTTTGAACGATTTAAAACAAAATTTATTAAGGTTTACTTAAAAGTTTTTAACCCCTGCGTAATTATTCCTAAATTCGCTTCAAACTTCAATTTTACACCATGGCGGATTTTAATTTTAAAAAATGGAACCTCATCTTTGGATGGCTTGCGTTTTTAATAGCATTCATTACTTACAGCCTCACTGTTGAACCAACAGTAAGTTTCTGGGATGCAGGTGAATACATATTGACGTCTTCCAAGTTACAAGTTGGACACCCGCCTGGAGCACCCTTTTTTCAAATGATGGGAGCCTTCTTTTCAATTTTTGCTTCCGAACCAAGCCAAATAGGCTTGATGATTAATATGATGAGTGCCACCGCCAGTGCTTTCACCATTTTATTTATGTTTTGGTCGATTGTATTGCTTATCAAACAAGTAGTTAAAAATAACGACGAATCCTCAAAAGGTCAAAATACTGCTATTTTAGGCGCCGCTTTTGTGGGGAGTTTATCCTTTGCGTTTACCGATTCGTTTTGGTTCAATGCTGTAGAAACTGAAGTGTATGCCATGGCTACGCTCATTTTAGCGGTCATGTTTTACTTAGGCTTACGCTGG
This sequence comes from uncultured Flavobacteriaceae bacterium, assembly GCA_943789465.1. GTDB lineage: Bacteria > Bacteroidota > Bacteroidia > Flavobacteriales > Flavobacteriaceae > Hel1-33-131. Next base: position 514,444 of record CALSUF010000001.1, on the reverse strand, counting down.
CAAAACGAAATGTTTACGCCCAGAGGGAACAAATGGCTCATCCTCATTTCTTTTGTAGTTGGTTTATCATTTGGAGTGCATTTTATGGGGCTCTTAACCATTCCTGCGATCAGTCTTATCTACTTTTTCAAAAACTATAAAACAGTAACTATTAAGAATTTTATTTTAGCAAACCTGGCAGGTATCGCTATTTTATTATTTGTTTTTAAACTCTTAGCACCTAATATTCTGAGATACTTTAGTGTTCTAGAAATCTTTTTTGTGAATTCTGTTGGATTGCCCTTTAATTCTGGGTCCGTCATTGCATTTATCTTATTGGTCGGATTTGTTTTCTGGGGATTAAACTATACACGAAAAAAACGCTTTATCCATCTTAACACAGGACTCCTTTGCATTACATTTATAGTTATCGGATTTTCATCTTGGTTGATGCTTCCCATTCGTGCCAACGCCAATGTAACTGTCAATGAAAACAACCCCTCAAGTGCTAGAGAACTCCTCGCTTATTATAACTTAGAGCAGTATCCAAAAACACACTTGTTTTATGGACCTCAGTTTACAGATCAATATGCTGGTTTGGACGAAAACCAACCTTATATCGATGACAAACCAAAATATGAAAAAGATGAGGTTTCTGGAACCTATGTGGTTGTAAACGATTACAAAAATGGCTTACAAAACTATAACACTGAGCATGCCTCTTTTTTACCAAGAATGTGGAGTTCTGAACATGCGGAAAATTATATGATTTATGCTGGGTTTCTAGAGTTTTCAATAAAGCCAGAATATAAAATGCAAAACGACTTGCGTTCTTTAGTGGGTAGTTTCAAGGATTCTGTTGCCAAAGGAGATGTTGATTATGAAGACTATAACGACTTTCTAAAAAAATATGGACGTTATATTGATATCCAAAAACCTTCTCTTCTTCAAAACATCTACTACCTTTTTGATTATCAAATTGGGTATATGTATTGGCGTTATTTTATGTGGAATTTTACTGGACGTCAAGACGATGTTCAAGGTCGATTTGACCTACATGGCAATTGGATCAGTGGAATCAATGCTGTGGACTCATACGTTTTAGGCATCTCTCAAGAGAATCTTCCAAGTGATGTTTTAAATAACAAAGCTCGTAATACCTATTATTTTTTGCCCCTTTTATTAGGCTTAATCGGTTTGTTTTTTCTCTTTAACAGAGATAAAAAACTTTTTTGGACCATGCTTGTGTTTTTCTTATTCACAGGAATTGCGATACAAGTTTACACCAATGTTCGGCCGTTTGAACCTCGTGAACGCGATTATTCCTTAGTAGGTTCTTTTTATGTATTTGCGCTCTGGATTGGGTTTGGGGTCTTTGCGATTTATGAAAAATTAAGTACGTATTCCAAAACAAAACTATTAGCACCACTTGTAAGCTTGGTCTGTTTGATTGCTGTTCCTGGTATTTTGATAAGTCAAAACTGGGACGACCATAACCGATCAGGACGAGAAACAGCCCACGCTATGGCTGTCCAATACCTAGAAGCTTGCGACCCGAATGCCATTATTTTTACCATTGGTGACAACGACACCTTTCCACTGTGGTATGCGCAAGAAATTGAAGGCATTCGTCGCGATGTACGCGTTGTTTGTACAAGTTTATTAAATGTCGATTGGTACATAGATCAAATGAAACGAAAGGCCTACGAAAGTGACCCGATCCCTTCGAGTTTGACTCACGATCAATACAAATGGGGCACACGTGATTACGTTATCAAAGAAGTAGTGACTAAAGACACCTTAGACCTTGATCAATTTTTAGGATTTATAACAAATGATGACCCACGAACCAAATACAAGCACATCCTTGAACAACAAGGCTATGACACCAGTGGACAACGCAGGCAAGATTTAAATGCTAATTATCTCCCAACAGAACACGTTAGAATCCCAGTTGATAAAAAATCCGTTTTAAGAAATGGAATTGTGAAAGCCAAAGACTCTACACTCATTGTACCATATATTGATATTAAAATCAAAGGATCTGCCATCTATAAAAACCGCTTATTAATGTTGGATATTATTGCCAATAACAATTGGGAACGTCCCATCTATTTTAGTGGTGGCGCTTTTGGAGACGAGGATTATATTTGGATGAAAGACTATTTGCAACTCGATGGCTTGGTATACAAGTTGGTTCCTATAAAAACAGAAGTCGCTAAAGACAACCCTTTTGATATGGGCCGTATTGATGCTGATAAAATGTATGATATGGTGATGAATTGGGATTGGGGAAATAACGGAGACCCAACAATGTACCATGATATTGAAAGCCGTAAAAATAGCTTGACCTACCGCGGAAACTTAGCGCGACTTATTGAAACTTTAATACAGGAAGGCGACTTAGAAAAAGCAGAAGAAATTGCGGATTTAGCTATGGCAAAAATGCCTGTGGATCTCTTTGGATTTTATACGCTCTTAGAACCTTATATTGGTGCTTATTATGAATTAAAAGCTAACGAAAAAGCTCAGAATTTATATTCGGAAGTAAGTGAAAAATATCAGGAGAACTTGACTTATTACAGTACACTTTCTGAGTATAACCAATCACAATATATTCAAACTATTTACAATGATATTGAACGATACAGAAGTTTAGTAGATGTGACCGCTTTTTATGAAACGGAGACGTTTATCAAGGCTGAAATGGAAAAATTCAATAGCTATCTAAGACTGTTTACTGGTGAATTAGAAGATGAAGAGGAAATAGAAGACCCAGAAATAGAAAATAAGGACTTGGACGATCTTTAATTAATGATTGTGGAAATATAAAAAATTACACATACTCTTGGATCCTACCAATAATTGTATTGGCGTCTAGCTCTCCGCTTTGGCGCCATTTCATGTCACCTGATTTATAAATAATAAGTGTTGGTAAGCCTTTGATACGAAGTGCTTCTGCGAGGTCTTGGTTTTTTTCAACGTCAATTTTTATCACTCGAGCTTTATCTCCCATCGCAGCAGCAACATCTCTGAGTACGTCGTGCATCGCTTCAGATTCGTCACTCCACTCTGTGAAGAACTCAAATAGTACTGGAATTTCTACATCTATTAACTCTCCAAATTTTGACATATCATGGTGTTTTATGTATCAAACTTCAATGATAATGATACTTACTTATATCCACATCTAGTATAAATATAAGTATAATTTTGGCGTAAATATAACATTTTCTGAGGTTTAAGTGTTATTAATCCGTTTTTTTAGCGTTATAACGGAAATTTCAGGCCAAATACCAACCCGTCCAGGAAAGGCTAAAAAGCCAAATCCACGGTTCACATTGATGTACTGACCGGCTTTTTCGTAGATGCCTGCCCAGTATTTATAACGCCATTTAATGGGACTCCATTTGACAATTCCTGGGATCTCAATACCAAACTGCATTCCATGGGTATGACCACTCAAAGTCAGATGGTAATGGCTTGGGTCTTTTACAACTTCGTACTGCCAATGTGAAGGATCATGGCTCAAGAGAATTTTAAAATCATTGGGGGCCACTTTTGAAGATGCGAGAGTCAAATCTCCTTTTTGCTTAAATCCTTTCCCCCAATTTTCAACTCCAATAATTGCCAAACGATCGCCATTTTTTTCAATAAATCGACTTTCATTTCTCAACAAATCAAAGCCCATATCCTTTTGAATATCCAACAATTCCTGAAAATTTTCTGCTTTTGCTTCATCAGAAGGCCAGCGTGTATAATCCCCATAATCGTGGTTTCCCAAAACAGAGAATACACCGTCTTTGGCTTTTAATTTGGAGAACGTCGATTTCCACGGATGCATTTCTTTGGACTTGCTGTTTACCATATCACCTGTAAACATAATCACATCGGAAGCTTGTCATTTACAAGGTCCACCGCATATTCAATTTTTTCTTTATTGTCAAAACTCCCACTATGAATATCACTAATTTGAGTGACTTGATACCCCTCAAAAGCAGCGGGTAAATCATCAAATTCTAGTGTGTATTTTAAAACTTTGAAATTATATTTCCCTTTTGTAATACCATAAAGAATCGAAATAAATGGAATGGCTGCGATGCCTAGAGCCAATTGTCCAATGAATTTACGTCGAGAGCTAAAGAGTGCCGAACTCTCATCTGATTTAGAAACAAAATAATTAACCCCCGCTTCAAATAAACGAAACACATCTTCACCAAACATAAAAACCAAGAGTATTAATTTAGGTACATAAACGAGTACAAATACCGCAAATGCCAAATAAAATCCAGAGTTGACTCCTGAGCTTCGGTCAAGCGTATATCCCTGATAGACCATGTTTCCAAAGACTGCAATAGAAATTGCTACATAGCCATATGTCACCCAAGGATTCCTCACCACACTTCTAAAACTTTGAAGGGCATAAAAATCGAGAGCAAGTACAAGAATTATAAAAATTATTAATCGTGTCATATCGAGGTTGAATCAATCGCAAAAGTAAAACAAAAGCATAGGATATTAGAACTAATATTCTAATTTAACGATACTTTTAGATTTGTAATTTTTTAGTATATTTCTAATCTTAAAAAAGCATGTTATTTAAAAATCTACTAAAAGATTTAAAATCATACTAATTCATTACCACTATGAACACAAAAAACAACAATTCTGCATTAACAACTTTAGTCACCGTCTTCTTTTTTTGGGGATTTATTGCCGCTTCTAACGGGGTTTTCATTCCCTTTTGTAAAACCTATTTCAGTATTGATCAATTTCAATCTCAATTGGTAGATTTTGCCTTTTATGGAGCTTATTATTTAGGAGCCTTGTTATTGTTTGTACTATCAAGTTCTGTAAAAAAAGACATTCTTAATAATTGGGGATACAAAAATGGCATTGTATATGGGCTCTTAATTTCGGCACTTGGTGCCTTGTTAATGTACCCTTTTGTAAATGGAGCAGATCAAGGAGATACCTCTGTGTTTTATTTGGTGTTGTTAGCCTTATTTATAGTAGGTCTTGGATTTTCGCTTCAACAAACAGCGGCAAACCCGTTTGCAATTGCTTTGGGCGACCCAAAAACGGGGTCACAAAGACTGAATCTCGCAGGAGGTGTCAACTCATTTGGCACCACTATTGGACCCATCGTTATCGCGTTTATTATTTTTGGATCTACTCCGTTATCAGGTGATGAACTGAATCAAATGATCCTAAATAACGAGATAAAACTAACGACCATTCAATACCTTTATCTGGGTGTGGGTGCGTTGTTTTTAGCAGCAGCAGCCCTCTTTCATTTTTCTAAAAAATTACCAAACACAAAAACAAATGAAGTGTTTGAGCCTGCCAATAAAGCAAAAAACATGTTGATCGCATTAACGGTTGTAATCTTTGTTTGTTTTGGGTTCATTTTTAATACCTATACAGGTGGAGAAGCTCCAACGGAAGCTCTCGAAAACAAACGCCTGTATTTACTTTTAATCGCTTTGTTTGCAGTTGTTATAAGTATATTTTTCGCCAATACACGTGCTTCCAAATCTCCAGAAGGATGGGGCGCCATGAAATACCCACAATTGGTTTTAGGGATGCTCGCTATCTTTACCTATGTAGGAGTCGAGGTGACCATTCAATCTAATTTGGGTGAACTCTTAAAATCTGTTGCTGATAAAATTAACAACCTAAACCCTTTAGGGTTAAAAGTAATGAATGATGCTGAAATTGCTCCCTTCATTTCTTTATATTGGGGCGGTATGATGATTGGCCGCTGGGTCGGTGCCATCACTGTTTTTAATCCAAGTAAAGGTCTTAAAAAATGGTTGCTTATTTTGGTGCCATATGTCGCGTTTGGTGTAATTTTACTGGTTAATTTTGGGAGCTACTCTACTTCAGAAATTTTATTATTTAGTGTGTGTGTTGCCATTCAAATTGGCGGGTTCTTTATCGCAAAAGACAACCCTATTGCTTCTTTGAAAATCTTTAGCACCTTAGGAGTTATTGGAGTCCTTATTGGCATTTTTGCTTCCGGTCAATTGGCATTGTATGCATTGCTTTCTGGAGGTTTATTTTGCTCTATCATGTGGCCATGTATTTTTACTTTAAGTATTTCTGGATTGGGAAAATACACCTCACAAGGATCTGCTTTTTTAATCATGATGATTTTAGGTGGGGCTATTATTCCACCATTACAAGGAAAATTAGCAGATATTTTTAGCATTCAATCTTCGTATTGGATTGCTGTGGTCTGTTTTGTATACCTCGTATTTTATGCATTCAAAACAAAGAGTGTCTTGAAAAATCAAGGAATTACACTTAATAAATAAAATGAAGCGAAGAAAGTTTTTAAAAAACGCCTCCCTTTCAGGAATAGGTTTAGCTATTGGTAATAGCTTAACCAATTGTGCTGAAACTTCAGCGTCAAAAGGCGTTAGTGATCCTTTGGAGGAAGCTTCACTCCCACTTGTTATTGCCACTTGGGATGTGAAAAATGCCACTGCAAAAGCCTGGGACATTTTACAAAATGGAGGCACTGCGCTAGACGCAGTAGAACAAGGCTGTCGCGTAGAAGAAGCTAATGAAAAAGGACAATCTGTTGGCAAAGGTGGGTTGCCCGACCGAGATGGAAATGTAACTCTCGATGCTTGTATTATGAATCAAAATGGCGATTGTGGATCGGTTGTTTTTTTACGCAATATCACCCATGCCGTTTCTGTTGCTCGAAAAGTAATGGAAGACACGCCGCACGTCATGCTCGCGGGAACTGGTGCTGAAAAATTTGCGATTCAAAAGGGATTCAAAAAAGAAAACTTACTGACTGAAGCTTCTAAAAAAAGCTGGGAAACTTGGAAAATTAAAAGTGAGTACAGTCCCATTATCAATATAGAAAACCACGATACTATTGGAATGTTGGCGATCGACAAAGCTGGAAACCTTTCAGGCGCTTGTACCACGAGTGGATTGGCGTATAAATTAAATGGTCGGGTTGGCGATTCTCCAATCATTGGTTCAGGATTGTTTGTGGACAATGAAATTGGAGCCGCCGTTGCCACAGGTCTTGGTGAAGAAGTCGTGAAAACCGTCGGTAGTTTTTTAGTCGTGGAATTGATGCGACAAGGAAAAACACCTCAAGAAGCTTGTGAAATTGCAATCCAACGAATCGTCAATAAACCCAATAGCAATTACAAGAATTTTCAAGTGGGGTATATTGCCATCAATAAAAAAGGACTAACGGGTTCGTTTTCAATTCACCAATGGTTTAGTATGACTAAATTTCAAAAGGGAGTAAACGAAACAATACAATCAAATTATTTTAACAAAGACGCTTAAAAAATCTCTAATGGCTCAACAAAAACGCTTATTTCTTCTCGATGCTTATGCTCTCATTTTTAGAGGCTATTATGCGTTTATCAAAAACCCACGGATTAATTCTAAAGGATTGGATACTTCTGCTATTCTTGGGTTTACCAACTCATTATTAGATGTCATAAAAAGAGAACGTCCAGACCACTTAGCAGTTTGTTTTGACAAAGGCGGTAGTAAAGACCGTGTTGAAATTTTTAAAGAATACAAAGCCAACAGGGATGCAACTCCTGAGGGGATCAAAGTTGCCGTGCCTTATATCTATGAGATTTTAAAAGCGATGAATATTCCTGCAGTTGTCAAAGAAGGATTTGAAGCAGATGACATCATTGGAACCCTTGCTAAAAAAGCCGAAAAAGAGGGCTATAAAACCTTTATGGTTACACCCGATAAAGATTTTGCACAACTCGTAAGTGAGAATATTTTCATGTACCGGCCGATGTTTGGAGGAGGTTATGAAACTTGGGGTATAGAAGAAATCAAAGCAAAATTTGAAATTGAAGACCCGCTTCAAGTGATTGACTTTTTAGGGATGAAAGGCGATGCTTCTGATAACATTCCTGGACTTCCTGGAGTCGGAGACAAAACAGCCAAAAAACTGCTTGCACAGTACGGCAGCATGGAGAATTTATTAGCAAATACCCACGAGCTCAAAGGAAAAATGAAAGAAAAAATCGAAGCGAATGCCGAGCTTGGTCTCCTTTCTAAAAAATTAGCTACTATTTTATTGGACGTTCCTGTAGAGTTTGACGCCAAAAGTTTTGAACTCACTGCGCCGGATACCGAAAAAGTAAGCGCCATTTTTCAAGACTTAGAATTCAGACGATTGATCGATAATTTTAATAAAACATTTGCTGTTAATCCGCCTGAAAGCACCCCTTCAACTCCAGAGGGATCTACTCCAAAACCAGCAACGAAACCCGCTGCAAGTCCAACTACCGAAGCAGGTGCTGGACAATTTTCATTGTTTGGTGGAGACGAACCTTCGGCACCGGTTGCAACACAAAACTACGGAAGAGAAACTGCCACTTCAGTCCCGCACTTTTACCAAAGTGTTTCAGGAGATTTAGGATTGAAACTATTTATCAAACAACTCATGAACCAGACCTCGGTTTGTTTTGATACGGAAACAACAGGGCTCAATTCACTGACCGCAGAACTCGTCGGAATTGCCTTTTCATGGGAAGCACATAAAGGATTTTACATTCCATTTCCAGAAGCTTTTGAGGAAGCGCAAGAACTGATTGAGTTATTTCGACCGTTTTTTGAAGCCACTCATATTGAGAAAATTGGGCAAAATCTAAAATATGATTTAAAGGTATTGCACAAATATAAAATAGAGGTAAAAGGGCCTTTGTTTGATACCATGATTGCGCATTATTTGATCAATGCAGATATGCGTCACAACATGGACGTCCTTGCAGAAACCTATTTGAATTACTCACCTATTCCGATTGCTGATCTTATCGGAAAAAAAGGGAAGAATCAGCTTTCGATGCGCGATGTATCGCTTGAAAAACTAACGGAGTATGCTGTGGAAGATGCCGATATTACGTATCAATTGGCAAGTCATTTCAAAAAAGAATTGACGGATGCAGACACCTTGAAATTGTTTAATGAGATCGAAATTCCTTTGGTAAAAGTATTAGCGTCGATGGAATTAGAAGGCATCAAACTCGATACTGAATTTTTAAATTCGCTTTCAGAAGATTTAAATACGGATATTTCGACTTTAGAATCCAAAATATATGAGGCGGCAGGGGAACAGTTTAATATTGCATCGCCAAAACAATTAGGAATCATTCTTTTTGAGAACTTAAAACTGGTTGATAAACCTAAAAAAACAAAAACAGGACAATACAGTACGGCAGAAGATGTACTGTCCTATTTGGCAAAAGACCACGAAATCATTCAAAATGTATTGGATTATAGAGGGCTTGCCAAACTAAAAAGTACCTATGTAGATGCGCTTCCAGAACAAGTCTTAGAACGTACCGGGCACATCCATACGGAGTATATGCAAACCGTTGCCGCCACAGGACGCTTGAGTAGTAACAACCCCAATCTTCAGAACATTCCGATCCGAACAGAACGTGGTCGTCAAGTGCGAAAAGCCTTTGTTCCACGAAATGAAGAGTACATCCTTTTAGCCGCCGATTATTCTCAAATAGAATTACGGGTGATTGCGGCGATGAGCGAAGAAGAAACGATGATTGAAGCCTTTAAAAACGGTGAAGATATTCATGCCTCCACTGCGGCGAAAGTGTTTCATGTGCCTTTGGAAGAAGTGACTAGAGAACAACGTGGGAATGCCAAAACAGTCAACTTTGGGATTATTTATGGCGTGTCTGCTTTTGGACTGAGCAACCAAACGGATTTAAGCAGAACCGAGGCGAAAGAACTGATTGAAACTTATTATGAAACCTATCCCAAACTTCGTAAATATATGAGTTCACAGGTAGATTTTGCAAGAGACCACGGCTATGTGACAACCGTCTCCAACCGACGACGCTACCTCAAAGATATCAACTCACGAAATGCGATTGTACGCGGTGCAGCCGAACGCAATGCCGTGAATGCACCCATCCAAGGGAGTGCAGCAGATGTCATTAAAATTGCGATGATTAACATTTATAACAAACTCGAAGAAGGGGGCTTTAAAACCAAAATGCTCCTACAAGTGCATGATGAATTGGTTTTTGATGTTTACAAACCTGAGCTAGACACCATGAAAACCTTGATCCAAAACGAAATGGAAAACGCCTACGCCTTAAGTGTTCCCTTAGATGTTGAAATGGATATGGGTGTGAATTGGCTAGAAGCGCATTAACTTTTTAGCTCTAAAATGTTAAAGTCCTTATTTTTTTGGAACCCTATTCTTTTTTTTACTAAGTTTATAATTGATTTTGACCCCAAGTCTAAATCTTCAATAAGCAATTTAACCGAAGCTTAAGATATTATTTTACCGAGAAAAGCGTATTGGAAAGGTTCCGATATGTACTGTTTTTAAAATTTTTAAAGACCGGATACTTAGAAAAAATAATAGTTGTTGTTTACGTTATTAAAAAAATAGTTTGCAAATACCAAACCTAAATGGAAGCCATTATCAGGAGTCAAATAATTGATTTATAGCGACTTAAATATGATAGGATTTAAAAATATATAAACAAAATAAACGCAACTGTGTAGATATACAGTAGTTGTGCGTCAGCTAAAAAAAAGACTATCGAATGAAAGAAATAATTTATGTTGATATGGACAATGTTCTTGTTGATTTCAAAACAGGAATAGAAAAACTTGATGAAAATACGATCGATGAATATGAGGGACGATTAGATGAAGTCCCAAGCATATTTTCACTAATGGAACCTTATCCTAATGCTATAGATTCTGTTCACAAACTTTCAAAAAAATATGACTTGTATATTCTTTCGACAGCCCCTTGGCTCAATCCTAGTGGGTGGATTCATAAATTAGAATGGGTACATAAATATTTTGGTAAAGAAAAGGATAGTTTGTTTTATAAACGGCTAATCATATCGCACAATAAAAATTTAAACTCTGGAGAATATTTAATTGACGACAGACCTAACAACGGAGCTAAGGATTTTAAAGGTGAATGGATTTATTTTGGCAGCCAAGATTTTCCTGACTGGGACACAGTAACAGAATATTTATTATCGAAAGAATGAGTAATAAAGCCGAACGCACAACAATGTATAAAAATAATAGCCGAAATAGTAGTAAATATAGGCATTGTAGTCCGCAACAACATTAGTAGAAAATTGAAAAATCCTACTTCCGAAATCGGCTACTATTCTTATACCAACCGTTGTAGGCAATATGCCTTCACATTAAACATTTTTTATTAAATTTAAATAACGGAACACATGAAAAAACTGAATTTACTACTTGGAATTTTAATTGGAATGATAATTATATCTTGCTCATCTGATGATGCCACAGAAAATAATAATTCTGAAAAAAAATTAACACGAATTACTTACCAAAACTTAAGTGATCAAAGCCAATATACTCTGAATATAACTTATGACAACAATAACAACTTAACAGAAGTTACTAGCAATGGACAATTAATACAAAAATACACCTATAATTCTTTAAATAAAGTTATTGGATATAGTCTTTATAATTATGAAAATCAAATTTTATCATTCGAGGAAAATTTATCTATTGCTTATAATATTGACAATAAAATTTCGAATTTAATTGAGATATTTATTTCTTACAATCCTGACGGGAATATTTCAAATGAAAGCTCAACAAACCACAACATAACTTATGGAAATAATTCGATAATGAGACTTTCAGACGATTTTGCTAATACCAAAATTGAGTATACATTAAGCAATAATTTATTTACAGGAATAAAAGTGTACAGAAATAGTATATTAAAAAGTGATATGACATTTACCTACGATGCTGGAGGTAACTGTATATCTGGTATTGGACCAATAGATGAAGGCTCTTTAGATTCAACGACTAATGATATTGAATTAAGTGTGTTGTATGGAACAGAAGAAAAAAATACTGTGTTCAATGCTTTTTTTGATTTTAATATTTTAACTAGAACAAGTTTCTATAACATCCGACAAACACTTATTAACCAACAAGGCGATAAATATGTTGAACAAATACAATGGTATCAGTATAGTGATTACTCATATAAAGAAACTAATGACAACTTATTTGACAGCGATGGATATATTATTTCAAGAACTTTAAGCGACTTTCCTGATTATCCAAATAACAGTATGATAACTTATACTTGGGAATAAAAACTGTTTGCAACACAAAGTGTATATTTTATCCCGCTCCGCAAAGTCTACCGACTTTACGCAACTAAAAAAAGCATAAAATGAAATGTAAATTTTGAAGTATTAAAATAAATTTTAAACTTAAAAATAACGAGAGTTATATAAGCTCAAAGTCAGGAGACTTTGCGCAGCAGGCATCTTTTGTTCGTGTCTATTAACTTTATAGCTCTAAAATGTAAAAGTCTTTATTTTTTTGGAACCCCACTTTTTTTTACTAAGTTTGTACCTGATTTTGACCCAAGTCTAAATCTTCATAAGCAATTTAACCGAAGCTTAAGATATTATTTTATTGAATACCCTATTGGAAGGATTCTGATATCCATCCTTTTTGAGAACCTATAAACGCGACAATTTGGGTATACACTAGTTGTAAAGATTATGAAAAAACGAATAAGACTATATAATTTTATAATTGATTCAATACTATTTTATATCATTATACTAGTTATTTCAATTGTCTTAAAAGAATATGTTGAAAGGCAAAATTTAAAGTATTTAATGATCTTATTTTATTACCTCTATTATTTTATTTTAGAGTTAACAATTGGTCAGACAATTGGAAAAATAATTACTAAAACTCGAGTTGTTACTATCGATAACAGTGAAAAACCAAATTTTAAAAAAATATTTATTAGAACATTATCGAGATTAATCCCAATTGATTTTATATCCTATTTATTTTCATCAAATGGAATTCACGATAGCTTATCTAAAACAAAATTAAAGAAAATTTAAATTAATTATTAACCTAAATCTTAAAAAATGAAAAAAATGAAAACTGTAATTACTATGGGATTAGTAGCAATAATGTTGTCGAGTTGTGCAACAGTATTTGGAGGAAAAGTAACTGCACACCAGAAAACAAAACCTGCAGCTGGTGAACAACAAAGAGAGATCCGAGTTGGTGCTTTAATTGCTGATGTTTTACTTTTTTGGCCAGGAGCGATTATTGATTTTGCTACTGGTGCAATTTACAAACCTAAAAGATAACATTAAACAACAAACTTTATGAAAATTGGCAGATAAGAGCTAGCCCAAGACGGTGGTTCTTTTCTGCTATTTTTATTTATAAACCCCCGCTAGTGCGCGAAATCAGAAATTCGACGAAGTCAATCCATTCGCGTTCCAAATAGATTTATTACAACTCTAGCGCTTTTTTAACATCTTCATTCATCAAGAATTCTTGTGGGTTTTCGAGCGCTTCCTTCACAGCGACAAGGAATCCTACAGATTCTCTACCATCAATAATTCTATGGTCATAAGATAAGGCGACGTACATAATCGGACGAATTTCTACCTTACCAGCAATCGCTACGGGTCGTTCTACAATATTGTGCATTCCAAGAATCGCACTTTGAGGCGGGTTAATAATCGGAGTTGAAAGCATGCTTCCAAACACACCCCCGTTAGAAATGGTAAAGGTTCCACCGGTCATTTCATCCACAGTGATTTGTCCATCACGGGCACGAATGGCCAAACGTTTCACCTCAGCTTCTACCCCTCTAAATGATAAATCTTCTGCATTTCTGATGACGGGAACCATAAGTCCTTTAGGGCCGGAAACGGCGATGCTAATATCACAAAAATCATAGGAAATCATTTCTTTGCCATCGATCATAGAGTTCACCGAAGGGAATAATTTTAAGGCACGTACTACGGCAAGGGTAAAGAAACTCATAAATCCAAGTCCTACATCGTGCTTTTCTTTAAAGGTTTCTTTGTATTGTTTTCTCAATGCGAAAATTGGAGACATGTCAACTTCGTTAAACGTCGTTAACATGGCGGTTTCGTTTTTGGCAGTCACCAAACGTTCCGCTACTTTTCGACGCAACATAGAGAGTTTAGATCGTGACACACCACGTCCTTCTACGTTTACTGGTTGTCCCATTGCTGGAACGGCCTTGACAGCGTCTTCTTTTGTGATGCGACCATCTTTTCCAGTGCCTGTTATTGCAGTGGCTTCAATGCCTTTTTCAGACAATATTTTTTTAGCTGCTGGACTTGCAGATCCCGTAGCATAGGTAGTATTTGATGGTGTTTCAGCTTTTGGTGTTGCCGCCACTTCTGGGGTTGATGCAGCCGCTTTGGGCGCGTCTCCACCTTCTGGTTTTGCAGCACTGGTATCAATCAAACACACCACAGCACCCACCTCAACAGCATCGCCAACTTCCGCCTTGAACGTTACGGTTCCACTCGCTTCTGCAGGCAACTCTAAAGTTGCTTTATCGCTATCAACCTCAGCAATAGCTTGGTCTTTTTCTACATAGTCTCCTTCTTGAACTAACCATTCTGCAATTTCAACTTCTGTGATGGATTCGCCTGGTGAAGGCACTTTCATTTCTAAAATCATTGTGTGTTTATTTTAGTTTTTTTCTTTGATTGTCTTTTGTCTTATCAAAAACAAAGTCTATAACTTCTTTGTGTCGTCTTTTGGAACGCGTGGAACTTCCTGCTGCTGGAGCACTGTAACTTCGTCTTGAAGCTACGCGCCAATGTTTAGCAGCGTCAATATGCATTAAAATGTGTGCATAAGCTCCCATGTTTCTGGGTTCTTCTTGTGCCCAAACAATGTCGTCTGCATTTTTATATTTTGAAATCAATGCCTCTATTTCATCTTCTGGAAGTGGAAACAATTGCTCGATTCGTACCAAAGCTACGTCGGTTCTGCCTAAATTTTCTTGGGCTTCTAGTAAATCATAATAGAATTTACCCGTTACAAATACCAGTGTTTTGATGTTTTCAGCCTTGGCTGATGCATCGTCTATCAGCATTTGAAAGCTTCCATTTGCAAACTCTTCTACTGAAGACACGACTTTTGGATGGCGTAATAAACTTTTTGGCGTGAATACAATTAATGGCTTTCTGAAATCTGCTTTTAATTGACGTCTCAATAAATGGTACATATTGGCTGGCGTGGTACAATCGGCGATAAACATATTGTCTTTTGCGCAGAGTTGCAAGTAACGTTCCATTCGCCCTGAGGAATGTTCCGCTCCTTGGCCTTCATATCCATGCGGTAATAGCATAACAATGCCATTGGGTGTTTTCCATTTATCTTCGCCACATGAAATGTATTGGTCAATCATAATTTGAGCACCATTACTGAAATCTCCAAATTGTGCTTCCCAAATGGTCAGCGTATTTGGACTTGCCATGGCATAACCATAATCAAATCCAACAACTCCATACTCAGATAATAAGGAGTTATAAATATTAAATTGTCCTTGATTTGGACTTATATTTTTGAGAAGAATCACTTCTTCTTCACTGTCTTCAACTTTTACTACGGCATGACGGTGAGAGAATGTTCCACGCTCAACATCTTGTCCTGAAATTCGTACATTAAACCCTTCTTCTAAAAGAGATCCATAGGCTAAATGTTCGGCCATAGACCAGTCTAGCTTATCGCTTTCAAACATTTGTTTTCGAGCTTCGATCAAACGCGAAATTTTGCGTATGAATTTTTTATCTTCGGGAAGAGAGGATATGGCTTTGGCTATTGCAACTAATTTTTCTTTTGGATAAGTGGTGTCAATTGAGCCTCGCATCTGATTTGCTTTGGCTCTCGGAAAGTTTTTCCATGCCTCTTGCATAAATGGAGTAATAACAGTTTTATCTTCTTTTCTGGAGGTTACTAATTCGGTTTCTAACGAAGCCTTATAGTCTTGCTCAAGCTTTGAAACATAATTGGAATCAATAATCCCTTCATCCATTAATTTTTGTGCATAAATATTGCGGGGATTGTTATGACTCGCAATGGCTTTATACAGTTTTGGTTGTGTAAAACGGGGTTCATCGCCTTCGTTATGACCATATTTTCTGTAGCCTAATAAATCAATGAAATACATCACGCTTGAACTGCATTCTAAAATCTAAGGCGAATAAAATGGAGTGCACGACTGCTTCGGCATCATCGGCATTGACATGCAGTACCGGAGATAGTGTCACTTTTGCAACATCTGTACAATAGGTAGAGGATCGTGCATCGAGGTAGTTTGTAGTAAATCCAATTTGATTGTTCACCACAATATGAATGGTTCCGTTGGTTTTATAGCCGTCTAGCTGTGCCATTTGAACCACTTCATAGACAAGGCCCTGACCTGCAATAGCGGCGTCACCGTGTACCACAATTGGCAACACTTTGCTACCATCTTCAGACTTTAATTTGTCTTGTTTTGCTCTTGTAATCCCTTCCACAACGGCCCCTACAGTTTCGAGGTGCGAAGGATTGGGTGCAATGCTCAAATTAATGCGATTGCCATTATCTGTCAAGCGATCACTCGTCCATCCAAGATGGTATTTCACATCCCCATCAAAAACTTCTTCTTCGTAATCTTTACCGTCAAATTCACTAAAAATATCACTGGCCGATTTTCCAAAAATATTGGTCAAGGTACTTAATCGTCCACGGTGGGCCATTCCCATGACAAATTCTTTGACACCATAGGCAGCAGCTTTTTCGATAAGTGCATCCACAGCAGGGATTAAAGATTCATTGCCTTCTAATGAAAATCGTTTTTGACCGACATATTTTGTGTGTAAAAAGGTTTCAAAGGAAACCGCTTCATTTAGTTTTTTGAGGATATGTCTTTTTTCATCAGCAGAAAAATTGCCCTGATTATCATTGCTGTTCAGTTTATCTTGAATCCATTGACGTTCGTTAGGTCTACGGATATACATATATTCTACTCCTATCGCATCGCAATAAATAGCTTCAAGGTGTTGTCGGATGATACGTAAACTTTGAGGTCCAATTCCAATTATATCACCCGCATTAAAAACGGTATCTAAATCTGCTGATGACAACCCAAAGTTTTCTATATCTAGTGAAGGTGCATATTTTCTTCGATCTCTGACAGGGTTTGTTTTGGTAAACAAATGGCCTCGAGTTCGATAGTCGTCGATTAATCTTATGACTTGAAATTCTTTTTGAACATGTTCCGGAATTTGAGTTTTAACGCCTTCGACAATATCGTCCGAAACTTCAAAGCTTTCACTTCCAAAGTCATAGCCTTGAAAGAACGCTTTCCAGCTCGGCTCTACACTATCTGGGTCTTGCTGATATTGTTCGTATAAATCCGCAAAATAGGCGGTGTGAGCGGCGTTTAAAAAAGAATACTTATCCATGAATTAATAATTCTATTTTTTCTTTAGAAAAATATAAACAAAAATACGATTTTTAAGGAATCTGAAATGTGAAAATGGTATAAATGTGAAGTTATTTTATTGGAATTGAACTTTATTGAATAAAAGCATCCTATTTAGACGTTTCGTGTCATGAGCTGCGTTCCAAAATCCTGAAGAATTTGTTTGTTTTTATCCGTAATTGTAAGGGTTTGCAACACCTCAAAGGCTTTTTTGGTATAGGACGTAATCGCCTTTTTGGTCGCTTCTGCAGACCCTGAAGTCGTAAAAATTTGCTTTACAATTTCGACCTTCTCCTCTAAATCATTATTTTCTGAGCTAAATAAGTGTTTCAATTGTTGTTGGTCCGCTTCAGACGAAAATTCTAAAGCCTTTAAATATAAATAGGTTTTTTTATTTTCAATGATATCTCCTCCAACTTGTTTTCCAAACGTTTCAGGATTTCCAAAAGCATCTAAATAATCATCTTGTAACTGAAAAGCAATCCCTAAATTTTTTCCAAATTCATAACATTGATTTTGATCGTCTTCAGAAGCACCAGCAATTATAGCACCCATTTTCATGGCTGCAGCAACCAATACAGCTGTTTTGTACTCAATCATTTTAAGATACTCCGAGATCGAAACCTCTTCTCGTGTTTCAAAATCAATATCATATTGTTGACCTTCACAGACTTCTAAAGCAGTCTTACTAAACAATACAGCGAGGTTTTGAAACATATTTGGGGGGTACTTCTCAAACAGTTGATACGCCATGATCAGCATCGCATCACCAGATAAAATCCCTGTATTTAAATCCCATTTTTCATGTACAGTTTGACGGCCTCGACGCAAGGGCGCATCATCCATAATATCGTCATGTATAAGAGAAAAATTATGAAAAACCTCTACTGCCAAAGCGGCATCTAAGCTGCACTGTTAGCATCGCCCTCAAAACAGTCTGCAGCCATAAGAGTCAATACAGGGCGTAAACGCTTTCCGCCCAAATTTAAAATATACTGAATGGGATCGTAAAGGTTCTTGGGCTCTCGTATTGTATTGTAATCTTCTAAATACGCTAGAAATTGTTTTTGATATGTTTCAATGACTTTCATGGTACAAAAATAAGTGAATTCCTAAAACTATGTCACAAAGCGAAACTAATAAATGTTAAATCTTTGTAAAACTTTGGAAACTTAAATTGTTTTTTAAGTTTCCTGTTGTAAATTTGCAGCGTATTATGAGAGAAAAAATTATATTAAAATCTGAAGAGTTATTTTTGTCCCTAGGGTTCAAGAGTGTTACAATGGATGACATCGCGAATGCTATGGGAATTTCGAAAAAAACTATTTACACGCACTTTTCAAACAAAACAGGGCTTGTAGAGGTTGTTACCTTTTCTATCCTAGATCATATTTCGGAAGGTATTGATACGATAAATGTAGCCTCTGTCAACCCTATTGAAGAATTATATGACATCAAACTATTTGTGATGAATTACTTCAAAAATGAAAGAGTATCTCCGCAACATCAACTAAAAAAATATTATCCTGAAATTTTTGAGCGTCTAAAAATAAAACAATTTGAAAAAATGCATTCCTCAGTTGAGAACAGTCTTAAAATGGGAATGAATAGCGGACTTTTTAGACCTGATATTGATATTGATTTTATATCAAGGTTATATTTTAATGGGATGACTGCAATTCGGGATATTAGTATTTTTCCAGAATCTGATTTCGACAAGAATTACCTTTTTGAAAGTTATCTCGAATACCATTTACGTGCTATTGTTACTAATGAAGGACTGAATCTACTTAACAATTTTATAAAATCAAACCTAACTCCAAATGCTTCCTAAATTTATTCTCTTTTTATTTATAACTGCTACGGTTTTTTCTCAACAAGAAATCACACAGCTTTCATTAAAAGAAGCCGTTGATTTTGCACTCCAAAACAATTCTATGAGCAAAAATGCCGCTCGTGATGTAGAAATTGCAAAACTCCAAAAATGGGAAACAACATCTACGGGACTGCCACAAATTAAAGCCGCTATTTCCTACAACAATTGGCTAAGACAACAAATCTCATTGATACCTGCAGAATTTTTTGGTGGAAGCCCAGGCCAGTTTGCCGAAATCGCATTTGGAACCAAACAAACAATGAATGGAACCATTACCGTTTCGCAAAAAATATTTGACGGTTCCTACTTAGTAGGTCTTCAGGCTGCAAAAGTATATCTTGAAATTTCAGAAAATGCCAAAGAAAAAACAGAAATCGAGCTTCGCAAGATGGTCGCTTATGCCTATGGAAATGTATTACTTTCTGAAGAAAATTTAAAGATTGTAAATTCAAATATCAAATTGTTAGAAAAGAATGTGCAAGACCTCACACAGGTGTACGAAAATGGATTGGTTGAACAGGAAAGTGTTCAACAATTACAACTAACCTTGTCTGGATTGAAAAGCAGTCAAAGTTATACCAAAAGACTGAAAACTATTGCATATCAAATGTTTAATAACACCCTTGGTCTAGATCTAAATGTTGCTGTAGAATTAACGGACAGTATGGATAAATTGATAGCTATTTATACCACACTAACTCCTTTGCAGTCCATTCGTGAAGTAGAAAATGTAGTAGATTATAAAATTGCATTTAACGATGTAAAAGGTAAAGAACTTTTACTAAAATTAGAAAAGAGCAAAGCATTGCCCACACTTGATGCGTTTTTGAACGGTAGTTATTCTGCAAATAGCGAACAATTCACTTTTTTAGACAATTCACAAAATTGGTTTGGCGCCTCTCTATTTGGTGTCACAATGAAAATCCCGATTTTCAGCTCCTTTGGACGCAGTGCATCAACAAAAAAAGCGTACCTAAATTTCGAAAAATCTAAATCACTTTTAAAAGATACTTCAGAAAAAATCAAGTTAAAAATTTCAAGTGCAAGAAGTGAATATGAGTTTGCTGTTGAAAATCTTGAAATCAAAAAAGAAGCACTCGAACTGTCGGAAAATATTGCTCAAAAAAATGAAATTAAATTTTTTGAAGGGTTGACTACTAGTTTTGATTTGTCTCAAGCCCAACAACAGTTATATGTTGCTCAACAAGATTACTTACAGTCAATGCTAAACATCTTAATTAAACGTATTGACTTAGAAGCCCTAATTAATCCACCCTATACAAATTAAACAATGAAACACGATCCTATTATCAAACAGATGAAAACTATTTTTTTACTATTCACTTTAACTTTTGTGGTTTCCTGCAATACTGGGGTTAAAGAATCTCAATCCTTGACAGACCTAAAAATAAAAAAGGCGAGCCTCACAGATAAAATGGAGACTATTGGGACAGAGCTGAAAAAAATTGAAATGGCAATTTCAAAATTAGATACTCTAAAAAAATTAGTGACCGTAACAGCTATCAAAGCAGAAATCAACAATTTTAATCACTATTTAGAAGTACAGGGTACAGTTAAGGCCGATCAAACTATTGAACTTCATGCAGAAATGGGTGGTACAGTAACAGCTATTTTGGTTAAAGAAGGTCAGAATGTTTCAAAAGGGCAGATCCTAGCAACCTTGGATAGCGATGTTATAGACAACTCTGTTTTACAACTAGAGACCCAACTCGCTTTAGCTACAACCACTTACGAACGTCAAACCAGACTTTGGGAACAAAATATTGGAAGCGAAATTCAATACCTCCAAGCAAAAGCACAAAAAGAAAGTCTTGAAAACAATATGAAAAGTTTAAAAGCACAAGCCCGTAAAATGAAAATAACCGCCCCATTTTCAGGAATTATTGATCAAATTTTTGCTAAGACTGGAGAGCTCACCTCTCCACAAATGCCTTTTTTAAGACTTGTAAATCTAAACAAGGTATACGTAGAGAGTGAAGTTACCGAAACGTATTTAAAAGCAATCAAAAAAGGGACTGAAGTACTCCTAAATTTCAGTTCTATAGGGGTTTCAATTGAGTCCTCTATCTCTCAAGTTGGAAATTTTATCAATCCTAATAATAGAAGTTTCAAAACACGTATCGATTTAGAAAACCCTAATAATGAACTAAAAGCTAATCTATTAGCAGATATTAAAATTAATGATTTCAAAGCTACTGGTATTGTAATCCCATCACGATTGGTTCAAAAAGACAGCAACGATCAAACGTTTGTGTATACCATTGAACCAAACGGAAGTAACCATAAGGTTATTAAAACGTATATGACAGAAGCGATGAACTACAACAACCTTTCTTTTATATCTGAAGGGCTTTTGTCCACCTCCATTTTGGTAGACAAAGGAGCACGACTTATAAATAATAATGAGGACGTAAAACTTGTACATTACTAATTATGGGCGCAAAAAAAATCAAAGAATTTAGACTCTCTTCTTGGGCGATTTCAAATCGCATGACCGTTTCTGTTGTAACGTTTATTATTGTTCTAAGTGGACTGCTTTCCTACACAGGAATGGCTCGCGAAAATTTTCCAGAAATTATCATCCCACAAATTTATGTGGCTACACCTTACCCAGGAAACTCCGCATTGGATGTAGAAAAACTGATTACCAAACGATTAGAAAAAGAAATTAATTCCATTACAGGAGTCGACAAAATCACGTCCAATTCTATTCAAGGCTATTCTAGTATTGTCGTAGAATTTAGCTTTGATTTTACACCAGCTGAAGCACTTCAAAAGGTTAAAGACAAAGTCGATGTTGCCATGGCTGACCCCGATTTTCCAAAAGATTTACCTTCGGAACCAAGTGTTTCTGAAATGAATTTTAGCGAACGCATTCCCATCATGAATATTAATTTGTCAGGCGAATTTTCGATGGATCAGCTTAAAGAATATGCCGAATATTTGGAAGATGAAATTGAAGAGCTTAGTGAAATTTCAGGAGTTGATATTCGTGGAGTTCAAGAAAAAGAGCTAGAAATTGCGGTTGATTTATATAAAATGGAAGCTTCAAAAATAAGCTTCACAGATATTGAAAATGCCGTCGCTTTTGAAAACATGAGTGTTTCTGGAGGTGACATTCTCGAAAATGGTATTAGAAGAACAGTCCGTATCTTAGGAGAATTTGAAGACCCTTTAGAGGTTCGAGACATTATTGTCAAACAAGAAAAGGGACATATTGTTTATTTGAGGGACATCGCTGATGTCAATTTCAAAGAACAAGAAAAAGAAAGTTTTGCTCGCGAATATTTACAGCCTGTTGTCATGCTGGATGTTAAAAAAAGAGGCGGACAAAACCTTTTAGAAGCCTCCACCAAAATTGATGCGATTCTAAAAGTTGCAGCGGCAAACGTATTTCCGCAAAATTTAATAATCTCCAAAACAAACGATCAGTCTAACGATACCCGTACCATGGTATCTGATCTCGAAAACAGTATCATATTAGGAGTCATTTTAGTAGTAGCAGTGCTCTACTTCTTTTTAGGATTCCGAAATGCTCTGTTTGTTGGTATTGCGATTCCATTATCAATGTTTTTATCGTTTTCTATTTTGAGTTTTATGGGGGTAACCCTTAACACAATGGTGTTGTTTTCTTTGGTTATCGCACTAGGTATGTTGGTTGACAACGGTATTGTAGTGGTCGAAAATGTCTATCGATTGATGGATGAAGGCTACCCAAGAATTCAAGCTGCAAAACTAGGTGTTGGTGAAGTTGCGATGCCCATTATTGCCTCAACAGCAACCACTTTAGCAGCGTTTTTACCTTTAATCTTATGGGAAGGTATTATGGGAGAGTTCATGAAGTGGCTTCCAATCACTTTAATTATTGTATTGAGTTCTTCACTTTTTGTTGCGCTCATCATTAATCCCATGTTGATTTCTGTGTACATGAAAGTCGTCCCCAAAAAAGAAACTAAAGTCCCTTTTATTGCGAAGTTAGAAACCCTATATGAACGCTTTTTAAGCTATGCACTTAAGGGAAAAAAACCGGGCAGCATTATTGTTGGTACGTTTGGATTGTTAATTCTTGCAGGGTTTTTAATGTACACATTCCCACCTAAAATATTATTCTTTCCAAATACGGATGCCAAACAAGTCTTTGTATTTATTGAATATCCTATTGGAACCGACATCGAAGAAACAAATCTTATTTCGAAAGAAATAGAAAAAGACATAGAAAACTACTTGAAAAAATATGAGGTCAATGGCGAAAATTTTCTTGTCACTTCTGTTATTGGACAAGTGGGTGAAGGTACTGCCGATCCCTCTAGAGGTCAAGAAGGTGGGAAATCTCCCAATAAAGCACGGGTAACGGTTGATTTTGTAAAGTATCAAGACCGTCAAGGCGTGAATACCGAAGCTGTTCTCAAAGATATTCGAAACGTAATTCAAGGCTATCCAGGCGTGAGTATTGTGGTTGACAAACCTGCTGATGGCCCGCCTACAGGAGCGCCCATAAATATTGAAGTAAAAGGCGATGATTATGAATTGATTTTAGAAACCGCAAATCAGTTGAAATCCTTTATCAATACTTCTAATATAGCGGGGATTGAAGAATTAAAATTAGATATCGATCAAGGAAAACCAGAACTATTGATTGCTGTCGATCGTCAAAAAGCCAGAAGATTAGGTGTTTCAACAGGTCAAATTGGGATAAATTTACGAACCGCTTTATACGGGAAAGAAATTTCTACTTATAAAGATGCTGATGATGATTATCCTATAAACCTCCGCCTAAAAGATGAGATGCGTTACAACAAATCAGCTTTGATCGATCAAAAAATCACGTTTAGAAATCAAAGTGATGGGCAAATAAAACAAGTACCTATCTCAGCAGTCACTACAACAAAAAATCAATCTTCTTTTAGCGCCATCAAGCGCATTAATTTAGATAGAGTTGTAACAATCTACTCAAACGTATTGAATGATTACAACGCCACAGAAGTGAATGATAAAATTAGAACAATTGCAGAAAAGTTTGAAAGTCCAAAAAATATAGCCATCAGTTTTACAGGCGAACAAGAAAAACAAGCCAAAGAAATGGCTTTTCTTAGTAAAGCACTTTTAATAGCGGTACTTTTAATTTTCTTAATCCTAGTGGCACAATTTAATTCGGCCACGACCCCTATAATCATTTCAATATCTGTATTTCTTAGCTTGATCGGTGTCTTATTTGGGCTCCTTATTTTTAGAATGGACTTTGTGATACTTATGACCATGATTGGAATTATTTCTCTTGCAGGAATTGTGGTTAATAATGCCATTGTATTGATCGATTATATCAATCTTACCATAATTCGGAAACGTAGAGAGTTAGGGTTAGATGCGACAGATAAACTCACACCTAGTCTTCTAGTAGACTGTGTAGTGGAAGCCGGTAGAACACGTTTAAGACCTGTATTATTAACGGCAATAACCACCATTTTAGGACTGCTTCCGCTAGCATTAGGAATCAATATTAACTTTAGAACTTTGATTACTCAGCTGAATCCGAATTTTTATATTGGTGGAGAAAACGTTGCTTTTTGGGGACCAATGGGTTGGGCAATCATCTTTGGATTAACCTTTGCAACCTTTTTAACCTTGGTGGTTGTTCCTATTTTATTTTATTTAATTAATAAATTGAAAACAAAAAAGGTTAAAGTCGTTTCCTAAGCCCATCGATTTTAATTTTTAAATGTTAAATTTGCGCAACTAATTTAGTCTTATGTACAGAAGTCATCATTGTGGTCAGTTAAGATCCTCAAATATTAACGAAGAAGTCACACTTTCAGGGTGGGTACAAAAATCACGCGATAAAGGATTTGTGATCTGGGTAGATTTAAGAGATCGCTACGGGATAACACAACTTATATTTGATGCCGAACGCACACCAGAAGCGATGATGACCATGGCCAAAAGTCTTGGACGTGAATTTGTCATTCAAGTCACTGGATCCGTTATTGAACGGGCGTCTAAAAATCCTAACTTAGAAACTGGAGACATAGAAATTTTAGTATCAAAACTAACCGTTTTAAACGAAGCAAAAGTCCCTCCATTTACCATTGAAGACCAAACGGATGGCGGCGAGGAACTTCGAATGAAGTATCGCTATTTAGATATCAGAAGAAACCCTGTTAAAGATAATTTAATATTTAGACATAAAGTAACGCAAGAAGTGCGTTCATATTTGTCTTCTCAAGAATTTGTAGAGGTTGAAACGCCTTACTTAATCAAGTCAACGCCAGAAGGTGCTCGAGATTTTGTAGTACCAAGCCGAATGAATGAAGGTCAATTTTATGCCCTTCCACAATCGCCACAAACCTTCAAACAACTATTAATGGTTGGAGGTATGGATAAATACTTTCAGATTGTAAAATGTTTTAGAGATGAAGATTTAAGAGCCGACAGACAACCGGAGTTTACTCAAATAGATTGTGAAATGGCTTTTGTTGACCAAGAAGATATTTTGAATATTTTTGAAGGTTTAACACGTCATTTGATTACATCTATTCACGGAAAAGACATTACCTCATTTCCTAGAATGACTTATGACGAGGCGATGGAGACCTATGGAAACGACAAGCCTGACATTCGTTTTGGGATGAAATTTGGCGAATTAAATGCCGTCACTCAACATAAAGATTTTAGTGTTTTTAACGCCGCTGAATTAGTGGTTGGAATTGCTGTTCCTGGTGGAAATAGTTTCACCCGTAAAGAAATTGATGGCATTATCAACTGGTTAAAACGACCACAGATTGGAGCCTTAGGGATGATCTATTCACGATGTAATGATGATGGTACTTATAAATCTTCCGTTGATAAATTCTATGATCAAGACGATCTTGGAAAATGGGCAGAAGTTACAGGAGCCCAGTCTGGTGATTTAGTCTGTGTACTTTCTGGGCCTACTGATAAAGTAAGAGCACAATTAAGCGCCCTCCGTATGGAACTGGCTGAACGTTTAGGGCTTCGAAACCCTAAAGAATTTGCACCGTTATGGGTGACTGATTTTCCATTATTGGAATGGGATGAAGACAGCAAACGTTACCATGCAATGCACCACCCGTTCACCGCACCAAAACCAGATCAAATTTCACTTTTAGATACCGATCCAGGAGCTGTCAAAGCCAATGCTTATGACCTGGTTTTAAATGGAAATGAAATTGGAGGTGGATCTATTCGTATCCACGATAAAGCAACACAAGCATTGATGTTTGATCATCTTGGTTTTACACCCGAAGAAGCTAAAGAACAATTTGGATTTTTAATGAACGCCTTTGAATATGGCGCACCACCTCATGGTGGTTTGGCCTTTGGCTTGGACCGTTTGGTGGCAATCTTAGGAGGTCAAGAAACCATTAGAGACTTCATTGCCTTTCCAAAAAATAACTCTGGACGGGATGTGATGATCGATGCGCCATCTCCAATCGATACTACACAATTAAATGAGCTACACTTAAAGGTAGACCTTAAATAACACATACTCACCACATGAAATACTTGATTTGGGTTTTATTTATTGCTACAATGATCAGTATGTTCACTGGCCTTATTGTGGAGTTACCCTACTCAAAAAAACTTGTCGGATTTGGAGTGATTGGTTTATGTGTGATCGTATTTCCGCTATTTTCCTATTACCGTTGGAAAGATAAAAAAGTGGCTGATTATATGCTCACTGAAGAGAATCTGGAAAAAATGCGAGAGTTTAATGACTCTAAAAAGTCTTAAGTTTAATTCAAATTTCGTTTTTCTACAAAAAATCGTTTCATTAATTCTGAGGCTTCGGCAGCTAAAACTCCGCCTCTTAAAACCGTTTTGGGATGTAGTGTTGTTCCCATCACCCCACAGCCTCGGTGCTCGTCTTTAGCGCCATAAACTATTGTTGAAACCTGACTCCAATACAAAGCACCTGCACACATCTGACAGGGTTCGAGAGTGACGTATAAGGTACATTTGTTGAGATACTTCCCACCTAAAAAATTAGCAGCAGCTGTAATGGCTTGCATTTCGGCATGCGCCGTCACATCATTTAAAAGTTCTGTGAGATTGTGCGCACGAGCTATGATTCTGTTATCAACAACAATCACCGCGCCAACTGGAATTTCTCCTTTATCAAAAGCTGCTTCTGCTTCTTGAAGCGCCTTTTTCATAAAATATTCATCGTCAAAAATAGCATCCATAAGTCAAAAATACGATTTCAATCTTGTACTTTTGCTATGTGTTAAAAAATTTACTAGAACATATAAATTCTACAACAGATTTACGTCAGCTTTCGGCCAGTGATTTACCGCAACTCGCCAAAGAGTTAAGGCAGTATATTATTGAAATCGTTGCGACTAAAGAAGGACATTTGGGGGCGAGTCTCGGGGTGGTAGAATTGACCATTGCGTTGCACTATGTGTTTAACACCCCCGACGATCTATTGGTTTGGGATGTAGGCCATCAAGCCTATGTCCATAAAATTTTGACGGGGCGTAAAAATCAATTTCATACCAACCGACAATATAAGGGTATCAGCGGGTTCCCAAAACGTGACGAAAGTATATACGATGCGTTTGGTACTGGACATTCATCAACCTCTATTTCGGCAGCTTTAGGAATGGCAATTGCATCCCAATTAAAAGGCGAAAATAGACAGCATATTGCGGTAATTGGCGATGCGTCTATTGCGAGTGGAATGGCTTTTGAAGGCTTGAATCATGCCGGAGTAACAACGGCCAATTTACTGGTTGTTTTAAATGATAATGCGATTGGAATCGATCCAAGTGTGGGGGCTTTGAAACAGTATTTAACTAATGTAAAAAAAGGCACTCAAAAACAAGACAACATTTTTGAAGCTCTCAATTTTGAATATTCTGGTCCTATTGATGGGCACGATATATCGGCACTTCTTTCAGAACTAGAGCGTCTCAAAACTATTGATGGTCCAAAATTCTTGCATATCATAACGACCAAAGGAAAAGGCCTAAAGCAGGCTGAAAAAGATCAGGTTAAATACCATGCACCAGGAAAGTTTGATGCAACTACTGGTGATATAATTGCAAAAAGTAACGATAACCTTCCTCTCAAATACCAAGATGTGTTTGGATTAACGCTTGTAGAATTAGCTAGGGCTAATACCGCTATTGTCGGTATCACACCTGCAATGCCGACAGGAAGCTCCCTAAAATATCTGATGGATGAAATTCCTGAACGGGCTTTTGATGTAGGGATTGCCGAGCAGCACGCCGTCACAATGGCAGCAGGGATGGCAACACAAGGCTTGATCCCTTTTTGCAATATATATTCAACCTTTTTACAACGGGCATATGACCAAATTATTCATGATGTTGCACTACAAAATTTGCCTGTTATTTTTTGTATCGATCGTGCTGGATTGGTAGGAGAAGATGGCGCTACTCATCACGGAGTGTTTGACTTGGCTTATCTAAGGTGTATTCCAAATCTTATCATTGTTGCACCTAGGAATGAGAACGAATTACGGAACATTATGTATACGGCTCAAAGAGGTTTACAGCATCCGATTGCGATTCGATATCCTAGAGGTAGAGGTGTACTATCTAACTGGAAATCCGAATTTAAAAGTATAGAAATTGGAACCGGCGTTCTGTTAAAACAAGGGGGAGATCTCGCTATTTTAAGTTTAGGGACCATTTCTAATACGGTTTCAAAGGCCATCGATGGGCTGAATTGTGCACATTACGATATGCGCTTTGTAAAGCCTTTGGATGAACGTTTATTACATACTATTTTCAAAACCTATTCAACACTCATAACGGTTGAAAACGGTGTGATCCACGGAGGTTTTGGGAGTGCGATATTAGAGTTTGCTGCGACTCATAACTACAAAAATGATGTGATTGTAAAAGGAATTCCCGATACCTTTATTGAGCATGGATCGGTAGAACTCTTACAAAAAACATTAAATCTCGATATAGATAGTTTGAAAAAACACATCAAATCTAACTTATAAACTAAAAAAAAGGAAGCAATGCTTCCCTTTTTTTAGTTAACTCCTATCAAGTATCATTTAATAATGATTCGTTTGGTCGTTTCAAAATCAGAGCCTTTTAGATTCACCAAGTACATTCCAGAATTTAAATTTAAATCGAATTCTTTTCTTAAACCTTGTTGTATTTCAAGATTGGTTTCATAGACGCTCTTCCCGGTAATGGAAAAGATGTTTATTTGGGCGGATCCAATAGTTTTGCTGGATGTTAGTGTGAACTGTCCTTTAGAAACGGTTGGAAACAATTTGATTGTATTAGCAAATACATCTTCTTCATTGACACTGAACGAAGTGGCAGTAAACATCCCAGAAAAAACGCCTCTACCATAGGTTGCTGCAAAAACCATGTTATCATCTCTAACATCTAAATCCATGACTTTAACATTCCTCATACCATTAAAAGAAGAGGACCATTTTGGGGATGTAGATGAGAAATTGTTCGTATACCATACTCCTAGTTCTGTTCCTATAATAACTTCCTCTAAGTTCAATGGGTTTTGTAAAATAGTTTTTACGGGCATATCTGGAAGATTCCCTTCTTTTGCTGCCCAAGAAGTACCGCCATTGTTTGTATACCAAATGCTTTCTACACCATAGTTGTGAATGGTCACAAAAATCTCGTTTTCAGAAGCTCCTACTTCAATATCCGATATACTTCCTACAATGTTATTTTGCACTTCTATTTCTGTCCACGTTGGAGATGGAGTATTCGCGTTGGTAATTTTAAAAACATCTCCCAGAACCGTTCCTACAAACAAGGTGGATGATGTGGTGGTATGTGGTGAGACTGTAAAGGCCGTTGGTC
The DNA here is from genome assembly GCA_943789465.1 of uncultured Flavobacteriaceae bacterium. Lineage (GTDB taxonomy): Bacteria > Bacteroidota > Bacteroidia > Flavobacteriales > Flavobacteriaceae > Hel1-33-131. Next base: position 484,392 of record CALSUF010000001.1, on the reverse strand, counting down.
TGTTGTCAAAATTTGTGTCTGTTAAAGTCGTTTTAACAAGTGTTCCCGACGATTTAATTCCAGCATACCTCCTAATTGCGTTGCCATTTGCGGTACTAGTATAGTTCGTATATAGGATGTCTAAATTAGAATCCAAAGCACAAGGATTGATAAAAGAGCCATTACTTGCGCTTTCGTTATTAATGGTCACATTTGGACCATCATAATTATACAGATTTATCCCGTCATTGTATACATAATTACTTATAAAATAGCGGTCGGTTCCATCTTGATCAAAAAATGTGTAAGCCCCGTCACCACCATAGCGCTCAATTGTGCTATCGGGGCCAGTTGTTGAGGTACCTTCAAATAACTGGGTGCCATTGTCCTGCAGTCCACCTCCAAAGAAGTCTCCACTAGGAAATGCAGTTGTTGGGCCTACGCCTACAGTGTAAAACTGACCGGTAACAAACCCTTTATTTCTTTCAGATATAGTCACGCCCCCGTCACTAGAATAAAATACGCCCCCATCATTTGAGAATAGCATCTTATTGGCATCGTTATTTGCAAATGTTGCAGCGTGTTGATCGGCGTGCATATATTGCCTGTTAAATCCTCCATACCAATGTGTTAATTGTGTCCAAGCGACTCCTTGATTTGAAGATTTGAAAGCATCGATCCCGCCTGCAAATACAATGTCATCATCTGTAGGATCTACTTCAAGCATTAGATCATAAAACGCTTGGCCTCTCGTAAAATCTCCAGCAGAAATTCCTGTATCTAGATCATTTGGAGGTGTTATATATGAAACGAAAAAAGAAGGTACAAAACCTGTTGTTGTTCGTCTCATGGCAACCCCAGTAGACGTTTCTGCCAAAACGTACACTTTGTCTGCGGTGGTACTGGAAACTGCTATTTGGGTTCGGTCACTGTCTGGAACATCATAAACTTTTGTGAAATTAGTTCCATCTGTTGAAGAAAAAATAACACCTCCACCTTCGTTGTATAAAGCGCTATTTGTTGTAGATAGCCATATTTTGTTATCAGATGCAATTTCTATATCATTTGGACAGTGCTTTCTATTGTTAGCCGTTAATGGCAGTGTTACTTCGGACCAATTTGTACCCCCATCAACAGTCTTATATAGGCCATACTCAGGACCACCTAAATAGGTAGTGGAGTTTGCAGCTCCATAAAAAGAGTCACTTGCAGCTACGTACAGTTCTGAAACGCCTGAATTATTTCTAATTTTCATGTCATTGATGTGTTGGATTCCTGGAACTAGGTTTCCTGTGAAAGTTCCAATAGCAAGGTTTAGAGACCCATTCACAGTGCCTGCATTTAAGGCGGCTTCTAAAATATCTCCAACCGATTTTGAAATCATGACTGATGGTATTGTAATTGTAGCGTCTGTGCCACCCATTGGAACAGGGGAACCATCTACATTATTCATCATAATCACACCAATAGCGCCTGAATCTTGAGCATTTTTGACTTTAACAGTGAAATTACAATTACCTCTGCGTATGACTGCAATTTTCCCATTTACAGTAGATCCGAAAGCATTGCAAGCTTCTGTAGCAACTCCATTGGAGTCGTTTGCTAAAATAAAATCTGCTGTAAGAGCAGACGTAATTGTTGGCCCAAATGCTGTTGTTGGATAGGATTGGTAATTGCCTGCAATTCCAGCAGGTGAGTTCACTGTAATATCAGATGATGACTGGAAATTTGTAGCTCCAGAAATACCTCCAAATATTTTAGTCCAAGTTGCTCCTGTATCAGTAGATTTCCAGACACCATCTCCATTGACATCGCCTCTAACATAAGATTCTCCTGTACCTATATAAAAGGTAGTCGAGTTGTTAGGGTCTGAAATGATGGTAGAGATATTTAAATTTTCTGGAATATCAACACGAATCCAAGTTGAGTTTGCATTGGAAATATTAGTATTTTTCCATAGACCACCACTCACACCTCCTGCAAAAACAGTTTCATTTGTGGTATCGTTAGGGTCAAACATAATGGCTCTCGTTCGGCCACCTACATTATCTGGACCTCTTGAAATCCAATTATTATCAGCGGCATCTCCAGGGACTCTTGCGGAAGCCTCCGCATGAAGTTGGTGGCGTATGGTTTCAAGGTTTTCAGGGGTTGGCCGGCCCTTTTCTGGGTTCATTGTAAGCTCCCATTCTTCTTCAAAATAAGCGTTGGGTGGTAAACTGATTGCTTTTCTTTTTGTTTTAGTAAGTCCTTTGGTCTCTTTAAAAGGACTGTTGTCTAAAAATGTTTTGTGTTTGACTCTCACTTTCTCGGAAAGGGATGTGTCGGTATCGATTGAAAAGCATCCTAAAGAAACTACGAATGCTAAAATAACTACAAGTAAATTTTGTTTTTTCATAAGAATTAGGTTTTCTTAAAACAAATTTGGGTGCTGCAAGATACAAAAAAATGATCCTAAAAAGCCAGCCCTTTGATTTTTTTGTAGGTCAAAACAGCTTTTGTATCAGAAAATAAAGACACAAAATAGCATATACTTAGCAACCTTGTGTAAAGGCTATCATTTTGAAAATCTATCTCGTCTGGAATAAGTTTCAACAATAGTTTGTCATAGGCTGTAGGTACATTTTCATAATTATTATTAACGGCCAAAACAAATCGATCTAGGAGTTGATTTAAAATTTCAAATCCAGAAATTTCTTTATCAATGACTTCTTCTGAGTTATAAATTTTCTCAATACTGAGTTTTATGATGTCATTAATTTGTGCTTGGTATTTGCTTTTATCAAGTATAGAAACATGAAATTTACCTTCAAGAATTTCTTTTTCGTGTGCCATAAATATATTGACAGCGTCCTCAATCAAGGTGCTAATTGCCAACGCCCTAAGATAACTCACGCGTTCTTTTGTAGAATTAAGTGCACTGTATTTTTCGGTATTGATGGTCCCTCTTACTAAATTAATTAAATATTCAAGGGCATAATCTTCCGCGATTAACCCAAGGTTGATCCCATCTTCAAAATCAATAATAGTATAGCAAATATCATCTGCTGCTTCCACTAAAAAGGCTAAGGGATGTCTGGAAAATTGTGCGTTTTCAGCGCTAAGTGTGTTTAAACCCAACTCGCTTGCTACATCTAAAAAATGTGTTTTTTCAGTTTGAAAAAAGCCATACTTTTTAGATGCAATGTGGGCATTTGGTTTTACAGGGAGTGATTCTTTTGGGTACTTTGTAAAAGCTCCCAAAGTGGCGTAACTCAGCCTGAGTCCACCTTGTGCCTGCCTTGTTTGTCTTGAGTTAAGACTTTAAAGCCATTTGCATTGCCCTCAAAATCACATAAATCTTGGTATTCTTTCGGGTTGAGTTGGGCTTTAAATTTTTGACCAGATCCATTTTTAAAATAGTGCCCAATAGCTTTTTCACCGGAGTGACCAAAGGGTGGGTTTCCAATGTCATGTGCCAATGCTGCGGCTGCAACAATCGCCCCAAAATCATTTGGTTTATAGCCATGTATTTCGGCTAGATAGGGGTGTTTCTCTAAAATTTTAACACCTGCTTTTCTTCCCAAAGAACGTGCAACGACACTGACTTCAAGACTGTGAGTGAGTCGTGTATGTACAAAGTCCGTTGATGAAAGGGGTACTACTTGAGTTTTATCTTGAAGACTTCTAAATTCAGGTGAAAAAATAATGCGATCGTAATCAACATCAAACCCTAATCGGGTTTCGTCTTGCTCGTTTCTAAGCCGTTTGTTGGTGTCTCCTTGGCGCTTTAAAGAGAGTAATTGTTCCCAATTCATAGTGTCTGGTATTAACCTGCAAGATAGTAATTTCAATGTTAATTAATTGTTGCTTAAATCTATCTTCACATTAATTAAAATAACGTTCTATTAATCTTTAAATAAATGTAGGGTAACCTAAAAAAGGGGTGTTTCAGGCTAGATTTGCAGCTTAATAATTAATTAAAATTAATCGATGAAACGCTTTTTATTAATCTGTATTTTATTTATTTCAGGAATTGTTAGCGCTCAGTATACGGGCTCTGTATCTGGAAAATTGACAGACAAAGAATTCAATAATGAGCCATTGGCTTTTGCTAATGTTTTAATTAAGGGAACTACAAAAGGAACCACTTCAGATTTTGACGGTATTTATAGTTTAGAACTATTGGATCCAGGAACTTATACTGTTGTGTTCAGTTTTGTGGGCTACAAAACCATAGAGATTGAAACGCTGATTGAAGCGGGAGTAACAAACGAAATTAACGTTGTACTGGAAGCAAATAGTGCTGCTTTAGAAGAGGTTATTATCAAAACCACCAAAAAACGTGAAACAGAAAGCGCTTTGCTTCTCCAACAAAAAAAAGCGGTTCTTATGGAAACGGCTATCGGAGCACAAGAACTAAGCAAAAAAGGAGTAGGAACCATTGCTGGAGCCGTTACAAAAATCGCTGGGATTTCCAAACAATCAGGATCAGGAAATGTATTTGTGAGAGGACTTGGAGATCGTTATAACATTACAACACTCAATGGACTTCCACTAGCATCTAATAATGCGGCTCAAAAAAATATTGATTTATCATTATTCTCAACAGATATCGTAGAAAATATTGGTGTAAGCAAAACCTTTAATGCAAAAAATTATGGCGATTTTGGAGGTGCAAATATTAATATAGATTCTAAAAACTTTACAGGACAACCTTACTTAGCTGTGAAGTTTAGTTTTGGAGGCAATTCCAATACCTTAGAATCTAACAACTTTTACTTACAAGAAGGACCAAGTTTTAGTGGATTTTACTCGGCAAATCCACCTACAAATCCTTCAAATACTAACAATTGGGGATCTAGTTGGAATAGAAAAACATCTAATTTAAAATATAATGGCGGTTTAAGTATAAACGGTGGCAGATCGTTTGAGTTAGGGGAAGAAGGCCGATTGAATGCCTTTTTTACCGTTGGGTTTGACAACTCGAGCACTTTTAATTCTGGTCTAAACCGTGGGAAAATTGGAGCGGATGGGTATACACGACAGGATTTTAATAAAGACAGTTACAGCTATACAACAAACACTACCGCAATGGGGGTGCTTAATTATCGCATGAATAGCAACCACAAATTGACTTTTACAACCCTATTTTTAAATAGTTCTGATCAAAGTCATGATGAATATAGTGGGTTTGACATTGAGTTTGATAATGATGCTACCAATAATGAAAATGGGGTTGGGTTTATCCAAAGAAATACGTTTACTGAGACTACAATTACTAATCAATCAATTGAGTGGAGACGCACGCCATTTCAGATACCAATACAATCCGTTGGATTGTTGGATATAATGGTTTAAACAACACTATTCCTGATCGAATGCAAAATACCGCAGGAGCTGATTTTAGAGCGAACCGCACTACTGATTTTGTTTTAATTACAGGAAGTCCAATTTATAACCACCGCTTTTTTCAGGACTTAAAAGAAGATGAGTTTTCTGTTAATATTTCAGATGAAATTAAATTTAATGATAGTGAAGATGACTTGAAAGGCAAACTTACTTTTGGGTATAGCGGTCGTTTCAAAAGGATTGATTTTTCATCTCAACAGTATGACTTTAGACTGATTAACCAGGCAGGACTTTACAATGTTGACATCACAAATTTTGATGCATTTTTTAATGCTTCAAATTTAAATACGCTTTACAGAATCAATACTTTAAAAACTCAAACGTATAGTGGGGGTCAATATATTAATGCTGGATATGTGAACGGTTTATGGAATTTTTCTTCAAAATTTTCTGTAGTTGCCGGCGTTAGAGCCGAAATGATTGGGGTGGAAATTGACTACTTAACACTACAGTCTTCTAACAAACAAAGGATTGGTCTCATACAAAAAAAATTGTTGCCATCTCTTTCGACAAAGTATGTGCTTAAAGAAAATATGAATTTGAAATTTGGCGCCAGTAAAACCTATACACTCCCTCAATTTAAGGAACGTGTAGATATGCTTTATGAAGAGGTTACACAAGTCTATAGAGGAAATAAAGATATTTATGAATCCACTAACTGGAATGCAGATTTGAAGTGGGAGTTTTTTCCTTCAAATGGAGAACTAATTTCTGCAACCGTTTTTGGAAAGTTAATCCAAAACCCAATCAACTCTATTTTTATAAATTCTACTTCAAATGATATTTCCTATATCAACTCAGGAGATAAAGCAGAAGTGTTTGGTTTAGAAGTAGAACTCAAAAAAGAGCTTTTTAATTTTAAGGGGGAGGAAGCTGAATTTGATCACAAAACTTTCTGGGGGATTAAACGTATCACTAATCAAAACGTCCCAAGATTTGAATGCTGAAAAAGTGAATGCTGAAACCGAATACAGTGCCAGTTTCACTTTTGATTCTAGTAAACTAACTGGAGCTTCAGATGTATTGGTAAATACAGACCTTACTTATTTTAAAGCATTTGATAAAGATCATTCTTTACAAACCACATTGGCTTACAATTATTTTTCTGATCAATTAAATACTATTGGAACTCTAAAAAAAGGAAATGTGATCGACAAAAGTTTTAATACTTTGGATTTAATTATTAAAAGTAAACTTAAAAACCTCAACTTTTCATCTGTCTGTAAAAAACCTATTAAACCCTTCTATTAAAAGGGTTCAAGAAGTGTATGAAACTCCAGGAATTAGTGAAGTGACCTTAAGTGAATTTAAGAGAGGCGTTAACATCAGTTTGTCTGTTGGGTTTCGATTTTAAATTAGAACAGGTTGCTAACATTTAGTTTACAATTAATTTCAGTAAATCTAATCAACTCGTAACTTTTAGTTAAAGCTCAAACCCAATTATCATTAGATATTTGTATAAATCAAAACATAAAATAAAATGAAAAAAATAAATTTAAGTCTTTCCATTTTTACTGCGTTATTTGCGCTTAGTTGTAGTATCGAAGAATCTACTACAGAAAATACCGTTGCTGGTTTTCAAGTAAATGCAGGCGATTTACAAGGCAACATTACTAGTGGAAGTGTTTCATTAAATGCTTCTGAGACTTATATTCTTACCGGCGCACTGATCGTAAAAGAAGGAGCTGTGTTGACGATTCCAGCAGGCACCACAATTACAGCTGCAGCCGGCACCTCAACGTCTGCGTATATTGGAGTGAGAGCGTGGTGCTAAAATATACATCAATGGAACGGCAACGGCACCAGTAGTTATGACTTCTGAAACTCAAGAAGCAGGCTCATGGGGTGGATTGGCAATCGCTGGATATGGCATTACAAATGCAGGAACCAACGTAACTTCTGAAGTTGGAGATTTGACGTATGGAGGTTCTGATAATTCGGATAATTCAGGGGTTGTTACTTATTTAAGAGTTGAATATACAGGAGCTACATTTACCAATGAAAAAGAATTTAATGGCGTGACTTTATTTGGAGTGGGCTCTGGAACAACCTTTTCAAATGTCTCTTCCGTAAATGGTGGCGATGATGGGATTGAATTTTTTGGAGGCGCTGTAAATGCTAAAAATCTAGTCTCTATTAATTCTGGCGATGATTCTATTGATTTTGCAGATGGTTTTGTGGGCTCTATTGAGGGTGCATATATCAAAGGCATTACAAAAGCCGGAATAGAGGGCTCAAATAATGGCGATAACGGAGATGCAACTCCAGTGACCTCGGCTACAGTATCAAATGTCACAATGGTTGTTGATGGTTTAGGAAACTCCGAAGGTGCCATTTATTTCAAAGAGGGTGGCGGAAATATTTCTTATGCGAACATATATGTTGATGGTATTTCTTTAGGAATGAAAATAAAAAGTACGGATGCTGCAGCAAATACACGATTAGCTAACGGGGACTTAGTGATTAGTAATTTTAATTATGTAAATGCACCTTCAGACTGGAGCTGGGGTGGCTATGCCTATGACGGATTAAACTCAGGAGCCGCAGGAGCAGGGAATGGTGCAGATATTCCAAATTGGGCTAGCGGATGGTCAGAGTAATTCCATAGTCTTAGATTGGTTAACAAAAAAGCTCCCGTTGGGAGCTTTTTTGTTTGATATCATATAATTGAATATATTTATTTAAGAGTGGTAGCAAGCTCAGATTTACTATTCCATTCATTAACATTTGTGATTCTAGAATCATTATAATCAACTTCCTTTAAGGAATTTTCAGTCCAGAAAAACCACTTCCCTGTTTTGATTCCTTTATCATAATTACCCTGAGATAATTTTACGCCATTATCATTATAGCTTATCCATAGACCATCTAGCTTTCCTTTTTTATTAAAAGTACCCTGCTGTTGAATTGCTCCATTATCATGAAAATAGGTCGCTGAAATTACATTGGCTTCAACCTCAAATTTTGGTTGTATTGAAGTTTGAGCATATGCTGCTATTCCGATAAAAACTAGTGCGATGAATATATATTTTTTCATAATAGTGCGTATTGTGTTCTTGATTATAGTATAAAAATACACAAAATTTACATTAAATCAATAATTAGTTTACATTAAATTAACATTGGAGGGTTTGAATTTCAAAAATAATAAAGAGTTCTAAGCATACTAATTTGAGCGCTATACCTTCTTAAAACCTGTGTATTGAGCTGTTGCATTTAAATAAAATAGCAATATCAATGAATCAATACTAGTTGATTTTATAACTCAGCATCTATTTTGGTTAAAAAGCCGAAAATTTACTTTTGCAGTATTGACTCACGTTTAATAATTACTTAACGTTTTCCTTACGCATGGGACATGATTAATTACAATCTTTGTAATGTCTAAGACACTTAATTAGTATCATTATTACATATTAGTTTTTGTCGACTAGAAAATAATGATTTCTGATAAGCTGCCCTTGGCCAGGCAGCTTTTTTTTCATTCAATCTTAATCTTTAGGAAACATTAAGATAACATTAGTTTGTGTTATTTGTACCCGACAAAAACTAATATTATACTATAATGAAATTAAGAATTTTATCTCTTGCAATAACATTATTTGCAATCACTTCAGTACAATCTCAAGAAATCAGTGATACTTCCTTTGGAAAAGGACTGATCAATTTCGTAGCAAAAGACAGCTCATTTAGTGTTAAATTTGCGCCACGTTTCCAAGTGCGTTCTATGTCTTCTTGGGATCATGACGGTAACCAATACACCAGTCCAGAACATAATTTTATTGTACGTCGTTCACGTTTAAAGTTTGACGGATTTGCGTACAGTCCAAAATTAAAATACAAACTAGAATTGGGGTTATCCAATAGAGATATTTCTGGCGCTAACGAGTTTAATCGAAATACCCCGCGTTATATTTTAGATGCCGTAATTATGTGGAGATTTTCAAAAAACTGGGAGCTTTGGGCTGGACAAACAAAACTACCTGGAAATGTGGAACGTGTGGTATCTTCTGCAAATTTGCAGTTGATTGATCGTTCTTTATTAAACAGTCGATTCAATATTGATCGCGATTTAGGAATCCAAATTCGTCACAAATCAAACTTAGGTGGTGCGTTTTTAATGCGCGAAAAATTTGCCATATCACAAGGAGAAGGTCGTAACGTAACAGAAGGAAATGAAGGTGGACTACAATACACAGCACGACTAGAGTTTTTACCTTTTGGAGCCTTTAAGTCCAAAGGCGATTACAGTCAGTCTGATTTAAAAAGGGAAGCAACATCAAAATTAATGGTTGGATTTACTTACAACTTTAATGAAAATGCAGTTCGTGAGCGTGGCTTTGCTGGGGATTACATGATCAGAACCGATGAAACTATTTTTGAAACCAACCAAACGACAATTTTTGTAGATGCAATGTACAAAAAGAATGGGTTTTCATTTATGGGTGAATATGCCAAACGGACGGCAGATACTGTCATAGCAACAGAAGCAGACGGGGTAACGCCAACAGGTGATATTGTATTGACAGGAAATGCTTTGAATCTACAGGCTGGATACTTATTTAAAAACAATTACGAAATTGCTGGGCGTTTTACGACTTTAGATTACGAAACAATTACAGAAACACTTCCTTCAAAACAGTATACATTAGGGTTCAATAGATTTCTTGTGGGACATAAACTGAAAGTTCAAAGTGATCTGAGTTATACTACATTGGATGGTCAAAAAGATAACATCACCTTTAGACTTGGATTTGATATTCATTTTTAAAACATAACATTAACTTAACTTCATAAATCAAAAGTCTTAAGAGATTTGCTTAATAAATTAAACTAAATTATGGAAAATATTTATTTGTATATGATTATTGCTTTAGCCTTCTTGGCTATTGCAGATTTAGTCGTTGGAATTAGTAATGATGCTGTAAATTTTTTAAACTCAGCAATAGGTTCCAAAGCGATTTCGTTCAAAACGATTATGATTGTTGCTAGTATTGGCGTTGCTGTAGGAGCAATTTTTTCGAGTGGTATGATGGAAGTTGCCCGAAAAGGAATTTTTAACCCCGGTGAATTTATGTTCAATGAGATCATGATTATTTTCATGGCGGTCATGATTACAGATATTTTACTTCTAGATTTCTTTAACTCGCTAGGAATGCCAACCTCAACAACTGTTTCAATTGTATTTGAATTATTAGGTGCTGCGGTTGCAATGGCTTTAATTAAAATTGGTGCAAGTGGTGGTGATTTTAGTGAAGTTGTCAACTACATAAATACCTCAAAAGCCTCTCAAATTATATTTGGGATACTTCTATCGGTAGTGGTTGCTTTCTCCATTGGAGCTCTCGTACAATGGGTGTCTCGACTGTTGTTATCTTATAATTTTCAAAGAAAAGCAAATTGGGTAGGTGCTCTTTTTAGTGGTATTGCATTGACTGCGATTACCTATTTTATATTTATGAAAGGGCTCAAAGGAACCTCTTACGCCAAACAATCGTTTGATATTATTGGAGGTAGTACCGTAAAAGATTTCTTGGAAACGCAAGTTCTAACGATTGTATTGATAAGTTCAGTGTTCTGGTCTTTATTGTCATATGGATTGATTGTGTTCGCAAAAACAAATATTTATAAGCTGATTATTATTGTAGGAACATTTGCATTGGCACTAGCCTTTGCAGGAAATGACCTTGTTAACTTTATTGGTGTGCCAGTGGCTGCCTATAATGCGTTCTTAGAATGGTCCGCGTCCGGTCTTTCAGCAACAGAGTTCCCAATGGATGTTTTGGCCTCTAAAGTCCCTACAAACAACTGGTTATTATTTGGCGCTGGTATGGTAATGGTAGTGACCTTATGGTTTTCTGCTAAAGCAAAAGATGTTGTAAAAACATCATTGGACTTATCTAGTCAAGGTGAAACAAAAGAACGTTTTCAACCTAATACATTGTCACGTGGATTTGTGAGAATTGCAATGGGTGCTTCAAAAGTATCGGCTTTTATTTTACCAATGTCTTGGCAAGAAAAGATTGAACAGCAATTTGAACAACCTGTCATCAAATTAACTAAAAATAAAATACACGAATTGCCTGCTTTTGACTTGGTTAGAGCAGCGGTAAACCTTATGGTGGCAGCCGTTTTAATATCCATAGCAACTTCCTACAAATTACCACTTTCTACAACCTATGTGACCTTTATGGTTGCTATGGGAACATCGTTAGCAGATAGAGCTTGGGGTGCAGAAAGTGCCGTATATCGTGTTGCTGGAGTACTTAATGTTATTGGCGGATGGTTTTTTACAGCCTTTAGTGCATTTAGCGCAGCAGCTTTGGTTGCCTACTTGCTAAACTTGAACTTAGAAGTGATGTTTCCGATACTTCTTTTAACTGCAATTGCATTGCTTGTAAGAAGTTCTATTGTTCATAGAAAAAAGACACAAGAATTAGCTTCAGATGACCGTTTGAAAAAAACAGAGAGTAGTTCTGTTCAAGGGGTTATTATAGAAAGTGCAGAAAATATTGCAAACGTTTTAAAGCGTGGAAAGAAAATTTATGCTGCAGCATTCAACGGTCTTGCTCAACAAGACTTAGACGCTCTTAAAAAGAATAAAAAGCAAATTATTAAACTCTCCGATGAAGTTGATGAATTAAGAGATAATGTTTTTTACTTTATCAAAAATTTAGATGAATCAAGTGTGGGTGCTAGTAATTTTTACATTCTTATTTTAGGTTACCTTCAGGACATGACGCAATCTTTGACCTATATTACGAAAGTAAGTCACAAGCATGTTCATAATAACCACAAAAAACTGAAGTTCAATCAAATTAAAGAACTAAGTCAAATCAATGATTCAATACAACAATTGTTTTCTGAGGCGATCGACACCTTTAACTCACAATCATTTGAAAAAATAGGATCGATTATTGAACAAAAAAGTAAAATCTATGCGATTCTTAAATCTAATATTGAGACACAAGTACAACGAACGCGTACTGAGGAATCAAGCCCAAAAAACACAACGCTTTACTTTAGTTTGTTATTAGAGACTAAAGACTTGTTGAACGCTACAACAGGCTTGCTAGAAGAATACCATACGGAATATGACAGCAGTGTAAAACCAGCGAAGATTAGTGATGAAGGGGAATAATTGAATCCTCTAGTTGTAAAAAAGTACCTGATCGTTTATCAGGTGCTTTTTTATTTTAAACTTCGTCGCTAGGACAAAAAAAACCTCCCAATATAATTAGGAGGTGTGATCTTATTTAAAAATTTAGTACTTCTTATTTAGCATAGCTGAACACTTTTGTTTCAGGATTCATACCACCAATAAATGTTAAGATTTCATCTGAATGAGAATCAATTGCGGACCAAAAGTTCTTGTCTTCATCCGTCATTGCTCCCCCTAAGTTTGCTTCTTCGTAAGCAGCAAAATCTGACCAAGAATTATAAAATTGGTACGTATGCCAGTCTGCTCCTGAGCCGTAAAAATGACGACTTGCGTAGGCTGCTACTGCATGTCCACTTTCTTTAAGTGTTTTTAAACTTCCATTTTTTACACCGTTAAAAAAGGCTCTGTTTTTTCCCCATTTGGTATTGTATGTACTTACTACAACAACTTTTTTTGTTCCCCAATCCAAACCTTCTGCTTCAAAAGTTAGTTCTTCTAAGCCTCTACTTTGTCTAATTTGGTCGGAGTGATTGTGCGCGTACATTGCAGAATAGTTTTGGTATTCTGACATAAGTGCTTCTTTAGCTGCATCGTCTAGTTTCATAGCTTCTACATTGGCTTGCATAGCTGCATCTGCAAGAGATGGATCATTTACTAAATCTTGTTCATTTGCATAAAAGTCATAAATAGCAAACGTATAATCGCCAGCAAATGCATGTGCAAACATTCCTCCTCCAGTAATCTTTCGGTCTTCAGAAATTGAAAGGTTGGTGAATTTTTCATGAAGTTCTAAAAACGTTTCAGAATTTTCTCTTTCAACAGAAATATAGGTGATGTTTACAACTTGTGCAGTTACTGCAAATCCTAGTGTTAAAAATAATGCGGTTATAATATTTTTCATAATTATTGTTTTAGTTGATTTGTATTACTTTTTGATTGTTTTTTTAAACTGATTCCATTCTGTAACTTTTCCGTCAACAATATGGTAGTACTCGTAGTAAACTTCAGAATCAATTTCTGAGTCTGGATCAGTACTTTTCGTTGTAAATTGAGCATTTACCCAATCGCCAGTATCGACAGTCGTTTCTTCCGACCCGTCATCGGTAAGTGCCAAAGCAAATGCATAGTTTGTAACCCACTGATTGTCGCCTTCGTCTTCAGATTCCTCAGCATCGGCTTTAATTTTGTCTACAAATTCTTGTGGGGTTGTTGCTACAACTCCATCATCAAAATTAAGAAACGCTTCATCGGCAATAAATGTTTTCATTGTTTCATAATCACGTTTTGCCCATGCGGCGTCCAGTTGATTAAAAATGTCTACGGCGGTCTCAGACCCCATTTTTACCTTAAAATCTGTGTCCGTTAAAAATCCATTTGTAGGGACATCACAGGGTTGTTTTTCATTACAAGAAGTAAACGTAAATGTGCAAACTAATGCTAAAATTGAAACTATATTTTTCATATAAATAATTAATTGGTTCATCTCAAATTTATGAAAATTAATTGTGAATTACAAGTTAAATGGTTTCGAGTGCAGGGATAACCATAAAAAATCCACCAAAATTTACTTACTGTTCAGTCGATAGAAGGTAATAAGATGTCATCTATAGATGTACGTTTGTGCTACAAAGAGGTTTAAATATAGGTGTGTAAAAAACGAAGGTATTCCTGTGTTTTAATTACAATCTGTACCCAATTTTATCCAATCATATCGATCTGGTGACTCTGGGTCTTGAAAATTGATTTTGTTGCCATCGCACTCAAATATAAGTGGAAGGACTTGCATATTGTTAGAATTTAAATCTATGGTTAAAATACCATCTTCAAATGTATATGCGTTAGTTCCTGGGATGGCATTAGAATCACCTGCTTCAAATGTTTCATATTGAGATTCGCAATCATCTCCAACACAGTAATACGTATACCTTGTTCCGTTTTCAAAAATGTACATTGTATTTGAGACTCCTTGATCGCTTATGCCTGGAGTATCTGGTGCAAACAACCATTTACCTTCAATTGTATAAGATGCCAATGGGGTTTCGTCTGAATCGTTTTCACAGCCTACAAGAATAAATAAAAGGAATACTGGTAAAAGGAATTGTTTCAAAACTTAGTTTTTATTGGTTAATGATACTAATGTAACTAATTCAAAATAAGTTTACAATTAATTAACCTATTAATTTGAATTGTTACATTTTTGCCTTAATCAAACAGTTTGAATGCTTATGATTTAATTAAGTTATTTATAAAATCATATTTTTTATTTGATAGCCTTTTGATTAACCTAAAGTAATCATCCTCCCAAAACTCCGTACTGTAATAGTAATTCATTTTTAATCTTTCATTTTCCACAACACTGGAATATTTTGAAATTAAATTTTTATATTTTTTGCGGATGTCCTTGTAAATTTGAAATGCGGAGTCTTTTTTCATAATTTCATAATACAGTTCTGGGTAATATATTTTAGCATGCAATATGTATTCCTTGATCCAAAAATCAAACTCATGATATGCAGTCATTTTACTTTGTAAATCCATTACCCATTCCATTAAATAATCATTGGTATACATTTCCTTGTATATTGGTAGCATATCAAAAGAAAACTTAGAGGAATGATAGTATGCATTAAACTCATCTAATAAACCAATAATTCCATCAACTTGAGTGGATGAATCTCCTTTAATGTAAGTTTCATATCTTGAAGTAACTAATGCTTCAGGGATAATATTCGCTAATTCTGATGAGGAGAACACTTTACCTTTAAAAACACTTACATAATTAATTTTATCTGACATATAAAAATAAGACCTTATATCTTTAAAATCGTGAGGCAGATAATTAGATTTCATTTCTTTAAAAAAATATAAACTTGTAAGGCCATGACATATTTCGTGAATATTAACAGACATAGATTTCAGTATACTTTCTTTTGACGATAGGTCTAAATATGAGTAGGTGTCTGAACTCTTTTTTGTGCTAATTTCTGCACCATCATGAGTTGTGTAGGATAATTCATCAGGTAAATCATTGTATAATTTTAAAATGTTATACGATTCAATTGAATTATTCTTCATTTGAACCAATATCCAATCTAAATTGTTTTCCTGCCCAAAAACTAGTGCAGGTATTAATAATAATAGAAATAACTTTCTCATTAAACTAAATTAAAATTTTTAAACTATAAATCAATCTTCTTGTTCAACTCGATCACCATATCGATCCCTCATCATTTCAGCATACAACTTTAAAGAATTAATGTCTGTTGAGTCCGTTAGCCTGTCATAGTCATCCTTAGATTTAAATGTTTTAATCTGAATTTTCTTTAGATTCGAATCTTTGCTTTTTGTGTTTGTAGTGTTTCTTTGTGCGTGTTTTGCCATTTCTTTTAAATACGTCTTCTGGTCCATTGTTTCTGTTTTAATAATTGATTATTTAATATATTGCAACAAGGATAAGATATGGTATACTCGATTATTTTGGAGAGTTCCCGCATTCTAAACCACCGTGCATCGAATTTGTCGGTTGGTACGCCTAAGCGTTCTTGATACTTCAACGAAAATACAATTTTATGAAAAACTTCGTACTAATATATTTTTTAATTTCAACATTTTTTGTGTTCTCTCAAAGTAGTTACGAAAATTATTGGAAAGATCTTAGGTCATTTGATGAGTATTTAGAGAATGCCAAAGAACTCAAAAAATACATTTCAACCGATGGCTATTTAGAAATGGCTGTACGTAATGGAAAACTTATAAATAATTAAAATTTGGGACCAAATTTGGGACCAAAAAAAGAGCCAATTCACTTAGAAAAGTCTCTTTTAAGAAGTGGAGAAGATCGGATTCGAACCGACGACCTCTTGACTGCCAGTCAAGCGCTCTAGCCAACTGAGCTACATCCCCTTTAGATAATTATATTCTTATAGATTGAAACGGTGTATAGAAATACTGTTTGCTAATTTATAATATTCTTGGCACTTTAATGGCACTAATATGCCACTTTTAACTTTTATTAGTTTTCTCAACACGCTTTGTTCCAAAGCTACTAAGCTAATTATTTACTATATTTGAGCACAAACCAATTTGATTATTTATAACTATGAAATTCTGGCAAAGCCCTTTGATCAAGAAATTAGGATGGAAAGAAGAGCCAAAAGGGGTATCTAAAGTAATGTCCGTATGTATGCTTATAGTTATATCTACTGTTTTTTTACCGTTAAGCATAACAGAAACTAAAATCGCATCTCTAATTATATATTTATGTATTGCTATTTTTTCCGTCTTACTTGTATATGTGCTCGTAAAAAGAATTTTCTTAAAAAAATAGTTTAACCAAAGCCCACCACAGGTGGGTTTCTTCTTAAACAGCGCTCTTCGCCAGTTTCGAATAGCTAACTACTTTACTTGAGTGCTTAAAAACAACTACACCAAATACACTAAAATCTTGGCACTAATTTGGCACTCTTGCTTTTCTCAACACGCTTTGTTCCAAAGCTACTGAGCTAATTATTTCTTATATTTGTAGTATAAACCAATTTAACAATGCGTTATTTTACATTCCTTTTTTTGCTTTTAGGACTTTCTGGCTATGGGCAAAGCATCTCTAAACAAGTCATTGGTCCAGCAGGAACCACTTATGAAAACGGAAATAACAAACTTAGCTATACCGCTGGAGAACTAGCCGTCGGTGCCATGACCTCCGAAGATGGCAGCATCCAATTAGGAAACGGCTATTATCCCTCCCTAGATTTAACAATTTTAACTACACAAACGCCACAGCTACAATTACAAGTCAAGGTCTTTCCAAATCCTGTGACAGAGTCGATCTTTATCACCCATACAACAGAACAACTTTTTGAAGTAAGAATAACAGACATCAGCGGAAAACAAATGCTACAAACCCAACATCAAAAAGAGCAGCCCTTGAGTGTTCAAACACTCACCACAGGCACTTACTTTGTAACAGTCACCACAAAAGATTCAAAACAAACCAATACGTATAAAATCATTAAGCAATGAAAAAGTTTTACGCCATAATATGCCTAGTCATAGCATCACTCACACAACTACAAGCGCAAACCCCACAGGGTTTTAACTACCAAGCGACTGTAAGAAACAGTGCTGGGGATTTAATCATAAATACCAATGTGTATTTTAAGTTTAATGTCATTCAAGGTTCTGATACATCAGTGCCAATTTTCACAGAAACACACTATGTGCCTACGGACGATTTGGGGCAAGTTAATCTTGTCATTGGACAAGGTACAGCCAATACAGGCGTCTTCTCAGAACTGGATTGGTCATTGGGAAGTTATTATTTAGGTATAGAGCTTGATACAGGCAACGGCTATGTGGCTATGGGCACCACACAACTGCTGAGTGTTCCTTACGCATTGTATGCTGAAAATTCAGGCAGCGGAAGTACAACTTTACCAGATGGTCAGAATATAGGAGATAGTATTATGTGGGATGGCTCGCAATGGGTCGTTGCTAGCGGCAATAATAATTTGAATGGAATAGAGATTTCTACAGGAGAAGTATATCAGATTTCTGGTTATGGCGCCATTTCAAGCGGGGTTATAGGTTCTGACGGTGGGTATAGTATTACTAACAAAGGAGTCGTCTGGAGTACATTGGCAAACCCGACAGTTAGTTTAAGCACAAAAACGGATGAAGGAGCAGGCGCTCAAAATTTTAGTAGTACTATTTCTAATTTAAATCCGATAACAAACTATTATTATAGAGCTTATGCTTCTAATAGTTTAGGGTCTTTTTATGGTAATACTTATAATTTTACAACTTCAGATGTATTACCTGAAGTAACAACAACACCTGTTTCAAATATCTCTTATACTACTGCCAATTCAGGATTAAGTATAATTAATAATGGTTCACCGGTTACCTCTTCTGGAATAATATGGAGTGTAAACCCACAACAGCTTTCTGTTGGTAGTAATAATGTTGCTTTTGGCGAAGGAGTTTTATCAATAACTGGTTTGCAGTCAGGTACCACTTATTACTTTAGGAGTTTCGCGGAAAATAATAGCGGAGTTGCGTATGGAGCTATTTTAAGCTTTACCACACAATCTAGCTTACCTTCTTTAGAAACTTTTCCACCAAGTCAAATAACTGCTTCAACAGTCTATTCTGGAGGTTCTTACCCAGAAAGCGACTTTATTAACGATGGAGGTTCTGCATTAACGGCTAAGGGATTAATTTGGGGAACAAGCGAGAATCTTACCATTGAAACAGCAGGAAATTTTATTGCTTATGATTGCTATGGTGATGACTGTAGTAACTTAGTTTTCGGGCAAATGGTGCAAGGGCTTCAGGCTAATACAGTTTATTATATCAGAGCGTTTGCAGTGAATGAAATAGGTACTGGATATGGTCAAGTATTGTCTTTTACTACTTTAGAGGCTGCGGCGACTACGCCAACAGTAGCGGTTGGGTATCATTCGGACTTAACCTATAATGGTGTAGCAATATATCAAAATAGTGTGATTAATGACGGTGGTTCTGAAATTCTTGAAACAGGGGTTATTGTGAGTCAATGGCTAGATGGGTTGGTTTTGAATAGTGATTGTTGTGAGAATATTATAACTCAAAATGGGGCGAATACAGGCGATTTTAATGCTTTTCCTTTTGACCTTCAACCAGGAGATACCTATTATTATACTGCATATGCCACCAATGCAATCGGAACAGGTTACAGTGAGTGGAACGACGGTTTGCAGTTTACAACCCCGCTTAACACAGGTAGTGTTACCGATATTGATCAAAACACCTATGCTACAATAGTTCTAGGAACCCAAGAGTGGATGGCAGAAAACTTAAAAGTATCACGATTTAACGACGGCACCGCTTTAACAAATTCAACTTCATCCAATTTTTGGTATCAAAACTATCAACAACAAAATATCTATACAGAAGTAGATGGCCTCCCGACGACGTCTTATTTTTATTCTTACCCTGTCGTTTCTGGAAACTATAACATTTGTCCACAAGGGTGGCGAATTCCTACAATTAGTGATTGGGATATATTAATTAATGGCCTCGAAAACCCTCAAACACCTGTTGGAAATTTGAAATCTAATGACAGTAACTGGCAAATAAACCCGAGCTCTGGAAGCCCAAATGGATTTAATTTAAACCTTTACGGAGCTATCTCATCAGATGGTATTTGGTATGATTATGGAAATAGTACTCGATTATGGCTTAATAATAATGAGGTTTTTTTCTATAGAAATGAATCGAACTATTCGATACAAAATCCAGGATCTGGGGCTTGTATTCGATGCATAAAGGAGTAATACTAGTAATGCTTTGCTCTTTAAAGTCGCTTTTATTATAAATAGTATACTATAAATCAAATTGACAGGAAATGGCCTTTTGAGGTCTTTCTAATATACTTTGCCAAAATCTAGTGAGTTAAATTCCCTACATTTGATGCATAAACCAATTTAACTAATGAAAAAACTATTCTTACTCTCCACTTTTTTAATATTTACTTGTAGTAGTGATGATGATAACTGTTTTACCATCATCGACAAAATAATTTCAGAAAACGAATTTGTATTTGTAGGAGATTCAAATACCTCTTATTCTGACAATGAAGGTTCTTTGAATGGTTATGCCAACATTAATTTACCGGTTAGCGAAGATGTATTTAATTCTTACGATGAAGGAGATAACTATTGTTATAAATAGTATACCATAAATCAAATTCACAGGTATTGGCCTTTTGAGGTCTTTCTAAAATACTTTGCCAAAAACTAATGGGGTTAAATTCCCTACATTTGATGCACAAACCAATTTAGCTATGAAAAAATTAATTTTATGTTTCTCTTTTTCTCTTTTCTTTATCACGAGCAATTATGGACAAGAGTTTTCTAAGGAAGGGTCTAAGAACACTTTTTTAGAGTGGAATTTTGGCGTCGCTTTAATAGAAGAAGAAAACTTTCCTTTTCCGGGAGCGTCATTTCTCTGGGGTAAAACCTATATAAATGAAAAGGATCTAATTTTTGAATATCAAGTTGGTTTTGCATTTCCAACTCTAGTAACAGGCAAATTAGGAATAGGTAAAAAATTTAATGACACCAAAGTTGTCGTTGGAATAAGACCCTTTCCATTTAACGTCTATGGACAATCTAGTTTTGCAAAATCCGAAAACGGATATTGGATAGCTTCCATTGAATACAATCCGATGAATTCAAGAGATCGTTTTTCAAATGCTCTCTTAAATTTCGGATACCGGTGGTATTTAGATCTTAAGAAATAACTGTAAAGTTAGCGCTCTAGCCAACTGAGTTACATCCTCGTCTCTCTTTGTATGAAATTGAATTTTATTTCTTTTTTTAGTTGTAAAATAAAAGTTAACTTTGAACTCAATAATAATTTAATAATTAAAATATGGAATGGTATTTAAAAGTAATGAAACAATATACTAACTTTAATGGTCGAGCTAGAAGAAAAGAATATTGGATGTATGTATTGTTTTACTCTTTGTTTTTGATAACTGCAATGATCATAGACAATGTAGCAGGTTTCTGTTTTGAAACAGAATTTATGGGAGAAACCATCAGTTCGGGCTATGGCTGGTTATATATGTTAACAGCACTTATACATTTTTTACCTTCTTTAAGCGTTGTCGTTAGAAGATTACATGACGTTGGTAAGAGTGGATGGATGTATCTTATTATTTTTATTCCAATAATAGGCCTTATTTGGTTGCTGGTATTACTTACAAAAGACAGTCAAGCTGGAGACAACACATACGGAGCCAGTCCAAAAGCATCCTAAATAAAGAATCTGTTCTAACCTAAAAAGTAGAACTCCAACAAAAGCCTTTACAGAAATGTAGAGGCTTTTTTTTGAATTTAATTTGAACGCATATAAAGCCTCTGATCGATTGTGAGTTGAACTAACGTCTTTTTCCGTACTTTTGACTCTAAAACAAACCCGTTATGAGCAGTAAATTTTTTGGTAATAAAACCGTAAAGCAAGTAGAAACAAAAAAAGGAAGTAAATCTAACCTAAAAAATAAAAATACTAGTAAAACTACCGCTGTTCGAAAAACAGGTCGTGGAAAATAGAACTATTGGAAACACAAATTAGCCTCAAACACATCAACAAACTTGCGGTACCTGCTATTATCGCTGGAATATCCGAACCGATCCTTTCGCTTACAGACGCTGCTATTGTGGGGCATATCCCTATTAATGCTACAGAATCCTTGGCAGCAGTTGGAATTGTAACTACTTTTTTATCCATGCTTATATGGGTACTTGGACAATCGCGAAGTGCTATTTCATCTATCATTTCTCAATATTTGGGTGCTGATAAATTAGAAGATGTCAAAAACTTACCCGCTCAAGCTATTGCTATTATTTTAGGTATTAGCTTTTTTGTGTGCTTAAGCACCTACCCTTTTGCTACCTCTATTTTTAAACTCTATAATGCCTCAGGACTTTTATTGGATTATAGTGTTTCCTACTATAAAATTCGCGTATTTGGGTTGCCTTTTACACTCTACACCTTTGCCGTATTTGGAATTTTTAGAGGATTACAAAACACCTATTACCCCATGCTTATCGCCATTACTGGTGCCGTAATAAACATTCTTTTAGATGTGCTATTAGTTTATGGTGTTGAAGATCTATTTCAACCTCTTTACCTCAAAGGAGCTGCCATTGCAAGTGTATTGGCACAATTTTTAATGGCAGCCCTAGCGACCTATTTTATTCTTAAGAAAACAGAAATTCCTTTAAAAATTCACAAACCAATCAATAAAGAACTTCCAAAATTTTTGAACATGATTGGCCACCTCATCATACGAACTTTAGCACTCAATACAGCCTTGTATTTTGCAGCTCGGTTTGCAACTGGCTATGGAAACGCCTATATCGCAGCCTATACTATCGCTATTAATTTATGGTTTTTTGCTGCCTTTGCAGTCGATGGATATGCCAGTGCTGGCAACATTCTATCCGGAAAACTGTTTGGTGCTAAAAACTACCATTTACTGATACAACTCAGCAATCAATTGATAAAATACGCTCTCATTGTAGGACTGGCCATGGGGGTAATTGGTGGACTGCTTTATACCCCTATTGGACACGCCTTTACAAACGACCCAGATGTACTGCTACAGTTTTATGACGTCTTTTGGATTGTACTCGTCATGCAGCCTTTTTGTGCCTTAGCCTTTGTCTTTGACGGTATTTTTAAAGGCCTTGGGAAAATGAAAGACTTGAGAAATATACTCATTCTAGCCACCCTATTTGTATTCTTGCCCGTACTCTTTATTCTCGATTTTTACGAATGGAAACTCCACGGCGTTTTCATAGCTTTTACCTTATGGATGATCGCTAGAGGCATACCATTGGTAATAAAATTTAGGAAACAATTTTTACCACAGGTTCAAAACCATTAACTTTGTATAGAATATTGAATTGATTAAACACCAAAAAACACCAATGAGTAACATTCGAATTACAAAACAATTTTCTTTTGAAACAGGACATGCACTTTATGGGTATGATGGTAAATGTAAAAATGTTCATGGACACAGCTACCGCTTGGATGTCACCGTCATTGGACAACCTATTTCGGATAATACCCATGTAAAATTTGGGATGGTAATTGATTTTTCAGATTTAAAAAAAATCATCAAAGAAGAAATTGTAAACGTTTTTGACCACGCCACCGTATTTAATAAAAACACCCCCCATGTTGAACTAGCAAAAGAACTATCGGATCGTGGGCACAATGTGATTTTAGTCGATTATCAACCCACTAGTGAAATGATGGTGATTGATTTTGCAGAAAAAATAAAAAAACGATTGCCCAATACTATAAAATTACACGCCCTTAAACTGCAAGAAACGACCACCAGCTTTGCAGAATGGTATGCAAGTGACAACTAACAGTTTCTTATGAAAGTTATAAAAGTCCCCCAAGGGAAAAAAATATACTTTGCTTCTGACAACCATCTGGGTGCACCGACGGCTAAAGAATCGATGCCTCGCGAAAAAAAATTCGTGCAATGGCTGGATTCTGTCAAACATGATGCAGAAGCTATTTTTTTACTAGGCGATTTATTTGATTTTTGGTTTGAATACAAATACGTTATTCCAAAAGGGTTTACACGTGTATTAGGAAAATTAGCAGAACTTAGCGATCAAGGAATCAAAATCCACTTTTTTGTTGGGAACCACGACTTGTGGATGAATGGTTATTTTGAAGAAGAATTAGGAATTACCGTCCACCACCAACCTAAAGAATTTACGTTTAATTCAACCTCATTTTTTATTGGTCATGGCGATGGACTTGGCCCCGATGACAAAGGATTCAAACGCCTTAAAAAAGTATTTACAAATTCGTTTTTTAAATGGCTGTATCGATGGATTCATCCCGACATTGGTGTCCGATTTGCACAATACCTTTCCGTTAAAAACAAAGTTATTTCTGGGGACGAAGATGTAAAATTTCTTGGAAATGACAAGGAATGGCTGGTACAATACTGCCAAAAAAAATTACAAGAAAAACACAGTGATTATTTTGTGTTTGGGCACCGTCATTTACCACTAGATATTGCTCTTAACGATCAATCAAAATACATCAATCTTGGGGATTGGATTGGCTATTATACCTATGCTGTTTTTGAAAACGATACACTGACACTGAAAGAATTTTAAAATCTATTTTATTTAGACCTTAAGGCTAAAGCTTTCGTAAGATTGCTATTTTTTGATTTGATTTGAAAAAAAATCGTAGATTTATCAAAATTAACCAATGAACGTGTCCAAATTATCAGGCTTTGCCTCTATTTCTTTAGAGGAAATGAATGGTGTTTCATTATTGAAACGCGTTGACACCAAGTTCTTAACAACCAACTCTGAACTGTCTAAACTTTTACCACTCCTTTATTCTGATTATCAAATTTTAGAAATTAACGAAAATCGGTTAATGAATTATTCCACCCTCTACTTTGACACAAAAGATTTGCGTTGCTATATGGAGCACCACAACGGAAAGGCAAAACGACATAAAATCAGAATCCGAAGGTATGTAGAGTCCGATATTTGTTTTTTAGAAGTTAAAGAAAAACAGAACTCTGGAATGACCAATAAAGTGCGTTGTTCAATTGATGATTTTGAAACCGACTTGTCGCCAAAATCTAAAAAATTTATTGAAAGCGCCACTAAAAAGAACTGGAAATTAGAGCCTGCTTTACATAATTATTTTAAACGTTTTACTTTGGTAAACACCCAACGATCCGAACGTGTTACCATAGATACGGGTTTGGAGTATAAAACAGATTCAATAACAAAACAATTTAAAAATGTGGTCGTTATAGAAGTCAAACAAGAAAAACAAAACACGAGAACGCCTATTTATAGCATCCTAAAATCTAACAGAATTAGAACGGTAAGTTTCAGTAAGTACTGCATGGGCGTTACTAATATTTTCTCGGGCATAAAAGCAAACAAGTTTAAAGAACTCAACCTAAAAATTAACCAATTAAATAACTAAAATGGAACTACTAGGCATTCCTGTATTCGATAATGATTTTTATAAAATGATGATTCGATTTTTATTGAATTTATTTTTCCTTACTGGAATTGTAAAGTTTATTTATTACAAACACAGTCAGAAAAGAGAATACCTATTCACTTTCTACCTTATTGGAATTGTTGTTTACTTTTTATGCTTTACACTAAAAAAGTATGAACTGGATCTCGGAATGGCTTTAGGGTTGTTTGCTATTTTTGGTATAATCCGTTACAGAACACTCCCGTTGGAGGTGAAAGAAATGACCTATCTTTTTGTGGTAATTGGCGTGGCAGTGATGAATGCCCTTTCAAACAAAAAAATGAGTTATGCAGAAATCATTGCTGCCAATACAATTATACTTTTGACATTGTACTTTCTTGAACGCTATTGGGCACGAACAGAAACACTCTCTAAAGAGGTTGTTTATGAAATTATTGAGAATATACGTCCTGAAAATCATGACCTACTTAAAGCCGATTTAGAAAAAAGACTTGGTTTTGAAATTCTAAGCTTTGAAATTGGAAACATAAATTTCTTGAAAGATGTTGCCAAAGTAACCGTATATTATAAACAATAATTTTGACTATGAATTTACCTAAAAAACACAACTCTATATGCGCATTCATTGTATTTCTATTAATGACCTCTAATTTAATAGTGGCTCAAAACTCAAAGGATTTAGAAGGGTGGAGTGCTGTACAACTTGACGTAAGAGCTAATGAAAAAATGTCTTTTTCAATTTCGGAACATTTGAGGTATCGAAATGATATTACAACTGTGAGCACCTATTTTACACAGCTTGAAACAAGTTACGAAGTCCTCAAAGATTTTGAACTAGGTGGTGGTGTTCGGTTTATTAAAAAAAATGATGATGTTGGTAAAAAACAAGGAATTGAATCGCACTTTAGATATCAATTTGAAGCAAAATTTAAACATGATATCAAAAGAATGGGATTGTCTTACCGACTTAGATATCAAAATAAAAATGAACTAGGGTTTTCTGAAGACGAAGGCGATATTGCAAAAGAACAGCTCCGTTTGCTATTTGGAGTAGACTATAAATTGCTTCCTGTAAATGTCGTTTTTAAGTTAAAAGCAGAGTTTTTTAACACCTTTGTCAATAAAACAATTGGCAATAAAATTAATCGCCAACGGTTTACGCTTTCGGCCTCTCGAAAGTTTAATAGATTTGGGAAAATAGCCCTGTTCTACAGGATTCAAGATGACTTACATGTGGAAGTAAAAAAAACAAAAGTTACAGTCTCAAAAGCGATCTTAGGATTTAAATATACCTACAGTTTAGATTTTAGAAAAACCGATGAATCCGTCATCAAGTTGTAAATTATTAATCTTCTGTTTCGTGTGCATTTAGATCTTTTTCTAGGTCTAATTTACGAAAGGTCGGCGATATAATTCCAGTTGTAATCACTGTTATTAGAGTCATCGTTCCGCCAAAAACAACCGCTGTAACCGTTCCCATGAGTTTCGCTGTTACGCCACTTTCAAAAGCACCTAACTCATTTGAAGAACCCACAAACATAGAATTTACAGAAGACACACGCCCTCGCATATGATCTGGGGTTTTAAGTTGTAAAATTGTTTGCCTAATAACCATTGATACACCGTCGGTGACTCCGCTAAAAAATAAGGCGACTACTGAAATCCAAAATATTGAAGACAGTCCAAAAACAATAATACAGATACCAAAGCTGAAAATTGCTCCTAATAACTTGAGGCCTGCATTTTTGCTAATAGGAATGTAAGCCGTAATCAGCATGGTAATAAACGCTCCAACAGCAGGCGCTGCTCTTAACAGTCCAAAGCCTTCAGAACCTACTTTCAAAATATCTTGTGCAAAGATGGGAAGTAGTGCCACAGCACCTCCAAAAAGAACAGCAATCATATCCAAGCTTAACGCCCCTAAAATAGCTTTCGTTTTAAATACAAATCGAACCCCTTCTTTTAAACTTTGCACAATAGGCTCCCCTATTTTTGGATTCAAAATCGGTTTCCGAGAAATCCCAAATAACAATATAAAAGACAAAACAACTAAGCCAAATACAATGCATAACGACCAGTGAACACCAATCCAATTGATCGTAAAACCAGCAAAAGCTGGTCCTAACACAGAAGCCATTTGCCAAGTTGAACTGTTCCAAGTCGCTGCATTAGGATAGATTTTTTTAGGAACAATCAATGCGACGAGTGAAAAAATAGTGGGTCCAAAAAAAGCACGTAATAAACCGCCCATAAATACAAATGCATAGATTGTATAGAGAGTAGTTGTTGTATTCCAGTCGGATTCAACAGACGGACTGGTTAAGAAAAAGAGGCCAAAACTAATTAGTGAAAATAGACCTATACATTTTAAGAGTAAATTTCGTTTTTCACTTTGATCCACAATATGCCCTGCAAATAAGGCCATACTAAAGGCAGGGATAATTTCCATAAGTCCAATAATCCCTAGAGAGAGTGGGTCTTTTGTGAGTGTATAAACTTGCCATTCAATGATAATAAACTGCATCGACCAGCCAAAGACAAGGATAAATCTTAATAACAAAAAGATATTAAATTCCTTAAACCGAAGTGCCGCATAGGGATCTCTTTTTGCCATATTACGATTTAATCCCTTTAAGTTTTAACTGCAAACTTACACGCCCATTCCATTCGTTTTCGTCAATAGAATAAACGACTTTGAAGGGGCTTTTGGATTTTATAATTGGTAAGTCACTTCCTAAACCAAAGCCAATGCCAACAATTTTTGAGCTGTCCTTTTGAATGAGAGTGACCCGTAAATGTGTTTGATCTTCACCAACACATTTGCCGTAGCCCGTATCGTGAACTCCCGATGTCATAAAGACAGGAGACATGTTTTGAGGTCCAAATGGAGCAAATTGTTTTAAGATTCTATAAAATTTTGGGGTGATGGAATCAAAGTCAATTTCAGTATCAATTTTAATTTCAGGAGTTTGAAGATGAACAGCCAGAGTCGCTGAAACCTCAGCTTCAAAAGCGGATTTAAATGCCTGATAATTTTCTTCCTTGATTGTAAGTCCTGCAGCATACATATGCCCTCCAAATTGCTCTATTAAATGGCTGCAGTTTTCTAAGGCGTTATATACATCAAACCCTTTAACAGAACGTGCAGAAGCGGCTAAAAAATCGCCACTTTTTGTAAACACTAAGGTGGGACGGTAATAGGTTTCTATGAGTCGGGATGCAACAATACCTATAACGCCTTTATGCCAGTCCTCTTGATACACAACAGACGTGGCATCGGTTGTTTCATTTGATTGTTCTATTTGCAACAACGCCTCTTGTGTAATGCGTTTATCTGTTTCACGTCGGTTGGTATTAAAAAATTCTATTTCACTGGCAGCTATCTCGGCAGTTTCAAAATTTGTTTCTTTCATCAGCGCCACAGCATAATTCCCATGTTTCATACGTCCTGCTGCATTGATACGCGGGGCAATATTGAAGACAACATCTGTGATGGTTAGCACCTCCTTTTTCATCTGATTTATCAAAGCTTTAAACCCTGGACGTGGATTGGAGTTTATAATTTGTAAACCAAAATAAGCAAGGGCTCTATTTTCACCAACAATTGGAACTATGTCGGCACCAATGGCGGTGGCAACTAAATCTAAATATCCTGCCAATGACTCTACAGAAATACCTTCTTTGGATGCCAGAGCTTGAATCAATTTAAAACCGACGCCACAACCACAAAGTTCTTTAAAAGGGTATGCACAATCGGAGCGTTTAGGGTCTAAGACAGCAACTGCTAAAGGTAGTTTTTCACCTGGACGGTGGTGATCACAAATGATAAAATCAATGCCTTTTTTCTTGGCATAGTCCACTTTTTCAATCGCTTTGACACCACAATCTAAGGCAATTATTAACGTGAAATTGTTGTCTGACGCAAAGTCAATCCCCTTATAAGATATGCCATAACCTTCTTGGTAACGATCAGGAATATAAGTGGAAATCTGTGTGCTTTTTGTTTCTAAATAAGAAGCCATCAAAGCAACAGATGAAGTTCCATCAACATCATAATCGCCAAAAACTAATATCTGTTCGTTGTTTTTTAAAGCCAGTTCCACTCTGGCGACCGCTCTGTCCATATCTTTCATCAGAAAGGGATCGTGAAGGTCGGACCAACTGGGTCGAAAAAAAGTTTTAGCGTCTTCAAAACTCTCAATTCCTCTTTGGAGTAACAACTCCGCAATTGCCTTATCTACTCCTAATTTAGTTGCTAAATTGGCTGTTTTTTTAGAATCAGGCTTCGGTTTGAGTGTCCAACGCATTCCTAAGAATTATGGATATGAATAGCGGTGGTCACCGTTGAAAATTGTCTAAACATTTCCATGACACCACAATATTTATCAACAGAGAGTTTTACAGATTTGTCAATTTTTTTAGGATTCAAATCAGAGCCATAAAAATGATAGTCTACATGAACTTTATGGTAAAACTTAGGGTGTTCATCTGTAAGAAACCCTTCGACTTCCATTTTTAATTCGTAATCAACAACTTTCATTTTTTCTAAAATGTCTACGATATCTATGCCAGAGCATCCTGCTAAAGCAGATAGCATCATTGCTTTTGGAGATAAGCCAAACTGTTTGTCTTGGTCTTTTACAACCGTATCCATTAGTACTGTTTTTCCACTTGGATTATCGGATTCGAATTGCATTCCACCTTTCCAGTGGGTTGTAGTTTTGTGGGACATTACAAAATATTTTTGATGTTTGTTACTTCAAAAATACTAAATAAATGTCAATAGTTACACTATAATGTATAGCTGACAATTTGAAAAAGGAGCACTAAGATGCTTTTGACTTTCCTGCCACCACAATAACAATTTCTCCTTTTGGGGGACGGTTGGTATAATGTTCTAAAATTGATTTTGCTGTGCCTCTTTGGGTTTCTTCAAAAAGTTTTGTGAGCTCTCTTGATACAGAGACTTGCCGGTCTTCGCCAAAGTATTGGCAAATATGAGAAAGGGTTTTGATAAGTTTATGAGGGCTTTCGTATAAAATTATGGTTCGAGGTTCTTCTGCTAACAACAGGAAGCGCGTTTGTCGGCCTTTTTTAACGGGCAAAAACCCTTCAAACACAAATTTATCGTTTGGCAATCCAGAATTCACTAAGGCGGGTACAAAGGCGGTAGCTCCAGGCAAACAATCTACTGGAATCTCATTTTCGACACAGGCTCTTGTGAGTAAAAATCCGGGATCTGAAATAGCGGGGGTTCCGGCATCGCTAATCAGTGCAATGGTCGTTCCTGTTTTTAATTTATGAATAATGCCCTGAACAGTTTTATGCTCGTTATGCATGTGATGCGAGTGCATTTGAGTTCCTATCTCAAAATGTTTTAAAAGTTTTCCTGAAGTTCTAGTGTCTTCTGCCAATATTAGGTCAACCGATTTCAACACATTAATAGCGCGTAACGTGATGTCTTCTAAGTTTCCAATAGGGGTTGGTACAATGTATAGCTTCATAGTTCAAAGTTACAATGTTTTTAGAGAAATTTTAAAAACATGAATCAAATAAAGATTTTATATATTTGAAATAACTAAAATTATTTATCCCCTTAATTATTTTTACACAATGGAAAAATACCTTGCACTTTTAAAAAATTTATTTCTAGAATATTCACCAAGAGTGCTGTATGCCTTGGGTTTATTAATTATTGGCCTGTATGCCATAAAATTTATTATTCGACTTGTCCTCAAGCTACTTAAAGCGCGTAACGTTGACGAAACGCTACAGACCTTTCTTGGTAATTTATTAGGATGGGGACTTAAAGGATTATTGATTGTCGCTGTCATTTCTAAACTTGGAGTGGACACTACTGCCTTAGCCGCCGTTATGGCCGCTGCAGGTTTAGGTCTTGGTCTTGCTCTACAGGGTGCTTTAGGAAATTTTGCAGGAGGTGTTTTAATTATTTTATTCAAACCATTTAAAGTAGGGGATTTAGTAGATGTTCAGGGCGAAGTGGGTGTTGTAAAAAACATCGAAATCTTTACAACTCAAATTTTAACGCCAACCAACAAACGTGTCATCATTCCTAATGGTACTCTAGCAAACAGTAATATTACCAATCTTTCGGCTGAAGGCAAACTTAGAGTCGATTTGACTATTGGAGTTGGCTATGATGAAGATATCAAGAAAACCAAAGAAGTGCTGATGAAGGTACTGACCTCACATTCTAAAGTATTGTCAGAGCCTTTACCAGCAGTCAATGTTTCAGAACTAGCGGATAGTTCAGTAAATTTTGCTCTTCGTGCTTGGAGTACCGTGGAAGATTATTGGATTGTATTTTATGACATTACAGAAAATTGTAAAGAAGCTTTAGATGCTGCGGGTATCGAAATTCCCTATCCACATGTGGTCGAAATTCACAAAAAAGAATAAATCTCTATTTTTTTGAAGGGATGGCGATAAAATCTTTTAAGTAATACGGCTCAAAATAGGCGACATCTTCAAATGTATTCGATTTGAATTTACGATAAGAAAGCGCACACATTTCTTTCGCTGAAGGCAATTTGTTTTCTATAAATTGTGCGTTTTTATGTGTAATAAGGTCTTTGGTTTTTGCCACCCCGTTACCAACAAAATAAACAATTGAAGACTTTAGCAGTTCTTGATACGAATCTGGAGTCAACACCTCAGCTTCCGTAGCGCGAGTTTCGTTATAGTTTGCATCATAAATAGCTGAATATACTTCCATACGTCTGGCATCAAGCATGGCAACGATAGCTCCTTTTGGAATTTCAATTTGATGCGCAAGCGCTTCTAGAGTTGGCACCGAAATCAAAGGTATATTAAGTGCGTAACTCAAGCCTTTAGCTGCTGAAACTCCTATTCGCAAGCCCGTGTAAGAGCCAGGTCCTTTACTTACAGCAATGGCCTCTAGTTGGTCTATAGAAGTTTTTGCGACTTTTAGAACTTCGTCTATGTAAACATGTAAACGCTCTGCGTGGGAATACTCTAAGTTATTGTCTTCTTTAATTCCTACAACAATTCCGTTTTGGGATAGTGCCACAGAACAGTTGGTAGTGGAAGTTTCAATGTTTAAAATATATGCCATAAATTATGGTGTCAATGGTTTGCCCATATAAAAGTCTAGGACTTTTGAACGAAATACAAAATTGTACTTTGAATTAATTAAATTAGATTTGGCGTTTACCAAACGACCTCTAACCTGTTCAACTTCAAAAGAGGTTGCAGCTCCAAAGTTAAACTTATTTTGAATATTTTTAAAGGATTCTTCCAAACTTGCTACAGAAAACTGAGACGCTTGGTATTGTTTCAAAGCAGCTTTTGCATCGGCATATGCTTGCGTAATAGTGGTCGTAATGTCTTGTTTTGCTTGTTCTAAATTAAGAATACTTTTTTCTCTATTAATTTTAGCTTTCGATACATTGGCTTTCGTTTTAAAACCGTTAAAGATGGGAACGCTCAAATTGAATCCTAAATTATATCCTAAGTTATTATCTAATTGCTCATTGAAACCATTGGGAACTATCGTTTCGATGATGGAACCTGTATTTGGATCTTGAACAAATTCAGATCTCACATCTAGTGCTCCTTGTCTGTGCTGATATGAAGAACCTAGACCTGCACCAAAACTCAGTGAAGGTGCAAAAGCACTTTGTGCCAATTTTACTCCAAAATCAGAATTTTCTATACTTAATTCTGCACTCTTAATTTCAGCTCGGTTTTCTAAAGCATAGGACAAAATTTCACCAGAAGTATTGTATGCCATGGACACGGATGTTAAATTAATTTGAACTTCTTCAATATCAAAATCATTCGGAGATACTTGAAGGTTTTGACTTAGGTTTAATAAAGACAAGTCTAAACTATTTTCTGCATTTACAATACTTTCTCTATTAGATGCGATCGTGGCTTCAATATCAAATAAATCAGAGCGAGGTTTGATTCCCGCTTCAACCTGAGAGTTAATTTGATCTAGTTGATTTGAACTAATCGTTAATTGTTCTTTAGCAATTTTAAGATTTTCTTTGTTGAACAAAATATTTAAAAATGCATTAATAACAGTCATAGAGATGTTATCCTGAAGGATGGAGAGTTGAAGCTGACTCGCCTCTACGCCTAGTTTTGCTTGCTTGTAAGTATTTAAATTTCGAAATCCATTAAAAATTGTAACGCCCGTATTTAACCCAAAATTATTCCCTCTTGTATCACTTTTAATTCTCGAACCGTCTTGTCCAATAAAAGATCCAAAGTTAAAATTTTGAGATGCTGAAGCACTTAGTGATGGCATGAAATTACCTTTTGCATTTACCACGTCTTGAGTGGCTAAATCAATGTCTAACACAGATTGCTTCACCGAAATATTATGTTCCAATGCATGATCGACACATTCTTTTAGGCTCCATTTTTTTTGAGCAAAACTACTCAACGTTCCAAAAAGAAAAAGAACTGTACATATATGTTTCATAGTGTTGGGGGTTTTATTATTCATCATCTTCTTCATCTTCATTGTTTTCTTCTGATGCCTTGTTCCAAACCTTGATTTCATCGCCTTCTTCAACGCCTTCAATAATTTCTACATTAATTCCGTCAGACAGTCCAATTTCTACGTTCTTAGTCTCAAAACTTCCATTTGCTTTTAAGAGTTCAACAAACGGTTTTTCAGTGATGCGATTGAACTGTAAAAGTGCTTCTTTGATAACCAGGATACTATCTTTACTTTCTATTTCTATTTCAGCATTTGCACTGTAACCTGCACGAATTTTTGTACTCGCTTCAATGGTCACATCTGCTTTTATTGTAAACTGAACAGCTCCATTTTCTTCCACGCCTTTAGGCGCTACAAAAGTAAGAATTGCAGGAAATTCTTTTTCGTTAATTGCTCCAAGAATGACTTTGATGTCTTTGCCTTCTTCTAATTTTCCGACTTCAGATTCATCAACCTTACCTTCGAATATCATTTTACTCATATCCGCAATCGTAGCAATGGTTGTTCCTGCATTAAAGTTATTACTTTGAATGACTTGATCTCCTTCACGAACAGGGATTTCAAGAACAGTTCCAGGAATTTGAGCAACAATAGTGGTGTTGGCAGAGCTACCCCCAGAAAGAGATCCTTGCTTTATAATTTGATAATCGTCTTTGGATTGGTCGTAACTTTCCTTGGATTGATTCAAGCTCAACTCACTGTTTTCAAAATCTTGTTTAGAGATGACTCCTTTTTCAAAAAGGGTTTTATTTCGATCAAATAAAGTTTGTGCATTTTCAAATGAGAGTCTTGCGGAATTGATGCGGCTTTTGGCACTTCCTAGGGCTTGTTCATTTGGAACCACTCTAATTTTAGCAATTAAATCTCCTTTTCTAACGAGGTCGCCTTCTTCAACAAAAATTTGATCTACGATACCAGAAATTTGCGGTTTCAATTCAATTTCTTCTTCAGGGTTTAGCTTTCCTGTAGCAACCGTTTTGGTATCTAATGTACTATAAAAAGGAAGTTCTGTTTTATAGTCCACAACTTCTTTAGCGTTCGAATCTTTAAAATATTTTAATACAAATACTAATAATATTAGTAAGACGATTCCTAAAATAATTTTTACTGTTTTGTTCATTGTTTTGGTTTTTTATTCTTCTCTTAATGCTTCTATTGGTTTGATACTTGTGGCTTTAAACGCAGGGATGAGTCCTATGAGAGTTCCTAGAGTTACTAGGATGAGTAGGGCAATAAATACTACCGCTATGGATACGGAGGCGTTTACAAGTGTTGCGTCATCACCTTGACCCCATGCGCTGTCCGCTGCAATCAACATCCATCCACCAGAAATGATGCCTAACAGCCCAGCTATAAAGGTTAAAAATACAGCTTCAACTACAATTTGACGTTTGATCTCAAAAGGGGTGGCTCCTAAGGCACGTCTTACTCCAATTTCTTTGGTGCGTTCTTTTACGGTTATTAATAATATATTTCCAATGGCAAATACGCCTGCGATGAGGGTTGCGATTCCAACAAACCATGTTAAAAATTGCATCCCTTTTAAAAATCCGGTGATTTTGGCAAATTCTTTTCCCAAATTAAAGCTTCCAAAAGCACGTTTATCTTGAGGGTGAATTTTATTTAAATTCCGCAACAATAATTTAGCATCTTCTTCAATTTGTTTGATGTTATATTCTGGCTTTCCTGTAATCATAAGCCAGCCTATAGTATCTCCTTGGTTGTAAATTTGTTGAAAGGTGGTAAAAGGAATGTGAATATCACTACTTGGGCCCATATTGGCATTGCTATTTTGTGTTACTCCAATTACTGTGAAATTGATGCTATTCATTTGGATGTATCGACCAATAGCTTGTTCATCTTTTTCAAACAGTTGTTTGTAGATGTCTTCTGAAATAACAGCTACTTTTTTGTTGTCATCAATGTCGTTTTGATTGATAAAACGTCCGTTTAATAATTTTTTCTTTTGAACTTTATCTAGTAGTGGATAGTCGCCATTGACACTGTAAGATCCAGATAAAAAATTACGAACAACAAAGGCTTGATTCCTGTTTCGAGGGACTACAAATTCGATGCCTTCTACATTTTCTTCTATTTTTTTGGCATGAGATAACTTAAGACGTACTCTTTTTCCTTCTTGAAATCCTTTGAAGGGCTTACTTGTATTTTGCCCCCATACAAAAACACTGTTGGTTGCAAAATCGCCAAACGCTCGGTTGAACGAATTTTCCATACCTCTTGCAGCTCCCAAAAGGGTTATGAGTAATAAAATTCCCCACCAAACGCCCACCATAGTGATCGCTGTGCGCAATTTATTTTTGCTCATGCTATCGTAGACTTCTTGCCATGTATCTCTATCGAATAAAAATCTAATCATCTAGTCGTCTCTTAGTGCTACTATAGGTTTAATTTTTGATGCTTTTTTGGCCGGTAAATAGCCTGCTAAAGTTCCTGCTCCAATAAGAGTAAGCGTTGCTGAAATAACAAGGCTTGTACTTACAGAGGGGTTTGTAATAAAATAGGTTTTCAAACTAGGACCCGCCCATTCTAAAATTCCAACACCCAAGAGCAATCCAAAATACCCTGCAATGCTTGTTATAAAAATAGATTCTATTAGAATAATAGCGACAATAGATTTTGGAGAAGCGCCCAGTGCTTTTCTAATACCAATTTCTTTAGTGCGTTCTTTTACAATAAAAATCATAATATTACTAATTCCTACAATTCCAGCGATGAGTGTTCCCATCCCAATAATTAATATTATAATTCCCAAAACTGAAGTCATTTGAGTAATCCCTTTATTTTGCATGGCCATATTAAACACACGGACTGCACGTTGATCGTTTGGAGCTACTAAAAAACGTTCTTTTAATTTTTTTTCTAAATCCAATCCAAAATCAATGGCTTGATTAAAATCTAATTCGGGTTTATAAGTGAGATTAATTTGATCTACATAATCATTATTCCCATAAACTTGCTGTGCCGTAGAAAGGGGCATGTAGAGCAGACGCTCTTCATCATCTCCACCATCATCAGCAAAAACGCCCACAACCTTATAAGGAATTCCACTTAAATTAATATATTTCCCCAAAGGATCTACTTTTAAAAATAAATCTTCTTTTACTAGTTTTCCAATTACTACAACTTTGGTTTTTATATCCATGTCGCGTTGATTGATATAGCGTCCCTTATAGACTTTTGTTTTCTCTAAATACTGGTGGTCAGGGTGTACAGCACGCAAAGAATAATTATTTTTTTCGTTTCTAAAAGAGGCGGCCACATTTTTGTAAATCCGAGAGGTGATAAACTCTACATTGTCATCAAAATCTGTTTTGATGTACTTATAATCTTCATTCCTAAATTGTATGCGGCGACCAGCCTGCATGCCTTTGTAGGCTTTGGTAGTTGCCCCCGAACGGATAAATACAGCGTTGGCGGCATCGTCTACAAAGGCTTCAGCAAAAGTGTTACTCAGGCCGTTTGCAAGCCCAAATAATATAGTAAATAACAAAATGGCAAAGGTAACCGTAAAGCCTGACAATAAACTCCGAGTACGGTTTTTATTGATGCTTTGAAAAATTTCGCGCCAAAAGTCTATATCAAACATGTAATTCTGCTCTAACTTGGGTTACTTTTTTGTCTTCCATTATTACGCCATCACGTAAACGTACAATACGTTTACACATGGCAGCAATGTCTTCTTCATGAGTGACAATTAAAATGGTTTTACCTTCATCATTGAGTTGCTGTAAAAAAGCCATAATGTCGTAGGAAGTAGTTGTATCTAGTGCGCCCGTAGGCTCATCTGCTAAAAGTAGTTTTGGGTCAGATGCCAAGGCACGAGCAATAGCGACTCGTTGTTTTTGGCCGCCTGACAATTCACTAGGCAGGTGGGTTTCCCAATCTAAAAGTCCTACTTTTTGAAGGTGAAATCGTGCTTTTTCTTGACGTTCTTTGCGTTTGAGCCCTTGGTAGTATAAAGGCAAGGCTACATTTTCAAGTGCATTTTTGTAGTTAATGAGATTAAACGACTGAAAAATGAATCCTAAAAATTTGTTGCGATAAATGGCAGCTTTCTTTTCTGTCAAATTTTTGATAGGAACTTGATCTAGTATGTAGTCGCCTTCATCTGCTTCGTCTAACATACCTATAATATTTAAGAGGGTTGATTTCCCAGACCCTGACGAACCCATTATAGCCACCATCTCGCCTTGGGCTACAGAAAGATCAATTCCTTTAAGAACATGTAAACTGGAGTCTCCAATGGCATAGGATTTGTGTAGCTGTTTTATTTCTAACATAAACTGGATTTGGTTGAACGATTTAACAAATAATCAATAATAAGACGTTCTAAATTACATTTTGTTACACAAACGGAATTAAAAAGATCTATTAAAATATAACACGTGTTTTTGTACCAGTAATGGCTCATAAAAATCTAAATCACCCATGCATAAATGATTTTAGACTTCACTAATATGAAGTATAATCCAATAAATATAAAAAAACTAGATTTATGCTCTATT
This sequence comes from uncultured Flavobacteriaceae bacterium, assembly GCA_943789465.1. Classification (GTDB taxonomy): domain Bacteria; phylum Bacteroidota; class Bacteroidia; order Flavobacteriales; family Flavobacteriaceae; genus Hel1-33-131. The sequence goes on along the minus strand of CALSUF010000001.1, from coordinate 446,282 downwards.
TTTTTAAATAAAACTTGTAATTTTTATCTAGAAATTTGTAATATTGACTTGCTATATACTAATTTTAATTGAGTAAAACGCTATAAATTGAACTATATTTTAATTAGCCGTTTAATTTTAACTAACTTTTAAATTCTGTGGGAAATTTCGAAGAAAAAAACGATATTATATTGAAATCTTTTGGCTATCATTTAAGAACGATACGTCAGGAAAAAAAATTGCGTCAAAAGACAGTCGCTAAATTATGTAACATGGACAGCGGAAGTTATTCTAATATAGAAAACGGTAAAAGAAATATAACCATATTAACGTTGTTTAAAATATCTCAGATGCTGAATGTTTCAATGACTGAGTTGATGAACTTTAAATTGAAGTAATAATTCTTATTTAGAGTCTTTCAAATAGCGGTATAAAAAAAATGCTAAACCCCCAATCAGAATATAGGGTATGATCATTAAGTACACGATGCCGTTATTTACACTTTTTGCAGTTTCTTGGCCCACTTCACTCTCTAAAACAGCTCTACACATTGCACACTGTGCATTTACAATTGTAAATGACAGCACGAAAATCGATGTAAGGATAACTCGCTTCAAAGTTTAAACGTAATAGGGTGAAATCATAAGATATACAATTACGCCCGTTACAGCAACGTATAGCCATACAGGAAAAGCATATCGGACTATTTTTTTGTGTAATTCAAACTGCCCAAGGCGCGCTCTTACATAACTGATAAGTACCAAAGGAATTACAATGATTGAAAGTATAATATGGCTTATCAGAATAAAACGATACAAATAAACAATAGAGCCTTCCCCTAGATATTTAGTAGAATCACTGGTCATATGATAGGCTACATACATCAGTAAAAACAAAAAGGAACAGAAAATCGCTGTTTTCATTAAGTTTTCATGTAATGTTATTTTTTTATTTTTTATGGCTACAAGTGCTAAAATTAATAAAACAGCTGTAATACCATTTATAGAAGCGTAAATCGGAGGTAAAAACGAAAGTGGCTTCACATTTGGTAAACGCACCGTAAACAAAAGTGCAACTACAACAGGCACAGCTATGGACACAATATTAATCCATAACTGGTATTTTTTTTCAATTGATTGTGGTTTGTTATTCATTTTCTAGTAATTTTAAAATATCTTCTTTAAGCACACTGATGTCTTCTGATTCTCCTTCTTCATTAAATTGCTCTTCTTGGCTAATAATTCCCTTATAATAAATTTTTGGGTTTCCAAATGCATCTGTTCTGGAGCGAATATACCCTTCTTTGTCAATAAGTGCAAAATTTCCGGAGTGTTCAAAGCCACCATCGGCACCATCAACTTGAGCAGCGTAAAGGTTAAACCCTGTATTCGCTAGCTTATAAATAGCGTCCTTATCACCCGTCATAAAGTGCCAATTAGGGTTGGTGACGCCATAATTTTCTGAATAAATTTTTAGTACTTCTTGAGTATCGTAATCAGGATTGATTGTAAAGGATGCAATTCCAAAATCAGGACGGTTGGGGAAAGTGTTTTGAATGTCCACTAAATTTCTATTCATTTTTGGGCAGATTGTAGGACAGGTTGAAAAGAAAAACTCAACAAGATACACTTTGCCAACAAAGTCTGCATTAGAAATCATATCTCCATCTTGATTTATAAACTGAAAAGGCTGGACTTTTTTTGCTTCGCCATTTATAATAAGATACGACAAAGGCGATGAGTCAGACACCGTCAATTTAAGTTCTCTACTTCGACTTTCCGAGCGTGTGACATCATTATTTTGAATACGATCAACTATTTTAGGAACTACAATAATTCCAAAAATTAAAATGATAAACGAAACGCCGACGTATGAATAATTAGTTTTTTTCATCTCCTTTTAGATCCTCTGCTCTACGACTTGTAGAATTGAAATTTCCTTTACGTTTTTGACGGTATTCTGTAAACAAAATACGCATGTCTTCACTCATTTTATTTTTAAGCACGGATACTTCCAAACAATCGTATGAGCTCATCCCGTATAAGGGTGTTTTATTTTTTATTTGATCTTTATCGCGATCGTCAAAACGCCCTCTTTGATGGCGCTCTTTATCAATAATAAATACATCTGAGGTTTTTAGATTTGAATCCAAAACGGTAGAAATCTTGAGCGATTGATACGCAGATAATACATCAGCATCAGTGCCAAAGCCAAATTTCCAATACTCCAAAAACTCATACTGATTGAGTTCTTTTTCTAACAACTCAACTTGCATCTGTGCAGATTCAGGAACTAAAATAATAATTTGGAACCGTTTAAATCCTCGAAATTTATCATAAACCAATTCTTTTAAGTTAAGAGCTAAAATGGCATCTTCCATCGGAGTTTTTCCTAAAAAGCCTAATACAGTGAGATGGTTTTCTAATTGTAATGCCTCGCCGTTTTTGGTTACAAAATTAGAGAGTTCTGGAATGTCTTTTTTAATGACATCCAAGGTTTTATAATTGTGTTTTGAAGGGTATAAAAACAACAAAAATAGAACCGGTAAAAAAAACAGTACAGTGAGTACAAAAGGTTTTTTTAATTTAGTCATTTTCATAAGACAAAAATAAAAAAGACGGCTTTAATTAGCCGCCTTTTTAATGTTAATATTTATCTATTTTTTTAAAAATCGCGTTTGACAAATCCATTTGTGTAAACAGACTCTATATAACCGCCTTCTTGAAGTAGTATAAAAATAAGGTACGAAATTAGAAAGATGGTGGTCCAGACCACTAATCTACGTAGTGATTTGGTTTCATCGCGCATGTGCATGAAATCCCAAGTAATATAGTAAGCTTTCACAATGGTAAGCACTATAAATATCAAATTAAGGCTTTTCATATAGATGAATCCAGAAAACACTATGTTAGCTAATAGTGCTCCAAAACCGCCTTCAAAAGGGGTCATTGATGGTGTCATTAAAGAAGCTGGTTTGTAAATTCCTAATACAACTTCTACTGCTGTAATAATGGAAAGTAATAAAAGAACTCCCCATATTTTTTGTGTATTGGACTTAAATTTTATCAAGCCTCTAAAAATTTCTAACTTATGTGCGTGTGTTGCCATTTTAAAAAATATATACGGTTAAACTAGGTAGAAGAATGTAAATACAAATACCCAAACTAAATCTACAAAGTGCCAGTAAAGTCCCACTTTTTCTACCATTTCATAACTTTTACGACGTTCGTAAGTCCCAATAATTACGTTAAAAAAGATGATAATATTAATAACAACTCCTGACAATACGTGAAATCCGTGAAATCCTGTAATAAAGAAAAAGAAGTCTGCAAATAGTGGAGCGCCATATTCATTGACTTCTAAATTTGCTCCTTTTACATACCGTTTTCCGTTGTTTTTAACTTGTTTTATGGACGCTTCTCTAGATAAAACTGTTTTTTCTCCATCCTCATTAATTGTTTGAGTTCTTACCAAGATCTCAGGATGTGATTCTAAACCATGAAGTACATCACTCACAGAAAACGCTGGGAGAGCACTTTCCCCTACAAACCAAAGTCCGTTTTTGTTTTCATGTTGTGTACGTTCTGTATGAGATGCAGTCGTGAATTCTTCAACAGCAACACGTTTGAAAACATCTTCACCATCAATCGTTTTATACGTTCCAAATTGTAATATATTTCCGCCTTTAGTTTGAACTGCACCGTAATCACCTTGAATAAACGTTGCCCACTCCCATGCTTGTGAACCTACAAAAATAGCCCCTCCAATAATAGTGAAAAACATATACCAAATGACTTTGTTTTTTTTCATTTCATGTCCAGCATCTACAGCCAATACCATAGTGACAGAAGACATAATCAATACAAAGGTCATAAACGCAACATAAATCATTGGAAGTTCTTGCCCATGTAAAAAAGGAACGTGTGTAAAAACTTCGTCGGCGATTGGCCAATAGTCAATAAACTTAAATCTTGAAAATCCGTAGGCTGCTAAAAAACCTGAAAAGGTTAATGCATCAGAAACAATGAAAAACCACATCATCATTTTTCCATAACTTGACTTTAGAGGTTGGTTCCCTCCACCCCAAGTTTTTCCTTCTGTTTCGGTGCTAATTACTGTAGAATCCATAACTGCAATTTGTTTTGAGTTGTGCAAAAATAAGAATTTTATTTAGTTAAAGAAATATAAAAAGAAAAAGAGATATAACCATAAAATATCTACAAAATGCCAGAATGTAGAAGCGAGGTCAAATCCAAGAGTATTTTCTGATGAATACTTCTTATTTAATTGATTTATAATAACCACTATAAGGCATATAATTCCTGCTAAAACATGAACAATATGTACCACCGCAATTATATATATGTAGGACATAGTAATATTACTTGTTGGCCCTGTGAAATTATATCCGGAATCAATAATCTGGTTAAACCCTTGAATCTGAGAATAAATAAATGCTATTCCAAGAACTAATGCTCCAATAAGAAGAGATGTTGTGGTGGAGACTTGGTTCTTTTTTAAGCTTCGTTTGGCAGCATATAAAAGAATACTACTCAAAAGAATAATTAGTGTACTGTAGGTGAAAGCGTTAGGAAGCACAAAATTAGCGAGCCAATCTTCACGTGAACTACTCACAATAAAAGCACTTGTGAGCCCTGCAAAAGACATGATTAAGGAAACAATTCCAAACCATAACATCATTTTTTTTGCACGCTTTTGTTTTTCTTGGGAAGTCCCTTGTGTTAAATCCATAGTCTGATAAATTTATCTGAAACGTAAATAATTTGAATTAAAGTAATATAAATAACACTAGACAACATGAGTTGACGTGCTGCTTTATTTGTTTGGTTTTTAAACAGTCTAAATCCGAAGTACAAAAACCAGCTACCAGCTGCTAGTGTTAGAATCATGGCAACGACAGATAATTGAAGTCTTCCTGTAAAACCAAACACTGGTACGATCGAAATAAGAATAGTCCAAACGGTATAAATAATGGTTTGAAGCGCTGTCCCTTTATCTTGTTTTCCTGTTGGCAACATATTAAAGCCTGCTTTTTGATAGTCCTCGTGTAAAAACCAGCCAATAGCCCAAAAGTGTGGAAATTGCCAAAAAAACTGGAGCATAAATAAAATACCTGCTTCAATTCCAAATTTACCTGTAGCGGCAACCCACCCTAACATAAAAGGAATAGCTCCAGGGATGGCTCCCACAAATACGGAAAGTGGTGTTTTTGTTTTTAATGGCGTGTATGCGCTCGTGTACAAACAAATTGAAATTGCACCAAACATAGCAGTACGCTCATTGATACTGTATAAAATAGACAACCCCCCTATAGTCAAAACAATCGCTAAAATAAAAGCATAAGTAACCGACATTCTTGCGGCAGGAATGGGTCTGTTTTTGGTGCGTTCCATGAGCGCATCTAAATCGCGTTCTATAATTTGATTAAAAACATTTGAAGCCCCTACCATAAAATAACCCCCAATAGCCAAAAGAATAAGCGTTTGAAAATGAACACTATCTGCTGCTAATAAATAACCAGCTAAAGACGAAAAAACGACACTAATGGACAATCCCATTTTGGTCACGGCCTTAAAGTCAGCTAGAAACATGGTTGCTTTTAATGTTGTATGAGTGTTATTTGACATAAGGTGAAACTTCTTCACATTTGAGCTGCAAAGATACTTCTAAAATCTATTTCAGCAATGTAAATTTTGGAAATAAACACCCCTAAAGAGGTCTGTTTTATTTGCTTACAAAATAAATCGATACGTGGCTTTCAATAAAAAAATGTTCTGAGGGCGTTGATCTAAAATTCCTGATTCAAATCCTTCAAATAAACCATTCGAAGATAAGATGCTACTTGTGATTCCTTGCGACCAAACCAAAAACAGTTCAGATCCTGGAATGTATTCCCATCTTAAAACTAGGTTAGAATTGAACTGAACATACGAAAAATCAGGGTTTTCAAAACTATAATTCATGGTACCGTCTCGGTTTTCATCAACCTGAAAATCATTTCCATTCGTACTTATTTGATTGGTATCATAAGATTGAAAACGATCGTTGAGACGCTCTGCAACAGGATTTGTCACATATTTAAAATCTCTGTAACGACCCCGTGAAATAAAAGGCTGTCCATAATATTGAATCGATAGATTAGGGTTGATCGTATAATCAAGTCTTAAAGATGCAGTCAGCGTATGATTATCAATAGCTCCCAAAACGTATCTGGTATCAGAATTATAATCTGACTGCGTCACATATTGTGTCTGATTTTTTGAGATGCTGTATTCTGGAGCTAATGAAATATTAAGGGCATTAGTTGGTTGGTAATTAAGTTCAGATTCAAATTTTAATAGTGAAAAATTGTTTTCCTTAGCTTGAGAATGAATCAAGCCAACAGTACCATTAAACTTTTTTCGTTGGTCGGAGCCTACAAAAAAGTATTGAAAATTTTCTTGAGAAAAACGCCAGCGTGGCCCACCTCTTAAAATGCTGTTTGAAAAAATACGAGGTTTATGAGCCGCTCCAAAATCGATACCCCAATTATTAGTGAAGGTTGTAGAACCTTTTAACTCATACTGCATTCTATTGTAGTTCCCCTCAAAATCATAGGACGAAAATTGATTAAATCGCATATTAAAGTCTCGTAAAACACCAGCAGGTTTAATGGTCCTGTACCTTAAATTAGCGTATTGAATCATTTCGTCAGCACTTCTCATAAAACCGATATCATTCAGCTCAAGTTCGGGAGAAACCCATTTAAATCCAGCATTATAATTCCAGTGCTGCCCCCCTACTTTTCCAACACTAAAACGGCCTCCTGTGCCTGTTAAGGAGGTTCTGTTTGGATCGACCTCTAAATGACTTGCATCAACTCTATTGAACAAATGTGTTAAGTTTTCTTGTGTAATTTTAATAGATTCTTTGCTTCCCTGTACATGACTCATGACCATGCTTGCCTCCATAAAATAAGCTCTATTTTTCCATTGGTGTTTAAAATCGAGACCTCCAGAGTAAGCCGATTTTCTCAAATCAGAAACTTCCGGGGTAAGAGAGCGATTGGTGGCTGTAAACATACCTCCTAAAAAAGTATTTTTTTCGTTAAAATCTTTTTGAACCCTTCCAACAAAATAGTTGGTAAATGGCTCTGCAAGAGACTGCGTAGTGTTGCCATTGGTGCTTATGTCGGTAAATTCCTTAGAAGTCATGCTTTCTAATATTCCTATGGACCAGCCATTTTTGGTCTTCCCACTAAATTTGGCTGCCCCTAAAATTGTTGTGTTTTGAGGTTGGTCTGTAAAGGCCCCATCAACCGTTTCAGGGTATACTTGTGGACTTCTACCAATTCGCCTAGAGAAAAATAAGTTATTCCGATTGTCCGCAAAGCGGTAATCAAAAATATTTTTATTTTCTACAAAGAAAGGGCGTTGGTCCCTATTAAAGATTTCAAAACCATCTAAGTTAATCGCCGCTGGGTCTGCTTCTACTTGTCCAAAATCGGGATTGATGGTGACATCAAGGGTCAAGTCATTTGTAATTCCAATCTTAGCATCGAGGCCTGCATTCACATTAAAATCATTGCCATCGGCATAGGGGTTACCTGCTTCTGCTTCATAGCTGTCTAACTTGGTAACGACAAAAGGTTGAATTTCTATTTGTTTTTGAGGTTTTATGTTTGTTAATCCTTTTAATTTTCCCGCTTCACTCACCCATCCAGCTGCTCCAACTGGAATTCGATTCCAAGCAGAAAATTCATTGTTTTTAAAATATTGTCGAGTGACATTCAACCCCCAGATTTGATTTTGGTCGCCGCTAAATCGCAATTGACTTAGAGGAATTTTCATTTCGGCACTCCAACCTTCATCATCGATAAGGGCTTTGGTACTCCAAATAGGGTTCCAACTCTCATCAACATTATCGCCATTATCCGTAACAAATTCATCGCCTCGTACTCCGGCAGCAGTGACGGTAAACAAAAAGCCCGTTCTTAAATCGTGGTAACTATCTATAAGTACATTGATCCGGTCTCCTACAAATCCGTCCCGTCGAGATAGGCGGTTGGTAATTGTTTCGGGTTCTGGGTCTAACGCTTTTAGAGCAATATAGAGGTGTTTTTGGTCGTAAATAATTTTAAATTTAGTTTGTACGGAAGGTTCCGTGTTTTCATCTGGGTCAACCTCAATAAAATCACTTCCCCACTCAACAGACGCCCATATTAAATCGTCTAAACTTCCATCAATGGAAGGTGCAGTTGGACCTTCAATTTCAAGGGTTGTATATGTTTTTGCAGACAGCTTTGTAGTTTCTTGTGCGTTTAGGAAACATAAATTTGTAAAAAAGAAAAAACACAGGCGATTAAAAAACTTCATAGCGACGATGTTAGGGTGATTTGGTCAACAAATATTAAAAATGAAATTTATAAATCATTAGAATTATTTGTTAAACTTTACCCCTATCTCCGTAAATGTAATGAGTTATCATCAAAACCACAATAGCAATCACTTGAAAATCAATATCAAAATAAACTCAAAATAGATTTTGTTAATAACAATTTATAGTCGTAGATTTGCAAACTCTTTTTTGAAGGAGGAATGTTTAATAAGAAAAAATAATTAGTGTGGATACATTAAGCTACAAAACAATATCAGCCAACAAAGCTACTGTAAATAAACAGTGGGTTTTGATAGATGCTGAAGGACAAACGTTAGGACGTTTAGCTTCTAAAGTTGCAATACTTTTAAGAGGCAAGCACAAAACTAACTTCACACCACACGTTGATTGTGGAGATAACGTTATTGTTATCAATTCAGAAAAAATAGTTCTATCTGGAAACAAATGGACTGAAAAGTCTTATATCCGTCATACTGGCTATCCAGGAGGTCAAAGATCACTAACTGCAACTGAGATGTTTGCTAAAGATCCAACAAGGTTAGTTGAAAAATCAGTTAAAGGAATGTTACCTAAAAACAAATTAGGTGCTGCTTTATTCCGTAATCTAAACGTTGTGGCTGGTACTGCGCATTCTCACGAAGCACAAAAACCAAAAGCAATCAACTTAAACGAAGTTAACTAATGGAGGTTATTCACAAAATTGGTCGTAGAAAAACGGCTGTAGCACGTATTTATCTTGTTCCTGGAAAAGGATCAATTACCGTGAACAAAAAAGATGTAAACGATTATTTTCCGTCTGCAACTTTACAGTATAAAGTTAACCAACCTTTTGCATTGACCAACAACGAAGGCAACTTTGATGTTAAAGTAAATGTTTTTGGAGGTGGTATAACAGGTCAAGCAGAAGCAATTCGTTTAGCTTTATCTCGTGCAATGTGCGAATTAGATGAAGAAAACAGAGGAATTCTGAAACCAGAAGGCTTATTAACAAGAGATCCAAGAATGGTTGAGCGTAAAAAATTCGGACAGAAAAAAGCGCGTAAAAAATTCCAATTCTCTAAACGTTAATATTTATTATTTAAACCAGTTATTGTTGTCTATGGTGGGCCAACCACCAAGACTTAGTTTAGCATCTAAATGTTTAAGGCCTTAATAAAATAAGCCACTCAAACATTGCTAATTCAACAGAACGTAAACTATCACAAAATGGCATTAGTAGAAGTAAAAGAATTATTAGACAGTGGTGTACACTTCGGTCACCTTACAAGAAAATGGGATCCAAACATGGCTCCTTACATTTATATGGAACGTAATGGTATCCATATCATTAACCTTTACAAAACAGCTGCAAAACTTGAAGAAGCTTCAGAAGCTTTAGCAAAAATTGCAACTTCAGGTCGTAAAATATTATTTGTAGCGACTAAAAAACAAGCAAAAGACATCGTCTCTGAAAAAGCAGGAAACGTCAACATGCCTTACATTACTGAAAGATGGCCTGGTGGAATGCTAACTAACTTTGTAACGATCCGTAAAGCTGTTAAGAAAATGGCAACGATTGATCGCATGAAAAAAGACGGTACTTTTTTAACACTTTCTAAAAAGGAACGTTTACAAGTAGATCGTTTAAGAGCTAAATTAGAGAAAAATTTAGGTTCAATTTCTGACATGACGCGTCTTCCAGGTGCTCTATTTGTCATTGACATCAAACGTGAGCACATCGCAATCAAAGAAGCACAGAAGTTAAACATTCCAATCTTTGCAATGGTAGATACAAACTCTGATCCAAGACAAGTGGATTATGTAATTCCTGCAAATGATGATGCTTCTAAATCAATTGAAAAAATCCTTACAAATGTAACCGATGCGATTGCTGAAGGTTTAGCTGTACGCAAAGCTGAAAAAGAGACTAAAGATGCTGAAAAAGCAGCAGCGGAGACTCCAAAAGAAACAAAAACTGAAGCAAAAGTTGAGGCTAAAGCTGAGAAAGTAACAGAAGCCAAGACTGAAGTAGCAGAAAAAGAAGTAGTAGAAAAAACCGAAGCGCCTAAAGCAAAAAAAACAGCTGCACCCAAAGCAGCCAAAGCTAAAAAAGTAGCGAAAGCACCTGAAGCTCCTGCAGTAGAAGACGTTACTAAGGAAGAAGAATAACAAAAAAATTATACGTAATAAAGTAATAACAAAGTCGTTCAGGTTCTTCCCATGGAAAATTTGAACGACTTTTTTTAAACAATTAAATCATGATAAAAGTAACAGCTGCTGAAGTAAATAAATTAAGAAAAGCAACAGGCGCAGGAATGATGGACTGTAAAAAAGCCTTAGTTGAAGCTGAAGGCGATTTTGATAAAGCAATTGACAACCTTCGTAAAAAAGGACAAAAAGTAGCCGCCAACAGAGCCGATCGTGACTCATCTGAAGGGGCTGCTGTTGCAAAAATTAATGCTGACAGTACTGTGGGTGTTGCCATCGTATTAGGATGTGAAACTGATTTCGTTGGGAAAAACGAAAACTTTTTAGCATTAGCAAGTCAGTTTGGAGATATTGCATTGAACCATGACACCAAAGAAGCCTTTTTAGCGGCCGATTTTGGAGGTATGACCGTTGCCGATAAATTAATCGAACAAACAGGAGTGATTGGTGAAAAACTAGACATTACTGCATTTGATAAAATTGAAGCTGCATATGTTGGTTCTTACGTTCACATTAATAAGATTGCTGCGGTTGTTGGTTTATCAGCAAAAGTAGACAACGCTGATGTTTTGGTAAAAGATGTAGCGATGCAAGTTGCTTCTATGGGTGCTACAACTCTTTCTTACAAAGATTTTGACCCTGCATTTATTGCTTCTGAAACAGAAGCTAGAATTGCAGTGATTGAAAAAGATAATATTGAGTTAGGCCGTTTAGGAAAAACACTCAAAAATATCCCTCAATACATTTCAATGGCACAATTAACAGCAGACGCTTTAGCACAAGCTGAAGAAGCTGCAAAAGCAGAATTGAAAGCCGAAGGAAAGCCAGAACAAATTTGGGATAAAATTTTACCTGGTAAAATGGAACGTTTCATTTCTGACAACACTACTTTAGATCAAGAACAATGTTTGTTAGATCAAAACTTTATCAAAGACGATAAGGTAAGAGTAGCAAAATACGTTAAAAGCTTTGGAGATGTATCTATCACTGGTTTTAAACGTGTATCCCTAGGATAATAAACATACCCATATATATTTATTCAAAAACCTGTTTGGCTTGCTAAACAGGTTTTTTTTATGACTTTAATAAAACTTTCAAATTGTATAGTTTTTGTATAGTTAAAAACAAAGAATGGTGAAGTAAATTACTATATTTTTAAACCTAAAATTATAAACCAATGAAAATTAACCTTACTCCGTTACTTTTACAGCTTTTAGTTGTAACTCAATTATCTTTCGCACAACAAATGCCTATTGATTTTTCTGATTCATCTGAAGTCTTTCAAGTATTTGACGGTAGTGGCTTTAGTACAAGACAAGACCCTAATGATTCTGGAAATGTTGTGGGACAATTTTACAATAGTGGCGCACCGTGGCAAGGGTTTTCAATTAATTTATCGAGAGCTATTGATTTAGATTTTCAAAAAACCATTTCATTATCATTTTACAGGTTTGACCCCAACGCGCACACTATTCTTCTCAAATTAGAAAATGGTGAAAATTCTGATGTTGAGGTGTCTCAAAATATACCTGCCGGGTCTGGATCTTCATGGACTCATAATATCACTTTCGATTTCGAAAATGCTTTTATTCCAGGAGTTGGTACTCCAATAAATGCCAGCGGAACCTACAATAAGTTGACTATTTTTATTGATGGCGGTGTCACAGTTTCAGGAACGTATTTATTAGATGATATTGACGACGGTTCAGAAGAGACCGATCCAAACGCATTGGATGTGATTTATGATGAATTGGTCTGGGAAGATAATTTCGATATTCCAGGCGTTGTAAATTCAACGAATTGGCACCACCAGACCCAAGTGATCATCCCAGGAATTGGTTGGGCTAACGACGAAGAACAGCATTACACCAATCGTTTGGATAATTCTTTTGTAGATAATTCAGGAAACCTAAATATCGTCGCAAAAAGTGAAACTTGGACGGATCAAGGGTTAACAAAAAACTATACCTCAGCACGACTCAATTCAAAATTTGCATTTAAATACGGTAGAGTTGATGTCCGCGCAAAATTACCAAGTGGTAACGGAACGTGGCCTGCCATTTGGACGCTCGGTAAAAACATTTATGAACCAGGTGCTTTTTGGCATTCTAGTGATGGATCAACCAGTTGGCCAGACTGTGGAGAAATAGACATTATGGAACACGGTTTAGGGGCAACGAATCATGTGTCTAGTGCCTTGCACACACGCTCAAGTTTTGGTAGTACCGTAAATACATTAGGGATTGACATTACAGATGTGAATGCTAATTATCATGTGTATTCTATGAACTGGTCGCCAAATCAAATTACGTTTATGGTAGATAATGTAGGCTTTTATACCTATAACCCCTCAGACAAAGATGTTAATACATGGCCTTTTTATGAAGAACAATTTATATTACTCAATGTTGCAATGGGTGGTATTGCTGGAGCTGTGGATCCTGGGTTTAATCAGAGTCCTATGATTGTAGATTATGTAAGAGTGTACCAAGAAGCGCCTTTAAGTGCTAGTAATACTTTGAATTTAGACACGGCACTAAAATTATACCCGAACCCTGCAACCGACAAAATTCATGTCTCTTCTATAATGACCCTCAGTAGATTGGCACTTTATGATGTGTATGGAAAACTGATCCTTACAAAAGAAAATGATACAAAAATTCTTGACGTAAGTCGATTAAACTCGGGCGTATATTTTCTGGAAGTGTCTTCAAATACTGAAAAAGTAGTTAAAAAGGTGATGGTTAATTAATCAGAATTCCCAAAAACTGCTTTTAGGATTTAAGATATTGCGTATATTTGTGCAACGATCGACGCTATTATGACATACAAACGAATATTACTCAAACTCTCTGGAGAAGCCCTGATGGGAAATCGCAATTATGGAATCGATCCCGATCGTTTGTCCGACTACGCGAATCAAATCAAACAAATTACCGAGCAAGGCATTGAAGTTGCAATTGTAATTGGTGGTGGAAATATTTTTAGAGGTGTTGCAGGAGCGAGTAATGGGATGGACCGTGTTCAAGGCGATCATATGGGCATGTTAGCAACGGTCATAAATGGCCTTGCATTGCAAAGTGCTTTGGAAAACGCAGGAGTTCCTACCCGCTTACAATCTGCCATAAAAATCAATGAAGTTGCAGAGCCTTTTATTCGACGTCGTGCCATGCGTCACTTAGAAAAAGGACGTGTTGTTATTTTTGGAGGTGGTACAGGAAACCCTTATTTCACAACCGATTCAGCAGCGGTACTTCGAGCCATTGAAATTGAAGCGGACGTGATTTTGAAAGGGACTCGAGTGGATGGTATTTATAATGCCGATCCAGAAAAAGATGAAACGGCGATTAAATTTGATACTATCAGTTTTGAAGATGTACTCAAAAAAGGGTTAAAAGTAATGGATACGACAGCCTTTACGTTAAGTCAAGAAAACGACTTACCAATTATTGTTTTTGATATGAACAAAAACGGAAACCTTCTTAAAATTGTTTCTGGTCAGTCCATTGGAACAACTGTTAGCTAATTATATATTTACCATACTTATAAAAAGATTCAACCATGAACGACGAGATAGATTTTATACTTGATAGTACAAAAGAAGCAATGGTAAATGCACTGAAGCATTTAGAAAAACAATTTGTAAACATCCGTGCAGGAAAAGCAAGTCCTTCCATGTTGGGCAGTGTGATGGTCGATTATTATGGATCTCAAACTCCTTTGGCGCAAGTAGCCAACGTAAATACCCCAGACGGACGGACGATTACCGTTCAACCATGGGAAAAAGCGATGTTGCAAGAAATAGAACGCTCAATCATGATTGCTAATTTAGGATTCAACCCGATGAATAATGGCGAAACCATCATTATCAATGTGCCGCCTTTAACAGAAGAGCGTCGACGTGAATTAGCCAAACAAGCGAAATCTGAAGTGGAAGACGCAAAAATATCGATACGAGCTGCTAGAAAAGATGCAAATTCAGAAATCAAAAATGTAGAAGATGCTTCTGAGGACGTTCAAAAAAATGCAGAAATGGATGTGCAACAACTTACCGATGCTCACGTCAAAAAAGCAGAAGACTTGTATGCTGTTAAAGAGCAAGAAATTCTCAAAATTTAACACTTCGAGGTTTTAAGTTTTTATTATGGAAAGTTAACCTTTCTATAACTCTCCTTTTGATTCCTTTTATTTACCTTTGACGCCATCAAAAAAGACTATGTTTAAACTTTTTTCAAGCGGGTTTTGGGAAACCGTTGCACGACTCATTTTAAGAAATAGAATTTTTATTCTTGTTGTAGTCCTACTGACTACTGGGTTTTTTTCCATGCAATGGAATAATATGCGCTTTACCTATACCGAAGCCAACCTGTTGCCCGATGACCACCCTATAAATATAGAATACAATCATTTCCTAGATATTTTTGGAGAAGAAGGTAATTTGATTGTCATGGGGGTCAAGGACAGCACCTTACTTACCGTCGAAAAATTGAACGCATGGAATGCGTTTTCAAAAAGTTTCAACGATCATGCCAGTGTGGACGCTGTTATCGCTATTAAAGACTTGCAGAAATTGGTTAAAAATGAGCGTAAGAAACAATTTGATCTCATTCCTTTTATCAAAGATTCTGTTCAAACGCAGTCTGAAGTCAATATCCTTAAAAAGGCACTTTTTGAGGACTATCCTTTCTATGATAACATTCTTTTTAACAAAGAAACAGAAGCCATTCGGACAGCCATCTATTTAGAAAAATCGATTGTCAATACTCCAGAACGAAAAGCGTTCATTGAAACCATTTTAACCCCAAAAGTTAAAACTTTTGAAGAAACCTATGACTTAGATGTCCGCGTTTCAGGGATGCCCTATGTACGAACACTAAATGCTCAAAATATTGTTGACGAAATTAGCGTCTTTATTTTGGCCGCCATTTTAGTCACCTCGCTTATTTTCTTTTTCTTTTTCAGATCGTTTAGAGCGACTTTCATCTCCATGTTTGTGGTAGTTGTTGGAGTCATGTGGACCTTTGGAATTTTAGGGTTATTACAGTACGAAATTACGGTGCTTACCGCTTTGATCCCACCACTCATTATTGTGATTGGTATTCCTAATTGTATTTTTCTGATCAATAAATACCAGCATGAAGTCAACAAGCACGGAAACAAAGCAAAGTCCCTTCAACGCGTCATTTCGAAAGTTGGGAATGCGACTTTAATGACCAATGTAACCACCGCATCTGGCTTTGCAACTTTTATAATCACACAAAGTAAATTACTGACCGAATTTGGAATTGTCGCCTCTCTGAGTATTATTGCAATTTTTCTGTTGTGCTTATTAATCATTCCGATCATTTATAGCTTTATGCCGATCCCAAAAGACAAGCATTTAGAGCATTTAAACAAACGATGGATCAACCGCCTTGGCGACTGGATTGAACACACAGTGAAGCATAAAAATATTACAATCTACATAACGGCGATTCTTTTACTCGTCATCAGCATTATTGGGATTTTTCAAATTGAAACTACAGGCAGTTTAATTGAAGACATGCCTAAAAAAGCAGAATTTTATAAAGATATCGAATTCTACGAAAGTGAATTTAATGGCGTGATGCCGCTTGAAATTTTAGTGGATACCAAACGCAAAAAAGGGGTCCTAAAACTTTCAACCTTAAAACGTATGAATGCGTTAGAAGATTTGATTGTTGAAATTCCAGAACTTTCTAAACCCGTGTCTGTTGTGAGCTTGGTGAAATATTCCAAACAAGCCTATTACAATGGGAATCCTAAGTATTATCAGTTGCCTTCTGCACAAGAAAATAGTTTCATTTTGTCCTATGCAAAAAACGCTTCTTCAGATGTTGATTTACTAAAAAACTTTGTGGATAGTACGGGACGCTATGCGCGAATCACCACCTTCATGAAAGATGCTGGGATCGATAAAATGGAACGTATTGAAGAAGATCTTCTGACAAAAATTGATAAGCTATTTCCTGAAAAGCAGTACGATGTTTCCATCACTGGAAAAGCCTACTTATTTCAAAAGGGAACTAAATATTTAGTGCGAAATTTAGTCTTGTCATTAGCCTTAGCTATCTTTTTAATATCACTGTTTATGGCGTACATGTTTCGCTCCTTCCGAATGATTATCATTTCGTTGATTCCGAATTTGTTGCCGCTATTGGTCACCGCAGGAATGATGGGCTTTTTAGGCGTACCTATAAAACCTTCCACAATACTCGTCTTTAGTATTGCCTTTGGAATTTCGGTGGATGACACGATTCACTTTTTAGCCAAATACCGACAAGAGTTGTTGGCAAACCACTGGAAAATTAGAAAATCTGTATTTGCAGCGCTTCGAGAAACAGGGGTTAGTATGTTCTATACCTCTATTGTATTGTTCTTTGGATTTTCGGTCTTTATAACGTCGAGTTTTGGAGGTACTGTCGCCTTAGGAGCATTGATTTCAGCGACCTTATTATTAGCGATGTTGGCTAATTTACTCTTGTTACCCTGCTTGTTATTGTCTTTAGAACGCAGTATTGCCAACAAGAAAGTATTGAAAAAGCCTGCACTGAATATTATTCCAGAAGAGGAAACGTTAGAAGAAGACTAAATCATACACTGTTAATTTAGCTTAAAACTTTATATTTGCAGTATTAAAAATTGTACTTATGATCACCAGCACTGTTGCGCATTTATTAACTCAAGAGTTAAAACATACAGATATAGAAGTCAAAGGATGGGTTCGAACGTTTAGAGCCAACCGATTTATTGCCCTCAATGATGGCTCTTGCCTTCGAAGTATCCAATGTGTGGTCGATTTTGAAAGCATGGACGAGGCCTTGTTAAAACGCATTACAACAGGTGCCGCCGTACACATAAAAGGTGGTTTGGTTGAAAGTCAAGGAAAAGGACAATCTGTAGAAGTTCAAGTAAACTCTATTGAGATTTTGGGAGATGCAGATCCGGAAGAGGTTTCAAAAACTATCTTGCAACCCAAGCGTCATTCTTTAGAATTTTTAAGAGAACAAGCACATTTACGCACACGAACCAATACTTTTAGTGCTGTGATGCGACTCCGTTCTTCACTGTCATTTGCGGTTCATTCCTATTTTAATAAAAATGGGTTTTACTATATGCATGCTCCTATTGTCACTGGAAGTGACGCCGAAGGTGCAGGAGAAATGTTTAGAGTGACTACATTAGACCCAAAAAACCCACCACTTACAGATGAAGGAGAAGTGGATTACTCAAAAGACTTTTTTGGAAAAGAAACAAATCTGACGGTGTCAGGCCAACTCGAGGCAGAGACCTATGCAATGGCCCTCGGAAAGGTATATACATTTGGTCCAACTTTTAGAGCTGAAAACTCTAATACTTCACGACATTTAGCCGAGTTTTGGATGATTGAGCCTGAAGTCGCTTTTATGGACTTGGCCGGAAATATGGATCTTGCCGAAGATTTTATGAAATATGTTATCAGTTATGTTTTAGAACACAACAAAGAAGATCTTGCCTTTTTAGAGCAACGTTTGGAACAAGAAGACAAATCCAAACCTCAAAATGAGCGTGCGCCAATGCCACTCACCGAAAAACTTCGTTTTATTGTTGACAACAATTTTAAGCGAGTTAGCTACACAGAGGCAATTGATATTTTAAGAAACAGTAAGCCTAATAAAAAGAAAAGATTTAAATATATTATTAACGAGTGGGGTGCCGATTTACAAAGTGAGCATGAACGCTTTTTAGTAGAACAACACTTCAAATGTCCTGTAATTTTATTTGATTATCCTGCCAAAATTAAAGCCTTTTATATGCGCTTAAATGAAGATGGGAAAACAGTGAGAGCAATGG
The DNA here is from genome assembly GCA_943789465.1 of uncultured Flavobacteriaceae bacterium. Classification (GTDB taxonomy): domain Bacteria; phylum Bacteroidota; class Bacteroidia; order Flavobacteriales; family Flavobacteriaceae; genus Hel1-33-131. The sequence continues at coordinate 427,868 of CALSUF010000001.1, read as the reverse complement.
ATATTTTGTTTCCAGGAATTGGTGAAATCGTTGGTGGATCGCAACGTGAAGAACGACTAGATGTCTTAAAAACAAAAATGGCAGAGCTTGACATCCCAGAAGAAGATCTGTGGTGGTATTTAGATTTAAGAAAATACGGAACAGCTGTGCATTCTGGGTTTGGACTTGGTTTTGAGCGCTTGGTAATGTTTGCTACTGGAATGGGTAATATCCGAGATGTCATTCCTTACCCTCGAACGCCTTTTAATGCTGAATTTTAAGACCAAACACCGGCGCATTTTTTGAAAATAATGCCGCTTGGTATATATCTAACGTTTTTTTCTTATTTTTATAAAAATCCTGCAATTGCAGAACTCACTCAAAATTAAATGAAAATAAAAAAAAGAACCTTTGACTTAATTTTTATTGTTATTTCAACTGTAATATTGATAATAGTATCAGAATATGGGCTTTTAGAAAAGTACACGACTTTTTCATTAATTCCAGTTTTCATTGCATATCAATTAGGACAATATTCTGAAAGAAAATTCAAGAAATAATTAATGCTCAAGCAATACCTACACTATAAATTATCACAAAAACTATCCCCTCAGCAAATTCAGTTGATGAAGCTGATACAATTACCTACGCAAGCTTTTGAGCAACGACTCAAACAAGAGTTAGAAGAAAACCCAGCACTCGAAAGTGGTAAGGATCAAGAAGAAACGTATGAAGAAGAGTTTGACGTTAATAACAATGACCTAGACAACGAGCAGATCAACGCGGACGACATCAATGTGGATGATTATTTGAGTGATGATGAAATTCCTGAATATAGACTTCACGCCAATAATTACAGTGCCGATGATGAGCAAAAGACAATTCCATTTGCTTCTGGAACTTCTTTTACACAACATTTAATTGATCAACTCAACACCTTTCCTTTGGAGGAAACACAGTATCAAATCGCAGAGTTTCTAATTGGAAGTATTGATGATAGCGGCTACATTCGCCGTCCATTACTGGACATTATGGATGATTTGGCCTTTACTCAAAATGTATATACGGATAAAAAAACCATTGAATCTGTGCTCAAAGTAGTACATCTCTTAGATCCTGCTGGAGTGGGTGCCCGAAACCTTCAGGAATGTTTAGTGCTTCAACTACATCGAAAAACACAAACACCTAATACAGCACTTGCTACAAACATTATTGAATCTGGATTTGAACAGTTTACAAAAAAACACTACAAAAAACTCTTGCAGAAGTTTAGTATTACCGAATTACAACTTAAGGATGCCATTTTAGAAATTGAGCGCTTGAATCCAAAGCCTGGAAGTTCCTATTCGAATAATTCCCGCTCTATTGAACACGTTGTGCCAGATTTCACTATCAAAATTACTGAGGGCGAATTGGAGCTCAGTCTCAATGGTCGAAATGCACCTGAACTGCACGTTTCAAGACCGTATAATGAAATGCTAAAAGGCTACAAAGCCTCCAAAGAAAAAACAAAGTCGCAGAAAGATGCTGTACAGTTTATCAAACAAAAACTAGATGCTGCCAAATGGTTTATTGACGCTATCAAACAACGCCAACATACCCTGTTTATCACTATGAGTACCATTATGTATTATCAAAAAAATTACTTTCTTTCTGGAGATGAGCAACAATTAAGACCCATGATTCTGAAAGACATTGCTGATAAAATAGAAATGGATATATCGACGGTGTCTCGTGTAGCAAATAGCAAATATGTAGATACACCTTACGGCACAAAGTTGATCAAAGAATTTTTTAGCGAATCCATGACAAATGACCAAGGTGAAGAAGTTTCGACCCGAGAAATTAAAAGTATCTTAGAAATTGTAATCGCTGAAGAGGACAAGAAAAAACCCCTAACAGACGATAAATTAGCTGTTATTTTAAAGGAAAAAGGCTATCCAATCGCACGGAGAACCGTGGCTAAATACCGCGAACAATTAGACCTTCCTGTTGCACGACTTCGCAAACAACTTTAGCTTATACTTTCTTAATCACATTAGTAACAATTCCCCAAATTACAAAATCGTTTTCTTCTGTAATTTTGATTGGTTGGTAGTTTTTGTTTTCTGGCTGCAACCAAACCACCTCTTTTTCGACCTTGAGACGTTTAACCGTAAATTCGCCATCCAAAAAACAAACCGCAATTTTGTTATGTGCTGGAGAAAGGCTGCGATCGATGACCAAAAGATCATTGTCACTCAACCCTGCATCAATCATTGATTGCCCACTAACCCGCGCAAAAAAGGTAGCTTCTTTATTTTTGATAAGCTCGTTATCTAGCGATAAACGTTCTTGTTTAAAATCTTCCGCTGGGGACGGAAATCCTGCCGAAATACCTGTATCAAAATAGACCGCACCTAAACTATTAAAATTTTCAGGAGTAAAAAATGTAAGAGATGTGTTTTGTTTTATGGACATTGGACTGTAATTATATCTTTAAAACTGGTGGTGTATTTTGGCGATAAATGTTCTTGACGCATTTTCCACGTACGTTTTAAATCTTGATTGGCTAATTTTAACTTTGGGGCGTCGTACTTTTTATTGATAAAATCGATGGTACGCATCAACGGAAGGTGCTTTGGATTTTCTGTGTCAAACAACTGTAACTGGTGATTATCTGTTGGAACAATCCCTGTAAGAATAACTCCTGCTTTCTTATATTGAATTCCTTTTTTATAGATTGAGGCCACTGCTTTTACAGCATTTGCACTTAAAGTTAAACTAGAATTGGTAGGAAACGGAATGTTGACTACAACACTTGCGCGGTGCTGTTCAGTATCTTTTTTATGGTAATCACTTCGTAGAAAAACAATCATCATATGACAACTAGACCCTTGTTTACGGAGTTTTTCAGCACCACTACAAGCAAAAGTAGAGATGCGTTCTTTGATCTCTTCAAGGTCTTTAATAGCAGACTCGAAACTACGTGTAGTAGCAATGGCTCGTTTGTTTTTAATGGTTTCTGTCTCGATTTTAGAAATCCCTTCCAAATCTTTTTTTAGCTTCCATTCTGTAATAGAAAACGTTTTGCGCACCCACATATCGGGGAGCTGCACAAAGTCATAAGCGGTTTTACACTGTTTTTCTGATAGGCGTTTGTGTAGAGCAGGACCAATACCCCAAACGTCTTTGAGTTGTGTCCATTTCAAAGCTTTGATGCGTTTCTCTTCGCTATCAATTACATAAACACCTCCTGTCTCTTTAGGGAACTTTCGGGCAATTTTATTAGCAACTTTACTTAATGCCTTTGTTGGAGCAATTCCAACACAAGTAGGAATGCCTGTCCATTTCAAAATACGTTGACGCATGTCAGATCCGTGTGTCTGTAAATCATAAGCATCAAATCCATTAAGCTTCAAAAATGCTTCGTCAATACTATACACCTCTACATCTGGGGAAAAGTGTTCTAAAATACGCATCACACGGCTACTCATATCTCCATAAAGTGCGTAATTGGATGAAAATAATTGAATATTGTTCGCCTTGAAAAATGTTTTAAACTTAAATGCAGGTGCACCCATAGGAAGCCCTAATGCTTTTGCTTCATCACTGCGTGCAATCACACAGCCATCGTTATTGGATAAAATAGCGATCGGTTTTTGCCGTAAACTCGGGTTAAAAACCCGCTCACAGGAGGCATAAAAGTTATTACAATCAACAAGTGCAAACATATTATAAAGGTAGTGCATTTGTTATTTTTTATTGTTCTTAACAAGTAAAATTTTTAAAGTTATTTATTTAATTTTATAGATTGAGGTATAATAGTATTTATATATTTACACAATAATTTTCATTTAATAAAACTAAAATTCTTATGAAGACTAAATTTTATTTATTGCTAATATTAGGTAGCATTTTTTCATCTCATAATGTATTCGCGCAGCAACCTTCAGAGGCACAAAAGTTAGATTCTATTACCATTACTTCAACAGCGATTGAGTTGCCTTTTAAAAAAAATTCTCGCACGATAACACTTATTTCATCCGAAGTTATCAAGCAAAGCCCTGCGACTAATTTGGCAGAGCTTCTGCAACAAGAAGCGGGCATCGATGTAAGGCGTCAAGGAATTAATGGAATGCAAGCAGATTTATACATTCGTGGTGGGAGTTTTGATCAAACCCTCCTTTTGATTGATGGGATTAAAGTTGAAGATCCTCAAACAGGACACCATACATTAAACATGGCACTGCCTCTAGAAGTGATCGAACGAGTTGAAATTATCAAAGGACCTGCAGCACGCGTTTTTGGACAAAATGCTTTTACAGGAGCCATTAATATTGTAACAAAATCAAATGCTGATACTGTAAATTCAGTAGGATATAAACTGGGATCTTATAATCAGCAGCAAGCCTCAGGAACTTTAGGAACCAACTTAGATAATACGACACTTATAGCACATGCTTCTGTAAATACTTCTGATGGATATCGTTACAATACTGATTTTGAAAATCAAAATTATTTTGTAAAAGGACGTTTCAATACAACTACTAATCCTATTGATGTGGTTGGATATTTTTCAGAACGAAAGTTTGGAGCCAATCAGTTTTATGCCGTTCAAAGTGGTTACGATCAATATGAAGAAACACAAAGCAGTCTTGTGGGAGCTTCTACTAACTTTCACACCAAAAATTTTAAAATTACGCCACGCCTCTACTGGAAACGCACCCAAGATATGTACTTATATATTCGTGAAAGACCGTCAGTTTACAGAAACTTACATATCTCCAATAAAGTAGGATTACAGGTCAATGCCTCTTATACCTCAGGCGCTGGAATTACAGGTTTTGGAATCGACGCTGCAAAGGTATTTATGACGAGTACCAATTTAGGAGAACGCGATCGAACAATGGCAAATTTGTTTGTTGAACATCGGTTTTCTTTAGCAGACAACACTTTAGATATCACGCCAGGCGTCTCTGTAAATTATTTTTCAGATTTTAAGTTTCATGCGTTTCCAGGAGTCGATGTCGGTTATGCTATTAATGATGCATTTAAAGCGTATGCAAATGTTGGCTATACCTATAGGGTACCAACTTATACCGATTTATATTATGTGGGAAGAACGGATTTAGGAAATGAAAATTTAGAACCTGAAAAAGCACTTTCTGAAGAAATTGGATTGAAATATTTTGGAGCAAATTTCAATGCCTATGTCGCTGTTTTCAATCGATCTTCTGATAATTTAATTGATTATACCAAAGAAAATGAAGCTGATAAATGGCAAGCTACAAACCTGAAAAGCTTGACTTCAACAGGTGCAGAACTGAACATCTCTTCTAGTTTTAAATGGGGACTATACACCCAGAATATTAGTTTGGGATACACCTATTTAGATGAGAATTTAAACGACATCAAAACGGCCTATTCTAAATATGTACTCAACGCTTTAACGCATCATTTTACGGCGACGGTTCGTTCGCAATTTTTGAAAAATGTATCGCAAAGTATCGTTTATAAATTTGCCGAGCGTACTTCAGGAAGTAGCTATAGTGTAGTAGATGTACAAGCCACTTTGAGTACTTCAGACCTTGAATTTTCTATCATTGGAAATAATATTTTCAATACAGAATATGTAGAAACAGGATTTGTACCTATGCCAAAAGGAGCTGTTTTGATAGGGGTGAATTATGCCTTTTAAAATTAGTTGATAAGTACATTCACTTTGTCATATACTAGCTGAGATTCCCATCCTCTATAAAGAAGGTAGTCGGCGAGTTTTTTCTTTTTCTTCCACGGATCTGTTTCGGAGAGGGTTGCTGCTTTCTTTTCTGCTAAGGCATGAAATGTTTGAAGGTAATCGCTAGGATCAATTTCTTGAAGGGCAATTTTAATGATGTATTTAGACAGTTGACGTTGTTTAAGTTCTAAAGTCAACCTTACTTTTCCCCATTTTTTGATGCTAAATTTTCCTCTTACAAATGCTTTTGCAAAACGTTCTTCGTTTAGGTGGTTGTCTTCAATTAGCGCAACAATGATAATTTCAATGGCTTCAGGTATCATTCGCATCTGTTTGAGCTTTTGCTCAACTTCTTTGTGACAACGATCTTGATAGGCACAATACTTTTGAAGCTTAGAGAGGGCTTCATCTATAGTATAACTTTTATGTGTTTGATACATCCTTAAAGTTTATAGGTAATCGCACAAATGAGATTGGTTCCCGGAGCCGAAATTCCTGAAGAAAAGGTTCTGTAGCGTTGATTGGTGATGTTTTCGATAGCTCCTACAATAGTAAGGGATTTATTAAAATCATATTGGGTTCTAATATTAAGGCTATACCAGGACGGTGCGTAAGGTTTGCCTTGGGCGTCTAAAGCGAATAAGGAATCGGCTAATTCCGCAGAAATATCTGAACTACTAAGCGCTCCGTTGTAATTTACAAACCCATCGATTTGAAACTTGTTGTTTTTCCATACAAGGTGTGCATTTCCAAAGATAGGTGCTACATGTCTCACTGGTAATTCAATCCCAGGTGTTTCTTCTTGTACACCATGCACATAACTGTACTGAGTGGTGAACTTTAAGACTTTTGAAAATTGAACTTTTAAGCCTGCTTCAAATCCATAAATCCAAGATTTAGATGCATTTTGGATGGCTTGAATTTCACTTGAACCACCATCGTACTCCATTTCTGTTGTTCCAGCGACTGCAAAGTTTTTTCGTACCAATGCATTGTCTAAATAGGTGTAATAGGCCGAGCCATCAAAAATTATAGATTCTCTCAAATTGACCGTAACTCCAAGTTCTCCACCATACGCATATTCAGGCTTAAGGTCGTTGTTTGGCACCACAATTAAACCAGGTTCGGATTCAAATATTTTTCCTATATCATCAATATTTGGGGCTCTAAAAGCAGTGGTCGCATTTAATTTCCAAAGAAAGGTGTTGTTAGGATTCCAGCTAAAACCAAGAGTCCCCGTAAGGGCGCTTGTGTCTAAATTTGCTGTTTTGAAAGGAAGGTCATAAAATGTGTTGTTAGCTGTTAAATCGGCATCGATAGTCACGTAATTATACCGTATACCAGATTGTACTGTCAGGTTTGAATTGGGCTTGTACTTATGACTTAAATAGGCAGCTAAAGTTTGCCATTTTGAACCATCTGGATAACGAGACGCAATCGTTTCTGAGGTATTGGTGTCAATGTTTATTTTGTGCCCCGAAGAACCCACTCTATTGTATATATATTCTGTTCCATAGGAAATAGTAGAGTTATTTGAAAGTAATTTATAAAAATCAAAGTTCAGGGAAAATGCATCTACATTTTCTTCTCTAATTTTACGCATCTTTGAATTAAACCTTCTATTAATTCGGCTCTCTTTAAAGTTTTGATACGCTGCAGATATTTTAATTTTATCATACAAGTTGGAGCGACTACTTAGTTTGGTCATTTGTAAGTTGGCAAGAAACCACTCTTGAGGACCATAGTTCCATTCGGCGTAATGTAACATCCCATCCTCATCATAAGTTGATAACCTATCATACCTTGGGTAATCAGAGGAGGTAGAATAATGAAGTCCTAAGTCGAAATTTAAATCGTCATTGGCTTTGTAAAGCACTTTTTGAGCAAGGTGCATTTGGCGAAATTTCGTAAATTTCTGAATCCGTGAGTTTGCATTGGAGACCATGATGTCTTGTCCATTCACATGCTGTGCGTAGTAAGGGCTTAAATAATCATCTGGTCCATTGGTTCCCATTTCTAAATCTCCAAAATCAGATACGCTCACACTGCTATGAAAACCCCATTTTTGAAATCCTAAATTGAAATCTAGATGGGCAGTTTTTTCGTTATTTGCAGAGGCATATCGGACTGTACTTCGAGCCATCATATTTGGAGTTGCTACTTCGGATAGTTTTGGAGTGGTGGTATAAAAATTCATAACTCCACCAATGGCATCACTACCATAAATAACAGATCCAGATCCAAGAATAACTTCTGTATTCTCTATATTAAAGGGATTTATTGATAATACATTTTGAACATTACCTCCTCTAAATATGGCATTATTCAAACGAGCCCCATCAACGGTTATTAGCAGTCTGTTTGTAGAAAAGCCACGGATCATTGGACTACCTCCACCTAACTGACTTTTTTGAACAAAAACACGACCACTATTGCTTAATAAATCGGCGCTTGTTTGTGGATTAGAAATCTGAACTTCTTTAGAACTGATACTAATGATGTTTTGAGGAACTTCTTTTTTACTTTGCTCAAATTTAGATGCCGATATGACGATTTCATTTAAACTTGTCGATTTGGGAGATAAAAAAATAGTATCTTGAATGAACGATTTAAGAGCTGAAAATTTATGGTAAGAAAGGTGTTGAAAATAAATTTTGTCTAATTGAGTGAATTTATCAATCGCAACATACCCATCAAAGTCTGTAATTGCTGTTTTGGTTTTAAGGTCATTAAAAATTGCCACTCCTGGAATAGGCGTATTGTCTAATTCATCAACCACAACAACTTGTTGAGCAAAACCGCTCCATATAAAAAAAGAGAAAATAAAAAGGAAAAGACGATTCATCTTAACTGTAAACTTGATTTAAAACGGTTAACGATCGAGGGTGTTTAAAGGCATGTAAATGTAATTTAAAATAGTCTAAAATCATATTAAGTAATTCGTGCTTTTGTAAGGAGTTTAGTTCCTGATTCAAATTAGTATCAAATTTTGTGCCCAAAAAAGGTTTTAGCAGCTCTAATTTTGAGCCTGTGACGCAATGTTCTCCGTTTTGGAGTTGAAAATTACCATTTTCGAGATTAAAATAAGGAAGAGACCCATTAGTTGTATCGGGGTTAATTCCTAAAAATTTTGTCAGACCCATTAAAAACTGTTGATGAAAAGTTCCTGTTTTTTCTACGGTATCAAACCATAATAAGGTAGTTTCAAGGTATTCAAAAAGAGTCGAGTTTGCTTCTTCTTCGTTTAAAATCATGGACAAAACTTCTGCTAAAAATAACAAAACAGTCGATTTAAAAATATTGGTGTGCAGCGATTCATAGGATTTGTATAATCGGACTTCTTTAAAGTAATGTAAACTACGATTGTCTTTGTGTTCTGCTTCTATTTCTAGTAAAGTAAGTAATTGAAAATAGGCTGGTTTTAGTTTTCCTTTTTTAGATTTAAGTGCGTTTTTTATCACGTAACTTTTCACTCCACATGATGCTGTATAACATTTGACAATAAGATCGTTGTCGTTATACTTAATCTTAGAGATTACAATTGCTTTTGTAGAGACCACCATTATCGTATGATCATTATTTTTGAAACTTTCGTTTCAAATGTGTCAAAATCAGAAAAAAGCACTAAATACACTCCTGAAGCTACTGTATTATTTGCTAAATTTTTACCATTCCAATAGGCGGTTCCGCCATCAATTTCTAGATTGTAATTTTTATACCTTAAATTAATGTTGGATTGAGCTTCGGCAACCAAATTGCCTTCAACATCTGTTATTTTAATATTGACATTATCACTTATATTTTTGATTTTAATTTTATCCTCCGCCATGTTGAATCCAGGTCGCACAGGATTAGGGTACACATAAATATCTTTTAGAGATTCCGTAGTGCTTGAGCCCCCTGTTTTAAAAGCGACTAAGCCCCGGGTGGTTCCAAAATAGATAATTCCATTTTCAGAATCTAACGCCATATTACTGATCGCATTTGAAGGAAGTGGAGAGTTCTCTTTGGTAAAATGATGAATGGTTTTTTGTCCATCCGAAGACACGTAAAATACGCCAGCATCTGCGGTAGAAATCCATTTATTGTTAGATCCATCAACAATAATATCTGAGATAAACTGTTGTGCCAGTAGTTCTTGAGGAAGGCCGTCTTCAAGGATGATAATAGCTTCGGTTCTTACAGTGTCATCGTTAAAAAAATTAGAAGTATTGTACAGCACTCTAAGTCCATTGTAGGTGCCAATCCAAAGTACATTGTTTTTGTCTAGTGCTAAAGATTTTACTGAAGCTGAAGGAAAGTTGGCAACATCTTTATCATTTATGTTTTTTAGCAACATACCATCTTCATTAAAACCAATCAAGCCAGATCTATAGCCTCCAATCCATTTGGTGCCGTCTGATCCAATAACAATATCACTAAATCCAAGTTCATCTCCAATAGCTTCTGGAATAATAGGGGTAAAATCATAGGAAGTCCATTGATTGTTTTCAAATTTATTTAAAGGCTTTTGTACCCTTCCATTAGCAACCCACAAAGCTCCGTTATCATCAAATTTACTTGCGGATGTCAAATAGCGTTGTGGTATGAATGTTTCAAGACTACTATTGTTTTCGTTATAAATATTGACAATCTCTGCGTTATTAATTTCTATTAAACCCGAATAATATGAACTTAGAAAAACCTGCTCAGTGTCAAAAGGATTGATAGCTATATGAGATAAAAAGTCAGGAGACTCCACTTCTGAACTTATAGAATCATAAGAGATATTGAGCCATTCATTTTGGCGGTACCGACTTATTCCTGATAATCTTTGCCCACCATTCCAATCAAAAAATAATCCATAGCCTCCAAAGGCGATCCAGAGTTCATTATTTCTTAATTCTAGAGAAAAGGGAGTGTTTAACAAAGGGCCGTCCGGATGTATTTCTTCAAACACATCACTGTTTGTTAAGGTCGTTTTTAAAACTCCAAAACCTGACCGTCCTGTAGATGGATTACCGCTGGTTCCAATAAAAATATGACTTCCAAGTACAATTGTACAAGAATAAGGCGCTGGAAACTCGATTGTGGGCGTGATAGAATGTGTTAAGCTAAAATTTGCATCATAAAAATTAACTTTTGCGGAAAGTGTTTCTATAAGATACTCATTAGAAAAGTATAAATTCTCCGGTAAAGTTGCGCTCACAAACAATTGAGTTAACGAATTATCTGCATTTATTTTTGAGGTTACTGCATTAGAAGACGTGACAATTAAATTCGTGTCGTTTGCAATTAAGTTTGCGAAGTTCCCAGTCAGCAGGGTCGTCCACTGCTGATAATCTATTAAATTCGGGTTGTTGAGGGGCGCAGATTTAATACCGCCATTTTCTCTACAATTAGCATAAATTTCATTGTTTTTAATCACCGTTTGGTTGACGGGTACTTGACTCCCATTAAACCCTATATAATATGTGTCTCCAAATTCTAAGTTTTCTAAATCATAAATTGAGATTCCATAATCCGTGGCAATATAAATAAGCCCATTAAATTCATTAAAATGGTTGATGTTTTTATTGTTTGGCGGAATGGTCGTTTTGTTTACAATATCTATAACTTTTAAAACATCATTCTCCGATTCTTTAAAGATTTCTATCAACCCGTTTTGATATCCTATTAACAGTAATTGATAATCGAGACTATAATGCATGGTAGTAATGAGCTCCCCTGAAAGGCCACTAAGAGTTGTAATGGTTTCAAGCTGATTGGTGCTTGGTTCATACGAAAACACAGCATTTTCGGCAGCTACATAGATTTTACTGTTAGCGTCCACAATTTCTACTATATTTAAATACGAAAAATGACCTTCCCAAAGTTGATTAAAATCTTGAGAGAAATTTAGGATTGGTAATGAAAAAATAATAATAACTGCCAGTCTCTTAAGCATACATCGTTTTAAAGTTTTCAAATACATTTATATCAAATACTAATTGCTTAAAATCTTTATTCTTCATGGCATATATGTCTATAAATAGAAACGTGTTTTTTGTATAAATCTTATCTTGTCAATAGTTTCTTTTGCCGGAGTCTTCTGCTTTTTGACAAATAGGGGGTTTCAATAAAATACCACGACAAGATAGCCAATAGTAATGTAAGCATCAAAACGAGTGCACAAATAATAAAAGGAGGAAATTTATTAAATAAGCCTAAGTAGACAAATAATTGGATTAAGGGAAAATGGTAAATATAAATCCCGTAGGTAAAATCCCCATACTTACCGAAATTATTTAAAAACCTAAAACTATAAGCAACATAAAACACCATGAATCCAAATGTAATTGGTTTAAGTAATTGTGTTTTTAAAACATAGTGTTCTAAAACAAATAAAATTAAGCAAGGGATAATTATATAATCTTTCCATTTATGTAATGTTGAAAAGTTTTTGTAAAACACAATTCCAGTTGCAAAAAAGGCTAAAGCTCCTGGAAGTTGTTTTGCAATTCTATAATTATCTATAGAAAGAAAATACATATAATAGGAAACTGATAAAAGATATACAGTAAAGACTAGTACATAAAAATTTAATTTTTTAACCCTGACTAACCAATAAAATACAGGGACTAAAAGATAAAAAGCTTCTTCCAACTTAATGGTCCATAAGGCGCCATTAACAGCACAAAACATATTTGTTTCGAACACTCCTGGCAGGCAGGGTTCTAAATAATTTTGAAATGATAAGTTGGCTGTAAGGTATTTCCAAAATTGAATATTAGAAAAATAATCGTATAAGGAACTTGTTGAAATAAAACTAAAAAGAACAGCTGAAGCTAGAATGACAACAAAGTAGGCAGGGATAATTCGTTTCGCTCTTCTAATAATATACTCTTTTATAGTAGTGCTGTTTTCAAAACTTTTTGCAATCAAAAATCCGCTTACAATAAAAAACCCATCTATTGCTAAACGTGTATTAAAATATATCTTAAAAGGTTTAAGAATTTCAAGATCACTCAATTCAATTAGATGTGCAAATGCTACTGTAAAAGCAAAAACAACTCTTAAGAAATCAAAATTATTAATATTAACCCTATTCAACTCTCACGTGTTTTATGTATGAAAACTTCCCTGATTACTATGCATAGAAATTAATTGATCTGTATGCAATCTGTAATACAAATATATTTATTACAAACGAGAAATGAACTCATTATTGTACATAAACAAAAAAAGCTTTCAAATTCATGAAAGCTTTTTTAAAGTAGGTTTGGTAGTTATTACACCACGCCTTGTGCGAGCATTGCATCAGCTACTTTTACAAAGCCTGCAATATTGGCGCCTTTAACATAATCAATATATCCTGTTTGTTCATCTTTTCCGTATTCTATACATGCATCATGAATATTGGACATGATATCTTTTAGCTTTTCATCCACTTCAGCTCTTGACCAATTGTAACGTAAAGAATTTTGTGTCATTTCCAATCCAGAAGTAGCAACACCACCTGCATTGGATGCTTTTCCAGGTGCAAATAAAATTTTTGCTTCATGAAATTTGGCGATTGCTTCTTTTGTCGAAGGCATATTGGCGCCTTCACTCACACAAATACAACCATTTTTCAATAATGCTTCTGCATCATCTTCGTTTAATTCATTTTGAGTCGCACATGGCAATGCAATATCACATTTAACTTCCCAAGGGGTTTTGTTAGCCACATATTTAGCATTGGGATACGTTTTAACATATTCACTTATTCGCCCTCGTTTGATGTTTTTAAGCGTCATTATAAACCCAAGTTTATCGTGATCAATCCCCTCATGATCTAGGATATAACCTGAAGAATCTGATAATGTAATTACTTTTCCTCCTAAATGAATTGTTTTTTCGGCAGCGTATTGTGCTACATTTCCAGAACCAGATATTACAACTGTTTTTCCTTTAAAACTATCGCCTTTGGTTTGCAACATTTTATCGGCAAAATAGACGTTTCCATATCCAGTAGCTTCAGGACGGATCAGCGAACCACCCCATGTCATTCCTTTGCCGGTTAGCACTCCCGTAAATTCATTTCTAAGTTTTTTATACATCCCAAAAAGGAATCCTATTTCACGACCTCCTACACCAATATCACCTGCTGGGATATCCGTATTAGAGCCAATATGACGAAACAATTCACTCATAAAAGCATGGCAAAATCGCATAATTTCATTATCGCTCTTTCCTTTCGGATCAAAATCACTTCCGCCTTTTCCACCACCCATTGGAAGGGTTGTTAAGCTGTTTTTAAAGACTTGTTCAAAAGCTAAAAACTTTAAAACACTCATGGTAACCGTCGGATGGAATCGAAGTCCTCCTTTGTAAGGACCAATTGCAGAATTCATTTGAACTCGATACCCTCTATTCACTTGAATTTCACCTTTATCATCTACCCAATTAACTCTAAAAGTAACGGCACGTTCAGGTTCAACCATCCTTAATAAAATGTTTTTTCCGTGATAAATATCGTGTTTAACAATATAAGGAATCACTGTTTCGGCAACCTCTTCTACCGCTTGAATAAATTCAGCTTCATGCCCATTTCTTTCTTTTACTAAGTCTAAAAAGCCTTTAATTTTATCTTCCATATCAAAGTGTTAGGGGTATTAAATTTTAAATACTGTACGGTACAAATATATAATATCTTTAAAAATAATGCTCTATTTTTTTGTATATGATAATTTGAAGGCGATAATTAATAAATAAATTCGTAATATGACATTTTAATAGGAATTATTTAATGAAATATTTAATTCATTGCATAAAACGTGAGTTTATCACCCGTTTTAAATCATCCACAAAACACTTAGCAGTCAAAAACCCATTACTTTCGAGAAGTTTTACTAAAACAGCAGCACCATAATTAAATAAAATTAGATTTATAAACTGTTTTTCATTGCTAAAATATATCCAAGATGAATGCCCTCGTGAAGTGTGTTAAAACTAATTGCTTCGTCAATAGTGCTCAAGGTCACGTTTAAAGAAGTTGTGTAGGGAGTATAATTTTTAAACACCCCATTATCATAGTCTATTTTGGTTTGCTCAATTGTTGAGAACAAAAGGGTTTTGACAAGTGCCAGCTCTGTCTCTGTAGCTTCGTGAACAGTTTTAGAATCTTTCCTGTAAGTTTTTACGAACTCCGAATCAACTAAAATGGGTTGGTTTGACAGTCCATAAACAAGCAACTGCTGAGTCACAATAGTGTGGGCAACGTTCCAAAAGATAGAGTTTCGATATCCTTTAGGAACCGTATTGAGTTGTTGTAAAGAAAATTTTTCAAGAAATTTCAATAGAAGTGTTCTGTTTTGTAAGGTAACGAGGTGGTTCCAGTTCATAATATTACAAGATTATTTAATTCTTATTAAAGAAATGATTTTCTTTGTAAAAATAAGAAAAGAATCCCATGAAAAAATTCTATTTTTTGAGTACCTGTAATACCTGCAAACGAATTCTAAATTTCTTGAACCTCAGTACAGATTTTGAGATGCAGGATATCAAGAAAATTCCTATTGATTTGGAAGAATTAGAACAATTAAAAACCCTATCTGGCAGTTATGAAGCGCTTTTTAGCAAGCATGCTAAGCTTTACAAAGAGTTAGGTTTAAAAGAAAAAACACTAAACGAAACTGATTATAAAAATTATATTTTAGAACATTACACATTCCTAAAAAGACCCGTTCTTGTTGTAAATGATACGATATTTATAGGAAACAGTCCCAAAGTAATAAACTCCGCAAAAACGGCACTGTTGGATGAAAAATAACAAGTTCGCGCTCTTTGCGCTTGTATTGGTACAGCTTTTTTATGGCGTCACTTTTACCTTTGCTAACGATGTTATAGACGGCGGGTATATCCAACCCTACGGCTTTATTTTGTTTAGAGTAAGCTTTGCAGCCATTCTGTTTTGGATATTTAGTGTTTGGGCGCCTAAGGAAAAAATAGACCGAAAAGATTATATTAAATTTGTAATTGCCGCCTTTTTTGGTGTTGCACTAAATATGCTCGCGTTTTTCAAAGGGCTACAATTCACTACACCTATCAATGGATCTGTAATCATGGTTACTACCCCAATTATTGTGTTGGTGTTATCTGTCATTATTTTAGGAGAAAAAATTACAAAAATTAAGATTTTAGGGATTTTAGCAGGACTTTTAGGAGCTTTAATTTTAAGTGTATATAACCGTTCGTCCAGCTCTGGAGACAATGTCTTATTAGGTAATTTTTTGGTTCTTGTCAATGCCGCCTCCTACAGTTATTACCTTATCTTAATAAAAAAATTAACCAACAAATACCATCCGTACACCTTCATTAAATGGTTGTTTTTATTTGGAACCTTTTTTGTGCTTCCTTTTGGATACAACGAACTTGTCGCCGTCAACTGGAGTAGTTTCACACCTTACGTTTGGTTTTCAATTTTGTTCGTAGTGGTTTGCGCTACCTTTGCTACCTATCTATTAAATCCGCTCGCCTTACGAAAGTTGAGTGCCACAACCGTTAGTACATTTGTGTATATACAGCCTATTTTTGCAGGTGTTTTTGCCATTATGATGGGGAGTGATAGCCTGAACACTGTGAAAGTTCTGGCGGCTGCTTTAATATTTTTAGGTGTATATTTGGTTTCTAAAAACCCGAACCTTCAAGTAACAAAATGAGTTCTTTTATCACCACCTTATACCCTTCCATCGAACTTATCGACTCCGATATTTTTGAAGAGGTGAACCCTGATAAAAGCGTCTATTTTTCAAAACCATTCCTAAAGGCTTTTGAACTTTCAAATCCTCAAATTGAATTCAAATACATTACCATATCGAATGCCAAAAAAAACACGATAGCCCTTGCCTTGGTACAAGTTATAAATTTAAGTGTTGAAGGCACTTTAAAAAACATAAAAGTTGCCCCATTTGTTAGAAAATTTTTAAGTCTTTTTTTTTGTAATGAACATATAAAAATCATGTTTTGTGGAAATATATTTCTTAGTGGCGAACATGGAATTAACAGCTCGGGTGGCATTTCAAAAAACGAAATTATGACTCAAATCGGCACTGCTTTAGATGCCGTTGCAGCAAACACAAAACTGCTTCATGCTATTTTTATAAAAGATTTTAAAGGAGAATCTCTAAAGAACACGCGCCAATTTTTAAATTTTGGGTATAGTGAAATCAAGGTAGAGCCCAATATGATCATTCAACTACAGCCAGAATGGAAATCGTTTGAAGATTATAAAAATGTATTAAAATCTAAATATCGAGTTAAAGCGAATAAGGCCGACTCAACTAGTAGTACTTTAGATACACGCTTGTTTACGGAGCATGATTTTGAAACTTACAAAGATGAACTGCAAGCCTTGTACCAAAACACTATTGCCAATGCCAATTTTAATGCGCAAGTTTTAAACCTAAATACGTACATCCATTTACGGGCAACATTTAAAGACAATTTCATCGTGAAAGCTTATTTCCTAGAAGACAAGCTCGTTGGGTTTTTGACAGCCCTTGTCAATAAAAACACATTGGACGCCCATTTTATTGGCTTAGATTATGAATTAAATAAATCCCACGCCATCTATCCTCGTATTTTGAACGATTATGTAAGACTTGGGATAGAAAAACAAGTTTCCTCTATCAATTTAGGTCGAACAGCTTCTGAAATAAAAACCACTATTGGTGCCAATCCTTCAGAACTGAGTTGTTATATAAAGCATAAAAACCCGTTCTTAAATTCATTAATTAAGCCGTTTTTCAAACGTATTAAAGTTAAAGAATTTAGGCAACATTCACCTTTTAAATAAAAAAAAGGCCGTAGCCTTTTTTTTATTTGTTACAGACTTATACTGGCCAACCATTTAGCACACCGCCCATAAGTGCTAATGACACTATCCAATAAAATACGTTTATAAAAATATATTTAGCAGATTTCATTTCAAAAATAGCATTGGTAGCAAGTACTGGAAATGCTACAAAGATTCCTAGAAAAGCGCCATGTGCAGCACCATGTTTAAACGTCATAAATAGTTCTTGACCATGACGCATCTCGTCTGGTCCACCTGTCATAACATTAAGATACAAGTAAAATGACAGAACTACCGATAGCAGTATGGCAGCAATGTAAGCCTTTGCAGGTGACATACTTTTAATTTTGTCTTCCGTGATTCCTATCGCATGCATCCATGCGGTTCCAAATACCTTGGGATGGTACCAGATTGCTCCAATAATTAAAGGGATCAAGGCTGACACAAGTATTGCCAACCAATTCATTGAAAAATTTTCCATAATATGTTAGGGTTTAAGTTAAGTCGGTAACAATGTACAAAAAAAATAAACACACGCATCTGCACTCTGTGGAAGAGTTGAAATTCAACTTGGGTATACTTATTGGTTTTCAGTATCTTTGAAAAAAGTTTTTAATAGCAAACGATGATACATTCCATGACGGGCTATGGTAAGTCCGTACTACAATTGCCAAGCAAAACCATTTCAATCGAAATAAAATCATTGAATAGTAAATCCTTAGACCTCAACATGCGCATGCCTTCTATGTATCGGTCTAAAGAGTTGACCCTTCGAAAGCTTATTGCTTCTAAGTTAAATAGAGGTAAGGTCGATTTTTCACTGTTTATTGAAAATACAGGAGCAGAAACGTTCACGAATGTCAATCCTACGGTCGTGAAAAAATACATGGCACAATTGGAAGAATTGGCAACAGGAGATGAAATGCAGCGCCTTCAAATGGCCATCAAAATGCCTGATGCAATTAGTACCGAACGTGATGATATTGACGAATCGGAATGGGCTGATATTCAAAATGAAATTCATAACGCCTTAGAAAACATTTTACTTTACAGATTAGAAGAAGGAAGAGTGTTGGAGGCTGATTTCACAAAACGAATTACCATTATTTCAGACTTACTAAATCAAGTCTTGGCAATAAACCCTGAACGCATCACAAATGTAAGAGAGCGTTTACATAAAGGGGTTGCGGAACTAAAAGAAAAGTATGACGAAAATCGTTTTGAGCAAGAGTTGGTATATTATATCGAAAAATTTGATATTACAGAAGAAAAAGTACGACTTCAAAATCATTTAGAATACTTTATAAAAACCTTAGATTCCAAGGATTCTAACGGTAAAAAATTAGGGTTTATTTCTCAAGAGATTGGGCGAGAGATCAACACCATTGGATCCAAAGCTAATTTTGCGCCCATGCAAAAATTAGTGGTTCAAATGAAAGATGAATTAGAAAAAATTAAAGAACAATTACTCAATGTCCTCTAAGATGACACAAGGAAAACTGATTGTATTCTCGGCACCGTCGGGATCAGGAAAAACAACAATTGTAAGACATTTGTTGGCACAAAAAGAATTGAATTTAGAATTTTCTGTGTCGGCAACATCTCGTGAAAAAAGAGGCACTGAAGTTGACGCAAAAGATTACTATTTTTTGTCGAGTGATGCTTTTAAGCAACATATAAAGTCAGATGATTTTCTGGAATGGGAAGAAGTCTATAGAGATAATTTTTATGGTACACTCAAGTCTGAAGTAGAACGTATTTGGGCTCTTGGAAAACATGTTATTTTTGATATAGATGTTTCTGGTGGCTTGCGAATTAAACGTAAATTTCCAGAACAAACCTTGGCAATTTTTGTAAAACCTCCAAGCATCGATGAACTAAAAATTCGTCTCAAAAAAAGGCAAACAGAAACGCAAGATAAAATCAATATGAGGGTTGCTAAAGCTTCTGCAGAACTTGCTACGGCTCCTTTATTTGACTGCATCATTGAAAACGACGTTTTGGAAATGGCTCAACAAGAAGCTTACGATAAAGTGGCTAACTATACTAAATAAGGATCAATGCGCATTGGACTCTTTTTTGGAACTTACAACCCCATCCATGTTGGGCATCTTGTGATTGCCAATCATATTGCGGAACATTCTGATTTGGATCAAGTTTGGTTGGTGGTTACGCCACAAAGTCCTCATAAAAAAAAGCAAAGCTTATTGGACAATCATCAACGTTTAGAAATGGTTTATCGAGCTACAAAGCAGTATCCAAAACTAATGCCGAGTGCTATTGAATTTAATTTGTCGCAGCCGAATTATACGGTGCATACGTTGGCATATTTAGAAGAAAAACACCCTGAACACCGCTTTTCACTTATTATGGGGGAGGACAATTTACAGTCCTTACCAAAATGGAAAAATGCAGCGGTAATTATCAAAGGGTATCCGATTTATGTATATCCTAGAAAGTTAACCGAATCCAAAAAAATAGCACTCTTAGAAAAAGATGCCAACATAACTAAAATAGATGCTCCCATAATGGAGTTGTCTTCTACTTTTATTCGTCAGTCTATTAAAGCGGGTAAAAATATTCGACCTATGCTGCCCAGTGCAGTTTGGGACTATTTAGATGAAATGAATTTTTATAAATAACAAATGGTCAAAATTGGTTCTATAGAACTCCCCGAATTTCCTTTATTACTTGCTCCCATGGAAGATGTGAGCGACCCTCCTTTTCGTGCCTTGTGTAAGGAACAAGGTGCTGATGTGGTTTATACCGAATTTATATCTAGTGAAGGCCTCATTCGTGATGCAGTCAAAAGTACCATGAAATTGGACATTTATGAAAAAGAACGTCCTGTGGGAATTCAAATTTTTGGAGCCAATTTGGACAGTATGTTACAAGCCATTGATATTGTTGAAAAATCCAATCCGGATATTATTGATATTAATTTTGGTTGTCCTGTTAAAAAAGTAGTGAGCAAAGGGGCTGGGGCAGGTATTTTAAAAGATGTGTGTTTGATGGAAAAACTGACGGCCGAAATGGTGAAGCGGACCAATTTACCTGTTACCGTCAAAACGCGCTTGGGCTGGGATCACGATTCGATTCGGATTGTGGAAGTGGCTGAACGGTTGCAAGATGTAGGTTGTGCAGCTATTTCTATACATGGGCGTACACGTGCACAGATGTATAAAGGCGCTGCCGATTGGGGGCCGATTGCGGAGGTTAAAAACAATCCGCGTATGCACATTCCTGTTTTTGGAAATGGCGATGTGAACACCCCAGAACGCGCTATTGAAATGCGGGATCAATATGGACTAGATGGTGCTATGATTGGACGTGCAACAATTGGAAATCCTTGGTTTTTTAAGCAAGTGAAACACTTTATGCAAACAGGAGAACATTTGGGGCCTATTAGTATGTTGGAACGGGTGGAAGCTGCGCGACGTCATTTGCAAATGGCAATTGATTGGAAAGGCGAAGTTTTAGGTGTTTTAGAAACCCGACGTCATTATACCAACTATTTTAAAGGCATTCCAGATTTTAAACCATTCCGAACTCGGATGGTGACCAGTGATCACAGTGCTGATGTTTTTGCAGCGTTTGATGCAGTAGAAGCGACTTTTGGTGACTATCAGTTTGTCTAGACGTTTAGCTGTGTTTTAGCAATACGTTGTGAGGCAATGCGCGAGGCTAATACCCCTAAAATAAAAATAGTTCCAAAAACAACACCAATATTAGTAAGCTGTAAATCTACAGGATATGGCAACGAAGGGGTGATCATTACTAAATCATATTTTTGCTGCATCCATATGACAACTACACCAATACCGAGTCCTATACTCCCACCGATTACCGTCATTAAAATACCTTGGTAATAAAATATGTGTCGCAATTCTTTGACGGTTGCGCCTAGATTATACAAAGTTTTCAAATTCTTTTTCTTGTCTAAAATCATCATAATAATAGATCCGATAATATTAAACAAGGCGATGATCAAAATCAATGTGAAAATCAAATAGACCGCCACGTGTTCTGTATTGAGCATTTTATAAAGCGCATCGTTAAGTTGGAGACGGTTCTTAATCGTAACTTTATTATTAAAAATAGATTGTAGTGCACTTCTTGCGGTCTCTTCATCAATAGATGGTTTTAGGTAAATATCTAATGCGCTAAGGGTTTCCGTATCGTAGTTTAATAAATATTTGGCGTTTTCAAGAGATGTAAATACTGTTCCGTTATCAAGTGTTTCATTCACTTGGAAAATACCAGCATTGGCGACTTTCATACTTGTAAAAGCACTTTTTACAGAGGTCTGTTGTCCAGTACCTGGTTTGGGCGCATAGAGTTTAATCACTTTTGCAACATCAAAAATTCCAAAACCTAGCTCATTAGTAACCCCCCAACCGGCGACTATTTGCGGCGTGTTGGGTTCAAACCACTGTCCGTACATCAAAACAGAATCGATGGTTGCTTGCGGATAATTGGCATCTACCCCTTTGAGGGTAACAGCCAAATGTTTGTTATCGCAATTCATAAGCATCCGTTCTTCGACTACTTCTGTAAAGGAGGCAACACTGTTTAAAGATTTAAGAGCTTGTTTTTGGGCAGCAGTAAACCGAATTGTTTTGGTAGTACTGGGTACAATTTTAAGATCTGGATCTATAAAAGAGGTGAATTCTAAGCTAAAATTTTTAAGTCCCGAAAATCCTGAAAGGACTATAAAAAGGGCGGCAGTTCCTATAATAATTCCAAAACCAGCAATAAGGGTGATAAAATTGATGGCGTTGTTATTGCTTTTAGAAAACAAATAACGTTTGGCGATATAGAGAGGGAATTTCAATTAGGATTTTTTTCGTTTCTCTAGCAAATCAGGGTTGTCAATTGGATTTTCAATACCTTTGAGCGACTTGTCTATCTGGTCGATGTACTCCAATGAATCATCAATATAAAAAATCAATTGTGGCATGCGACGCAGTTGGTGTTTGGTGCGTTGCGATAGCTCGTGTTTGATAAGGGGTGCATTTGATTTTATACCTTCTAAAAGCTCGGCACCTTTATCTATTGGAAAAATACTCAAATACACTTTGGCGATCGAAAGATCGACGGTCACATTGACTTTGGTGACTGAAATAAGTATACCTTTCATCCCGCCTTGGGTGGCTGCGCCTTGAAGTACCTCAACGAGATCACGCTGTAAAACGGAGGCTATTTTTTTTTGTCTTTGACTTTCCATGGGGTAAAAATAATATATTTCTAGGTGAATTGTTTAAAAGCTAGTCCTTTTCGGTTAAATTTGTCCTATGCTGAAGAAAATAGAACACATTGGCATTGCAGTCAAAGACTTGAAAACTTCTAATGAGTTGTTTAAAAAACTCTTGGGGGTGCCGCATTATAAAACAGAGCAAGTGGCGTCAGAAGGGGTCACAACCTCATTCTTTGATGTAGGAACGCATAAAATTGAGTTGTTAGAAGCGACAGATGCGAACAGTCCCATTGCTAAGTTTATTGCTAAAAAAGGCGAAGGCGTCCATCATATTGCTTTTGAGGTGGAAGATATTGAAGTTGAGTTGACCCGTTTAAAAGCGGAAGGTTTTGAGTTGATTCATGAGGTCGCCAAAGAAGGAGCAGACAATAAACGGATTGCGTTTCTACATCCGAAATCAACAAACGGTGTTCTGATTGAACTCTGTCAAGAACGCCCTAATAAAGACTGATTTTCTTTTTATAATTTTAAAAAACGTTGTAATATTGCAGCCGTATTGGTCCCATAGCTCAGTTGGTTAGAGCATCTGACTCATAATCAGAGGGTCCGAGGTTCGAGCCCTCGTGGGACCACTGATAAAAGCAGCTCTAGGGCTGCTTTTTTATATCAAAACCAAATCGATGCCTTTTTGTTATGTCATATACAGTCCTCAACTTGATTCGTATTATACAGGATCATGTGCTAATTTTGACCTAAGATTAAAAGCTCATAACTCCAAAAAATACACCGCTTCTTATACCTCCAAGTCTGACGACTGGAAACGCTTTTTGGTAATTCAAACTGAAACAAACAAGCATGCTATTCGACTCGAACGTAAAATTAAACGAATGAAAAGCAGCGTTTTTATTGAAAATTTGAAAAAATATCCAGAACTAGTAGATAAAATAAAAAAGCAAACTAGCGTCTGACTCCCCCGATAGCTATCGGGGCAGAGGGTCCATGGTTCGAGCCCATGTGGGACCACCCTGAATACCCTTCTTAATTGAGGGGTTTTTTGTGGCTCTCACTCTCTAACCAGTCTCGAAAAGCTACTAAAAGCCATCTCTCACTTAATTTTTAAACATCTCAAAGAACAGTCCAAATTTACTAAATAACTGACAGACTTTTGACAGACACTTCTGTTCTTTTCGCTTTTAGCAGTTTCCTCAACACGCTTTGTTCCAAAGCTACTTAGATAATTATTTCTTATATTTGAATTATAAACCAATTTAATTATGAAGAATTTTATTTGCTTATTTTTAGCTGTAACAATTTTTGCTTGTAGTAGTGATGATAGTAATGATAACTCTAACGGAACGTTTTTAGAGAAATATGATGGTGTGGTATGGGATGAGGATTTTTACAGTACAAATCCAGAATATTCATATAGGATTATTGTCAGCAATAACCCAAAAAGCGTTACGTTCAGTGAAATTCTTGAAAACGCTGACGACAATTCGTGTTATACAGAAGTTATAGGCAATGAATTTTTTACAATAATCGAAAATTCTGGAGATAGATTAGTTTATATTGAAGAGGCAACTCAATACACAAACAGATTAACTGTTAATGACAACGTTGATTTAGTTTTAGAAGGTGAAGAGATAAATGGTTTATATACAGAATATTTTTCCAAAACTCAATTTTCTAATCTTTGTCAATAGTAAATCAAAAATTCCAATCAATAAGAATGTCTTATTAAAAACTAACCAATGAAAAAACTAATTCTTCTCTCCGCTTTATTAATATTCGCTTGTAGTTATTCACAAGATAGTTCATTACCGGACTGGATTCCAGCTGATGGGCTATATGGATATTGGCCTCTAAATGTCACTTCTGGAGTTGATGATTTGAGTGGCAATGAAAATCACGGGACAACAAATGGTTTATATTCTGTTGATACTTTTGAAAATGGTGATGAATCTGTATATTTAGAAAACCAGTTGATTATTTTGCCCTCCAATAATGAATTGGATATTGTTAACTTCACGATTCAATTTTGGACAAAAGCCGTTTCTTATAACATTCACAATAAAGTCCAATTTGGAACAATTGGTGGTGGGTGGCGATGGGGCTTAAATTGGGCAGACTCTACCTCTCCATTATATAACGGGCGATATTTATATTACGCACCAGGAGAATGTAATGGGTCATATGCTGAGAGCCTCAACGATATTGATAACTTAGTCAGTATTGAAAGGAATATATGGCATTTATTAACGTATGTTATTGAAGGGCAGCAAACATCATTTTATGTAAATGGTAATTTAATAACAGTTTCTAATGAAGCCTCCGATTTAAGTTGTTATGACAACAATATGAGTGTATATTTTGGTGGCGATATTGGAGGAGGGTCTACTGAATATTACAATGGATGGTTTGACAATATTGGGATTTGGACAAGGCCTCTTACTCAGAACGAAGTTGAGAATATTCATTCTTCTTCAACTCTCTCACTAAGCCATAAAAACAAATTAGATATTTCAATATATCCAAACCCAACGGATAATCAACTATTTGTACAGGGCCATAAAAACTCAACATCTATTTCTGTTTTTAACCTTCTAGGTAAAAAGGTGCTTTCTAAGAGTAATGTTGATAAGATTGATGTAAGTGAATTGTCAAATGGGGTTTATTTTATTAAAATCTCTGATGGCATAAATTCATCAACAAAAAAGTTTATTAAAAACTAACCAATGAAAAAACTAATTCTTCTCTCCGCTTTATTAATCTTCGCTTGTTCAAGTGATGATGCTTCTAATGAGGAAAACACAAATCCATCTAACGAAAAATTAATAGAAAGTGTTACGTTTAGTTCTGTTCAAACTTGTTTGGATTACAGTAGTTTTCGTTCTGCAAATACCACTAATTGCATTTACAATAGTGACAACTTAATTACTTCTTTTAAAACCCAAATCTACGGCTTAGAATGTCCTAACGATTTGTTATACGAGGAACAAAACTCTACTAACTACATAGAGCACTTCGATGGATATCTAATAGCTAGTTCTATGGGAGAGTTAGCTCAAATTGATTTAAATGACAATGGTTACATTGATACATTTAATACAAATGATGAAGATGGTAATATTGAAGTCACTAGTAATATTGTGTATGACAATGGATATATTAGTAGTATTAATCCAGATGATGGGTCTTCAG
Organism: uncultured Flavobacteriaceae bacterium; assembly: GCA_943789465.1. Taxonomy (GTDB): domain Bacteria; phylum Bacteroidota; class Bacteroidia; order Flavobacteriales; family Flavobacteriaceae; genus Hel1-33-131. The sequence goes on along the minus strand of CALSUF010000001.1, from coordinate 401,975 downwards.
GAGTAAACTATATTTACCAAAATGGAAATTTAATAAGAACTGAGGGTATCGGTGATGATAGATTTGAGACCGTCATAACCTACACTACATTTGAAAATAAATCTAAATTATTTCACCCTTTCTTTGGAAGTTTAATACCGCATTATCCTGTTCAAAATTATTATGGAAAAAACAACACAAACCTTCCTTTAACTAAAGAAATAAATAGGTATTATGAAGGGGTGTTAAGTTATACAGAAACCGAGTATTATTCCTATAGTTTTGATAATGACGGCTATGTAACGTTTTTAGAAATAGGGACTTTTACAGACTCTCAAAATCAAAATATAGACAATAGCTTGTCTGAAGTGACTTTAGAAATATTATACACCAACTAAATGAAAAAACTAATTCATAAAGTTAACTTCTTTAATTACTACGGATTATACTTTGATTTGAAAATTAGTAGAACTAATCATATAAGAATTAGATTGTTTTAAACTTCTCAACCCTACTAATAGGAAGTGGCAAGTCAGTAGCTTCTAATTTATAATTTCCGTTGTCCGTTTTAAGCGTGTATTTGAGTTTATCTATCGCTCTATACTGATAATGGTCTTAACGCTGTTTTCGGCTAATTTAAAGGCTATATAGCGACGTTGAATGTCATTTATTTCAGTAGCTTCTAAAAGGTGTTTAAACAGGCTGTTTTTCACCATACTAACCTAATTGAAAAAACTTGATTAATCAAACTCTTTTTATGCTGTGTGTTTTGTACAATTAGTTATCTGAAAGATTTAATTTTGGAGATGGTTGGTTCCAGTTTGTTAAGTTTTGAACAATCCCTTCGTAATAATTTAAAACTAGTTCTTCAGTTAATGTAACAAATTTCTTTTCAGAAGAAAAACCGCTTCCAAATCCGTCCATTACAGAGATGTGAAATTTTTGAATATCTTTCCCTTTAGATTGTTCGTACAAGTCTTCCATATTGTTGAAGTTTACTTTTAAATTTTCTCTTGCAAATTTAATGTCCGCCTCTACCCAAATTTTATCACTTATTTTCTGAAAAATAGTGCTTTCGCTCTTTTTGCAGTTTTCAATTTGTTTTTTAACCCAAGTAATTCTCGCTACAGTACCTTTATCCTTTGGAGGTAAAATACTATTTTTTAAACTCACCGACCTTCGTTCAAAGTCAATTAATATTTTGATATCAGAGACGGCATTTTTTACAGAAATTTGACCTGCCAAAGTAAAATCTTTCACTAATTTACTTTTATCAGCCTTTAGTGTTGCTTCTGTTCTTATAGGGGTCTTGGCTAAAACCCCCAGGTTTCTACTCAACATTAAAGAAATATCAGCTTCTTCCTGATACCAACTGTTAATGGCATTTTCCAAATAATCAATATCCTTTGGAATAGGAACTTTACCTCTAATGTTAGCTGAGAGTTCTTTCCAACCCTTCATAGATAAAAATCCGTTTACGCCTGCATTTGGGTGCTCCATATAATGTAGCGTCTCTTTCATAATTTCAACTTGGTCTGTGTCCTCGATATCATTATCATTATCAAATAACAGTATGTGTCCGTGTGTTATAATGTGAGACCAAGACAAATGAAATAAGTTAAACTTTCCTGTTTTCAACCTCAACGGAGATTGTTCTGGGGTGCTAACAAATTCATTTGAAACAGTTACTAATGTATTTACCTTTAATTGCTTGGCAATCTTGATATACTTTTCTATTTGAATTTTATCAATTTCATCCTTTTTACTTTTTACTTCTACAAAAGCAGCTTCAGTTATTACATCCTTTTTTGTGACTAGAATAAGTCCATCTATTCTTGATTTATCAATTTTCGGAAAGCATACTTCAGTGTAAAAAAAGACTTTACCATTTCTACTCATTTTGATTTCTCTAAACACAATATCTCTAAACTCTTTTATTAACCTTAATGACGATAATAGTATTGATGTTAATGCCATTTCGTCACCTGTTTTTAAAACTGGGATAAGTCTAGCAGGTCTTAACTGGATTGGACTATCAATTTGATTTACTAAATCGTCAAATTCTATTTTTTTAAGGCCAATAAGTTTTGTTAGCTTTTTCATATTATAATTAAAAGTTAAACTCAAATATAAATAAATAAAAAAACATACAAAACTCTAGCTTATTACTTTAAAACAAAAAACCTTGATTAATCAAGAGGACTATGCAGGTGGTCTTGATACTATTCATCAAATGTGTATTGTTAACGATAAAATGTATATTATATATGGATATCAAGGGGTTGATAATGGCGGACAATTTAATGAGTGGGAAGTATTAGTAAGTGATTTGAATTAAAAAAACACTACATTATAATGTTCTTCATTATTATCTCTATGATTGTGGCTTCATTAACTTTGGGAGACTAAACAATAGGCATCTATTCTTCCTTTAACTCAGCGATTTCTAAACTACTAAAAAGTAAAACGGGTTGTCCGATTTTTATATCAAAACTTGACAATGCGTTTTACAGTGGTTGTGTTTTCTGTACTCACTCTTATCAAGTAAACACCTTCATTAAACAGACTCACATCTATTTCATTGACATTAGAAGCGGTCATTACTCGCTGACTAAGCAATGAATACACCTCAATATCGTAGCCTGCTGATTTACCTTTAATGTAAAGCATATTGTTGACAGGATTCGGATACACTGCTATCGAATTAGTATCAATGTCTTCAATAGAAAGCTGAGGACTGTTGACTGCATTAGGGCTTCCTTTGTCGTTGATACAACTCCAATTTTCTGCCGACGAGTTGTCTAAGTCTGGTGTGAGCAACTCCAAGGTGTTTCCAGTATTATCTGCACACGTTGGCCAAGGTGCTACTGAATCGTAATACACTTCGTCTAAGAGCTTGCTATCAGAATTGTACACTCTAACAGCATCCGACCCTCCAAATCCAAAGCCCAGCCCTCCGATGTAAGGAATGTTTGGAAACACACTACTAAAAGCAACTGCATCTTTGACCAGTACCAAAAATCCATTTCCTGCTATTTGTGTTCCCTCCGGAATAACAAACACATGGGTGTTGTTATCGTCTTTTATTTGCCAATTTGAAATGTCTAAAGACGCTGTTTTTGGATTGTATAATTCAATCCAATCACCGGCATTAAAACCTGCGCTTGAACTATAATTAATTTCATTGACAATCAATCCTTCGACTTCAATAGGAACATCCACTTCATATGAACAGATGTCCGCAATATCTTTTACAACAACATTATAGTCGCCTACGGCTAAGTTGGAAAATACATTGTTTTGACTAAAGGTTTGACCTCCATCAATGCTGTATTGATAGGGGCCCTCTCCAGAATTTGGAGTAATGACTATAGATCCATTTGTTGAAACGACAGAGGGAACTGTAGTAGCTTCAATATCAACTGAAGTAAAATTACAGGCTGCAATTGAAACGGTCTGCTGATAAGAGCAAAGCCCCGCAGCACCTAGAACAAATACGCTATAATTTCCTGGCATTAGATTCTCAAACGTATTCGAGTCCGAAAATGTTTGTCCATTATTAATACTGTATTGAAAAGGACTCATCCCTGTACTTGTATTAATTATAATAGCAGCATCATTAGTAGTAGAAGACGTTGCATGCATGACGTTAACCTCCGCTGTAATTTCACATGCAGAATCATCAAGACAAAAGACTTCTTGAACATAGTTGTCAAATTCCCCATCATTTACAAGAATAATCTCCCCTGACGCATCCAAAACCTGAAAATTCCCTTCGCCATAGCCACAACAAATTCCATCTCCATACGAATCGTAAAAATATAAGGAGAAGCAAGACGTATAATCAACACAAATTTCTTCTGTATAGACCTCGTTTGAATCGCTAGAACTTAAAGCGCCAGTGGATATAATTTCGTTTGCCTCGTTTAGAAGCTTCCAAGATGTTTCTCCTGCATAATCATCCGCGTTGATAAGAAGCGTGATTGTATCATAGTTTGAGTCAAGGCTTGTCGTAGTGGATACCGAATTATTGGCTACATCTCCATCGGCTTGATTGTTGATGCTTAATACGTTTAGTGAGATGTTGTTGTTTTGTTGCAAGTTGTCATCAATCACGACAGTTACCGTTCCTTGTTCTTGGAATGGGATGTCCACTGAGGCATTAATAACCTCTGCTACTGAATCATTAACTACAACCTCAATTTGTACCTCAGTGATGGTTGTCTCTCCATGGTTGGTAATGATGGCGTCCACTTCAACTACGTCATTACAAACAACTGCTAGTTCACTAATTGAAAGTGCTCCATCTAACGCATGAACCTTACTTAGAACAACATCTAAAGTGTTGTTATTTTCGTATTCATCATTTGCATGACTGACAATTGCTGTGATATTATAATCTCCAATAGCCGAAAAATCTTGCGGTACTGAAAACTGAAAATCTGCTTCACTAAAAGGTTGAATTGCTTGAGGAATCGTAATTGTTTGCATCGATTGACCGTCTACAACGAGTTCAATATCAAAATTACTCATGTCATTTAACCCTTGATTGGCAATTGTTGCTGTTACAAGCTCGCTACTTCCTAGGCTAGAGGAAGACTGAGGGTCTACAATTGCTGTAATACCCAAATCATTATCGGCATTAATATTTGCCCAAAACGAAACCCATGGTCTTGCTTGTTTAATGACTAACTGATCTTGTGCTGTAACCTTATATTCGATATCTACTCCAAAACCTTCTGCACCTACAACATCATAAAGTATTTCAAACCCATCATGAATAATGGTAAGGAACTCTCTCATTTGATTGATATAGGCGACATCCATTACCAGCTCTCCTGGGTTGACTAGGTTAGACAGCCTTAATACGAGGTATCCGCCACCTTGTGTGGGATCTTCATACAATAAAAGTTCTTCTGGAACCGAGTTCGGGTCAGGATTTGTAATCAAAGACTCTCCTACTTGGGTATTTAGATAAAAGGTGTCTTCTGTTTCGTAGATAGGGTCAATGCTGATCCCAACTCCATTGGATTGTTCCTCTTGAAAATTGGGGTGACATAGCAGTCCCATCGCTGCTATAAAATGGTCTACACGATAAAAATCTCTTTCTTCATAGGCTCTAAAATTCCACATACTGGCATAGACCTGTTTGATAGATTTAGAGATATGACCTTCGTCTAGGTATTGCGTTTTGGAGGTGTATAGACCCGCGCCACTAAATCCGGGTAAATCTTCATTGTTCGTGCTAGATCGACATCTAACGGCTGTGCCAACAGGGAAATCATCATGCATGTCCTGTAGGTCATCCATCATCCATTGCGGCATTGGAGCGTCTTTAATATCTCTTCTAAAATCTTTTAGACGGTCAATTCGAAAGTTTAAATCGGTTTGGAACGTAGGGTTGTCTATCATGACTTGTGCCTCTTGGTAAAAGTCATTAAACTTCATGAATTCGTCATAGTAATAAAATGGAATTCCAAAACCATCAGGGATGGTGCCTGTAGGAAGATCAAAAGATCTCATGGTGGCAACGTTGGAACACTTTGCTCCAAACGCCGTTGACATTTCAAAACTAATAGCATCTAAAGGCATGATTTCGGTGATGCTTAAATTTCTAATTGGTGTTTGCGGTTCGGTTGGTCTAAGGTCTTCATACCAGTCATTCACTTCGGTTAAAGTGGCTTCTCGAATTTCGTACTGCTCGTTTTCTACTTTGTAATAAATATAGCCCCCTAGAAGATTTGCGATGTCGTCATTCAATAAAGGATTTGCAATATATGCATTTGGGACATTGTCTTGAATGGCTCTTAAATTAACGTGCGACAAAGGGGTTTGTATGACAGAAGTTATAATTCCTCCTACCCGAGGCAATGAATTTGGTAAGGCATCATAAAGAACAATATCTCTACTTCCAGGGGTTTCATTAAGATCTGTAATGTGCTTGAAAAATCCGTAGCCTTCTGCTTCATGAAAAGGAATGTAATTGATTTCAGCAAAAACATCCGACTCTAAAACAACTTCGACTCGTGTCCCTACAAAATCTGCAGCATAATTATTATTATGGTCGTCTTCGTCAGACTGCCCAATAAAGTGGTTCATATTATTTTGAAGAAAAGGCATGCTGGCCGCCAATAATTCATAGGTTCTTTGGGTGGCTTCAAAATCATAGGCATTTCCAAAAGAAAAATTGAATGAATAGCTCCCAATAACCCCATTTGGAAGGATGGTATTGGGATTAAAAACAATCTCTCCAGAACCATCATCTCCAGTGACTGAGGCTCCAATTCCACTCCAAAAGCTGGCGTGAATAGTGTATGTATTGCTATTAATAAAATAGACCTGTGGATTGTCAGTATCTCTATTAAGAATCCCAAACTTCACATACAGTTGATCGTCAAGAAATGGCGCCCAACCCACATTATTTATTGTAGCCAATTCCATAAAGGTGTCAGCATCCGGAATTGAGGTGGCACCATCGTTAATTGCAATAGGTGCTGCAAAATTAAACGGCGAATCCGTAGGCATGTTATTAAATTCTATAATGTCGTTTATACCGTCTCCATCGTAATCATCAGGAGCTGAAATGTCGTGTGCTGTTATAGAATATTGCTCTTGTGGATACGCTGACAATGATTCAGAAATGATCATGGTTCCATTTACGCCCATTGTCATTGAGACTGCCCAGTTAAATGTTGGGCTGTGCTGAGCATGAAGCACGTAATATTTACCTTCTTGGGCTTGTATTGATAATTGTACTTGTCCAAGACCATTCACAGAATAATTGTCAATTGTTACGGGTTGAGCATAACAAAAACTATAAGCAGAAATTAAACAAATAAGTAAAAGTATAAGTTTCTTAGACATTTAAAAAAAATTGGTTGATACAGTTGCAAAAACTTAAATATACAAATGTTTAACCTTTAATTGAAGTGTATTTAATTATTTCAGTGCTGAAAATCAAAAAGATACGTTCATCTAAGAAGTAAATTGTTGAATATCGAGTGTCAACCAAAAGCAAAGAAAAAGCCTTTGATGATTATTTTGTTTAACTATTTGATTAAAAATCATAACAAAAATTAATAACTGTAGTTGTAACTGCTATCTCTTCATTGCGTCGCTGCAGTCAAAAGCCGTGTGTAGTAAATGAAGCTCTCCGCTGTTATTATAAATTAATACCTGATATACACGATCGTAAATATTTAAATCAAATGCCCCTATTTCTTCACCAACCAAAAGACCCGCTAAAACACCTGTTGTATTGCTGTGCCCAACAACGAGTGCGTCTTGTTTGCTGTCGATTAATAATTTTGAGAAATCTTCTAACTCTTGAGGGTTGTATTCGCTGATCTCTAATCCTTTGGAAAGTGCCGTTGGCAGCGCCGTACTTTTAGTTCGAATATAGTCGGAGCTGTATATGACATCAAGATTTACATCTCTAAGAAAGTTACTTAAACTCTCCGATCTTTGCTCGCCACATTTAGAGAGTGGAGGGTCTGAATGGTTACTTGATGTTAACTCTTTCTCTGAATGTCTTACTAAATATATTGTAAATATTTCACTGTCTTTCTGAGCGCCGACGCAAGATTGAAGTCCTAAAGTCATTAAAAGTATTATGAAGTGTTTTTTCATCATACGGTAGTGTTTGTTTGATACTATTTTTACCATTTGCTAAAGTTAATAAAAGTAGATTTATTTATCTTATCTTTTTCTAAACTCTTTAATTCGTCTGTCCAAACTTTTCTTGAAATGTTTGGGAATGCTCCCGATATCTGATCAAACCAAATTACTGTTGTAAGAACAATAAAAACAAAACCTATGAGTTAAAAAAGAAAGGGTTTTGGGGTACTACCTTTGCTATTTTGGAAGGTGGACGACAAATTGGTGACATCAAGTTGAACTTCCAAACAGCCAATAAAATAACTCTTAATGACAGTAATTCAACTCTTGAGTATGGACTCGAAACAGAACGGGTAGGAAAATGGTATGCATCCGACCGAAAATATATCCTTTACCAAAATGGCGAAACTCCAATATTAACAATTCATTACGCTTTAAAAAAATGGAAAGAAACTTTGAGTGCTGAATTCAATGATAAAGGCAACACCAATTATCTACTTTTGATATGTGCTCTGTTTCTAATGAGGCACGAACAAAGCTCTGAAAGTAGCGCTGTAAATATTTGAATTGGATCGTACACAAAAAAATCTTGCTAGATAATTGCAGTCTAATTCTGTTACGTATTAAATTTGTTAGGTATTTATGTTTTTTATAAATGAAAAAATCGCATCCTCTTTAACATTTAGTCTGACGGACAAAACTCAGATTTAATTTCTGACAAAAGCACACTAATTGTGACTAAATTTTAACATATATGTTAAAAATTTATGAATTTTGTAACATTTTTACATATAATCTTGTCTAGTTTTAAGAAAAAAACAATGAAAGATTTTATCGAAAAATACTATCCTATATTACTTGCATTCCTTTCGTTTTTGATGTCAGTTACGCTTTGGTTTACTGGAAACAAACTAGAAGGAATTTTTGTAGGAATATGGGTTCCGTCGATTTTGTCGCTTTCCATTGCCATAAGACAAAGAAGAAAAAAATGAATTTACTTATATTTATTTTCGGATTTATTATTTTTATAGTGTATGTCTATTTTTTGCTGACTATCATCTCGAAGCAACACAAAATACAACGAAGTGAACATCAAAATGCGTATGACGAACTTGACATGGATGGTATCGGAAATCAAGGAAGATTTCCTATGAACGATTCCAAAAAGAAGTCATAACTCGTGTTGAACTCAAATGATTATTGACTTGTGCTCAGACCAACGAGTTGTACATAATTATGAGATTTAGTACGGTATAAAAAATAGCTGGAGACATCTGGATGATGTTATCTTTTATTTTAATCCTTACAAAAACGGCTGTAATCATCATAAAAGTTAATAAAAACGATGCCACAGTAAGTAATACGGGATTGATAATTCCAATAAGTAAGCCGATTCCTCCTAGTAGCTGCAAACACCCAAGTATAATGCGTTGGTCTTTATAGCCCCAACGCGCATATTCAGTTAGCATTCTCCTTGAAAAAAAAGAAGAAATCCCATAAAAAATAAATGATACTGCCGAAAATAAAAGAACACTAAAATTTAAATCCATTCTTTATAAGATGCCATAGTTAAAGGCCGCGATAAATAAGCACAAAATTAAGAGTACAAAAGAAGGAATGAATTTCATTACTGGGTTTTTTACCTTCACATGATAGTATTGAGCCCCTAACATTAAAAACGCCATCAAAAGCGATGCTGGAATTAAAAATTCCTGATACCAAATCCCTAAAATCAAAACTGTTGCTAGTGCTATTTTAGATGCTCCAACAACATTTCTTACGAGGCTTGACAAACCATAATGTTTAAACTCTACAACGATATTATCGTATCTAAAAACCCACACAATAACTACGGAGATTGAAACGATAAGTTGCGCTAAAATTGAAATAGTTTCCATAAAAGCTGTTTTTTTTAATATTCTCTTTAAATATATGAATAAAATACTAAATAATTCTTTCAGAATGAATTCGTTTAAGACAATTATTATTTCTGAAAAGGCAAATTGAAGTTACTCAGTTTCTATGTATGTGTTTATGTAGGTTGATATTTTTGAGGTTGTATCTAATAAGTTTTCACCATCCCATCCATGGCCTTCTTCTGGATAAAAGTGAAACTCGTGCGGTACGCCCAAGGTTGTGAGTTGCGCATCCATATCTACTCCTTGTGAGGTTGGAACCAAGGGGTCCATGCCACCATAAAACAGCAGTGTTGGAGGTGAACTTGTGGTTGCTCTGTGATACGGACTCGCGGACTCTAAAAACTCGATGGAGGGATTTCCAAATAATTGAAATACTGGCTGATATAACACGTTGTCGTAATAAGCTGGATCTGTAAAGTTAGCAGGACCAACAATGCTACAAACCATGTCTACTTGGTTATTAACATCGTGCGCATAACTCCACAGTAATGACAAATGAGCGCCTGCGCTCACTCCAATAAAACCAATATCATCACTCACAATAAGCGACGATTTATTCATAGACAGATAATTAACTACCGTTGAAATATCCTCTGTTTGCATTGGGACCGGTGGGTTATTAATGCCTGCTAAAGTATAGTTCATATTAACAATTCCTACATTGGGGTGAAGAGCTGAAATAAATGCTTTGATACTGGTCATGTCCGACTTATCTCCTGAAACCCAGCTACCTCCATGAATCAAAATGAGAATCTTTGTACTAGTAGTTCGGTTTTCTGGGAGGTAAATATCAAAAACTTGATTTTCGTCCGAGCCATAAGAGACGTTTAAGGCTTGGTAGGCCTCTACGGCTTCGGGAACAGCTGCTGTTGTTTCTTCTTCAGAACTGTCTTTAGAACAGCCTAAATAAAGGGCCAAAAACAAGAATAAGAAACTAATTTTTTTAAGAGTTTTCATGGGTTAGTTTTGTAAGTGAATTTAGCAGTGTTTTAGAACCGTTGCGTTGCGATCTAGTTCTATAAATCTACAAAACTTAACTGTAATAATTCTGCTATTTTCAAACTATTATTTAAGCCTTAGAGCTCGAGACCTGAATAATTGTAAAATAAAAATCAACGAAGAGAGAACTATATTTGTTAATATCAATAAAATGTATTAAATTACATTTTATTGATTTGTATATTAAAAACAAGCAGCCGTTATTCAAAGTGTAAATATTATAGGTAGTGTTTTGTTTTTTGTTTTTCTCTCAGTTATAATTTATGGCATAGTAAAACGAAAAAAAGAGTTTTTCTTATTTGGCATCTGTTTATACAACACGATTCCGATAATAGGGGAATCGATCGCTTACGGAATGGATGGCGAACTCATACATCTGTCTAATATTATGGCTTTCTTAATACTGATAATTCTTTGTCTACCTACAAAAGTAGCTTTTGATGCCAACAATCTAGCAGCAGTTGCTTTAAGTAAAAAAATTGGGGGCGTAATCATAGCAACTAATCTTTATATCGGATACCTAATTTTAAACGAGGACCTTGATGTGGCTCCTCAATTTGGGTATTTTCATTTTGTTATTGCCTCAATAATAACCTACGTAATTATAAGAATAAGCTCGCAAAAAAAGTGTTTTGGAGTTAATGTAAACGACTTAAGATATTTTTAATTATTGTATTATACTTCAATTTAAACCATTTGATTAATTTAAATTACGCTAGATATGCTTCCTGCCTTTGAAATTTTTGGCTCCTTCGCAGGAGTTTCTTTTTTAACAGCCATGTCTTATGGTGCATTGACAGAAAACAAGAGGTTGCTTTCTCTTGGAATTTGTCTTTTTAGCATAATCCCTATAACTGGAGAAGTTTACCTTTATTTATTGAGTGACCACTCGATACACTTGTTTTTTTTACTTATTTTTTTGATCCAGATGATGATCTCTTTGCCAATAAACTCGAGTTCTAAATCCTCAATTTATTTGAGCAAAAAAATACGTTTAGCCATTTTAGTCTTTAATCTTTTACATGGATTCTTAATCTTAAGCGTACTGTTTAATGTCCCTCTTCAATTTGGATTTATGCATTTAGTAGTTGCACTTACAATGCTGTACACCATTGTAAAAACAAATCAAAAATAAAATTGATTTTACCGAATGTTTCATGTAAGTAATGATTCACTCATCGGAAATATAGGTATGAAAAAAAAAACCCACTCTATGAGTGGGTTTTAAATTTTTAAGATTGAAAAACTTATTAAGCCTTTTTCACAAAAGGTAATCCTGTTTTTTCATTTTCAACAATCTTTTTTCCAGCAGGAAGATCACATGTATTGTCACGCTCGTCTTTTGCGAAATAATAAATAGTTTGTTCTCTACCACCTTTAAGAATTACATCTTTAGTGTGTAAAAAATACGTCTTTCCTTTGCTATTTTTGAATGAATATCCCATAATATATATTTAATTTAGTCTAAATTACAAAAATTAGTTTATTCTTTCCAAAAAAAATATCAGATAAATGTTCTTTTTTTTAAGAACTAGCGCAAATTGTTAATAAAAGAGGTGATTTTTGAGTGACTTTGCTGCAAATAAGGGGGTAAACTAAGAAATGACCAAGGGTGATGGCTTCCAAATACATGATTCGCGCCTTCCAATACAAGCAGTTGACTCCTTGGATGCCATTTATGTAATGCTAAAGCCTCTTTTAAATCCACACTTGTATCTGCATCTCCATGAATAATTAAGTGTGGGAGGTTTAGATTTTTAGCTGCAACTTGAATCGTAAGCCTTAACTCGTTTGCTATAAAGTTTTCATAGAACTGATAGTAATGAGGCATCTGTTGTTTTGTGCGGCCATTTGTTACAAGTTGTACGCCTGTCGATTTCCAAGCGTCAAGTTCTGAGCCATAAGGAAATCTAGATTTAAAATCAGAAACTCCCGCTAGACTCACTAGTTTTTTTACGCGAGTATCCTCGGCGGCTTTTAGAGTCACAATACCGCCACCACGGCTGTGGCCAACTAAAGTAATATTGGTCGCATCAATATTGGAGTGTTTTCCATAAGTTAATTCAACCCAATTAAGAACCTGGTCCAAATCGTCTAATTCCTTAATATAGTTGTTGCGGCCAAAGGCTTCAAGGTCTGGAAAATCAATTGGCTGCTCGACCGTACCTCCGTTATGAGAAAAATTAAATTTTAATACGGCAATTCCCGAAGTTGCAAATGTTTTTGCTAGTAAACTCCAAGCCCCCCAGTCTTTAAACCCTTTATAGCCGTGACAAAAGATAATAAGTGGCGCCTGTTTTACAGTACTATCGTAAAACATATCCAATACTATTGGTAGGCTGTGAGCTCCCTTTATAACTTTATTTATTTCTTCGATAACCATTTAAACTTCTTTTTCGATAATATCAATATCTGGATTAAAAAGCTCTAGAATGAGGGTTTTGAGTTCTTGTTCATAACGATCTAAAAGCTCCGCTGAAAGTAATGTTGTTTTCTGGGCATGAGCTCCTAGTTTATCTTTCTTAGCAAACTTTAGCAATCCTGACTTTAGATTTTTAAAAGAAATAACCCCTGCTTCTACAGGCGTTGTGAAAACCGCTTCGGTATTTAGCATAAACGCATAAGTCATAATCTGAAAACTTTTGCTATAGGCTTTGTAGTCCCTTGTAATATCCCCCCAATGCACCAACTCCAGTTCAGATTGAGATACCTTTGAGGTTTTGTAGTCTATAATTCTTCGTATGCCATTACAAATATCGATTCTGTCAATCGTTCCAATCAACTGTATCGGAATTTTAAGTTCAGGAATATCAAGAGATACATTCATTTTTGATTCGATAGCTTCAATTATAATTTCATCGCCTTTATTGATACACGCCAACTCGTAAGCTAAAAAGTTTGAAACATACCGTTTGGCAATTTCAAAACTAATAAGATTGGGGCCGTGAGTGATATCGCCTTCTCTGTAAAGTTCTTTGAAATAGTGGGTGACTGTCGTGTCAATTTTGGGTTTTAATTCCGTAAGCATAAATGGTTCCAAAACCTTTCCGATGAGAGGTTTATAAAAGGCTTCAAGTGTGTTGTGAACAATACTTCCAAACGTGTTAGCGGCAACTGTTTCTTCTAAGAGAGTTTCGTCTTTGACTCCTAAGATTTTCTGATTATAAAAATCGATTGGATTGCGAATGTATTGACTCAATGATGACGGAGAAAACCCTTTAGCAGCCACGGTTTTGAGTTTTGAAATAATTTCAGAGGTCTTCTGAACCGATAGTAATTGAGGAGTCATCTGTGGTGTCTCTGGAATCACTATTTTATGATCCAAACTATGGTGAGCTTCAAACTCTAACTGGGTTATAAAGCGACTGCGTTCGCCACCACTTAATACATCCGGTTCTGTATTATAAATAATATATGCATTCTTAGCACGTTGAAGTAATCGATAAAAATGATAGGTATAAACAGCATCTTTCTCTTTGTAGGTGGGTAGTGCATTTTCAATTTTGACATCAAAAGGGATAAAGGAGTTGTTCGTTTTACCTGCTGGCAACACCCCTTCATTGACCGAAACAATAATTACCGTTTCAAAATCTAATACACGAGATTCTAACATTCCCATAATCTGAAGCCCCTTTAAAGGTTGTCCTCTAAAATCTAAAGTTTCTAAGCTTAATAATTCTTTATAAAGACTTTGTAAAGTTTTGACACTAGTAATATAGCTATAGTTAGAATTTAAGCGTTTTAAGTGATTGAATATTTCTGAAAACCTATATAAATACTCTAAAGCTAGTAAATGATTGTTTTTAGATTTGGTATAATGATCTTTAAGTTTAAAGATCAGAACAAGAACACTTTCGATCGCCTTGACGGGTTGATCGTTCCAAGTCCCAAACAAAAGCTCTAGATTATTTTTATGTTCAGGAGCTATAGCAATAATTTGATCTTTAGTAAGGCTTATTAAGTTTTGACGTTTAATAGTCGTGATTATCAATTGGGCGGCATCTTGGTCTTGGGTTTGAAATAAAGGTCTTACAAACTGGTGGGACAATACGCCAATGACGTCCTGATAATAATACTGAGTTACAGCGTCTTTCTGAAGCTGAAACCATTGGTCTATAAAGGCTGAAAATGGAATCTGTTTTAGTGGCAGACCCATGGTAATATTGATGTTTTCTATGCAGCTAGGAAGTGAATTTAATATGGGGATTAACAAATCTTCATTGCCTAAAACAAGAGCTGTATTTTGTAGTTTGTTTTCATTGTACAGCTTTTGTAAAAGCGTTCCAACATATTTAACCTGACCTATATTTTTTGGGGTTCCAACAACAGAAATGTTTTTAGGTTTCGTATAATAATTAGAGACCCACTTAAGAGGTTGTGTTTTAAAATGGTTCCATGTTTTTTGATGTTGTCTTATAAAGTAGCCTGCATCATGTTGAGGAGTTTCTAAAAAGGATTGATCAATGTCCCAATAAATTTTTGCTCTGTCTTTCAGTAGTAGCTCCTGAATGATGGTAGATTCCGCTGCATTCAATGCGTTAAACCCTAAAAAAACATGCGACCTGTCTGGATGACTTTGAATATAGGTCTCTAAGTTCTTAACAGCTTCTCTATAAATTAAACCTTGATAACCCTCATCTTTTTGAAGAAGATGCGCTGTGAATTTGGTGTAATAACTATAGATTTTTTTCCAGAACGACAAATAGCCTTTGATGAGTGGCGTTGGATGAGGGTCTAAAGACCAATGATTTAATTCTTGAATTGCTGAGAGGTATTCAAAAATCTGATTTGGAGGAATTAAATAACGATCAATTTCATTAAAATCTTGAAGTACAACTGGAGCCCATTTTGAGAAGCTATCAAATGAATCTCTTTCATTTAAGGGTGTAAGCTCTAAATAAACTTCGTAAAACTCGAAGATAAGCTCGGTGTTACTAAGAAGTCTGAGTTGTGATAATTCCTCTATAAAAGTCTCAATAGCAATTATTTGAGGTAAAAATCCTGTTGTTTTATTTAGTTTGGACCATTCCATTTTAAGAAATATCCCAGCCCGTTTATTGGGGAGGATAAGACTGAGTTTAGAAACATCTTCAGGGTGGGTGTCTAGGTCTTTTAGAACATCATAAATAAAACTTGTCATGTTATAAAAATAAAAAAACGCTTCGCAATAGCGAAGCGTTTTAAACTTTTTATTTTGAAGTAGTTAAAAACTATTCAGCCAATTTAACTTCTACACGTCTGTTAGCAGATCTTCCTGCAGCAGTCATGTTAGATTCCATTGGTTTGCTTTCACCAAAACCAGCCGAGGCCAATCTATCTGCTGAAACTCCGTTTTCTACTAAATAATCTACAACTTTTTGAGCTCTTCTTTCAGAAAGTAACTGGTTGAAGTTATCGTTAGTTCCTGTACTATCTGTGTGTCCTTCAACAACAAAACTCGCTTTAGGGTAGGCCGTTAAAATAGCAGTAATCGCTTGTAATGTTGGATAAGCATCCGCTTTAAAGCTTGATTTTCCAAGGTCAAAGTTAATTGTTCTTGAGTAGTTGATTAGTTGCGCTTGGTCTTCTTCTGAAGGAAAAATTACTTCAGGACAACCATTGTTAGCAACAGTTCCTGCCTCTGTAGGACAGTTGTCATCTTTGTCTAAAACACCATCACTATCACTATCTTTCCAAGGGCATCCGTTGTTAGCAACTGGACCCGCTTCATTTGGGCATGCATCTTGAGCATTTGCTAAACCATCTGCATCTGCATCTGGACAACCTGCTAAAGATTTTAATCCTGCTTCATTTGGGCATGAGTCATTGTTGTCAGATACACCGTCTCCATCTGTATCAGGACAACCGTTGTACTCCGCTAAACCAGCTAATTCTGGACACGTATCTTTCGAATCTTCTATGCCGTCACCGTCTGAGTCAGGACATCCATTGAATTCTTCTAAACCAGGTACTTCTGGACAAAGATCGTGTTTGTCGTATATTCCATCACCATCCGTATCTGTTCCTCCAAACTTTAAAGCTATTCCTACAGAATGCTGAAAATGTTTTGTTAAGTAATCATTAAAAGAATGTTTGTATGTAGACTGCGCTGTAATACCAATGTTGTCAGAAAACCAATACGCCAACCCAACAGTTCCGTTTAAAGTTCCAGAACCTACTAAATCACTTGCTGATTCGTCAGTAGAAATCGTGTTATAAGTCCCTTCTTCTATCCAAGTGTATCCACCACCGAAACCAACAAACGGCTCGATTTTTTTAGTTTTGAATAACTCTGAAAGGCTGTATTTTACACTTCCATCAACTGCATAATACATTAGATTATCGACAGATGCTAGTGTTCCGTCTTGAGCTGTTCCCCACTTATCAAGTCTGTTAATAGACCCTGAAATCCCAACAGAAAAGCCATCGTCAATATATTTCTGTAATGAAATTAAAGATACTGCAGGAAGAATACTCCAGTGGTCTTCAACATTGTAAAATTCTTGAAAGTAATCTCCTTGAGGAGCGTCTTCACCAACAGGAAATACATCTACGGCATTTATACCGATTGTTAGTTGCCATGGATTGTTTTCGTCTTGTGCATTTACGTTGCCGATTGCAAAAACAAGTAACGTTGTTAGAATTAATCTGCTAAGATTTTTCATGTTTAATAATTTAAAGTTTGATTATTTTATTAAACGCAAAAATAAGGTGTTAATTCTACAAAACAAACATTCTGTAATAAAAAAAAATATTAATCTTTAAAAAATCTCGACGATCCATACTCTTTTTATTAAATCCCTGTCAAAATCAACACTCTTTAACTTGTAGACTTGCATTGATATAGACTAGGAATTTTTTAATTACTGTATACCCCATTTCTTCAATAATTTCCGAATAATTTGCCAATTGAGTTTCGTATTTATCATAAGGGTCGCCTGTTTTATAATCGATGACAACCGCTGTCAAGTCTTTAAATATAACCAATCTATCAGGAATTATAATTTTTCCCCTTGAAGTCATGATTTCTTTTTCGTTATAAACGTTTAAATTTGAAACATAATAAGAAGACAATAATGGATGGCTAACAATCGCTTCTAATGTACTCGAAAGCGCATCTTTTTGGGGCAATGAAATCACACCAGCATTAAAAAAATCATTCAACGCAATTTCAATATCTGATTGGGTGTAAATCTTTGACATTAACAAATGAATCAAATTCCCTTTCTCAAGTGCTTCTTTTTGTGTGGTATCCCATAAATATCCTGCATTGGTAACCATCGATACATTAAGGTGTTCTTTTGGGGTCGATATAAATTCCTTCTGAAATACCGTTGGATATTTTGTGGGGTTTGGAGCTTTAATTTTTTCAAAGGTCCCAAATTCATATTCTAATGTTTCGTCTTCCCACTTACCTGACGATTTAAGATAATTAATCAGAAGTTCCGAATATGTTTTTAATTTTTCTGGAGTCTTTTTAGAAACTGAAGCATTTCCTACAACATACAATTGTTCAACCGCTCTTGTGAGTGCCACATACAACAGGTTGATATTGTCGAGTTCAAGCTTGGATTGATGCTCCTTATAAATGGACGCACCTTCATCGCCAAAAGCTTCAAAGTCCTTATTATAATTCAATAAAAAGTGTGGAAAAGGTGCGTAAGAAGGATCCATCGACACCCATTCTTTCGGCTCCAATTCTTTGTAAATATCCAACTCTGCAAAAGGAAAAATAACAACCGGAAACTCCAACCCTTTGGATTTATGAACTGTCATTATTTGGACAGCATTGATTCCTTTTGGAGTCACAACGCTTAAGCTCTCTTTTTTTGAATTGTAATGATCTATAAATTGACGAATGCTCGACATTGGTTTTTGAGTAAATTCTACCACAAAGTCCAAGAAAAACTGAATGTAAGCATTAGAGGTTTTTGCCAATTGAAAACTACTAATGATATACTCTACAGATTCATAAATAGAAAGTTGCAAAACGGTTTTAGAAGAAAAATTCAATCCTAAAACTTCTAGAGATTTAAAAAACGCGGCTGGATTTAATGGAATACACTTTAAACGAAATAAATGCGGATCTCCTACGTCGGAATGAGATGCAACATAATTGATAACCTCCAGTTTGGCGTTCATATTGGAAGGCTCATGCACATACTCCAATACGTTCATAATATGTTTTACTTCAGGAGATTGATCTACTAAAAGAGTCTCGCTTGAAACAATATGAATTTTAGATTGGCTTAATAAGTTTGCAACAGCAACTCCTTCTTTCCGTTTTCGTACCAAAACACAAATATCTTTCAGCATTGCCTGGTTGCTTGAAGCTAAATAGGATTTGATGATTTTTAAAACTTTTTCTGCATACAAAAGAGATTTGTCTGCACCTTTTTCAAACTCTAAAAACGAAATGTTTACATAACCTGTTTTTTTATTAAACTCTAACTGAGAAGGCGCCTGATATAACGATTTGTAAGTGTCGTTTGAGAAAACAACTGTTGATAGGTGCTTAAAAAAATTGTTATTAAAATCAACCACCTGCCTACAGCTTCTATAATTGGTTGGAAGGTGAGAAAGTGTCGCATCAAAAGGAAATGCCGTGGCATTGTTGTATAAATTGATAAACTGTTCGGCCTTTCCTCCTCTCCAGCGGTAAATGGCTTGTTTGGCATCACCTACCAGCATGGCACTCCCGTTTTCTTCTGCCAATGTATTTGTAAATAATGGCACCAAATTCTCCCATTGTAATTCGGAAGTGTCTTGAAATTCATCAATAAAAAAGTGATTGAACTTTTCGCCAATACGTTCATAAATAAAAGGGGCTGGCTGGTCTTTTATTTGCTGGCTTATAATCGTGTTAAATTCAGAAATCATCAATAGACTGTCTTCATCTTTAATGTTTTTAAGTTCTTGATGTATTAAATTTAACACAGAAAGTGGGGTGGTATTTTTTAGAATGTTTTTTAAATATCGCATTCTAAAGACAGCTTCTTTTGTTTTATGAAACGCATGTACAAGTTGAGGTCGAAGCTGTTCAATGGCAGCAGCAACATGCGGCAGTACTTTTTTAGGGTATAACGAGCTGGTTTCTATAGACTGTTGCCATACGGCCACATACTTAATGTCAAATTTTCTAGACGCTAAGTTCTTAAAATGTTTTGGCAAAGAGCTTCTTGTAAAGTCTGAAAACTCAATACCATTCGCTGTAATCAAATCTAAAACCTGAGTTGATAGCTCAATGATTTGTATCTCTATTTCACTAATATCTTTTAATAACGTTGATTTCAACGCGCCAAAGTCTTGTAATGAACGATGCGAAAGTGCCTCTAAAAATGGAGCGTCCGTTTCTCTGGTTAATAACTTTGCTGTTTTAACTAAATCTAAAGCGATGTTCCAACTTTTGTCATCATCTGCTTTTTCAATCGCAAATTCAACCAATACTTTTGTGAGTGCCTTGTTTTTTCCGGCTTTAGACAACAAGCGATTGACCGCTTTTTGTAGCAAAAGATCCGTATCCAATTCAACCTCAAAATTCATGGGAAGTTTCAGATCAAATGCAAACGTACGAATTAGCTTTTGAGTAAATTTATCTATCGTTGAAATGTCAAATGCTGCATAATTGTGCAGTATTTTACTGAGGAGTTGTTTGGATTTGAAGTGTATTTCTTTTGGAGAACTTCCTAACTCACTAACGACTTGCTCAAATAAAGCGTCTGACTGTGTCAAAATAGTCGGAGCCGCAAACGACATTAACGCTTCCACAATCCGAGTTTTCATTTCATCAACAGCCTTGTTGGTAAAGGTAATTGCTAAAACATGACGATGTGGCAAAAATTCTTTGGAAGTTAAGACTATTTTTAAATAGTCTTTAACTAAGGTAAATGTTTTACCACTACCAGCCGAAGCATTATAGATATTGAATGTTGAACCGCTCACTAAATAAAATTTATACCAAAATAAACAATCTTAATTATATATACTCGTAATTTTTATTTGAATATTGTAAATTTGAAATTAATATTTAAACACTTAAAACAAATTCTTATGGCTTTTGAATTACCAAAATTAAATTATGCTTACGATGCTCTCGAGCCTCATATTGATGCACGAACAATGGAAATCCACCATTCTAAACATCATAATGGCTATACAAACAATCTAAACGCTGCAATTGCTGGGACTGACTTAGAAAATAAATCAATAGAAACCATTCTTGAAAACTTAGACATGTCAAATAAGGCTGTCCGAAATAATGGTGGTGGATTTTATAACCATTCACTGTTTTGGAGTGTTATGAACCCTGAGGGTAAAGAAGCACTTTCTGGAGAGCTGAAAGAAGCTATCCTTGAAGCGTATGGTTCCTTTGAAGATTTTAAAACTGCTTTTAGTAAAGCCGCTGCAACGCAATTTGGGTCTGGATGGGCGTGGTTGTGTGTTCATAAAGGAGGGAAAGTAGAAATATGTTCTACACCAAATCAAGACAACCCATTGATGCCAGGCGTTTCATGTGGTGGAACTCCAATTTTAGGATTAGATGTTTGGGAACACGCCTATTACTTAAACTACCAAAACCGACGTCCCGATTATATTGAAGGATTCTTTAATGTCATTAATTGGAAAGAAGTTGAAACACGTTTTGCTGCTGCAAAATAAACTTTAAGAAACAATAGAAAATAAAAAAGGTGAACTTACGTTCACCTTTTTTGCCCCAAATCTACCATGAACTTAACCTACTTATGTTATGGTGAGTCAAATATATATGTTTAATACATAGTAGACTTTTATTTTAGACGAACTGCAAATTTATTAGATAAAGTGTGCTTATCCTCAGTAAGCTCGCTCATTATTTTCTTCAAAAAAGTTAATATAAGCCCGATTTACTACTCGATTTCCACCTGGTGTCGGGTAATTTCCTGTAAAATACCAGTCCCCTAGATTTTTCGGACACGCCTTATGTAAGTTTTCTATAGATTGAAATATAATTTTAACTTCGGCATTAATCCCGTCTTCACTCAAAAGCTCTGCTATTTTATTCGACACTTGCTCTGGTGTAAAGGGTGCATAAATTTCTTTTACAAAATTTTGAACTTCTGTGTCTTTTAAATTTACTTGTGCTTTACATCGGGTATAAATATCCTCAACAATATGATACATGTTTGCATCTTTTAACAGGGACAACGCAGCTCTAAACGCAACTAAACCTTCAAGGTTTGCCATGTCAATCCCATAACAATCTGGATAGCGAATTTGCGGCGCTGAAGACACTACAACAATACGTTTAGGTGCCAATCGGTCTACCATTTTTAGAATACTTTTCTTTAAAGTGGTTCCACGAACGATACTGTCATCAATAATAACAAGATTATCATCTGGTTTAATAACGCCATAAGTAACATCGTATACATGGGCTACCAAATCATCTCGACTACTATCTTCTGTTATAAAGGTTCTCAATTTAACATCCTTAATTGCTATTTTTTCAACACGTGTATGCTCTGAGAGAATCTGTGTCACTTTTTCTGCAGAAAGAGAACGAGTTCCTTTTAGTATTTGTTCCGTTTTCTTTTTATTCAAATACTCTTCAACATTTTCAATCATTCCAAAAAATGAAGTTTCGGCTGTATTTGGAATATACGAAAATACCGTATTTTTTATGTCGTAATCAACGTGCTTTAATACTTCTGGAACAATCAGTTTTCCTAATAGTTTTCGTTCTTGATAAATTTCAGCATCACTACCTCTGGAAAAATAAATACGTTCAAACGAACAAGCCATACGTTCCAAGGGCTCCAATATTTGATCAATCGAGGTTTCGCCTGATTTTTTAGTAATAATCGCACTTCCAGGTGGTAGTTCGTGAACCTGCTCATAATCAACATTAAAAACGGTTTGAATCACGGGGCGCTCAGAAGCGACAACCACAACCTCGTCATCCATGTAATAGTAAGCTGGTCGGATCCCTGAAGGATCTCTCAACACGAAAGAATCTCCATGCCCTAAAAGGCCTGCCATAGCGTAACCGCCGTCCCAGCTTTTAGCTGCTTTTTTTAATATTTTCTTTAGGTTTAAACGCTCTGCAATAAGAGGAGAACACTCCATTTTACTAAAGCCTTCCTTTTTAAGTTTCTTGTAAAGTTTTGATACGGCATCGTCCAGGAAATGTCCAATTTTCTCCATAATGGTAATCGTATCCGTATATTCTTTAGGATGCTGCCCAATCTCAACAAGATTTTTAAATAAACTTTTAACATTGGTCATGTTAAAATTTCCTGCTAAGATAACGTTTCGATGCATCCAATTATTCTGTCTCAAAAAAGGATGAACACTTTCAACACTATTTTTTCCAAACGTTCCATAGCGGACATGGCCCAACATTACTTCACCTAAATAAGGTACTGCTTTTTTTTGTGCCTCTACATCATTAACCACTTCTGGTTGCTCCGCCAATACATCATTAATTCGATTATTAATCTGAGCAAAAATATCTTGGATCGGTTGTTGTGCTATGGAGCGTACACGACTTATGTAACGCTCTCCAGGCTGCATGTCTAATTTTATACTCGCAAACCCTGCACCATCTTGACCACGATTGTGTTGCTTTTCCATAATGAGATACATCTTATTGATCCCATAAAAAGCCGTTCCGTATTTTTTTTTATAAAACTCTAAGGGTTTTAAAAGTCTAATGTGTGCAATTCCACATTCGTGTTTTATAGCATCGCTCATTTACGTGTCCTATTAGATAATTTATATATAATAAAAAAGAAACGCGCCAAATTGGCGCGTTTCTTTTTATGATGTTAATTCAATTTCAAATCGTGTTAGATCCTTAAAGGCTTTCAGGCGTGTACGAACCGCTTCAAATTGTAAAGACTCTAGCCGTTCGGTTCCAAATTTCTCTACACAAAACGATGCTAGAGCAGACCCGTATATAACCGCTTTTTTCATGTTTTCAAAAGATATGTTTTCGGTCTGTGCTAAAAATCCTGCAAAACCACCCGCAAAGGTGTCTCCTGCTCCCGTGGGATCAAAAACAGATTCTAATGGAAGTGCCGGTGCAAAAAACACATTGGCACCATTAAACAATAATGCTCCATGTTCTCCCTTTTTTATGACTACATACTCAGGACCCATATCGTGTATTTTTTTTGCCGCAGTTACCAAAGAGTATTCTCCTGTAAGTTGGCGAGCTTCTTCGTCATTAATAGTAATGACGTCCACGCGTTTGATTACATCTAAAAGATCGTTTAACGCATGGTCCATCCAGAAATTCATCGTGTCCAAAATAACCAATGTCGAAGCATCTTTCATTTGATCTAAAACACTGGATTGAACAATGGGGTGTAAGTTTCCTAAGACTAAGACCTTAGCATCTTTATAATTTTCTGGAACTATCGGTTGGAAGTTTTCTAACACATTCAGTTCTGTTGCCAGAGTGTCTCGTGTATTCATGTCGTTGTGGTAACGCCCACTCCAAAAAAATGTTTTACCATTCTTAATCATTTCAATGCTTGAAATATCTATATTTCTATTGGAAAAAAGATCTAAATAGTTTTGAGGAAAGTCACCGCCAACAACAGAAACGATCGCACTATCAATTTCAAATTGTGATGCAGAGAGCCCAATATAAGAAGCAGATCCACCAAGTATTTTATCGGTTTTTCCAAAAGGGGTTTCAACGGCATCAAATGCAACAGTTCCAACGATTACCAATTTACTCATAGGATATTTTAAAAATTAAAAGGCAAAGTTACGTATTTTTTAGGCTTTATAAAACAATAAAATGTGCTCTAATGACTTAATTTATTTACGTCCAAAATCAGCAGGAATTTCGCCCCAAGCCTTGGTTTCCCATTTGACGATTACGGTCGTGTAAGAGTTGTTTTTCAGCCACACAACGGCACGGTCTACAAGTGCAAACAAAGCGGCGTTTGTTGTCGAACGTTTTAACTTGGTGTTGCATTGTTGTTTCTTGACCCAACTCATGGCAGTCCTTGAATCGGTATAAAGAATTCTATTGCTGTTATTTTGCTTTAAAAATGCCAATCCATGTACAAGCGCCAAAAACTCCCCCACATTGTTTGTTCCTTGTTCATAAGGTCCTTTGTGAAATAATTGTTTTTTGGACTGGGTATCTACGCCTCTATATTCCATTACTCCAGGGTTTCCGCTGGAAGCAGCATCCACCGCAATAGAGTTGTAATTTGGCTGACCTATCAATTTCAATCGGGCTTCAGACAAACCGCTGGAAAACTTTTTGGTTTTTCCAATGTAATCTCTGTAGTTTCCTTTGAGTGCTGTTTTTGCTAATTCAAATGTTAGAAAGGATTTGTATTGCGCACCTTCAAAATTTGCGATTTGTGCTTTACAATCGCTCCATGTTTCAAAAACACCTGTATGATGTCCTTTCCAAACCGTATAATATTTTTTTTTGGCTTTAGCCATGTGGATACAGTATCTGTTGAACAACTTCTGGGAAGTGTTTCATTTCTAGTTGATGAATTTTAGCAGCGACATCGTTTGGAGTGTCCTTAGGGCTAATTGTGCATTTTGCCTGAAAAATAACAGCACCTTCATCATAGTGTTCATTTACATAATGAATGGTAATACCTGACTCTAATTCGTTGTGTTCAACTACAGCTTTATGGACGCGCATGCCATACATTCCTTTTCCACCAAATTTTGGCAATAATGCCGGATGTACATTGACCACTTTATTTTGATAATTTTCTAATATGTGATCTGGAAATTTCCACAAAAACCCTGCGAGAACAATTAAATCAAGGTTTTTTAGGTTTTCTATTGCCCATTTAGGGTCGTTCAACTGTCCTTTATTAAAAACCCCATTTTCAACCCCCAAGTTTGTGGCGCGCTCTAAAACCCGCGCATTTGGGTTGTTTGAAAGAACACAAACCACTTCGGCTTTTTTGTTATTTTGAAAATATGTAATGATATTTTCGGCATTTGATCCAGATCCAGAAGCAAAAATTGCAATTCGTTTCATTAAAAAGTTTTAAGGTTGGGATTCTTTAACAAAAAAAAGAATAATAATTCACAATGAGAAGTAAAACAGCAACTCATCATCGATTTCCACACAAATAAGTACACATTTTTAAAGTAATTATGTTTTTTAATATAAAGTTTTTTACTTTTGCATCCTAATTAAAACTTAAAATTAAAGATTATGTCAGACATTGCATCAAGAGTAAAAGCGATTATCGTAGACAAATTGGGCGTTGATGAAAACGAAGTGGTAACAGAAGCTAGCTTCACAAATGACCTAGGCGCGGATTCGTTAGATACTGTAGAGCTAATAATGGAGTTCGAAAAAGAATTCGATATTCAAATTCCAGATGACCAAGCAGAAAACATTGCTACTGTAGGTCAAGCTGTTTCATATATTGAAGCTGCAAAATAATACCTTTTAATTTTTTATGGAACTAAAGCGCGTTGTAGTAACAGGTTTGGGGGCTTTGACTCCCATTGGCAATAACATAGATGCTTATTGGGAAGCCCTAGTAAGTGGTAAAAGCGGTTGCGCACCTGTAACTTATTTTGATACAGAACATTTCAAAACAAAGTTTGCTTGTGAATTAAAAAATTTCAATGCAACGGACTTCTTCGATCGTAAAGAAGCTCGTAAAATGGATCGGTTTGCGCAATATGCTATGGTGGCTTCAGACGAGGCCATCATAGATGCCAAACTAGATTTAGACACTATTAACAAACTAAGAGTTGGTGTTATTTGGGGTGCTGGAATTGGTGGCATAGAAACCTTTCAAAATGAGGTTATGAACTTTGCCAACGGTAATGGAACTCCAAGATTTAATCCCTTTTTTATTCCTAAAATGATTGCAGATATTGCTCCTGGTAATATCTCAATTAAGCATGGGTTTATGGGACCAAATTACACCACTGTATCTGCTTGTGCATCCTCAGCCAACGCTATTTTTGACGCTTTAAATTTAATTCGTCTTGGACATTGTGATGTTATTGTCACTGGTGGTAGTGAGGCTACTGTAAACGAATCTGGTATGGGTGGTTTTAATGCTATGCATGCGCTATCTACTAGAAATGAAAGTCCAGAAACAGCTTCTAGACCTTTTGACGGCACTAGAGATGGGTTCGTATTAGGAGAAGGGGCAGGAGCACTTATTTTAGAAGATTATGATCACGCCAAAGCCAGGGGTGCTAAAATCTATGCAGAACTTATTGGTGGTGGACTGTCTTCAGACGCACACCACATGACTGCACCACACCCGGATGGGATTGGTGTTATTGCAGTGATGAAAAACTGTTTGGAAAATGCAGGAATTAAACCAGAAGATGTGGATGCTATTAATACGCATGGAACTTCTACACCTCTGGGAGATGTCGCTGAATTGAAAGCGATTTCTGAAGTTTTTGGAACACATGCCAAAAACATAAATATAAATTCTACAAAATCCATGACTGGACACTTACTTGGTGCCGCTGGAGCAATTGAAGCTATTGCTTCTATCTTATCGATAGAGCACGGCATTGTACCTCCAACCATCAACCACGTTACTCCAGATGAAAATATTGACCCTGAATTAAATCTTACCTTAAACAAGGCGCAAAAGCGAGACGTTAAAGTCGCTATGAGCAATACATTTGGTTTTGGTGGTCATAACGCCTGTGTTGTGTTTAAGAAATTAGATTAACTTCTGTTGATTTCTTTACGAAACATATTCAAACCAAATACTCCTAAAAACACGGCGCTAAAGGCCTCAATAAACCAAATAGTTGGATATACTCCTAAAAAATTATATTACTATATAAAAGCTTTTACACACGGCTCAATAAATCAAAAAGATTCTTTTGGAAACTCTGTAAGCTACGAGCGGTTAGAATATGTGGGCGACGCTTTACTAAGCGCGGTGATCGCACATTATTTATTTGAAAAGGTTGTTGGTGGCGATGAAGGGTATTTGACAAAAATGCGTTCTAAGATTGTCAGCAGAGAACATCTTAATGAAATTGGAAAAGAATTGAAACTCTCTTCTTTAATGCGAACAAAAATTCCGATTACTCAATTTGGAGACAACATTCACGGAAACCTGTTAGAAGCCTTAATTGGAGCTGTTTTTTTAGATAAAGGATATGCCGCTTGTGAGAAATTCATTTACAAAAGGGTGATTAACCCTCATGTCGATATTGATCAGTTGGAAGGAAAAGTAATCAGCTACAAGAGTCTAATAATTGAATGGTGTCAAAAAGAAAAGAAAAAATTTGATTTTCAAAATCAAAAAGACGCAGGACAAGATATTCTCAAACACTTTTCTGTTAAACTTCTTATTGATGGAAAAACCATTTCGAAGGCACGTGCAACGTCAAAAAAGAAAGCAGAAGAAAAAGTCTCTAAACGTGCTTATTTTGTATTGCAAGGTAAAATTGATAATCCATCTTAATCAAAATATTTTCTACAAAACTATAACGTTTTCGTAATAATTTAGCGCTAAGAAACACCAATACGAAGTCTACTATTGTGTTAATATCTTATATTTACAAAATGTTTATTAAGACACATGGCAGTACACAAACTTCTTGTTGATGATTTTGAAGATGCAAGCTACTCGCTATTAGCTATCCATTGCGATATTGAAGACTATCGGTTGGCATACTTTTTAAACCAAAATTTAGCAACACGGTTGGTGCGCACAAAAGAAGATTTAGATTTTAGCAATTCAGCAGCTTACTTTTCTGTTTTTGAATGGAATGACAAGCCTTTACAAACGGCATGGCATCTCATTAAAAACAATTGTCTAGTGAAAAATGTATCCCCTATTTCACTAGGGCTTTTTGCTGAAAGTAATGATAATAATTGGTCCATGCATTACTTGCTATCTGATCATTCATCGGTTGATTATTTTTTAAAAATCAATAATGGTGGTGGACTTATAAATGAAAAAGAAATCTTAAGTAAGATTCAAAACATATCAAAAATATCTACTGCTTATAGTGTGGATGTTGTACAACTAAAATCAAAAGAACATTTAATATTTAATTAATGTCATACACAAGAAAGAAAACAAAGATAGTCGCCACTTTAGGCCCTGCAATTAGTTCAAAGGAAATGCTCCTAAAAATGGTTGCTGCTGGAGTTAATGTATTTAGAATTAATTTTTCTCATGCAGACTATGAGGATGTAAAAACCCGCATCAAAAACATTAGAGAAATCAATGAAGAGCATGGGTACAACGCTTCTATTTTAGCGGATTTACAAGGACCTAAACTACGTGTTGGCGTTATGAAAGATGACGTAGTTGTCAACCCGGGCGATGAAATTATATTTGCTACAGGCGAACGTTTTGAAGGGACCAAAGAACGCGTGTACATGACTTACGAACGCTTTCCACTAGACACAAATCCAGGTGAACGTATTTTATTGGATGACGGAAAGCTTCTTTTTGAAGTAATTTCAAGCAACCAAAAAGATGAGGTAAAAGCAAAGGTTATCCAAGGAGGTCCATTGAAATCTAAAAAGGGGGTTAATTTACCCAATACTGATATTTCACAGCCAGCACTTACCGAAAAAGATAAAGAAGATGCATTGTTTGCAATCAAACAAGAAGTCGATTGGATGGCGCTTTCATTTGTAAGACATCCTGAAGATTTAATGGAATTGCAAGATTTGATATCTAAACACAGTTCTTATAAAATTCCAATTATCGCTAAAATAGAGAAGCCAGAGGCGGTAGAAAATATTGATAAAATTGTGGCGTATTGTGATGGACTTATGGTTGCTAGAGGCGATTTGGGTGTTGAGATTCCTGCACATCAAGTGCCGCTAATTCAAAAACAGCTGGTTTTAAAAGCTAAACAAGCACGTATCCCCGTCATTATTGCGACTCAAATGATGGAGTCCATGATTGACAGCCTTACGCCATCGCGTGCAGAGGTTAACGATGTTGCCAATTCTGTAATGGATGGTGCAGATGCAGTGATGCTTTCTGGTGAAACTTCTGTTGGACAATATCCTGTTCAAGTGATTGAAAAAATGTCAGATATTATAAAAACTGTCGAGAATTCGGAGTTAATTAGTGTCCCTCAAAGCCCACCGCACATTCGCACAAAGCGTTACATTACAAAATCTATTTGCTATCACGCTGCAAATATGGCCAACGAAATTAATGCACGTGCGATTTCAACCTTAACAAACAGTGGATATACAGCTTTCCAAATTTCGGCTTGGCGTCCTGACGCTCATATTCTTGTGTTTTCTTCTAACAAACGAATTATTTCCCAGTTGAATTTACTATGGGGGGTTCGTGCATTTCACTATGATAAATTTGCATCTACCGACCAAACAATCAATGATGTGAATAAAATTGCTTTTGATAAAGGCTACGTCGAAAAAGACGATATGGTCATTAGCTTGGCTGCTATGCCAATGAAAGACAAAGGGATGGTGAATACATTAAGAGTCTCTGAAGTAAAGGACTACTCAAAAGCGTAAGTCCGGAATATATAAGAACTATCTAAACTAAAAACTGAAACAATTCTGGTTTTTCGTTTAGGTAGTCTCCATAAAAATTATCTTCTTTCATTTTTGCAATCAAGGGCTCTAAATCGTGTTGAGATTTTAGTTCAATTCCTACAACTGCAACATCATTTTCTCTGTTCACTTTTTTAGTGTATTCAAAATGTGTGATGTCATCGTTTGGCCCTAATATATCCACTACAAACTCTCGCAAGGCACCTGCTCGTTGAGGGAAGGTAACGATAAAATAATGTTTTAAGTTCGAATAGAGCAAAGCGCGTTCTTTGATCTCTGCTGTTCGTGTAATATCGTTATTACCACCACTAATAATACAAACTATATTTTTGCCTTTGATTTCGTCTTTATACGCCTCTAAAGCGGACACACTTAATGCACCAGCAGGTTCTGCTATGATAGCTTCCTTGTTATATAAATCTAATATCGTTTGACACGCATTGCCTTCGTGAATCGTGATCATATCGTGAAGGTTGCTTTTACAAATTGCATAATTTTTATCGCCAACACGCTTGACCGCTGCGCCATCTACAAAATTATCAATAGTCTCTAGCTCTATAACTTGCCCTTTTTGAAAGGCGGTTTTCATAGACGGAGCTCCTTCTGGTTCCACACCAATAATTTTCGTGTCTGGAGACAGCAATTTAAAAACTGTGGACATCCCTGATGCTAGTCCACCACCACCAACCGCAACAAAAATATAATCAATAGGAGCCGGTGCTTGATGGATCAACTCTAGGCCTAGTGTTGCCTGACCCTCTATGACTTTTTCATCATTAAAAGGGTGTATAAACGTTTTTTCACGCTCTGTACAGTCTTTGATCGCTGCATTATATGCATCATCAAAACTATCACCAGTCAACACGATTTTCACAAAATGTTCTCCAAACATCTTAGCGCGTTCAATTTTTTGCTTAGGGGTCGTGGTAGGCATAAAAATAGTGCCTTGTATCTTTAATAATTTACAAGACAAAGCGACTCCTTGAGCGTGGTTACCAGCACTTGCGCAAACAACGCCATTGGCAGACTCTTGTTTGGTTAAAGAGGACATTTTGTTATAAGCCCCTCTAATTTTATAGGATCGAACGACTTGCAAATCTTCTCGCTTAAAACTAATATTACAATCGTATGCCGATGAATACTGCGCGTTGGAAACCAAAGGCGTTACATTGGCAACGCCTTCTAATTTTTTTGCAGCAGCTTTAACTGCTTCAATCGTTGGAAAATAGGGTGTCGTGTCGGACATTCGTTTTAGGCGTCTGTTTTTATAACTTTCATTGCAGTCATAGAAGCTCTTAATTTTGCTCCTACGATTTCTACTGGATGGTTTCTAACGATCGCATTTATTCTAATTAATTCTTGGTTATCAACTCCGTTCTCTGAACTGAACGATTTACCAATAATGTCCGTTTTTACAGTCTTCATGAAATCTGTTAACAACGGCTTACAAGCGTGATCAAATAAATAACAACCATATTCTGCCGTATCAGAAATTACACGATTCATTTCAGCTAATTTCATTCTTGCAATTGTGTTTGCAATTAATGGCGTTTCGTGTAAAGATTCGTAGTATGCAGAAGCGTCAATAATACCAGAATCTGTCATTGCTTCAAAAGCTAATTCAACACCAGCTCTAACAAAAGCAACTAACAACGTTCCGTGGTCAAAGTATTCTTGTTCTGGAATTTCTTGATCTGTAATTGTTTGCTTTTCAAAAGCAGTTTCCCCTGTTGCCGCTCTCCAAGTTAACAAGTTTTTATCATCATTCGCCCAGTCTTCCATCATTGTTTTAGAAAAATGACCAGTCATAATATCATCCATATGTTTTTGGAACAATGGACGCATAATATCTTTTAATTCTTCAGAAAGTCTAAACGCTTCTACTTTTGCAGGGTTCGACAATCTGTCCATCATATTTGTAATTCCACCATGCTTTAGTGCTTCAGTTACAGTTTCCCAACCATACTGAATTAATTTAGCGGCATAACCTGCATCAATTCCTTCTGCTACCATTTTATCAAAAGATAAAATTGCTCCTGTTTGTAACAAACCACATAAAATCGTTTGCTCTCCCATTAAATCACTTTTAACTTCGGCAACAAATGACGATTCTAATACGCCAGCTCTATGGCCACCTGTGGCAACTGCATAGGCTTTTGCTTGCGCCCATCCTTTGCCTTCTGGGTCATTTTCTGGATGTACAGCGGTTAATGTTGGCACTCCAAATCCTCTTTTATATTCTTCTCTAACTTCAGAGCCGGGACATTTTGGCGCTACCATAATGACAGTTAAATCTTCACGAATTTGCATCCCTTCTTCAACAATATTAAACCCATGAGAATACGATAATGTCGCTCCTTTTTTTAATAAAGGCATAATTGTTTTTACCACGTTTGTGTGTTGCTTGTCTGGTGTTAAGTTAATAACTACATCTGCAGTTGGCAATAAGTCTTCATAGGTTCCAACTTTAAAATTGTTTGACGTTGCATTTACATACGAGTCTCTTTTTTGATCTATAGCAGCTTGTCTTAGTGTATAAGAGATATCTAAACCAGAATCTCTCATGTTTAACCCTTGGTTTAAACCTTGGGCTCCACAGCCTACAATAACAATTTTCTTGTCTTTTAATGCTGTTACTCCGTCTTCAAATTCGGAAGCGTCCATAAAACGACATTTCCCTAATTGTTCTAATTTTTCTCTTAATGTTAATGTGTTAAAATAATTTGACATTTTAGTTAGTTTTTGAATGCATTGAGCATTTTTGTTATTTTTAATTCATCTTTGGTAACAGCGATTCGTGCGGAACGTACAAACTGCATGATTCCAAAAACGCTTAATTCTCTGTGTAGCAGTTCTATTTCACTTCGACGTCCTGATTTTTCCAATACAAAAAATGCTTTGTTTACAGTAACGATTCGTGCGTTGCTTTCTTTAATTATATTTTGAATTTGACGTTCTTCAAACAGTAGGTCTGATTTGATTTTGAACAAGCAGGACTCTTGAAAAATTGTTTCATCATCTTCGTGATAGTAGGCTTTGATTACCTCAACTTGTTTCTCAATTTGACCAAGAATTTTCTTGACATTTACTTCTGTCATATTTACCAAAATTGTAAAACGAGACACCCCTTCTATTTCAGAAACGGAGATGTTTAGGCTTTCAATATTGATGCGTCTTCTTTGAAAAATCGCTGAAATTCTATTGAGCAGACCGATATTGTTTTCGGTATATATCGATATTGTATAAAGTTGTTGTTCTGTTGCCATTTTTATTCTAATCTAATATCTGAAACTGAGGCTCCTGAAGGAACCATTGGAAATACATTGTTTTCTTTCTCAACACAAACTTCTAAAAAATATGGTTCATCGCTAGCAATCATTTCCTTTACAGCGGATGCGAGGTCTTTACGTTCGGTTACTTTTTTAGCTTCTATATAATAGCCTTGCGCAATAGCGACAAAGTTAGGGTTCACCATTTCGGTAGAAGCATAGCGTTTATCAAAAAACAGTTGTTGCCATTGACGAACCATTCCTAAAAATTCATTGTTTAAAACAACTATTTTAACGGGGACTTTGTTCTGAAAAATAGTCCCCAGCTCTTGAATGGTCATTTGATAACCTCCATCTCCAATAATCGCAACGACCTCACGTTCTGGTGCTGCCATTTTAGCTCCAATTGCGGCAGGTAATGCAAAGCCCATTGTACCTAGTCCTCCGGATGTAATGTTACTTTTACTGACATTAAAATCGGCATAACGACAGGCTATCATTTGGTGTTGACCTACATCTGTTACAATAGCTGCTTCACCTTTAGTTTGAACATTTATTTCTTTAAGAACTTCACCCATGGTTAGGCCTTGACTTGTTGGGTCTAAATCGTTTTTAATAACTTTATTATATTCAATATCATATAGGTCATTAAATTTTTGCAACCATTCTGGATGTGAATTGGTGTTTAACAACGCTAACACTTTAGACAAACTGTCTTTAGCATCGCCTAAAACAGCGACATCTGATTTTACATTTTTGTCAATTTCAGATGGGTCAATTTCAAAATGAACAATTTTTGCTTGGGTAGCATATTCGTCTAGTTTTCCAGTAACACGATCGTCAAATCGCATTCCAATCGCTATTAAAACATCACATTCATTAGTAAGAACGTTAGGGGCATAATTACCATGCATTCCTACCATTCCAACATTTAAAGGATGTGAAGTAGGAATAGCTGAGGCTCCTAAAATAGTCCAAGCTGCAGGAATTCCTGTTTTTTCAATCACAGCCTTCAGCTCTTGCTCTGCTTTTCCAAGAATCACTCCTTGACCCCAAACAATCATTGGTTTTTTAGCGCTATTAATAACCTCCGCTGCAGCTACGATAGTAGATTTTTTTAGTTCTGGAACAGGGACGTAGCTACGGACTCCTGTGCATTTTTTGTATTGAAAATCAAATTCTTCAAATTGTGCATCTTTAGTAATGTCAATTAGAACAGGACCCGGACGCCCACTTCTTGCAAGATAAAATGCACGCGCGATAATTTCTGGAATTTGAGACGCTTTTGTAATTTGGTGGTTCCATTTGGTTACTGGCGTAGAAATTCCAACAATATCTGTTTCTTGAAACGCATCACTTCCTAGTAAGTGAGAAGGTACTTGTCCAGTAATACATACAATTGGTGTGGAATCAATTTGTGCGTCAGCAATTCCTGTAATTAAATTGGTAGCTCCTGGTCCGGAAGTAGCCATAGCAACACCAACTTTACCTGAAATTCGAGCATAGCCTTGAGCAGCATGAGCAGCGCATTGTTCGTGTCGTGTAAGGACATGGTTTATTTCGCCTTCGTATTTATAGAGTTCATCATACACTGGCATGATTGCCCCACCGGGGTAGCCATATAAAACCTCTACACCTTCAGCTAATAAACAGCGTACAATGGCTTCGCTTCCAGAAATACGTACTTTTGGTTGCTCTAAGTATTGCTTTTGTTTGGCGGTTAATGTTTCCATAATTATAATTTAAAATTCATCGGTTACACATCCTTCAGATGCCGATGAAACCGTTCTTGCATATTTATATAGGACCCCTCTCGAAACTTTTAGATCGGGTGCATTCCATTGTGCTTTACGTTCTTTAAGAACTTCGTCAGATACTTCAAGAAGTATTGAATTTGTTTCGGCATCAATAGTGATAATATCTCCATCTTTTACCAAAGCAATTACTCCACCTTCTTGTGCTTCGGGGGTAATATGACCCACTACAAATCCATGTGTTCCTCCTGAAAAGCGTCCGTCGGTAATTAAGGCAACGTCTTTTCCTAAACCAGCACCCATAATAGCTGCGGTTGGTTTTAACATTTCTGGCATCCCTGGGCCCCCTTTAGGGCCTTCGTAACGAATGACAACAACATCTCCTTTATGGACTTTTCCATCTCGGATTCCATCATTAGCATCGTATTCCCCTTCAAAAACCCTTGCTGGACCTCTAAATTTTAAACCTTCTTTTCCTGTAATTTTAGCAACACTTCCTTCTGAAGCTAAATTTCCATAAAGCATTCTTAGGTGCCCTGAAGTTTTAATAGGTTCCTCAATAGTTTTAATCACGTCTTGACCTTCTGATAGGTCTTGTACTTCAGATAAATTTTCCGCAATTGTTTTTCCTGTGACGGTCAAACAATCTCCATGAAGGAGGCCTTTGTTTAATAAGTATTTCATCACCGCTGGAATTCCTCCAACATGGTGTACATCTTCCATTAAATATTTTCCACTTGGTTTCAAGTCTGCTAAAAATGGTGTGCTATCGCTAATTCTTTGAAAATCCTCGAGAGTAAACTTTATTTGGGCCGCTCTTGCAATGGCTAAAAAATGAAGAACTGCATTGGTAGAACCCCCAAGAATAGTTACAAGACGAATGGCGTTTTCGAGTGATTTTTTTGTAATAATATCTGATGGTTTTATGTCTTTTTCAAGCAATAGGCGCATGGCTTCTCCTGCTTTGATGGCTTCGTTCTTTTTTTCTTCACCTGTTGCTGGATTAGAAGAGTTAAAAGGTAAGGTCATTCCGAGTGCTTCAATGGCTGATGCCATTGTATTGGCGGTGTACATGCCTCCACAAGCACCGGCTCCTGGACAGGCTTTTTCAACGATTTGATCAAATTCAGATTCAGACATGGTGCCAGCTACTTTACTTCCCCAAGCTTCAAATGCTGAAACAACATCTAATTTTTTTCCATTATGACAACCCGAATCAATCGTACCTCCGTAAACCAAAATGGCTGGTTTATCCACACGAATCATTGCCATTAAGGCACCTGGCATGTTTTTATCACATCCTACAACTGTAATCAATCCATCATAACTCATGGCTTGAACAACGGTTTCCATAGAGTCTGCAATAATATCTCGAGAGGGTAAAGAAAAACGCATTCCTGGAGTTCCCATTGAAATTCCGTCACTCACCCCAATTGTATTAAAAATAAGCCCTATGACTTCTTTGTTTAAAGTACCTTCTTTTACCAACTTAGCTAAGTCGTTAAGGTGCATATTACAAGGGTTGCCTTCATAGCCTGTACTGGCAATTCCCACTAAGGGTTTTTCAAAGTCTTCTTTAGAGAGTCCTATCGCGTGTAGCATTGCTTGTGCTGCTGGTTGCGTTGGGTCTTGAGTAACTGCTCGGCTGTATTTATTTAGTTGTTTCATGTGTCTATATCTATTATTTTTAAAAGGTCACATGTTGCTCACTTTTAATCATTCCCTTGGGTGATAATAATTTTAGCATACTCGTTTCAGTATGGATTTTATACCTTAGAAGTATCGAAATTATATTTTTACATATTTAGAGTGGAGAATATCTCATTAAATGGTCTAAACCCAACTGTTTCGAGTTGAACTTAAACTACTGTTTTTTAAGTAATTATCTCCCATATTGTATGACGTTCAGTGCATAAAAATAATACTAAACTCGCGGTAAATCACTATCGTCTTTTAATGGTAACGCTGATGCTCCCATTAAATACGAATCTACATGGTGTGCCGCCTGTCTTCCTTCTGAAATAGCCCACACAATTAAGGATTGTCCGCGTCGCATGTCTCCTGCTGCAAATATACCAGGGATGTTTGTTACATAGTCTTTTGTAGTTGCTTTGATGTTGGTTCTAAAATCCATTTCTAAACCAAATTGATCTGCCAATGTTTTTTCGGCGCCTGTAAACCCTAATGCCAACAACACTAAATCACAATCCCAAAGTTTTTCGGAGTTTGGAACTTCTTTTAATTGTGGACGCTCCCCTTGTTTAAAAATCCATTCAACCTCAACGGTTTTTAATGCTTTTAGGTTGCCTTTCTCATCTCCTATAAATTCTTTAGTAGAAATACTAAAAAATCGCTCTACTCCTTCTTGGTGGGACGAAGTCGTTTTGAGCTTCATGGGCCAATAGGGCCAAGGTTGATTTGCTGGTCGTCCTTCGCTTGGCTTAGTTAAAATTTCGAAATTCGTGACGGAGGTTGCGCCATGACGGTTGGAAGTTCCAATACAGTCTGAGCCTGTATCTCCTCCACCTATAACAATAACGTTTTTACCTTTAGCAGAAAGAATGTCTTTAAAGTCAACTAATCCATCAACATGTTCATTATTCAGTTTCAAGAATTCCATTGCTTGATGAACTCCTTTTAGCTCAGCTCCTGGAATTGGAATGTTTCTTTTAACGGTTGCACCACCACATAATACTACGGCATCAAAATCGGCTTTTATTTGGTTGGCATCTATGTTTTTTCCGACGTGGGCGTTGGTTTTAAACACGATCCCTTCGTCTTCCAACACCTTGATTCGGCGGTCAATTACATTTTTTTCCATTTTAAAATCTGGAATACCATAACGTAATAATCCACCAACTTTATGATCGCGTTCAAAAACAGTGACGGTATGACCGGCTCTATTTAATTGTTGTGCAGCAGCTAATCCTGCTGGACCGGAACCAATGACAGCAACTGTTTTATCGGTTCTTACTTTTGGCGGTTGTGCGGTAATCCAGCCCTCTGTAAAGGCGGTTTCAACAATGTTTTTTTCAATGTTCTCGATACTTACAGGGTCTTCGTTGATCCCTAAAACACAGGCTTCTTCACAAGGCGCAGGGCATAGTCTTCCTGTGAATTCTGGAAAATTATTGGTGGAATGTAAAATTTCAGCAGCCTCTTTCCATTTGCCTTTGTAAACTTTGTCGTTAAAATCTGGAATTAAATTCCCGAGGGGACAGCCGCTATGACAAAACGGAATTCCGCAATCCATACAGCGCGCACCTTGATCTTTTAATTTAGACTCTTCTAGTGGAATTGTAAATTCCTTATAATTTTTTATTCTTTCTTTTGGCGCTTGATAGGTTTCATCTTGTCGCTCAAATTCTAAAAATCCTGTAGTCTTTCCCATCCTTAAACTGTTTCTAGTTGTTCTTTTTCTAATCTTAATAATGCCTGTCTGTATTCTTCTGGCAGTACTTTTTTGAATTTCGGGAGTGTTGCTTCCCAATTTTCTAAAATGCGTTTTGCTAATGGACTTGACGTCGCTACAAAATGATTTTCGATTAATGTTCTTAATTGGTTCACATCTTCCTGAAGTTCGATTGGGTCGATATTTAAATCTTCGCCATTGCAGTTTTTAATAAATGTATTGTCGGCATCTAAAACATATGCAACACCACCACTCATTCCGGCACCAAAATTTCGACCTACTTCTCCAAGAATCACAGCAACACCTCCAGTCATGTACTCACAACCGTGGTCGCCAATTCCCTCTACAACTGCTTTAGCTCCAGAATTTCGTACACAAAAACGTTCGCCAGCTTTTCCGTTGATATAAACTTCTCCAGAAGTAGCTCCGTAGAGCGTTACATTTCCTGTGATGATATTGTCTTCTGGAACAATTGTACTTGTTTCAGGTACTTTGATAATTAGTTTTGCACCCGACAATCCTTTTCCTAGGTAATCGTTTGTGTTTCCATGAACTGTCATGGTCACCCCTTTTGTTGTAAAAGCGCCAAAACTTTGTCCTGCAGAACCATTAAAATCAACGTTTATAGTGTCTTGTGGCAGACCATCTGCTCCATAAATTTTAGAGATTTCATTACTTAATATTGCGCCAACTGCTCTATCAATATTGGTGATTGGAAGCTTTAAGTGTGTGCGCTGTCTTCTAAAAATTCCCTGATGCGCTTGTTTTATCATTTTAAAATCTAAGTGGACATCTAGATTGTGATCTTGCTCCTCAGTATTGTATAATTTCACATCTTCCGCTACTTCTACTTTATGAAGAATTGGTGTTAAATCAATTCCAGAAGCTTTATAGTGTTCTATGGCTTTGTTTCGGTTTAGTTTTTGAACCTGACCAACCATTTCATCCACGGTTTTGAACCCTAGCTGTGCCATGATCTCCCGTAATTCTTGAGCAATAAAATACATGTAATTTACTACATGTTCTGGCTTTCCTTTGAATTTTTTACGCAGTTCTGGGTTTTGAGTTGCAATTCCTACAGGACATGTGTTTAAATGACATACACGCATCATGATACATCCTGAGGCGACTAAGGGTGCCGTTGCAAAACCAAATTCTTCGGCTCCTAATAGACATGCAATTGCCACATCTCGACCGGTTTTTAACTGGCCATCACATTCCAAAACAATTCGATTTCTTAGGTTGTTCATCACCAACGTTTGTTGTGCTTCGGCAATTCCTAACTCCCAAGGAAGTCCAGCATGTTTTAAAGACGTAAGGGGTGAGGCTCCTGTTCCACCATCAAAACCAGAAACTAATATCACATCTGCTTTTGCTTTTGCTACACCTGCAGCTACGGTTCCTACACCAATTTCAGAAACTAACTTCACATTAACTCGTGCGGCTCTATTTGCTGATTTGACGTCGTAAATTAGTTGAGATAAATCTTCAATAGAATAAATATCGTGATGTGGTGGGGGTGATATCAATCCAACATAAGGCGTTGAGTTTCTTGTTTTCGCAATTTCGCGATTTACTTTTGGACCTGGTAATTGCCCCCCTTCACCAGGTTTTGCACCTTGTGCTATTTTTATTTGAATTTCACTAGCGCTTGTAAGGTAGTTTGAAGTGACTCCAAAACGCCCTGATGCCACCTGTTTGATAGATGAGTTTTTCCAATCACCTTGTGAACTTTTGTAAAATCGTTCTTCATCTTCTCCTCCTTCTCCAGAATTACTTTTTCCACCTATTCTGTTCATTGCTACAGCTAGGTTTTCATGCGCTTCTTTACTAATAGATCCATAAGACATGGCGCCTGTTTTGAAGCGTTTTACAATTTCAGTCCAAGGCTCGACTTCATCAATTGAGATCGGATCAAATTGATCAAATTCAAACAACCCTCTTATGGTCATTAATCGCTTAGATTGATCATCTACAAGTTCCGAATATTCTTTAAAAGTAGAAGCTTTATTGGTGCGAACCGACTCTTGAAGTTTGGCAACGGTCAAGGGGTTAAACATGTGTTTTTCTTGTCCACGACGCCATCTATACTCACCCCCAATTTCAATATCGGATTCAATTGTTGGGTTGAATGCTTTTTTGTGACGTTTGGCGA
This sequence comes from uncultured Flavobacteriaceae bacterium, assembly GCA_943789465.1. Lineage (GTDB taxonomy): Bacteria > Bacteroidota > Bacteroidia > Flavobacteriales > Flavobacteriaceae > Hel1-33-131. Next base: position 361,367 of record CALSUF010000001.1, on the reverse strand, counting down.
TTTCTTTTTCTATTTCCAACAACCCAATTCCTTGAATTCGAGTGGGCGTGTTTGGGAAATACTTTTCAACGGTGTTTGTATTAATTCCAACACACTCAAACAATTGAGAGCCTCTGTATGAATTTAATGTAGAAATACCAATTTTATTCATCACTTTCAAGATGCCTTTTCCAACTGCTTTGTTGTAGTTCTTGATGGCGGTAAGGTATTCTAAATCTGATATGTCTGAGTCCTTAATTTGTTTCTCAACAATCTCATTTACAATGTATGGATTCACAGCACTCGCCCCAAATCCAAATAGAAGTGCAAAATGATGTACTTCTCTTGGTTCTGCTGATTCAATTATTAAACTGATTCTAGAGCGTTTGTTAAGTTTATGAAGTGCGTGATTCACGTACGAACATGCCAAAAGTGCTGGGATTGGTGCGTGATTTTCATCTACAAACCGATCGGATAAAATGATAATATTAGCACCCTCGTCAATGGCTTTGGATGCTTTTAAAACGAGTGCTTCAAGTGCGCTTTCTAATTCGTTTAATCCTCTTTTTACTTCGTACAAAATAGAAATAGACTCGACCTTGAAATTAGGGTTTGTATCGTAATTTCTAATTTTATCTAAATCATGTTTAGAAATAACAGGGTTTTGAATTTTTAGTTTTTTACAGGCTTCTGAATTACAATCAAATATGTTTGTATCGCTCCCCAATGTTAAACTAATATCTGTTATTAATTCTTCACGAATCCCATCCAAAGGTGGGTTGGTTACTTGTGCGAATATTTGCTTAAAATAATTATAAATAAGTTGCGGACGTTCCGATAAAACGGCTATTGGTGTATCGCTACCCATAGAGCCTATAGGTTCTTTCCCCAATTGTGCCATTGGACGGATAATGGTGTTAAGGTCTTCTTTTGTATATCCAAAAGCAACTTCTCTTTTCTTTAAATCAACCTCATCATATTTAATAGGACCTTGTTTTGCTGAGATGTCTTTTAAATGAATTAGGTTTTCATTGAGCCATTTTCTATACGGTTGTTTGGCCGCAATCTTTTCTTTGATTTCTTCATCATTTACGATGCGCCCTTCATTCATATCTACTAGAAACATTTTCCCTGGCTCTAAGCGTCCATGAAATTCTACGTCTTCTGGCTCTATATCAACCACGCCTGTTTCGGAGGACATGATTACATTTCCGTCTTTGGTTACGGTATATCGGGATGGTCTTAACCCATTTCTATCTAAAACCGCACCAATAAAATTTCCGTCGGTAAATGGAATGGATGCTGGACCGTCCCAAGGTTCCATTTGGCAAGAGTTGTACTCATAAAATGCCTTTTTGGAATCAGACATGTCGGGGTTTTTCTCCCAGGCTTCAGGGACTAACATCATCATTACTTCTGGAAGTGAGCGCCCCGTCATTAGTAATAATTCAACGACCATATCTAGGGTTGCTGAATCGGATTTTCCTTTGAGAATCGTTGGAATGATTTTTTTAATGTCATCACCAAAGGCATCACTTTTTATAATTTCTTCTCTTGAAAACATGCGAGACACATTTCCTCTTAACGTATTTATTTCTCCGTTATGACAAATATATCTAAAAGGTTGTGCTAAATCCCATGTAGGAAATGTATTGGTTGAAAAGCGCTGGTGTACCAGAGCCAGTCGCGTGTCTAGAGTCGAATTAAAAAGGTCTAGATAATATTCATTTATATGTTCTGGTTTTAATAACCCTTTAAAAATAATTATTTTGGTTGAGAGACTTGGAAGGTAGAAAAACTTTGATTCGGATAGTTTTGAATCATAAATTGTATGTTCTGCAATTTTTCGTGCAGCAAATAATTTAAGGTTAAAATCAAACTCTGTTTGTTTGTTATCTGATTTACTGATAAATATCTGCTTGACAAAGGGCTCTGTTGTTTTGGCAATTTCTCCTAAAACAGCACTGTTTACAGGCACATCTCTCCAGCCAAGAATTTGCAATCCTTGTTTTTTTATTTCGGTTTCAAAAACATCAACACAGTATGCTCTTTGATTTTCTTTGCGGGGTAAAAAGACATTACTAACAGCATATTGTCCAGCTTCTGGTAGTTCAAATTCACAAAATGTTTTGAAGAATTCATGCGGAATATCAATAAGAATTCCTGCGCCATCTCCAGTAACTCCATCAGAGCTAACGGCACCTCTATGCTCTAGTTTTACTAAAATTTCTAATGCTTTATGAATGATATCATTCGAACGTTTACCTGTCAAACTACATATAAAACCAGCACCACAATTGTCGTGCTCAAATTCGGGTAAATAAAGTCCTTGCTTTTCTAACATACTTAAAATTATTTCTGGTTTAACCTTAATAAAGATGTAAGATAATTGGTAAAACTCGATTTTGAAAAAAGCCAAGTCACTTTTTCGAAATTCCAATTTAGAATACCTATTAATGCGTTTTGAGCAATGAAACCCTCTTTAGACTATCGAATAATCAATTGGAAAATTAGATGTTTTTCTTTACTACCGCCATTATGGGTTTGGGGATTAAAAACAATTCTAAAGAATCTATACATTGTTGAAATATTAAAAAAAACATTGCCAAAACATTAATACCCTAAAATTTTAGGGGTTTAAATTAAATATTACATAAAAATTAAGTCATTACCCTATTTTTTGTAGGGGTGTATGTAATTAATTATTAGTTTTGGCCCAATAACTAAAAATATTAACTAGTAAAATTAACTATTATGAAAAAAATTATTTTAAGTGCAATTGTTTTTGTTGGAGCGATGACTCTAAACGCACAAGAAGAAGCTCCCAAATTATCAATCTCAGGTACTGTAGATGCTTACTACCAAACGTACCTAACAGCATCAGATGATGCGTCTGGGTCTTTTGGAACATCATTTGCAGATGAGGCTGGATTTGCTCTAGGGATGGCTAATCTTGTTCTTAGCTATGAAGGTGAAAAAACAGGTGTAGTTGCTGACCTAGTATATGGTCCTAGAGGCGATTCTGCAGCTGGCGGTTACAACCTAAACCAGTTATATGCTTACTGGAATGTTTCAGAAACAACTACATTAACAGCGGGTCGTTTCAACACATACCTTGGATATGAAGTGATTTCTCCTGCAGGAAACTTTAACTACAGTACTTCTTATTTATTCTCAAGCGGTCCTTTTTCTCATGTTGGATTAAAAGCTGATTTTGCTTTGAGTGAAGACTTTAGCTTAATGTTAGCTGTAATGAACCCAACAGACACCAACAATAACGCTACTGGCGATTATGGTTTTGGTGCTCAGTTAGGATATTCAGGACAGTATTTAAACCTTTACTATGACAATGATTCTGTATTAGGTTTCGAAATTGACTATACCGGTGGGTTTGATTTATCTGATTCCTTTTTCTTAGGAATAAATGGGGCATACCAAGTAAGTGACGATGCTGGTTTTTACGGTGCGGCACTATACCCACAATTAACAACATCTGATTCTTTTTCTATTGGATTAAGAGGAGAGCTTTTTGGACTACACGCAAAAGATGTTGATGATTTACCAAGCGTATTTGCTACCACCTTAACAGGAAGCTATACTGTAGAAAACTTAACAATTAAGCCAGAAGTAAGATTAGATTCATGGTCTAACGACGAGCCTTATGTTGATGCTGACGGTGTTGCTTCAAAAAGTTTAGCAGCATTTACCGTTGCCGCAATCTATTCTTTCTAGACCGCAATATTAACCAATCAAAAATATAATTTATGTCACATTTAATTAACAACTTGCCTCTAATAATTCAGGATGCCGCTGCGGTTGAGAGTCTTGCTGGTGCAATCAAAGACGACATGGGAATGTTATGGATGCTATTATCTGGTATCTTAGTATTCTTTATGCAAGCCGGTTTTACTTTAGTAGAATCTGGAATGACACGTTCAAAAAATGCAGTAAACATCGCAATGAAAAACTTGCTTGATATCGCTGTAGGATCTCTTACCTACTGGTTTGTAGGATACTCTTTAATGTATGGTGACACTTCAAACGGATGGTTTTTCTGGAGTGGAATCATGCAAGGCGAAGGTGCGGATTTATTCTTCCAAACAATGTTTGCCGCAACTGCTGCTACTATTGTTTCTGGAGCAATTGCTGGAAGAACAAAATATTCAACTTACGTTATCTTTTCAATTGTAATGACCGCTATCATTTACCCAATTGCAGGGGGATGGCAATGGCAAGGATCAGGATGGTTAACAGAACTTGGTTTTATTGACTTTGCTGGATCTTCAATCGTTCATGCTGTAGGTGGTTTTGCTGCTCTAGTTGCTGCTTACTTAGTAGGCCCTAGAATTGGAAAATATGTAGATGGAAAAGTAATGCCTATTCCAGGTCACAACCAAATATTAGCAACCTTAGGGGTGTTCATACTATGGTTAGGATGGTTTGGTTTTAATGGTGGATCTCAGCTTGCTTGGGGTGGAGACGATGCCGTTGCTGCTTCAACAGTCGTGTTGATCACGAATCTTGCTGCTGCTGCTGGTGCTTTAGGTGCACTGATCACCACATGGATCTGGTACGGAAAGCCACATTTGGCACAATCATTAAACGGTGCTTTAGCCGGACTAGTTAGTATCACTGCAGGTTGTGGAAACATGAGTGCCGGTGGTGCTGTATTAGCAGGTCTTATTGGTGGTATCATTGTAGTGTTCTCTATCGAATTTATCGAAAAGAAACTTAAAATTGATGATGCTATTGGTGCTGCTTCTGTACACGGAGTTGTTGGATTCTGGGGAACCATTGTTATTGGACTTTGGGGAATTGACGGTGATAGTCCAATTGGATTATTTAACGGCGGTGGTTCTGCGCAACTTGTTTCACAACTTACTGGTGGATTAGCATATGCTGTATGGGCTGTTGTCCTTTCTTTCATCGTGTTTGGAATCCTTAAGAAAACTGTTGGATTAAGAGTAACAGAAGAAGAAGAAGTTGCTGGACTTGATATCTCTGAGCATGGATCTATTGCATATCCTGGAAAAAGAGAAAGAGGTCAAGACTAATTTCAAAATCATATTGAGCATTTAAATGCTCTCAAAAAATTAAAAATAAGTTTGTGATTTTTAGTTTGTGTTAAAAACCCTAGGGGCTATATGCTTCTGGGGTTTTTATTTATTATGTGTTTTGACTTAAATGTTTAACAGACCATTATTATAAGTGGGTTAATTTTATCAATATGATAAAAATATTGCGCTCACCCCTAAATTTAATAGGGGTTGTTTTGTTTTTATTTACTTTTGAATGCAAACTAAAAATTAATCCAATGAAAAAAGTAGAGGCAATCATTAGAAAATCTAAGTTTTCTAGTGTCAAAAAAGCACTGCATGAAGTCGGTGTAAATTTCTTTTCGTACTGGGACGTCACAGGTCTAGGAAACGAAAAAGAAGGCCATGTATACCGAGGTGTTTCTTATAGCACAAGTGATATTCAAAGACGTTATTTGTCTATTGTCGTTAATGATGATTATGAAGAAGTGACAATCAATGCCATTCTCACAGCTGGCTCCACTGGAGATGTTGGAGATGGAAAAATCTTTGTATCACAAATCGATGAAGTATACAGAATTAGAACCGGCGAAAAAGGCGGAAACACATTAAAATAACACCATGGAATTACTGACTATCAATAACGTATGGATGATGATCTGTACGGCTCTCGTCTTTTTTATGCATACGGGATTTGCGTTTCTCGAAATCGGGCTTACGCGTCAAAAAAACACGATTAACATTTTATTTAAAAATATCTTTATTATTACAGTTGGGCTTTTACTTTACTACATTGTAGGCTTTAACCTAATGTATCCAGGCGATTTTAACGGCGTTGTTGGATTTGCTGGATTTGGACTGGATGCTCCGTTAGCAGATGGCGCACTTGACTTAGCTTACAACGAAGGCTACACTTATTGGACGGACTTTTTATTCCAAGGAATGTTTGCAGCAACTGCAGCAACCATAGTTTCTGGAGCTGTAGCAGAACGCATGAAAATTGGTGCGTTTATGATTTTTACAGTTATATATGTAGGGTTCGTTTATCCAATTGCCGGTTCTTGGCAATGGGGTGGTGGATTTTTATCCTCACTATCAATCGGAGACGCCGAAGGGTTTTACGACTTTGCAGGCTCAACACTTGTACATTCTGTTGGAGGATGGGCCGCTCTAGTCGCTGTTTACCTTTTAGGCTCTCGAATTGGAAAATTTAATAACGGGAAACCACAAGCTATCCCAGGACATAGTATTCCGTTAGCAACTGCAGGTGTACTTATTCTATGGTTAGGATGGTTTGGTTTTAATGGAGGTTCTGTACTCTCTGCAAACCCAGAAGCAACCTCGTTAACTTTAGTAACCACTTGTTTGGCTGCTGCTGCGGGAGGAGTTATAGCTATGCTTACTTCTACATTAGTATTTAAAAATTTAGACTTAACAATGTTCCTGAATGGTATTTTAGGAGGTCTTGTAGGGATTACTGCTGGTGCTGATCAAATGAGCCCAGGCGATGCAATTCTAATTGGGGCCGTTGCCGGAGCACTCATTGTATTTGCTGTGAGCTTGGTTGATAAAATAAAACTAGATGACCCTGTAGGGGCCATTGCCGTACACCTTATTTGCGGAATATGGGGGACTTTAGCTGTGGGGCTTTTTGGAGCCAAGGCTGGGTTTGATCAATTTCTAGTGCAACTCGTCGGCGTGTTATCTTACGCTGTGTTTTGTATAGCAACTTCATTTATTATCATATTCGTGCTAAAGAAAACAGTAGGCATCAGAGTTTCGGAACGAGAAGAACTTGAAGGTCTTGATGCACACGAACACCAAATGGACGCTTACCCAGATTTTAGATTAAATGAACACTAACTGTTTATTTAATTAGTCAACAAAAAGCCTCTAGATGTATCTAGAGGCTTTTTAATTTAATATAAATTGTAGTTTATGCAGAGTTTCGACTTGCATTGATGTTTCCGAATAACGAGCGCATAACGATTTTTTCGTAAATTGCTATCTGAGCGTCGTCCTTAGGGCTTACTTTTTCAAGTTCCTGTATTTTCTTTAAAGCATATTGTTGGATCGTTAACAACGGCAACACAATAGATTCTCTTACAGAAATAGAAGCCTTACCGGCTGGCTCTTCTTGCATCAATTCATTATATCCTGTAAGTTTTAACAACAAGCGTTTAGTGGTAATGTATTCGTTATAAATTACATTCCAAAACGCTCCGTATTCTGGATCTTTAGACATGTACTTTGTCAAGTCAAAGAAAGATTTAGATAAGGACATCATACTGTTTTCAATTAATGTTTTGAAAAAATCAGACGTTTTAAACAAGTGTTGTGCTTTGTCAAACTCTCCTATGTCTTCATAGTGCTTAAGCGCTGTTCCTACGCCAAAAAATCCTGGAACATTTTGCTTCAACTGACTCCAAGAGCCTACAAACGGAATGGCACGTAAATCTTCAAACACCAAGCCTTCTGCTTTCCCTCGTTTAGATGGGCGACTTCCAATGTTGGTTTTGGCATAAAACTTCAAAGTACTCATGTGTTCTAAGTAAGAAATAAACTTAGGATGCGCTTTAAAATCTACATATGCCTCGTAACTCAATTTAGACAGCTGAGACATGACTTCTCTGTTTTCGGGTGTCATTCTAAGGTCCTTATCGCTAAGGCTGTTGTGTATGCCTGAACTAATTAACTGTTCAAGATTATATTGCGAGGATTCTAGTGTTCCAAAATTAGAGCTGATCGTTTGACCTTGAATCGTTAACTGCACCTCTTTATCTTCTATTGTTGGACCTAGAGAAGCATAAAAATTGTGTGTTTTTCCACCACCTCTTGCTGGTGGTCCGCCACGACCATCAAAGAAAATCACCGTAATATCATATTTTCTAGACATTGCGGTCAATAATTCTTTTGCTTTATAAATAGCCCAGTTGGCCATTAAATACCCTCCATCTTTTGTGCCATCACTAAACCCAAGCATAATGGTTTGTCTGTTGCCACGAGATATTAGGTGGGCTGCATATTCTGGATTGGAATACAAATCTTCCATTACCTGTGGCGCATTTTCCAAGTCGGTAATCGTTTCAAAAAGCGGTGCCACATCAACTGTAAGTTTTTCGTGAAAAGCGACAAGCTTTAGCATGGCATACAATTGCATCACGTGAAGCGTGCTTTGATTGTTACTTATAATATAACGATTCGCAGCTTTTTCTCCATTGGTGTGTTGGATTGTTTTTATAGCCGCCATCGTTTTGAGTGCCTTTAGCGTGTCTTTATTTGATATCAATGACAAATCAACGGTACCTTTGATGGTTGAAAGTATTCTAACCTGATCTTTTTCTGATAGACTGTGGTAATTTTTTGGGAATGCCTCGCTTCCACTTTCAATCAGTACATCCACCATGTCATTAAATACTTTGGCGTGTGCACGACTGTCTTGTCGGATGTCTAAAGTAGAAAAATGGAATCCAAATAGGTGAATCTTATTCAAAAGGCTATTCACCTCAGCGGCATACATCGACTGGTGTTTTTCAACAATTATGGCTTTAATTTCTTTCAGCTCTGAAGTTAAACCTTCTAGAGTAAGGGTCGATTTCTTTTGAGTTACAATTTTATAAAGCTCTACTTCTAGTGCGATAATACGATCTTCAATTCCGGCAAAAGATAGTTTTCTTTTAAGACCACGGACATCGCGATAGTAATTTTTTATAATCGTTTCTCGAAGCCTTGCTGCTACTTTTAGTGTAATTTCTGGAGTTACAAACGGGTTGCCGTCTCGATCTCCTCCTGGCCAGAATCCAATATTTATAATGTCATTATCAATGTGTTTTCCATCAAAAATGTTTTGTTGGATGTAGTCATAAACCGTCCCAAAAGACTTGTAAAACACATGTTCTAAATACCATATCAAGCTGACGGCTTCATCATATGGCGTTGGTTTTTTCTGTTTGAAAAAAGGTGTTTTTCCCAATTGGGCTAAGAGTTCATTGATGCGAAATAAGTCGTTTTCACGAATGGCCTCCGTTAGATCAGTAATAATTCCTAATACAGAGCCAGGGTAAAATTGTGTAGGATGTGCCGTGAGTACAATACGTACTTTAAATTCTTCTAAGTACTTCTGCAGCACTTCTAATTTATTTTCAGACGTCACCGTTTCTTTCAGACTTCGCAGCGTTCCAATACCGTCCATGTTATTGACAACTGGAAAGGCGGCATCTTCAATAGCATCAAAAAGGACTACTTGACGTTCAATATATTGTATAAAACGAAAGAGTAAATCAATTTGGCTTTTCGGGGAGCGTCTGGCTTGGTATTTCTTAAAAAATGAATTTACAATTGCTGTAGGATCTTCATCATTTGAAAATCCTTTTTGACAGGTTTCAAAAAAAAGAGGCAACAACGCACCTGTTTTTGTGATGGTATCAAAAGGCAAGGTCATAAATATACTGTTGTATATTTGGTATTTTGATAATACATTTTGATTGAACCTCGTGATTTTTGGCTGTGTCGACATTGCTTATTTACATTTTAGTGCTTCCAAAATTACTAAAGCCTAGCCAATACACATCTATAAAACCACTATTTTTGCGAATATTCAAATATTGATTGTATTCTCTGGGCAAAATCTTAGCAAACCCGAAGAATCCTTTCACATTTTCTAGCAGTCCTGCACTATAGTGCTATTAAAAAAAGTTGTTTTCTGTTTTGTATTGATAATTCGCTTGACAAAGTGTAAATTTAGAGCTTCTAACTTCTATTTTATGATTGAAATTGAACGTAAATTTTTGGTCACCCATAATGACTACCGTAAAGAGGCTTCCAAAAAGTCCTCTATTACCCAAGGGTATCTAAATTCTGACCCCGAACGAACTGTTCGGATTCGGCTTAAAGACCAAGTTGGGTTTATCACTGTAAAAGGAAAAAGTAATAACAGTGGTCTCAGTCGGTTTGAATGGGAAAAAGAAATTTCTAAAACAGACGCCGAAGCACTTCTAAAGCTGTGTGAAGACCATGTGATCAATAAAATCCGATATGAGGTTATTGTAGGAAAGCATGTTTTTGAAATCGACGAATTTCTAGGGGACCCAACAAAGGCTTGGTTGTGGCAGAAATTGAGCTTGGTTCTGAAGACGAAAAGTTCTCCAAACCCGATTGGCTCGGACAGGAGGTCACAGGCGACCTAAAATATTATAATTCTTACCTCAGCAAGACACCCTTTTGCGACTGGAAATGATTGTGTAATTATCATTAAAGTGGGTGTAAAATTATTATATTCGCAACTTGAAACGATTATTAAAACAATACAAATGAATACAATCTCAACTGATTTTAAAATCCAAGAAGCACTAGATGCTCTTGGTGTAAAAGCTATAAACTTAGGAACGTCAACAGGCGCAAATAGTTTTGCTAACGGACCTAGTATCGATAGTTTTTCACCTGTAGATGGTCAAAAAATTGGAAGTGTTGTTTGCACTTCTCAAGAAGATTATGAAGCGGTGATGACGGCAGCAACGGCAGCGTTTCCGGTGTGGCGCACAATGCCAGCGCCCCAACGTGGCGAAATTGTACGTCAGTTTGGAAATAAGTTAAGAGATTTAAAAGAGCCTCTCGGAAAATTGGTTTCTTATGAAATGGGGAAATCCCTACAAGAAGGATATGGAGAAGTTCAGGAAATGATTGACATCTGTGATTTTGCAGTTGGATTGTCTCGACAATTAAACGGACAAACCATTCCTTCTGAACGTCCTGGCCATGTGATGCGAGAGCAATGGCACCCGATTGGCGTGGTAGGTATCATCTCTGCGTTTAATTTTCCAGTCGCTGTTTGGGCTTGGAATACGGCTTTGGCTTGGATTTGTGGCGATGTATGTGTATGGAAAGGTTCTGAAAAAGCACCTTTATGCTCTATTGCCTGTCAAAATATTATTGCCGAAATATTAAAAGAAAATAACTTGCCTGAAGGTATTTCCTCAATCATCAATGGCGATTATACTGTTGGAGAAATGATGACAACAGATACCAGAGTGCCTTTGGTGTCTGCAACTGGCTCTACTAGAATGGGAAGAATTGTTGGCGCAACTGTTGCTCAGCGTTTTGGAAAGTCCTTGCTAGAATTGGGTGGCAACAACGCCATTATTATAACCCCAACAGCAGATTTAAAAGTGGTGGTTCCAGGTGCTATTTTTGGTGCTGTAGGCACTTGCGGACAACGTTGTACTTCGACGCGCAGATTGATTATTCACGAGTCTGTTTATGATAAAGTAAGAGACGCTATTGTGGGAGCGTATGGACAATTGACCATTGGAAATCCATTAGATGAAAACAACCACATTGGACCCTTGATTGATCATGATTCTGTAAACACTTATTTAGCGGCGATTGAAACAGCAAAAGCCGAAGGCGGCACAGTGCTGGTCGATGGTGGTGTTTTAGAAGGTGAAGGCTATGAAAGTGGTTGTTATGTAAAGCCTGCAATTATTGAGGCTGAAAATCATTTTGAAATTGTACAGCACGAAACCTTTGCGCCGATCTTATATTTAATGAAATATTCTGGTGGCGTGGAAAATGCCATCCAAAAACAAAATGGTGTAGCGCAAGGCTTGTCGTCTGCGATTATGACCAATGAGCTAAAAGAAGCTGAAAAATTCTTGTCTTATGCTGGTTCTGACTGTGGGATTGCCAATGTAAATATTGGAACTTCTGGTGCCGAAATTGGTGGTGCTTTTGGTGGTGAAAAAGAAACTGGAGGCGGACGCGAGTCTGGTTCTGATGCTTGGAAAGTGTACATGCGCCGACAAACCAATACGATTAACTATTCTGATGAGTTGCCTCTAGCGCAAGGCATTAAGTTTGATTTATAAGGGGTTATACCCCTCCTTTTTTAAAAGTCACAGCCTTTGGTTGTGACTTTTTTTGTTGGACTCTGATGTGTTAAAGTCTTTGTTTTCTTGGAACTCTGTCCTTTTTTTAGTACGTTTATAACTGATTTTGACCCCAAGTCTAAATCTTCGTAAGCAATTTAACCGACGTTTAAGATATTATTTTATTGAACACCCTAAAGGAAGGGTTCTGATATCCGCCTGATTAAGGCGTTATTAGGACGTTACTAGTTATGGTAATAACTGAATTTAGGTTTGCACAGGGCTCTAGTTAGAGGGGGGGCTAAGGGCCGTTAAAACAAGGTTTAAACGTCAAAAACCACTGAATTACAGTGCTTTAAATACAGCTAACGTAGCGATCGAATCATAGTAGAGATATCGGTACTGGTACCGAAATGCGGTAGTTAGCGAAAGTGCCTGCGGCACGCTTAAACCGCAACTACGTTGCTTATTTTATGCTATTCTCGCTAACGCAAAAAAGAGCCACCTCACGGTCAAGCACATTTCATTTTGCTCGTGCCTCACAAAATAAAAAGAGTTTGCCCTTCCCCACCGCCACCCGAAATTGTTGATAAATATTTAGCTCATTCAGTGAGATATTAAAATATCACTCTATATTTGAGGAATAGAAAACACTCTGAAATGAATCGGATAAAAGAAGTTTTAGAAGAAAGAGGTATAAAGCAAACTTGGCTTGCTGAAAAATTAGGAAAAAGCTACAATATGGTAAATTCCTATGTTCAGAATAGAAGACAACCGAGTATTGAAGATTTATACAAAATAGGAGAAATATTGAACATTGAAGCTAAAGATTTACTCGTTGAGTCGTTAGAAAAAAAGAATTAAGATATATGCTAGCAACTTACAAGTTAGAAAGAGAATTTTTATCATTATTAGAAGAGCCACAATTGCGGTTATTTGAAAATGAATTTAAAATTAAGAAAGAGCAATTTCTCGGGATTAAATATGAGAAAAGAGGATATACTGTAAATGATAAAGTAGAACAAATTATCGACAGCAAAACACAAACTATTGGATTCTTTTCAGGCGCAGGTGGTTTAGACATTGGTTCTCAACTAGCAGGAAGCAAAGTAATTTCAAGCTTAGATTTTGACAGAGATAGTGTAGCTACAATGAAGAGAAACGAATATTTCTCGCATTCTTCACACTTTCACAAGGACATAAAAGAGATGAGTGCAGTTGACTATTCTAAAATAATCAAAGCACATAATCCTGAAAAATTAATTCTTGTTGGAGGACCTCCTTGTCAGCCCTTTTCCAAAGCTGGTTATTGGGTAACTCATAAAAACAGGCTTGGAAGTGAAGACCCAAGGAATATGATTGGTAACTACCTAAGAATGATTGAGGAATTAAATCCGGACGGTTTCATTTTAGAAAATGTAGAAAGTTTGCTTCACCCAAAAAATAAACAAGCTGTCCAAAACTTAGAAGAAGCAATAGATAAACTAGGTTATAAATACATTGTTTATAGAGCCAACGCACTTGACTTTGGTGTTCCTCAGAAAAGAAAAAGAGTGTTTTTTATTGCTTCTCGTAAAGAAATTGTGGGCGAACCGATTAAAACACACGGAAGCGACAAAGAAATAATTCTTAACAGTCAATTAAAACCTTGTGAGAGAGTAATAGATTGGATTGGGAAATTTGATGATGATAAATACTTTGAGCCATCAGAATTAACTACTGGAAAAACTTATGATGAAGAACTAAAGCAAATACCTCCAGGAAAAAATTATTTTGCTTTAACAGAAAGAGACGGACACCCAAATCCCAAATTTGAAGCAAATAAAAGATTTTGGAGTTTCCTATTAAAACTTCATCCTAATCTGCCTTCTTGGACTATTGCGGCTCAACCTGGTCCTTGGGTAGGTCCTTTTCATTGGAATAATCGCAGATTAAGAGTTCCAGAAATAGCAGCACTACAAACGTTTCCTGAAGATTATCATTTTGTTGGAACAAGACGCTCAGTTCAAAAACAGATAGGTAATGCAGTTCCATCTTTACTTGGAGAAGCAATCGTTAAACACTTAATTTCTAACATATGACAAAGCCAAAAATAGTAAGCATTTTTTCAGGCGTTGGTGGTGTCGATTTTGGTTTTGAAGAAGCTGGGTTTCAAACTGTTTTCGCTTCTGATATTTGGGATAGAGCTTGTGAATCTTTACAACAAAACTTTACTGATTGTGAGGTTGTTTGTGACGATATTGTAAATATTGACTTCAAAAAAATAAAAGCGAAACATAATGAGGTTGATGGTTTAGTTGGTGGTCCACCTTGCCCACCTTTTTCAAAATCAAGATTCTATCGAACTGAAAAAGATAGAGGTATAGACGATATTGATGGATTTACAACAGTTTCGAATTATATCCGTGCCGTTGAAGAATTAGAGCCTAAGTTTTTTTTCTTTGAAAATGTTGCTGGCTTTGTATTTAAACCTCATAAAGCAGCCTTAGAATTATTAGAAAAAGAAAGTGAAAGATTAGGATATAAAATATTCCATAAAGTTGTAAATGCTGCCGACTTTGGTGTTGCTCAAACAAGACAAAGATTTATTTGTATTGGTGTAAAAAAAGAACTTGATGATTTCAAATATCCAGAAACGACTCATTCTGACCCTAAAAAGCTGATTAAAGGATTAAAACCTTGGGTTACTTGTGGAGATATATTAGGAGATATTGACTTTGACTTAGAAGAAGACGAAAAAATGCAAGCAGGCTCTAAACACAAGAATTTATTAAAGCTAATACCACCTGGCGATAACTATCTATATTTCACAGAAGAGAGAGGTCATCCAAACCCCATTTTCAAATGGCGTTCACGATATTGGTCTTTCTTACTTAAACTATCACCTGACCGACCTTCTTGGACGATACAAGCAAGTCATTCTAACAATATGGGGCCTTTTCATTGGAAAAATAGATTTCTTAGAATTCAAGAAATAAAACGAATTCAGTCCTTCAAAAACAACCATATTTTCTTAGGTAATTTTAGAGAACAATGGAGGCAAGTTGGAAATGCAGTTCCACCTAAACTTGCTAATGTATTTGCAGAACAATTAAAATCACAATATTTCAATAACTATGAGCATACGAGACACGACAATACTAGACAGGAAAGACTTAAGATATCTTCTTATTGATAGTTTAAGACTTTACTCTGATAACGTTGCGTTTATTGATGGGAACAATCCATATAGATTTTCAATAAACAAAAAGACATATTATGTACTAATTAAGAATGTACACGAATCTGGAGACGGAAGAGGTAATCAAGATGAATGTAGAATTCAAGTTGCAAAAACACAGAATTTTAATAACGCATTAAATTCTGGAAATGATGTAATAGTATTAGGTTACTTTGCTGATGAAAAAGTTTTTACAGCTTGGAATCCTTTTATGATGCGTGACAGATTCAATCAGAAGCAAACAATTTCATTATACTCTCGATTTTCTGTTCAAAAATTAGCCAAAACACAAAAAATTGCTGCTTACAGAGACAATAATGGTCAATCGGTAATTAGTTTTATTCCTGATTATCTTGGTCTATATTTAGAAAGTTTGAACTCTATTCACCTTTTGGAAGATGAAGAATTGATGAAGTTAGTTGAGCAATCCGACAATTTAAATAATGACAACCTAGATGGAGAGTTTGACACAACTGACGGTGTTTTAACAATTACTCACGCAAGGCAGAAAAGAGACCCTAATTTCCGAAGAAAAGTTTATGATGCATACAATAATAAATGTGCAATGTGTGGTATTGGTCTTGAACTTATTGAAGCTGCCCATATTGTTCCTCACTCTCACCAACTAGGTACGGATGAGATTGATAACGGAATTAGTCTTTGTACTTTACATCATACTGCCTATGACCGTTCACTAATTTATTTTGATGAACAATTAGAAATCCTAATCAATGAAAGCAAAATGGAATACTTGGAAAAAGTTGGTCTTGATTCGGGTATTAGAAAATTTGAAAAGTTAGCGTTTGATAAGATACAGCTTCCTGAGAATCATACTTTACGACCTAATATTGGAAATATAAAAATTGCTAATCAGACAAGAGGAATATTTGATGAATAAGCCAACGCAAGTTCAACAATTCAGAGAAACAAAATCAATAATTAAACAATTACAAGAGGCTAAAGACGAACAAGCGGAAAGTGAAATTGTGAAATATCCTAATCGTTTGTTCTAAGAAAAGTACAGGTTACAACACCGTATAAAATTAATGGCTAGTTCTCGCCTATTTACGAAAATTGCTGCGCCAGTTCGCTTCGCTCGTGTCTCGCGGATTTTCTATTTGGTTTGTATTTGCTAATTTAGTGCTACCCCGATAGCTATCGGGACACGCCACTAATCATACCCAAAACCGTTTAGCTAAACACAAAAATTTAAAAAAACACCCGCCTTGAAAAACTCTTAACTACTGGTTGATTTAAGCAGATCAAAAACGCCGCCTATTTCTTTGGGGAATCTGTTCAGCAATTCTATCTTTGTAGCACTAATACAAGACCATGAACACTCCTATTCGCGTACGATTTGCACCAAGTCCCACAGGGCCACTCCATATTGGAGGTGTGCGAACCGCTCTTTTTAATTACCTGTTTGCAAAAAAACACGGAGGCACTTTTGTACTTCGCGTCGAAGATACCGACCAAAAACGCTATGTTGAAGGTGCTGAAAACTATATTGTAAATGCATTAGACTGGTGCAACATTCCTTTTGATGAAGGTCCTGGAAAAGACGGTGGTTTTGGGCCATACAGACAAAGCGAACGCAAGCATTTATACAAACAGTACGTCGATTTTTTGATTGAAAACAACAAAGCCTATTACGCCTTTGACACAGCGGAAGCTTTGGACGAAGAGCGTAAAAACCACGATGCAAAAGGCAAAACTTTTATCTACAACTGGCACAACAGAACCCGAGGTAGACTGATTAATTCTTTGGTGTTATCAAAAGAAGAGGTCGCTGAAAAAATTGCTAATGGCGATGACTATGTGGTGCGTTTTTTAGCTCCTCAAGATCAAACCCTTGAGCTTACCGACTTGATTAGAGGCACCATAAAAATTGACACCAACACCCTTGATGACAAAGTGTTGTTCAAGTCAGATGGAATGCCTACCTATCATCTTGCCAACATAGTAGACGATTATTTAATGAAAATTACACATGTCATTCGTGGAGAAGAATGGCTGCCTTCCTTGGCATTGCACCAATTGCTTTATACAGCATTTGGCTGGGAAGCACCTGAATTTGCGCACTTACCACTGATCTTAAAACCAACAGGAAAGGGAAAACTGAGCAAACGTGATGGCGATAAGCTCGGGTTTCCTGTGTTTCCATTAAATTGGGAAGACCCTACAACTGATAGTGTCTCAAAAGGCTACAAAGAAAGTGGTTACTTTCCGGAAGCTGTTGTTAATTTCTTAGCTTTCTTAGGATGGAACCCAGGTACAGAACAAGAGCTTTTTTCATTAAATGAGCTTGTAGACTCCTTTGATTTGAAAAACATTAATAAAGCCGGTGCACGATTTGATCCAGATAAAACAAAATGGTTCAACCACCAGTACATGCAAAAAGCAACCACCGAAACATTAACCGAGACATTTATAAACACAACGCCAGAACTCAAAACAATAGATCCTGGTTATGTAGAACTTGTTATAAACCTCATCAAAGAACGCGCTACCTTTCCGTCAGAATTTTGGGGATTAAGCCATTACTTTTTTAAAGCCCCTGAAAGTTTTACAGAAGCAGCACTTAAAAAAGCCTGGAAAGAACATTCTAAAGATCTAATGACCCAACTCATTAAACAGCTAGAAACAGCCGACGACAGTTCTGTTGAGGCGCTTCAAACTGCTGTAAAAGGATGGATCACACAAAACGAAATCGGCTTTGGAAAAATAATGATGCCACTAAGAGTTGCGCTTGTTGGCGCGCTTGAAGGAGTTGATGTTTTTGACATTATTTATCTAATAGGAAAATCCGAAACAATACGACGGATTCAATCCCTGATCGACCGTCATTAATTAATCTAAATATTGTGTGGTAAATTTGATTACTTTTGCCTTCACATTCAACGCAACCTGAAATAGAGTAAATGAAGCATATTAGAAACTTTTGTATCATCGCCCATATTGACCACGGTAAAAGCACCTTGGCAGATCGTTTATTGGACTTTACAGGCGCCGTTACTGAGCGTGAAAAGCAAAGTCAATTACTCGACAGTATGGATTTGGAACGCGAACGTGGGATTACGATCAAATCTCATGCGATTCAAATGGACTATACCTACAAGGGGCAAGAATATACTTTAAACTTAATTGACACCCCCGGGCACGTTGATTTTAGTTATGAAGTATCTCGGTCCATCGCTGCTTGTGAGGGTGCGCTTTTGATTGTAGATGCTGCACAAAGCATACAAGCACAAACTATTTCAAATTTATACTTAGCTCTGGAGAATGATCTAGAAATTATTCCCGTTTTAAATAAAGTTGATTTGCCAAGCGCAAATCCTGAAGAAGTAACCGACGATATTGTAGAGCTTCTAGGTTGTGACCCTTCAGAGGTCATTCCTGCAAGTGCTAAAACAGGTATTGGAATTGAAGCCATTTTATCTGCTATCATAGAAACAATTCCTCCCCCAGAAGGCGATCCTGAAGCGCCATTGCAAGCACTTGTTTTTGATTCCGTTTACAACTCTTTTAGAGGGGTTGAAACGTATTTTAAAATTGTAAATGGTAGCATTAAAAAAAACCAACAGGTAAAATTTATAGCCACTGGAAAAGTATATGGGGCCGATGAGGTGGGAACACTGAACCTAACCCAAACTCCAAAAAAAGAAATTAAAACCGGTGATGTTGGATACCTAATAACAGGAATCAAAGACGCTCGGGAAGTAAAAGTTGGAGATACCATTACAGATGCAAAATTCCCAACAACCGAAGCGGTCGAAGGATTTGAGGACGTTAAGCCAATGGTTTTTGCAGGATTGTACCCTGTAGACACCGAAGAATACGAAGAGCTACGCGCTTCTATGGAAAAACTACAATTGAACGATGCCTCTCTAGTCTTTCAAGCGGAAAGTTCTGCGGCATTAGGCTTTGGATTTAGATGTGGGTTTTTAGGAATGTTGCATTTAGAAATTATACAAGAACGCCTAGAGCGTGAATTTAATATGACCGTTATTACAACGGTTCCCAACGTATCTTACCATGCGTTTACACGTAAAAACCCAGATACCGTTGTAATACTTAACAACCCAACAGATTTACCAGACCCTTCGGGGCTGGACCGTATTGAGGAGCCTTATATTAAAGCCTCTATCATTACAAAGTCTGATTTTGTTGGAAACGTCATGTCGTTATGTATTGAAAAACGGGGGCAAATTACAAGTCAAAACTATTTAACTCCTGAGCGAGTGGAATTAACTTTTGATATGCCTTTAGCTGAAATTGTATTTGACTTTTATGACCGTTTAAAAACCGTATCAAAAGGCTATGCTTCCTTTGATTATTCACCTATCGGGATGCGAGTTTCTAAACTCGTAAGGGTAGATGTGCTGCTAAATGGGCAAACTGTGGACGCTCTTTCGGCATTAATCCACATAGATAACTCGGTAACTATTGGAAAGAAAATGTGTGCCAAACTAAAAGAACTCATTCCAAGACAACAATTTGATATTCCTATTCAGGCTGCAATTGGCGCAAAAATTATTTCTAGAGAAACCGTAAAAGCTGTTCGCAAAGATGTGACTGCCAAGTGTTATGGAGGAGATATTTCGAGAAAACGAAAGCTTTTAGAGAATCAGAAAAAAGGTAAAAAACGAATGCGTCAAGTAGGGAGTGTTGAAATCCCACAAGAAGCATTTATGGCTGTTCTGAAGCTCAACGATTAATCTAATTTTTGGTTTTTATATTTTTAAAGAAAGTCTTATATTTCAGGATAATCTTTAAACACAAAAACGATTGAGCGCTATTGCTTTTAAAACAATTGGAATTGGGGTTACTTTTTCTCCAAATCTAGAAGCCAATATTAATGAAGCGGCCCGTTTCGCTTTGTGTTTTAGCAGCAAACTAGTGCTCATACACGTCGGCGAAGCTTCTGAAAAAAAAACCAATATCTTTTTAGGATTTTTAAACCCCTTCAAAAGTAAGGGTTTAGAATTTGAGTTGCTATTCCAGCCCGGTGATCCCGTGGACGTTATTCTGTCTTCTACACAAGAAAAAAATATCGATTTACTTATTATTGGAGCGCTCAAAAAAGAGAATTTTTTGAAATACTATCTCGGATCTATCGCCCGAAAAATTACACGCCAAGCAAGTTGCTCGGTTCTCCTTTTAATCAACCCCTCAGTAAAGCGTGTCCCTTGTAAACACATTGTGGTCAATGGCTTGAAAGATCCTAAAACAAAGGAAACCTTAACAACCTCGTTTTTGGTTGGTCACAAATTAGGTGTCGATAAGATTACGGTTGTTGAAGAAATTGAACAAGACGAAGTGAGTGTAAAAGTTGATGACGACAAATCTCTTAGAAAATCTACTATTGTTAAAGAGCGTTTGCGTTTAAGAGAGGAAGCGCGTGTGAAAAAAGTATTGGACACAATTCCTGCAAACTACACAAAAGACATGACCATAAAGTCCCAACCAATTTTTGGAAAACGAGGCTACTCAATAGGTCACTATGCACAAGTAGCGCGTGCCGATTTATTAGTAATGAATGCGCCGACCAAAATGACGTTTTGGGACCGCTTATTTCCACACGATATTGAACATATTTTAACTGAGTTACCAACCGATGTATTAATTGTGCAATGAGAACAAAAGAAACTTCATTTGTTGGGTTTGTAAAAGCCTTACCTAAAAATATGTTTTCTGGCTTGGTGGTTAGCCTTATTGCGCTCCCCTTAGGGTTAGGGCTGGCAATGGCTAGTGAAGCGCCCCCTATTGCTGGAGTGATCACAGCAATCGTTGGTGGTGTCATTGTTTCCGTTTTAGGCGGGAGTTTTGTGACCATCTCTGGACCTGGAAATGGCTTGGTGGGCGTCGTTTTAGTAGCGATTACAACGCTTGGACTGACCGCAACGTACGCCGCAATCATATGCTCTGGAATTATTTTAGTCATCCTTGGGTTTTTACGATTAGGAAAATTAGCGGACTATTTTCCATCCTCGGCAATTCAGGGAATGTTGGCAGCCATAGGACTCATTATTTTAGGCAAACAATTTCACATCATGCTAGGTAATAAAATTGTAAGAGATAATGGGATTGACTACTTGCTAGAAATTCCAAACACTTTAATTACAGTTGTCAATTATCAAGACAAAAGCTTTATTTATGCCGCACTAGCTGGGGTTATAAGCCTAGCTATTATGGTCTTTTATTCCAAAATTAGAAACAAATACCTTCAGCTTATTCCAGCACCCATGTGGATCGTCATTGTTTCCGTTGGATTTAGTTATTATTATGAATTGATTCTGCAAGCACCGAACCCAATTTCAAGTGCCTATATGATTCCTAGCATTCCAAATATTCAGCAAATAATAACAACTATTCCGACACCAAACTTTGAAATGGTGGGTACACTTCCTTTTTGGTCAAGCGTTATTGCGTTGACCTTAATTGCCAGTATTGAATCCTTATTAAGTATCAAAGCGGTTGATAAATTAGATGTTAGTAAAAGACGCTCCAATGTAAACAAAGACATTAAGGCGCTCGGACTGGCTACAGTCGTAAGCGGGTTTTTAGGAGGGTTAAATGTTGTGACGGTAATTGCAAGAAGTTCGGTAAACGTCAATAATGGCGGAAGCAATCGGTCTTCAAATTTATTCCATGCCTTGTTTTTGGTTCTATTCATTCTTCTTTTTAGTACCGAACTCACAAGAATTCCGCTCACTGCCTTGATGGCAATTCTTGTATATACAGGTTATAAACTAGCTTCTCCTGATGTAGTTCGTCGTATTTTTACTATTGGAAAAGAGCAGTTAATTATCTTCTTTGCAACTCTATTTGTAACCTTAAAAGTTGGGTTGATTTCTGGAATTGTTGCGGGCTTAATTGCAACATTTATTATTCATGTTGTTGTCACAAAAAGTCTTAGTTTATTTATAAAGAATGTTCTAAAACCAAATGTGTTAATGTTCAAAGAAGAAAACGGAAGTTATTTTATCAGTGTGAAACACTTTTGTAGTTTTCTAAATTTTAACATCCTTAAGACTAAATTAGAGGCAATTCCGGAGCAAAGTGATGTCATTTTAGATTTTTCGTTATGTGGTTTTGTAGACCATTCTGTCATGGAAAATGTGCATGATTATCAAGAATTATTTACTAAAAAAGGGGGTAATATTGGCGTGATTGGACTGGACATTTTAGGTACAAAGTCAGAGCACCCTTTTGCGTTAAGACGCCTATTGCCACTTCAAAACATTATTCCCAATAACAAAACAAAGCGTCAAAATAATTTGGAGCTGATAGCAAATGATTTTGAATTAAGCTTCGATCCTTTGAAACGAAAAAACAGTGCCTTCCTAGAAGATTTTATCTATTTTAAAACGAAAAAAGTCGAAACTGTTTTTAATCAACTTTCTGCTAAAAAGAGTCCTTGTCACTTGTTTGATATTACCTTTTCAGAGGGAGAATTTATTGCCAAAGAAGTTGTTCGATCCACTATGCTTTACATCAAAACATCTTCAAGTGTTCCTGTATTTACGTTAGACAGGGAAGGGTTATTAGAACGGTTTTATGCGTTGGCTGGCTATAGAGATATTGCGATTAAAAACCACGCTGACTTTTCAAAAAGATTTTATCTAAGAGGCGAAAATGCGCAAGATATTAGAGCTCTTTTTACAGACGAACTTGTACTGTTTTTTGAAAGCAACGCTTATTATCACATAGAATCTAGTAAAGATGGGTTGTTGGTTTTTAGCAAAGAACGCATCGCAAGTATTAAGGAAATAAAAGCATTGCTAGACTTTGGAGTTCGACTGAATGCAATTATAAACAAGGTTTAGGATGAGGCTATACCCTATCAATGTTGGCAATTTTAAATTAGATGGAGGAGCAATGTTTGGTGTGGTACCAAAAACCATTTGGAATAAAACAAATCCCGCCGATAAAAACAATATGATTGACATTGCATCTCGCTGTTTGTTAATCGAAGACGGAAACCGTTTGATCTTAATTGACACGGGAATGGGAAACAAACAAAGTGATCGGTTTTTTAATTACTATTACCGTTGGGGGGTGCATTCTTTGGATGGCGCACTTGACTCACATGGGTTTTGTAGAGATGATGTCACAGATGTCTTTTTGACTCATTTGCACTTTGATCACTGTGGGGGTTGTGTGCAATGGAATTCTGATAAAACAGCTTATGAAATTGCCTTTAAAAATGCGACTTTTTGGAGCAATAAAGACCACTGGAATTGGGCAACAACCCCAAATAAACGAGAACGCGCTTCTTTCCTTACCGAAAATATTTTACCCATAGAAGCTAGTGGCCACTTAAAACATATCTCTGTCCCAGACAGCGATATATTACATGGTTCTGAGCTGGGTTTTGATGTGTTTTTTGCGAATGGACACACCGATAAACAGATGATCCCTATGATTACTTATAAAGGAGAAACCATCTGTTTTATGGCAGACTTACTGCCTACGGCAGGGCATCTTTCGGTGCCTTTTGTTATGGGGTATGACACAAGACCGTTATTGACATTAGACGAAAAAGAGCGCTTTTTGAAGCTTGCTGCAGATCAAAATTATTATTTACTTTTGGAACATGACGCTCATAACGAATTAATTACCGTCAAGCATACCGAAAAAGGGGTACGCCTTAGCGCTGCTTACGATTTTAATAATCTGTTTTAATCTAAAAAAATGAACCCAAACCTACATAAAACACTTGAAAGAATCGCCTGTTTTTTAGGCCTATTCTTTATTTTGAGTTGCGGATCTACTGCGGCTATCTTATCCACACCCATTGAAAATATTGATGTCCTCCCGCTTAAAGCGGTGGAACTTACAGATACCGAAGAAAAAGAATGGAGCCATTTGGACCTCAAAACAGATACAATCCCAGGAATTAGTCTGCATAAAGCCTATAAAGAATTGGTAAAACCAAAAAGTAAAACAATTGTTGTGGCAGTTATAGACTCTGGAATCGATATAGATCACGAGGATCTTAAAGATAATATTTGGGTTAATTCTGGTGAAATTCCGAACAACGGCAAAGACGATGATAATAATGGATACATCGACGATGTTCATGGTTGGAACTTTTTAGGAGGAGCTGACAACGAACAGTTGGAGTATGTTCGGCTAGTGGCTAGTGGAGATACAATCCACCCTCGTTATACAGAGGCAAAGGAGCTGCTTGCCAAAGAGTACGAGAAGACCAGTCGAAATAAAAAGCAATACGATGAAATTTTAACACAATTAACGGAGTCTAATACTGCGATTGTGGAGTACCTAAACAACCCAAATTACACTAAAGAAGATGTGGAGGCTGTTTTTACTACTGACTGGGAGGTACTCAAGCACGCAAGAATCATCAAACAGTCCTACGGTTTTGGATTTGATAGTATCGAGGCTCTAATGAAAGATTTAAGCTCAGCTCTAAAAAGGTTTAATGACCGCTTAGACTATAATCTAAACATAGATTACGATGGAAGAAAAATTGTTGGGGACAACCCCAATGACTTAAAGGATCGTAGCTATGGAAACGGGGATGTAAGAGCAAAAAATGGCCGTACTCATGGAACGCATGTTTCTGGGATTATCGCAGCAAATCGCAACAACGGGATTGGTATCAATGGAGTAGCAAATAATGTTAAAATTATGGCTATTCGAAATACTCCTAGTGGGGACGAGTACGATAAAGATGTTGCTTTGGGTGTGTATTATGCTGTTGACAATGGTGCTAAGGTTATCAATATGAGTTTCGGTAAAGCATTTTCACCTCATAGTGATTGGGTAAGGGACGCTATTGCTTATGCCGCTGAAAAAGATGTGTTAATTGTGGCTGCTGCTGGAAATGATGGTAAAGATACCGATCAAATTAATTATTTTCCTAATGATCAAATAAACAATGGTTCTGAGGTTTCTAATACTTTTTTGAAGGTTGGTTCCAACGGGCCAAGATATGGCTCGACACTGGCTGCAAGTTATTCGAATTATGGGAAAAACACGGTGGATGTATTTGCACCTGGATCACAAATTTATTCAACCTATCCTAAAAACACTTATGAGTTTGCAAGCGGAACCTCTATGGCTTCGCCTTTAGTTGCCGGAGTGGCTGCCTTGATTTTTTCTCAATACCCAAACTTAAGCGCTGCACAAGTAAAACAAATACTTATGGCTTCGGGAATTGTTATCAACAAAAAAGTATCTTTGGAAAGTGGCCGTATTGTGCCTTTTACTGAATTATCACAATCTGGAAATATCGTAAACGCTTATAATGCTTTAATAATGGCTAAAAAACTGTCTAAATAATCTATACTCTTATGAAATATAACGCTCTTGTTCTTGCTTTCTTTTTTGGAATAATGTCTTTTGTTTACGGTCAAAATAATTATGGCTATTGGCAGCAACATGTGGACTACACTATGGATGTAAAAATGGATGTAAAGACCTTTAGTTACGGTGGTACCCAAAAACTAATTTACACTAATAATTCTCCTGATGATTTAGAACGGGTGTTTTATCATTTGTTTTATAATGCCTTCCAACCAGGAAGTGAAATGGATGTACGCTCTATTACAATTGCAGATGCAGACTCTAGGGTTGGTGATAGAATCAGTAAACTTCAAAAAGAAGATCTTGGATTTATAAACGTGATAAGCTTGACCCAAAACAGCATGCCTTTAGAATATACTGTCGTCGGAACAGTATTGGAAGTTGAATTAAACACCTCTATTAAGTCGGGAGAATCGGCTGTTTTTGAAATGGTTTTTGAAGGACAAGTACCGCCTGTAATTCGCAGAGCTGGAAAAAACAGCAATGAAGGTGTAGCGCTCTCGATGGCGCAATGGTATCCAAAAATAGCTGAATATGATTTTGAAGGTTGGCACGCAGACCCTTATATTGGAAGAGAATTTCACGGTGTTTGGGGTGATTTTGATGTAAAGCTAACTCTTGACAAAAAGTATACCGTTGGAGGTACAGGGTACTTACAAAACCCAAATGAGATTGGACATGGCTATGGCGTTAAAGAAACAAAAGAAGAATCCGATGTTCTTACCTGGCATTTTGTAGCACCCAACGTTCATGACTTTACTTGGGCCGCAGATCCTAATTTTATTCACGATACTCTACAAGTTCCTGATGGACCAATGTTACATTTTTTATATAAAAAATCTTTAAAACCTAAATACAAAAAAAGGTGGAGAGACCTGCAGGTTCCTACAAGTGAAATCATGCAATACTATAGCAGCTCTGTTGGAAAATATCCCTACAAACAATACTCTGTAATTCAGGGTGGCGATGGAGGAATGGAGTATGGCATGTGTACACTTATTACTGGAGAGCGCAGTTTCGAAAGCTTGGTAGGGGTCACAGCACACGAAATTGGACATACTTGGTTTCAGTTTTTGATGGCTTCTAACGAAAGTAAACACCCGTGGTTGGATGAGGGTTTTGCTGAATACACTTGTACATTTATTGAAAATACCATCTTTGGCGTAAGCACAACAGAACCGCTAAAGCGTCATTACGACCGTTATTATAGCCTTGCGAAAAGCGGAAAAGAACAACCAATGAGTACGCATGCAGATCGATTTGCATACAATGCTTCTTATAGCATCTCAACCTACAGCAAAGGTGCGGTATTGTTAGCGCAGTTACGATATATTGTTGGTGAAAAGAATTTTGAAAAAACCTTAAAAAAATACTTTAATGACTGGGCTTTTAAGCATCCAACTCCAAATGATTTTATACGCTGTGCCGAAAAAGTATCTGGATTAGAGTTGGAATGGTTTTTAACTGATTGGACTCAAACTATAAATACGATTGATTATAGTGTGAAAAGTGCTGTTTCTTTAGAGGGGCAAACAGTTATTACATTAGAACGTATTGGGTTGATGCCTATGCCAGTAGAGGTTCAAGTGCTGATGAAAGATGGGGGTATAAAAAATTATTACATTCCTTTACAGATGATGCGAGGTGAAAAGCCACTTTTGGATAGTGAAACGTTATTAAAAGATTGGGCTTGGGCATATCCAGAGTATACTTTCTCCGTAGCTATGGACACTTCCAAAATAGATACTATTACTGTGGATATCAATAAGGCTACAGCAGATGTCAATAAGGAAAACAATCAGCTTAAAGTATTATAATCTATGGAGCGTTTAAAAGGAAAAAAGCAAATAGAACAGTTGTTCATGACCGGTATTTCTGTAGGTGCATTTCCTTTAAGAATGGTGTATTTAAGAGGTTCTGACCAACATTTGGTGGGAGTTTCTGTGAGTAAAAAACATTTTAAAAACGCTATCGACCGCAACCGAATCAAACGGCTTTTAAGAGTGGCAATAGAAAAACAACTTTCGGATAAACTTGACAAAATGGAGTCCAAATTTAGCTTGATGGTTTTGTATGTTGGTAAAGAAATGCCTGAGTCGGCACAACTAAAAGAGCAGTTTGAATTTCTAATAAAACGTTTTAATAAAAAACAATCGAATGAGAAATTATCTTAAAAAAAGAGGGGTGTTTTTGGGGGTTATATTATTGGTTTTTATTTCAACAACCGCCTATAAAAATGACTATTTCGAGATTGCCAAACAGTTAGATATTTTCACGACACTGTTTAAAGAAGTCAATATGAATTATGTGGATAAAACAAATCCAGCGGATTTGATGCAGCAGAGCGTTAATCAAATGTTGAAGGGGTTAGATCCCTATACCACATACATGAACGAACAGGATATAGAGAAGGCTCGAATCTATCAGTCTGGTGCCTATGTGGGGATTGGAGCAACGATCAATACTTCCAAAAATAAATTAGTTATAGTAGAAGTGTATAAAGATTTACCCGCAGACAAGGTTGGTTTAAAGGCTGGTGATGAAATTATTAAAATTGATGGGGTTGAAGTAAGTAGTTTACAAGAAAGTGCAATCCAATTTTTGAATGGTAAAAAAAATACGACGGTTGCATTGACTTACCTTCGAAACGGGGGTGCAAAAAAAGAGGTAGTGGTAGCGCGTGGCGATGTAACACCAAAAGCAGTACCCGTGTCCAAACTATTAACAAATGGTATCGGCTATATTGCTTTAGATCGTTTTTCAAAAACAGCTTCCAAAGAGGTAGAGAGCGCACTTAAATTAATGCTTATAGATGAAGCAAAAGGAATTATTTTGGATTTGAGGAACAATCCCGGTGGGTTGCTTCATGAAGCGGTTAAAATTGTAAACTTATTTGTACCTAAAGATCAATTGGTGGTGTCTACAAAATCAAATATAGAAGCCTACAACCAAGTCTTTGAAACTCAAAAACAACCTTTAAGTTTAGAAATTCCTTTGGTTATTTTGATAAATCAAAACAGTGCTTCAGCAAGTGAAATTGTAGCGGGGGCTTTGCAAGATTTGGATCGCGCGGTCATTATTGGTAAAAGGAGTTTTGGAAAAGGATTGGTTCAAAAACCAATGCCTTTGCCTTATGGATCCCAACTGAAAGTAACCATTTCCCGTTATTACACCCCGTCTGGTCGCTGCATACAAGCCTTAGACTATAGAAATAAAGGAGACGATGGTATGGCTGTCCGCTTCGATAAAAAACAATATTCCACATTTAAAACTAAAAACGGTCGTACTGTTTACGATGGTGGCGGTATCAATCCAGACATTATTGTTGGTGTCGAAAGCCCTAATAAATTCATAGAAACACTCTTGAAAAGTCCATTGATTTTTGACTATTCTAACCAATATTATTACAACAACTCCGTTGAAAATATAGAAGAGCTTCGTTTAAATAAAAAAGATTTTGAATATTTCAAAAAAATGAGTGTTGAAGAAAAGTACAATACGATTGGAAAAACTCAAGAAGATATAAATCAATTAAAAACAACGATGTCTAAAGAAGGGTTTGGAACTATGGAAGAGCAATTTAAAGGTTTAAATGCAGCTATTCAAGAATCAAAATTAAAATTAATGGATACATTTGAGGCAGATATTATAGCTGTTTTGGAGAGTGAAATAATAAAACGCTATTTTTACAGAGAAGGAATGTACGCTTATTTTATAGCAACAAATACAGAAGTATTTAATGCACAAGAGATTCTAAACGATACACAGACCTATCAAAATATATTGAAATAGATACTTATTTAATGAGTATTAGAAATAAAAAGTAAGATGAAAAAGATTATTTTTTTACTGTTTTTTTTAACGAATGTAGCACAGGCTCAGTCTGATAATACACATGTTGTTTATTTTGAAACCGGTCAATATAATGTCCCTGAAATTGAAGCAAACCGGCTTGTATTGTTTGTTCAAAGTTTAAAAGATATTGAAATAGAACGCATTTCTATTTATGGGTTTTGTGACGACCGTGGTACAGACTCATATAATTTAACCTTGTCACAAAACAGAGCAAATGCAATCAAAAAAATATTTTCCAATTTTGGAGTAGATGATAACCTTATTAGTAATGTTGACGGTAAAGGAGAAATTTTATTACGCCTAATTTCTTCTGATAATCTTAATATTATTAGAGGGTTAAACCGGAAGGTAGAAATTAATGTAAAATATGTAGTGACGACGCCTGTACTGAAGGAAGTAAATGAGATCGGTAAAAAACAAGGTTTTCTTAATAATAAATTAGAAGTAGGAGATAAAATAACACTTGACAATATTTTATTTAAAACAGGGTATAGTTATTTAGAAAACGAATCTGTTCCAGTTCTAGAAAAGATAGCTGAAGACTTGCGAGAAAGAGATGATATTTATTTTACAATTCAAGGGCATGTTTGTTGTACAAAAAATGCAAGAGATGCTGTCGATAGAAAGACAGGAAAAAGAAACTTATCATTAGCTAGGGCAAAATATATTTATGATTATTTAGTCCAACAAGGAATTAAAAAAACTCGTATGCGCTATGTAGGTTTAAAAAACAAATATCCACTTGGAAAAGCAAAGAAGTACGATAAACGTGTTGAGATTAAAATAACATCCATTTCTAAAAAGAACTAATTTTTTACCATAGCGATGTGTGGGATTCCATCTTCTAAATAAGGTTCTCCAATTGTTTTAAACCCTAAATTGGAATAAAAATTTTCTAAATATTTTTGTGCCGAAAGTTTTATTTTATTCACTTGAAAAGAAGATTCAATAGCCTTAATAGAGGCGTTCATAAGCTCATTTCCGTACTTTAAATGCCGTTCTTTCTCTGCAACAACCACACGCCCTATACTCGCTTCTTTGAAATAATCGCCTGGTTTAAAAATCCGTGTATACCCTATGATATTATTCCCTTTTTTTCCTATGACATGAAGTGCTTTTTGGTCTTTACCATCCACATCTTGGTATACACAATCTTGTTCCACCACAAAAACTTCACTTCTTAATTGTAATAAATAATAGAGTTCCTCTAAAGAGAGTTGGTTAAATGTTTTAACATAAATATCTAACATCATTTAGCAAGGTTGTATTTTATTTATTCGATTTTGATGACGTCCGCCTTCAAATTCAGTGTTTAAAAATATCTCAACCATTTCTAAAACTTGATCTATTTCTGTAAAACGGGCAGGAATGCAAAGAATATTTGCGTTGTTATGTTGACGAATTAAAGACACAATTTCACTAGTCCAACATATACCAGCTCTTATCTCAGAATACTTATTAGCTGTCATAGCAACACCGTTTGCACTTCCACAAATTAAAATACCAAAAGAAGAGCGTTTTGATGCAACATCTTTTGCAACAGGATGTACAAAATCTGGATAATCTACACTAGATTCAAGATCTGTTCCGTAATTTTTAACCTCTATTTTTTTTGATTTAAGAAACTCTATAATTCTAAATTTATAATCCGTTCCTGCGTGGTCGTTTCCTATTGATATGTTCATTTGCTATAACTTTATTTATTAGTAAATTTACAAAAAAGTGTGTTACCTAATTTAAATTGTTCATAGCCTTTTTAATTAGTTGTTAATAATTAATGAACGATTATGAAAACTTAATTTTTATATATCAAATTATTTTATCAAGCGGATATTTAAAAATAAAAAACTAATTAAGTTATCTTTTTTAGTTCTTTACTTATCACTACTAAAAAGGTCTTTATAAACAATAAATACAAAATTATTTATAAGTATTTTTATGTGAATTAAGGTTATGAACAGTTGATAACAATAGTAGTTAAGTTATTCTTTATTAAACCTTTAAATTAAAAATAAATGTTTATTATATGTTTATAAAATGTATATAACAAAGAAAACTACTAAATTTAAATAAACTTATATGAGCTGTTCACACACTATAATAAACACCATTAGTTTTTAAATAATTTAATAAAAAATTAATATGATTGTATTAAATGTGGATAAAGTTAAAAAAGAGAAGACTTTTGGTTGAATTAAAGTAGTAGCTTTGCTTAATTACATAGATTAAATGAAAAGAAAAAAGAATAACAAACAATCGGTTAAAAATTACAGTCAAAGTATATTAACTATCCTTAAAGCCGATAGAAAACAAACATTCAACCACAAACAAATTGCAGCTAAACTAAAGGTTAATGATGCTAGTAGTCGTAACCAAATTATAAAAAATCTACACAAACTTGCTGGTCAAAAAGAAATAGAAGAAGTAGAACGAGGGAAATTTCAAATAATCACTTCTACAGAATACT
The DNA here is from genome assembly GCA_943789465.1 of uncultured Flavobacteriaceae bacterium. Lineage (GTDB taxonomy): Bacteria > Bacteroidota > Bacteroidia > Flavobacteriales > Flavobacteriaceae > Hel1-33-131. The sequence goes on along the minus strand of CALSUF010000001.1, from coordinate 329,612 downwards.
TTATAGGAACAGTAGATATGGCTTCTAGAGGTAATGCTTATATCATAAGTGAAGCATTTGAAGAAGATATTTTTATAGCGTCCAATAATATGCATAAAGCCTTACACGGCGACACCGTTGAACTCTATATTTATAAACGTAAAAAAAATGGAAAACAAGAAGGAGAAATAACTCAAATTATCAAACGAGCCCGTACAGAATATGTAGGTATTGTACAACTCAACGCAAAATTTGCTTTTGTTGTCCCCGATAGTAATAAAATGCCAGTAGATGTATTTATACCTCTATCTAAAACAATGAAAGCGGAAGATGGAGATAAAGTACTTGTAACTTTAGAAGAATGGCCAGAAAAAGCCGATTGCCCTAATGGAAGTATTATTAAAATATTAGGGAAGCCTGGTGATCACAACACAGAAATTCATTCCATATTGGCTGAATATGGATTACCATACGAATTTCCTCACGAAGTAGAAAGTTTTGCTAACAATATAGATACTTCTATTACAGATTCAGAAATTACAAAACGTCGCGACATGCGATCTACCTTAACTTTTACAATAGACCCTAAAGATGCAAAAGATTTTGATGATGCTCTATCATTTAAAAAACTAGACAATGGAAACTATGAAATAGGGATTCATATTGCTGATGTGTCTCATTATTTACAAGAAGGAACTATTTTGGATGACGAAGCTTACGAACGTGCGACCTCTGTTTATTTGGTAGATAGAGTGGTTCCTATGCTTCCAGAGGTTTTATCAAATAATGCCTGTTCATTACGCCCTTTAGAAGAAAAATATACATTCTCTGCTGTCTTTGAAATTAATAATAAAGCAGGTATAGAAAATCAGTGGTTTGGAAGAACAGTCACTTATAGTGATGCACGTTTTGCTTATGAAGAAGCCCAGCACATTATAGAAACACAAGATTGTATAATTCCTAAAGAAATATCTATAACAAACGAAGCATATACTACAGAAAATACTATTAAAAATGCCATCTTAAAATTAGATGAACTAGCAAAAATCATGCGATTAAAACGCATGAAAGATGGCGCCATATCTTTTGATAAAGCAGAGGTTAAGTTCAACCTTGATGAAGCGAATAACCCTGTTGGTGTTTTTTTTAAAACATCAAAAGATGCCAATAAACTTATTGAAGAGTTCATGTTATTAGCAAATAAAAAAGTAGCGGAATTTATTGGAAAACAATCACCACAAAAAACATTTATTTATAGAACTCACGATGAACCGGATGATCAAAAGTTAGCAGGACTTCAAAGAATTGTATCTCAATTTGGACACCAATTAAATTTTAAAAATAAACAAACTACCACACACTCATTAAACACTCTTTTAAAAAATGTAAAAGGAACTAAAGAACAAAACCTCGTAGATACACTCACAATACGTTGTATGAGTAAAGCAGCCTACTCCACAAAAAACATAGGCCATTATGGTCTTGCTTTTAATCACTATAGCCATTTTACATCACCAATTCGACGCTATCCAGATGTTATGGCACACCGTTTGTTACAATACTATTTGGATGGTAATAAATCAACCAACGAAGCTGTTTATGAAGAAAAATGTAAGCATTCTTCTAATATGGAATATTTAGCTACAAAAGCAGAACGTGACTCTATAAAATACATGCAAGTTAAATACATGCAAGACCACAAAGAGGAGACCTTTTTAGGAGTTATTTCTGGTGTGACCGAATGGGGAATGTATGTTGAAATTATAGAAAATAAATGTGAAGGCATGATAAGAATTAGAGATATTAAAGGTGATTTTTATAGATTTGATGCAGAAGAATTTGCTTTAATTGGAGAACGAACAAAAACTAAATACCAATTAGGTGATGAGGTAGAGGTCCGTGTCAAACAAGCCGACTTAGTAAAAAAACACTTAGACTTTATATTAAATAGTTAAAATACCCACACAAAATGAAACATTATACGTTACTTATTTTCTTTACTTGTTTTTTAGCAGCCTCTCAAGCTCCAATTACTAAGTCTTTAGGAGAATTCTCAGAACTCAAAGTTTATGATCTTATAAATGTCGAACTCATTCAATCTACAGAAAATAAAATAGAAATTACAGGAGAGGACACCTCCAACGTTTATGTTGTCCAAAAAAACAGCCTTCTCAAAATTAAAATGGATTTCAATAAACCCTTTAATGGCAATAAAACCTTTGTAAAACTGTATTATACAAAAATTGATATTATAGACGTTAACGAGGGAGCTAAAGTAGTTTCGACTTCTCCGTTTAAACAATACGAATTAGAACTTAAAACCCAAGAAGGTGGCTATATTTCTGTGGTAGCAGATTTAAAATTATTATCAATTAAAAGTGTGACAGGTGGAAGTATCAAAGTAAAAGGAAACACACAATCACAAAACATAAACATAAGAACAGGAGGTATTTATGACGGAGCTACATTACAAGCGGTAACTACTAAACTAAAAATGAAGGCTGGTGGAGAAGCAGATGTAAATAGTTCTGATCTTATTGAAGTAACAATAGTTGCTGGTGGAAACTTGACAATTCATGGAACCCCAAAAACCGTTAGGCAAAAGAATATAATTGGAGGAAGAGTTATTTATAAAAACAAAGAACCCCTTCTTATAAACTAAAGCACTATGATTGAAGATATCCAAGCTGCCATACCCCTTGGTTTTTTCTTAGCCTTTATGATAGGCCCTGTTTTTTTTGTATTGATAGAAACAAGCGTTACAAAAGGATTTAGAGCTGCAGTTGCTTTTGATACAGGTGTTATTATTGCGGATATCATTTTTATTGGTGTAGCATATTTTAGTAGTTTCCAATTACTAGAAAATTTAAGTAATCAACCTGGTTTATACGTTTTTGGCGGCACTATATTAACGGTATATGGTTTGATTACGTTTCTTAAAAAAACAAAACAAACAGACCTGAAAGCACAATTATCTAGTTCTTTTAGAGCCAATTATATAGAGTTATTCATTAAAGGGTTTTTACTCAACTTTATCAACGTAGGGGTTTTAATTTTCTGGTTAGGTATTATCATTGTTACAGGGCCCAGTCTAGAAAACGATATCGATCGGTTTTATGTGTTTTTTGGAGCGCTTATCACAACCTACTTTATTACAGATTTATTGAAAATAGTATTAGCTAAACAGCTTAAAAAACAATTAACCCCCATTATCATCTTAAAAATTAAAAAAATACTCGGACTTGTTCTAATTATATGTGGGTTGGTTCTAATTACTAAAGGTTTTTTACCAAAAGACCAGTTAAACCCACAAACCATTATTGAAGAGATAAGAGAATAAAAAAACCACAACTTTTAACGATTGTGGTTTTAATTTATTGAGGCGTCTAGCGGATTCGAACCGCTGTAGAAGGTTTTGCAGACCTCTGCCTAGCCACTCGGCCAAGACGCCCAAAAAGGAACGCAAATTTAAGCAAATTTAAACGTTACACAAGATAAAAGAAAAGAATCCATCTAAAAATGAACCCTGAACCATTATTAAATAACTAGTTTTAAATTATAAAATCTATAATTCTATCGCGTTTCACTCAACACAATCGTTACTTTTTCAACATCCCCTCCAATAGGTGGGTTAATCTTAGAAACAGAAACGCACACCGATACAACAGTCTCACAACTTTCAAACACTCGATTGATTATTCGTTTCGCCACCGCTTCTAATAATTTTGAAGCAATACTCATTTCCTCTACCACAATAGCGTTTAAAGTCACATAATCAACCGTGTCGTTTAAAGCATCTGTTACAGACGACTTTTCTAAATCAGCCTCCACACTCACATCAACCCTATAATCACTTCCAATAATAGTTTCCTCGCTTAGACATCCATGATAAGCATACACCTTTATGTTTTCAACCTTAATAACTCCCATTTTCTCTTTTTTAATTCGATAAAAATAATAATTATACCGAAGATATTTCTATAAACTTTTTATTTGATTAATTTTGCTAGGTATTTATCCAAGAAATACACTTTATTATGTCAGAAACACACAAACCGCTCAATTTTTTAGAGCAAATAGTAGAAGAAGATTTAAAAAATGGCTTGCCACAAAACAAATTGCGCTTTCGGTTTCCACCAGAACCCAACGGCTATCTTCACATAGGACATACAAAAGCCATCGGGATTAGTTTTGGTTTGGGAGAAACATACCAAGCTCCCGTTAACTTACGTTTTGACGACACCAACCCCGCAAAAGAAGATCAAGAATATGTAGACGCCATCAAAGAAGACATTTCTTGGCTGGGTTACAAATGGGATAAAGAAGTATACTCCTCGGACTATTTTGAACAGCTATACGCTTGGGCTTTAGAAATGATAAAAGAAGGCAAAGCCTATGTTGATTCGCAATCCAGCGAAGCCATGGCGATTCAAAAAGGAACCCCCACACAACCAGGAAAAGACGGCCCCTTCAGAAACCGCTCTGTGGATGAAAACTTAGCACTTTTTAACCAAATGAAAAACGGTGAATTTAAAGCAGGAACACACGTTTTAAGAGCTAAAATAGACATGAAACATGTCAATATGTTGATGCGTGACCCTTTAATGTATCGCATACTCCACGCCGACCACCACCGTACAGGATCAACTTGGTGTATATATCCAATGTATGACTGGACGCACGGAGAAAGTGATTATTTAGAACAGATTTCCCACTCTCTATGTTCGTTAGAATTCAAACCTCATAGAGATTTATACGATTGGTTTAAAAATATCGTATCCAATTATAACAACCAATCTTTACCCTCTAATTCCAAAGCAACGCGAGTTTGCTCGCCTTAAACTTAAGCTACACCATTATGAGTAAGCGAAAGTTATTAAAGCTAGTTGAAGATAAGGTTGTTTCTGGTTGGGACGACCCACGCATGCCTACAATTTCAGGTTTAAGGCGTCGTGGCTACACACCAACATCCATTCGTAATTTTGTAAATAAGGTTGGAGTTGCCAAACGCGATAATATAATTGACGTCTCTCTTTTAGAATTTTGCGTCCGTGAAGATCTTAACAAAAAAGCAGCCCGAATAATGGCTGTTTTAGACCCAGTTAAGTTGGTAATTACGAATTACACACAAGTAAAAGAAGAGTGGTTAGAAGCAGAAAACAATCCAGAAGACGAAAGTGCAGGCTCACGAACAGTACCCTTTTCAGGAAACCTATATATAGAGCGCGATGATTTTAAGGAAGAAGCTAACAGTAAATATTTCAGACTTTCCCTGGGAAAAGAAGTGCGTCTTAAAAATGCATTTATAATAAAAGCAGAAAATGTTGTAAAAGGACTCTAATGGAACAATTTTAGAAATCCATTGTACTTATGACCCAAAAAGTTTAAGTGGGAGCGGAACTCCTGAAAGTCTTAGAAAAGTTAAAGGAACTTTGCACTGGGTATCTATTGCACATGCCATTGAAGCTGAAGTACGGGAATATGATCGTTTGTTTTTACACGAAGCTCCCGACAGTCAAACAGCAGATTTTTCAACTTTTGTGAATCCAGAATCCTTAAAAGTGAGAAAAGCATTTGTAGAACCACATATCAAACATGCCAGCTGTTGGAGAACAATTTCAATTCCAACGTCTTGGGTATTTTAATGTAGATAATGATAGCGCCGCTACCAATTTGATATTTAATAAAACCGTAGGTTTAAGAGACACTTGGGCTAAAAAAGAACCCAAGCAAACACAGCCTGCTAAACAACAGCCCACACCTCAAGCAAAAAAGCGAAAAGCAATTGATGTTATAAAGCAGCTTGGAAAAAAGTACACGAACCTTCCGGAAGCCAAACAACAAAAGGTCAAAGCAGAAATTCAGACGCTCGCAAACGACGTTTCCTATGAAGATTTAGAACCCTTATTTAATACAGCAGTCAAAAAAGTAGGAACGCGTATAGCGGTAGCACTTACTTTAAAAGTACTTTTAGATAATGGTCTAGAAAAAAATGATTCGATCGACACTTTTATAGCTACTGCAAAAACGGATGCTCACCCGTTATTAAGCGAAGTAGCAAATCAAATTTAAAAAAGACACGCAGTAAACTTCTAACAACAAGAATTCTTTCTGTTGTCCCAAAAAAAACGCCCATAGTTTTAACTGAGGGCGTTTTTTAATACAAATAAGACTTTAAAGACGTTCTATTTTTTAGGCAAAATTTTCTTAGGACCATTTTTCATGGCTTCACCAATTTGGTTGCTAGCCGTAAAACTCGCCACCATGTCATTCAACATATTGCTGCCTGCCTGTGGAGAATTTGGTAATAATATAAGGTTACTGTTTGTTTCTTGACCGATAGATTGAAGCGTGTCATAATGCTGTGTTACAACAATCAAAGCTGATGCTTCTTGAGAGTTGATCCCAACTTTGTTAAGTACCTCAACAGACTCCTCTAAGCCCCGCGCAATCTCACGACGTTGATCAGCAATACCTTGTCCTTGAAGACGCTTGCTCTCCGCTTCTGCTTTTGCTTTTTCAACAATTAGAATACGCGCAGCATCCCCCTCAAATTGAGCGGCAATTTTTTCACGTTCAGAAGCATTAATTCGATTCATCGCTTCTTTAACTTGAGCATCTGGGTCAATATCTGTAACCAATGTTTTTATGATGTCATACCCATAATCCATCATGGCTTGGTTTAGCTCTGATTTGACAGCAATAGCGATATCGTCTTTTTTAACAAACACATCATCAAGTTTCATTTTTGGCACCTCTGCTCTCACTACATCAAACACATAAGATGTAATTTGATCGTGCGGATAATCCAACTTATAAAAGGCATCATAAACTTTCATTTTAATCACTTTAAACTGAACCGAAACCTTAAGACGTACAAATACATCATCTAGAGTTTTGGTTTCAATTAATACATCTAGCTGTTGAATTTTTAAACTCAAACGACCAGAAATGCGATCAATTAATGGAATTTTTAAGTGGAGACCAGATTGTCGTATGCTTTGAAATTTTCCAAAGCGCTCGATAACAGCTGCAGTTTGCTGTTTTACCGTAAATAAAGCGGCAAATAAAAGAAGGAATCCAAAGACAATAAAGGGGATTAAAAAGAACGACATAGTATGTAGGGTTATATTATAAAAATGTAATTTAAGATTTTAATTTGATAAAATGAAATACTTTGGGGTATAAAGACACACCTTAATGATTTAATTTCAATGAAACTATTGAATTTTCCACTATAGCGTTCTTGTTTTTAAAACAAACCTTATCTCCGTTGAGGTCTGCCTCAATTAAATAATATTCTCCTCTATAAAGACTGTCCTTTACAGACGCTTTGAGTGGGCTATTTTCCACTAAAGTAATCTGATGCGCGTAATATAATTTTCCTTCTACAGCGCTATATTCACCAAAAAAAGCAGCCACTAAAGGATGTGCGGGATTGGAATACATATAGCTTGGACTCTCTATTGATAATACAGATCCTTTATGCAGCACCATCATTTGATCTGCAAAAGAAAGAACGTCGTCTTTGTCGTGTGTTGCCAATACACAGGCGATATTGTTTGTTTTCAAATACCTAAATAAATTACGTCTTAAAGATTGTTTTTTAAAATTATCAATGTGACTAAAAGGCTCATCAAGAAGAATAATCTCTGGACGTTTGGCAATAGCCCTTGCTAAAGCCACACGTTGTTTTTGACCTCCACTCAAAAACTGTACTTTCGTGTTTTCAAACCCCTGTAACTCTACGACTTCAATCAATTCATTAACACGGGCTTTTTTTTCCTCAGGATAAAAATTAGAGAGGTAATCTCCAATGTTTTCCGAAACACTTGTGTAAGGCATTAAATCAAACTCTTGTGCTACATATTTCATAAAATCGTGCCCCACAACAAGTTTATTTTTTGGACCTAGAATCGGCTTGTCTTTCCAAGTTATTGCACCAGCATCTACATCCATTTGACCAAAAGCAAGCTTTAGTAACGTGCTTTTTCCAGAACCACTTTCTCCCACAATAGCCAAACAATCTCCACTATTAATAACAACAGAAACAGAGTTTAATACCGCACGTTTGTTGTATTTAAAAGAGACGTTGGATATTGATAGCATTTAAGTAACTATAAAATATTAGCGACTAGATATTCCGCAATTTGAATGGTATTTGTCGCAGCGCCCTTTCTTAAATTATCTGAAACAATCCACATATTTAAAGAGTTTTCTTGCGTTTCATCGCGTCGGATACGCCCTACAAACACGTCATCTTTTCCGTTTGCATAAATAGGCATAGGGTAGGTATTTGTATCGGTGTTGTCTTGAACCGTCACCCCTTCAGTTTGGCTTAAAATAGAGCGTACTTCCTGAAGTTCAAAATCATTTTCAAACTGAACATTAACAGATTCTGAGTGCCCACCCGCAGTAGGAATTCGAACAGCCGTAGCTGTAATCGCGAAGGAGTTATCACCTAATATTTTTTGTGGCTCCATAGCCAACTTCATTTCTTCTTTAGTGTACCCATTTTCAAGGAATACATCACAGTGAGGTAACGCATTTCTTCCTATTGGGTAAGGATAGGCCATCTCCCCTTTAACCCCATTGATTTCGTTTTCTAATTGTTGAACAGCTTTAACGCCTGTTCCTGAAACAGATTGGTAGGTAGACACCACTACGCGCTTCATTTTGTATTTGTTGTGGAGCGGCGATAACGCCATTACCAATTGTATGGTTGAGCAGTTTGGATTTGCAATAATTTTATCTTCAGCAGTTAAAATAGAAGCGTTAATTTCTGGAACGATTAGCTTTTTTGAAGCGTCCATTCGCCAAGCAGAAGAATTATCAATAACTGTTGTCCCAGCTTCAGCAAATTTTGGAGCCCATTCAAGCGATGTGTCACCACCAGCAGAAAAAATAGCAATGTCCGCACGCATTTCAACAGCCGCAGCAAGACCAACAATTGTATGGTCCACTCCTTTATAACTTATTTTTTTACCAACACTACGCTCTGAAGCAACAGGGATAAGTTTCGTAACAGGAAACTGACGTTCTTCGAGTAATTTTAACATGACGGCTCCTACCATTCCGGTAGCTCCTACAACTGCAATTTTCATTATTTTTAGATCTTTGATTTAGGGTATAAAATTAGTAAATAAAGCGAGAACACATGATGTAAAACTAAAAAAGACGAACAACATTGTTCGTCTTTAGGGATTTCGTTATAAACGCCTATTTTTTTAGTAAATTCTTAATGCAGTTTAACACAAAGCTATGTGTTAATTGGTCTTTCCCCTAAAATTTCACGTTTGATACGCTGAGAGATGCCCGTAATGAGTTCATAAGAAATCGTGTTTGCTGCAGCTGCACTCGTTTCTGCAGAGAATTTTGGGCCAAAAAACACAACTTCATCTCCTTCTTTACATCCAATATTCGTTACATCTACCATAATCATATCCATACACACATTTCCTACGATTGGTGCTTTTTTAGAACCTATAGAGACAAAGCCCGCTCCATTACCAAAATGCCTTCCAATTCCATCTGCGTGTCCAATAGGAATCGTTGCAATCTTTGAATCTTGAGGACACATAAAGGCTCGATTATAGCCAACGCTATTCCCTTTTGAAACAAGGTGAATTTGTGAAATTACAGATTTTAAGGAGGCTATTGGGCGTAAATTTTTACTCTCTTTTTTGGTGTTTCCATAACCATACAATCCAATTCCGCAACGCACCATATCAAAGTGTGCCTCAGGATAATTGAGCACTCCAGAAGTATTGCATAAATGCCTTGTGACCGGGTATCCTAGATTTTCAACAAAGTTATTGGAGAGGGATTTGTAAAGAGTAATTTGATTTAATGTAAATAGTTTTTCATCTAAATCTTCACTTGCAGCTAAATGAGAAAACACCGATTTTACCTTTAAGGCACTGGTTTTAGAAAGTTGTTCTACAACCAAATCGAGTTCATTTGACTCAAATCCGAGACGATTCAGCCCCGTGTTAAATTTAATATGAACTGGGTAATTTTTTTGATTCAGATCACTTGCTATAGACACAAATTCTTTCAGTATTTTCAAGGTATATAAACTAGGCTCTAAACAATATTTTATTGCAAGACTTAAGTTAGTTGCTTGAGGATGAAGCACCAAAATAGGAGTTGTGATCCCCGCTTTTCTTAGGGCTATTCCTTCGTTTATATAGGCTACAGCAAAATAATCTACATTCAATTTTTGAAGAAAGTTAGCAATCACAGCAGCGTCACTTCCGTATGCAAACGCCTTTACAACTGCTAAAAACAGTGTTTTTTTTTGGAGTTTTGATTTTAGGAAGTTATAATTAGAACTTAAAGCCTCCAAGTTAATTTCTAAAGTAGTTTCTGTGACTTTAGGCATTTGAATTATTTTTATTGCCGTCTATTTCCACAGGATTTATCACATCTACGTCTTGTAATTTCTCTTTAGTCAGCGCTTTGTAATAAGCCGCCCTACTGAGGGGCTCATATTCATCTATTTCACCTAGAAGCACTAGGTTGTCGTTTTTAGATTTACGATGACTGTATTGAGCTAAATTCCCTGTATGTGTACATACTGCATGAACCTTTGTAACGTATTCTGCGGTTGCCATTAAATTAGGCATCGGTCCAAACGGATTCCCTTTAAAATCCATATCCAATCCAGCTACAATCACCCGAATACCTTTGTTAGCAAGATCATTACAAACGTTTACAATTTCATCATCAAAAAACTGAGCTTCGTCAATACCAACAACATCACATCCATCTGCCAAAAGTGGAATATTTGAAGCTGAGGGAACAGGAGTAGAACGGATTTCATTGGCATCATGAGACACGACCATTTCGTCGTCATAACGGACATCAATAGCAGGTTTAAAAATCTCAACTTTTTGTTTGGCAAATTGAGCACGCTTTAAACGACGAATTAATTCTTCAGTCTTTCCAGAAAACATCGATCCACAGATGACTTCGATCCAACCAAATTGTTCTTTAGGGTTTACTGTATTTTCGAGAAACATTTTGTAATTTTAACACCAAATGAAATTTACTTTCATTTTTATAAAGGTGACATAAATTTATTAAAAATCAAAAGTATAAATTTAAAAGTTATAAAATGTCATTAATACAGAGTTTACCACCACCAATAGGCGGGTATAAATAAATTATCACAACACCATGAAAAAGAAATTAGAGTCGGAATTAATAAGTATTGCCCACAGAATCCTTAAACTTACAGGAAAAGAAGATCTTGAAAAAATGCAATCAGAAGTTGCACTGCTGTATCAAAAAATTACAATTCTAAAGTTTATAGAAAGCAATCAGGATGTACAAACTACAGATGCGGTTGGTATGGACACTTCTTTTTTTGACTCTTTAGACGACGCATTTAATAACAAGATTACAGACTCCGTAGAAGTTGCAGACAAAACATTTGTAAACATAGACAGTGAAGAAGATGAAGCGATTATGGAACCAGCTATCGAAAAAATAAAAGATATAGTTGCCCAAATGCCAGAAGAAACAGTTGAGGTAGACGCTATAATTGATGCTATAAACGAACCCACCGAAACTATTGTACATGACCTGAATGAGCTGTCGCCAAGTTACGCACAACTTCCTATTTTTGATGCTATTGAACCTGAAACAACACAAACATCTCTGAACGACCAACTAAAAACTCAAGGTTTTCAAATAGGGCTAAATGACCGACTTGCGTTTGTTAAGAACTTATTCGAAAACAGAAATGAAGATTATGAGCGTGTAATGTCTCAACTCACTACTTTAGACTCTTTTGAAGAAGCAACAAGCCTTTTAAACTCAATTATTAAACCAGACTATAATAATTGGGAAGGACAAGAAGAAATCGAAGCTCGATTTTTGGAAATCATAGAGAAAAAATTTAACTAAGCTTTGCGTCATCTCATCCTAGAACATATTATTTTTAGTACTTTTGATTGTTTAAACACCATTTAAATGTCTATAGATTTAAAATACGCAGTCTTTGGAAGTGGAAGCTGGGCCACTGCAATTGTTAAAATGCTTTGTGAAAACCGAGATCAAGTAGGCTGGTATGTAAGAAAACAACAAACCATAGATTATATTATTTCTGAAGAGCACAACCCCTCTTATTTGAGCTCTGTAGAGTTTGACAACAGTCAACTTTATATGGATGCCGACATTAATAAAGTAGCAGATTATGCCGATGTTTTAATTTTTGCAATTCCATCTGCATTTATTGAAAGGGAACTTCAAAAATTAACATCAGATATTTCTTCAAAAATAATTATGTCCGCAGTCAAGGGCATTATTCCTGAATCGGGACTTTTAGTAGCGGAACATTTTCACGAAAAACATGCGGTTGAATTAAATAACATTGTTGTTTTAGCGGGGCCTTGCCATGCAGAAGAGGTTGCCTTGGAGCGTCTTTCTTACCTAACAATCGCCTGTGCTAATCCTGAGATTGCTAGTGCAGTATCTGACCAGTTTTCGAGTAATTACATAAGAACGAGCACAAATGACGATGTTGTGGGCGCTGAATATGCAGCCATGTTAAAAAACATATATGCCATTGCCGCCGGAATGGCGCACGGATTAGGATATGGCGATAACTTTCAAAGTGTATTGATGAGCAACGCTACACGTGAGATGAAACGCTTCATTAAAAAAGCCCATAAAATGAAACGCAACATTAATGAGACGGTTTATTTAGGAGATTTATTAGTGACTTGCTATTCTTTATTTTCTAGAAACAGAATGTTTGGAAACATGATTGGCAAAGGATATACTGTAAAGTCTGCACAGACGGAAATGAGTATGATTGCTGAAGGGTATTATGCTACAAAAAGTGCTTACCAGATCAATAAAAGCAAAGAAAAGCCGGCCCAAATCCCGATTATCGATACTGTTTATGAGATTTTGTACACGAATAAAGACCCCAAAAAAGTATTTAAAAAACTAACAGAAATCCTTAGTTAGGTTAAGACCTTAAAACTCCTTTCGTGTTCATCAGTGGAATTTTTTGAACGGCATTTTCGTTAATCGTATTTTTTCTAAACTCAAAAGATTTTTCAAATAAGGAATTGTTCTCAAAAAAAGTGACGTTAAAAAGATTGTTTATTGACAAAACATCTTCAAGCATCATCTCTATTTTAGCAAAACTTTTAGCTGGAAGGATATCAATTTTTTTTCTAAACGTAGCTGTTTTTTTATCTTCAGAATAGCCTTTGGTTACAATAATAACCATTTCTAAGTCTATCGACTTATCATTAATGATATACGCATTCCAGTCATAAACCTTGTAGGTTTCATTGTATTCATGAACAACAGCAATATAAACGTCTTTTACTTCTGAAATATGGATGTCTTTTTTCAAAAATAATAATTTAAAGCGCGCTTTTAAATTGTTCTAGAAAGCGAACATTATTTTCACTTAACAATCGAATGTCACTAATTTGGTGTAAAAGCAATGCAATTCTGTCGATTCCCATTCCAAAAGCAAAACCAGAATATTCTTTGGAATCAATACCACAATTTTCGAGAACATTTGGATCTACCATGCCACAGCCCATAATTTCTAACCAACCAGTTCCTTTGGTCATTTTATAGTCCGTTTCTGTTTCTAGACCCCAGTAAACATCAACCTCAGCGCTTGGCTCAGTAAATGGAAAATAAGAAGGTCGTAGCCTAATTTTTGATTTTCCAAAAAGCTCTGTTGTGAAATATTGAAGTGTTTGCTTCAAATCTGAAAAGCTGACGTTTTTGTCAATATATAGGCCCTCCACTTGGTGGAAAAAACAATGAGAACGTGCTGATATAGCTTCATTTCTATAGACCCTTCCCGGAGAAATCGTACGAATAGGGGGTTGGTTGTTTTCCATATAACGCACTTGCACAGAACTAGTGTGTGTACGCAATAAAATATCAGGATCTGTTTGGATAAAAAAAGTGTCTTGCATATCTCTTGCGGGGTGATGCTCTGGTAAGTTTAAGGCCGTAAAATTATGCCAATCATCCTCAATTTCTGGACCTTCACTTACATTAAATCCAATCCGAGAAAAAATATCAATAATTTGATTTTTAACTAATGAAATGGGATGTCTCGCTCCAATGTTAAACGGCTCACCAGGGCGGGATAAATCGCCAAAATTAGCGGTTTCACCAGAAGTGTTTTCTAGAGAAGCTTTTAAGGAACTTATTTTGTCCTGAGAAACACTTTTCAATTTATTGATAGCTTGTCCGAAATCCTTTTTTTGTTCATTGGGAACCTCTTTAAAGCTTGCAAATAAGTCATTTAAGAGCCCTTTTTTCCCAAGAAACTTAATACGAAATGTTTCTAATTCTTCTAAAGATTGTGTTGAAAAAGCCTCAACTTCTTCTATATGTTTATGGATTTTTTCTATCATGATAAAATTAAATAATGGCCAAATTTAAGAAAACTTAACTAATAAACTCTGCATCAATAAAATAGTTTACGATCGCATCCTTCATCAGAATGCTCTGTTCTCCAGCCTTTAAATTTGGTAACGCTTCTTTTACGGTATAGTGGGGCCATCCCTGTTCATCGAAATAATCAAAAGCATAGTAGCCATAAGGCTCTAAAAGTCGACAGATTGCAATGTGCATCAAATTGAGTTTTTCATCCTTTTTGAACTTCCTATGTAACTGACCAAGCTCTTGTACACCAATTAGATAGATAATGCCATCTAAGTCCAAAGGATCACCATCCGTAAATTGGGCAGACAGTTTTTCAACTACCTTTTCCCATCGTTTTTTAAGTTCTTCGTCTCTAGCCATAATTATTTCGTAAATTTAGGGTGTATTAAAATAGAAACGAAACATTTGAGTTGTTAAGTTAGAAATCATTGTTAATTTTGACAAATCAATTAAATAAAAAACTATGGCAATCATTGACGTTATTTTAGGAGCACTTATTCTTTATGGTTTAATTAAAGGGTTGTCTAAAGGTTTTTTTGTTGAAATCACCTCATTACTTGCATTGTTGGTTGGGGTGTATGGTGCAGTACATTTTAGCAACTACGCTGCCGAGTTTTTGTCCGACCGATTTGAATGGGGAGAAAAAACAATCAATATCACCGCTTTCGCAATCACATTTGTAGCTATTGTATTTGCTATTTCACTTGCAGGTAAAGCGTTGACCAAATTAGCTGATTTTGCCGCGTTAGGCATTCTCAATAAACTGCTAGGTGGTCTTTTTGGAGGATTGAAAATAGCACTTATTCTTAGCATACTATTGTTGATTTTTAACAACTTAAACAAAACCATTCCATTTGTTTCTGATGAAGAAATTGAAACATCCGTACTATATAACCCCGTAAAGTCGTTAGCTCCAATGATTTTCCCAAATTTTATAAATGAAGAAATACCATTAGAGCTCCCGAATGTTCTTAGTCCCCCCGAAAAGTCTGAATGATTTTTCCTAAGATATTGTTTTTATACAGGCATCAAAACTGTCAAAAATATGTGCCTCCGGAATAAAATCTGGAATGATATCAATACGCTCCATCATATAGCGGGGTTGTTTTAACACATTCACAAACAAAACCTCTACGTTTTTTGTTTGTAATTCCTGAATCATATCCTCTATCGCATACAACCCAGATTGGTCCATATACTGCATGCGTCCCAAGCGCAAAATCACGGTTGTAGCTGTATCCGGAATTTGTTTGTATAGTTGTTGAAAATCTGAAGTAGACCCAAAAAATAACGGACCTTTGATATGCTTGATAAACACAGACTCTTTCAGGTGTTCTGGAAAGTCTTTTTCATCAGGCCATGATTTTTCTTTCAAGGGTTTTACATCAGAATATTCAGAAGTTAGATCCCCAATTTTTTTCATAAACATTAAACATGATATGATCAAGCCTATCCCAACAGCAAAAATTAAATCCCAAAAAGTGGATAATAATAAAACAACAAGCATTATCAACACTTCAGAACTTAGCTTGAAAGGGCCAAGCGACAGGTCTCTTGGCAAAGCAGGAATCGCCTTCAATCCTTTGTAGTCCATTACTCCAATACCTACAGTTATTAAAATCCCTGATAGAACAGCGGTAGGGATTTTAGAAGCGATAGGTCCGAGAGCCAGTAAAACAAATAAAAGCATCACTCCAGCAATCATCCCGGAGAGTTTTGTTTTCCCACCAGAATTTATATTTACGACTGTTCTGATTGTTGCTCCAGCCCCAGGGATACCTCCAAAAATAGACGCAATACTGTTTCCAATTCCTTGCCCAATAAGTTCCTTGTTTGGGTCGTGCTTTGTTTTGGTCATATTATCAGCTACAATACTTGTCAGTAAGGAGTCGATTGCCCCTAATAATGCCAACGTAAATCCAGTAAAAATGTAAGGAGTAATGGTTGTAAGTTTAAATTTAGTAAAAATTTCAAGCTGAAGAATTGGCAATCCACTAGGGATTTCCTCGATTGGCTTATAGTTTAATCCAAATCCGATGGCAATTCCAGACATGACAATCAAGGCCACTAAGGTGCTAGGTACAACAGTTGTAATGCGTTTAAATCCATATATGATAATGATGGTTCCCAAAGCTAGCAGTAGCTCCAGCCAATTGATGTTTTGAAGCGCCCTAGGCATAACCGCCAGCGCACCAATTGTTCCTGACGCATTCTTAGAAGCTAATATTTCAGATTCTTTTTGGATATCGGCTTGCGATATTAAAGAGGCGCGATCAATTGTTTCTTTAAAATTTTCTAACACTAAAACTCCATCTCCTGCCTCATCTTTTAATATGTTTTCAAGAATCACTTCTTCTGCTTGTGCCTTGAACTGATTGACGTATTGCAGGTCTTCTTTTGGGTTATAACCTAATGAGGGCAAGATTTGAGTTAATAAAATAATAACCCCAATCGCTGTCATGAATCCAGACACTACGGGGTAAGGAATGTATTTGATATACTTTCCGAGCCCCAAAACACCTAAACCAATTTGAGATAGTCCAGCAATTAAAAACACAGTTAGAATAGCGGGTAACGCAATAGATAAATCCCCGTCGTTAGCAGCGATGATCCCTGAAATGACCACCATACTCACAGCTGTCATAGGCGCAGTAGGTCCTGATATTTGAGTATTGGTACCTCCAAAAAGAGCGGCAAAAAAACTAATAAATATAGCGCCGTAAAGTCCTGCACTAGGCCCTAACCCAGAAGAGACTCCAAAGGCTAAAGCTAAAGGTAATGCAACGACACCAGCAGTGATTCCGCCAAAAGCATCGCCTTTTATGTTTGAAAAAAAATGTTTCATTGTAGTGATATTAGATTAGAATTCACAAAGAGCAGTTCTTTGTTTTTAAATGATGAATGTAATCTATACCCTTTTTGGAGGGGGTGATGTATTTTCTAAGTGAGTTTCAAATAGGGGTTCGCTATGAAAGACAAATGATAAGGACTGAAACGCTCTAAACAAAGAAGTATTTAAGACATTTGTTTTGTCAAAATCAAGCTCTACAAATTCCTTAATATCTTCGATATCTTTTTTTTCAGTTTCTTCTAGGATCACCTCAACAGAAAACGTTTCTTTATCCGAGTTTAAAAGCACGATTGTGGGAGCTAATAAAACAAATAGAAAAAAAACAGAAAACACTAAAGAGTAATAGTTTGCGAATTTCATTTAATTTAAAGTATATATGTAAATATATAACAAAAAGTAAGACACAAAAATAAAACTTCACTAAATCACAGAGCTTTTAGTTCAGAAGTAAACATCCAACCCGTCTCCCCGTTTGAGAGCTTAATTTTTGACCAGTTTGAGTTATAGGTGTCAATAACCACAACCTTGGTCCCTTCATGTAACGTAAAGGACGTTTCAGATCTTAGGTTTGGCTGAGCTTTCACTTCTGTTTCTTCAGCATAAATAATAGCCGAATGCTCGCTTTGATCAAGACTGTCTTTTTTAAATAATAAAACTAAAGAGGTCAATAATAAAATTAAAATGAAACTGCTTGAAACAAAAAACAAACGTTTTTTTGCTTCTGAATGTGATAGGTAATAGCCTAAAAACAGTATAACAAACAAAAACACTAACCCTACGCTTCTGGTAGCCCAACCATCTACACTGAGGCTGTTGAGCGTCTTATTAAACAATTTTGAAACACCACTCTCAGGTACTTTTTGTATGGCGTCAATAGTCATTTTTTGTGCATACTCTAAGTTATTTAAAATGTCAGGATCGTTTGGCGATAACTGTAGCCCTTTTTCATAATAAAAGATACTTGGTCCGACTTCATTTAATTTATAGTAACAATTGGCAATATTATAATAGAGTTCTGCTGAATGTTGATTGGACTCTAATATTGTCTCATAATGAACGATTGCTTTTTTATAATACCCAGAATTATAAAGATCATTGGCTTTATCAAAGGCATTTGTTGTTTGTGAAAACCCTGCCAAACTCATCAACCAAAAAACAAGAAACTTCTTCATAATTTTAATTTAATTGTTTGTCTAAAGCACTAATTACTTCTCCAGCTTTGCTGTAATCATTTTCCATATCAACCGCAGAAAGAGGAGTGTATCTTGCCAATTCACAAGCTGTTAAAAGTGAAATAAACCCTTTTAAAGTAGTGCTGTTCACATTTTTATTTTCTAACAATTCTTCAATTTTTTCTTTATTAAACTCACTAGTTTCTAAGTGTAATTTTGATTTTAAATAATTGTGAAGTGCCCGCTCTAGTGCATTATAGAACTGTTCTTTTTGACCTAAGGATTTTTTTGCAGCGCTCAAATATTTTCGAGCCAAGCGGTTTGTTTTCCGAATTTTATTTCCTGCCACATCCAGCGCACGTGTCATTCGGTTTTTAACCATAAATATGGTTAAAGGAATTATTAAAAATGGAGTCAATAATAAGATCCAAAATAAATAAGATTTAAAAAACGGTTTTGTTTTAATCGGTTCGAATCTTGTGGTTGTTTTGAATGAACTAAATTGGTTCAAGTTTGAGTTGATAACATTTTCTGCGATACCTATTGAAGTGTTGTTATTTGAATTGTTTGCGCTTACAGGGCCTTCATTTACCTCTATAATAAGACGTTCTGATGTTAACGTCTTATAACCTTTTGTTTTTAAGTCAAAGTATGAAAAGGATACATTTGGAATGGGATAACTCCCTTGGTAGTTTGGCACTACCGTATAGGTGTCGCTAATAGCTCCTTGCATTCCAGAACCCCTAATTTGCACGTTTTCGGAATGTTCGGGTTCATAGACCTCTAAGGCACTAGGGAGTACCGGTTTTGGAAGTCGAAACAGTTTTAAGTTTCCTTTTCCAGCAACTTCAACGCTCAACTCTAGCGCTTCAGTCGCTTTTAATGTTTGTTTGTTGGAGGTCACTTTAAAATTGAAATTTCCAACCGCTCCAGAGAAGTTTTCTGGCTTCCCTTTTTCAGGGAGTGACGTCACGTTTATAGTTCTATTTCCGCTAGATACGGTTCTATTAACTGTGTTCATAAAGCTTCTGCCAAAAACATCGCGCCTTTTAGAAGGCACTTCAACAGTTATGTCAAGGGACAGAGGTTCTATATTTAATTTCCCTGTTTTCTGAGGGTATAAAACGGTTTTCCTAAGAATTACATAGCGGTAATCTTCTCCTTTATAAGTACCGTTTTGAATGTTGTTTATTCCTTTTAGATCAATATTTTGGCTCCAAAAATCACTGTACCTCGGATTGTCAATTTCTCTCCAGTTTCTTACGCCGGTGCCTTGAGCCACATAAAGCTTATAAACGACAGTGATTGCTTCATTTAAAAAAGGATTTGTTTTTGAAACTTCAGCGACCAAGTGAATGTTTTCTGAAGCGATATAGTCAGGATCGTTGGGATCTTTAGGTTTATCAATCGCGGCAGTAACGGTTATTTTTATTGGAAGGGTTTTGTAGGTCTCTCCACCAATTTCTATGGTTGCCTGACCAATGGTAAATTTACCTCGTTTTTTTGGAGCTAAAAAATAACTATAGCTTTTTGAAAATGACCGCACCCCATTCACCCAAGAATTATTGATGGATTGACTCGGGCCACCAACGACTGTGAAATTCTCAAAACTCGGAGGCTCAAAATCATCTCCGTCCGTGTTCATTGTAAAATCGACCCGTAAGCGTTCATTGATCCCGAGTTGTTTTTTACTCACTTTTGCATCAAAAGACACTTGAGCAGAAAGTACTCCAGAAATGAAAAAAACCAGTAAGAGTGTTTTTGTTTTCATTCTTTACCAGTCTTTATCTGTTTTAACTTTAACCCCTTTAGTTTTAGACGCATTCATTTTTTCTTGCACTTTCTTTTCTTCATTATTCATTGCTTCAAGTAAATTTTTTACTTGTTGTGGCGATAGTTTTCCAGGTTGTTGTTGAGGTTGGCCTTTATCCTCTTTTGGGTCTTTATTTTTCTGATCACCCTTGTCGTCTTTAGGTTTCCCGTCTTCATCTTCTTTGTCGTCACCTTTGTTTTCGTCTTCGTCTCCTTTATCTTTGTTTTTCTCTTCTTTATCTTTTTTCTCGTCGCTGTCCTCTTTGTCCTCTTTATTTTCGTCCTTATCTTTATCCTTGTCTTCGTCGTCCCCATCGCCATCGCCGTCCCCTTGTTCCTTGGCGCATTCTTGAGCGAGGGCTAAATTGTACCGGCTTTCATCGTCAGACGGGTTATTTCTAAGGGCATTTTTAAAGGCTGAAACGGCTTCTTTACAGCGTTTTTGTTGCATTAAAACATTTCCAATATTATGATAAGCCTTGTGTTTTTCAGGTTTTGAGCTGCTACTCTCTACAGCTTCTAAGTGACGAAGGAGTGCCTCATCGTACAACTCAGAATTATAATATGCGTTACCCAAATTAAAAGACCCTGCTGTGTTATTTTGTTTTGTAGAAACCGCTAGGCGGTATTTTTTTTCGGCTTCTACAAAATCATCACCTACAAGAGAATTTCCTTCAAACACATAATCGTTGGACTCAGACAATTGAGGATCTATCTCTTGAGCATAGCCAACAACCATCGACACAAAAAACAATAGAATATAGGCGTGAGCGCTTTTAACGGGTATCAATTGACGGGTTTCAAACCTCCAGTTTTTCAGTATGTTATTTAAAGACATCATAGGTTTTCATTAAATAAATTTAGACGTTTTAACCAGGCTGTTTTTCGTTCTAAAAACAAAACATCCAAAATTAAAAAGAACAATCCCAGTCCTAAAAACCATTGAAATTGATCTTTATATTCTGCAAATTCTTTAGCTTCAAATTCTTTTTTGTCCATCTTTTTCAAAATATCACGAACCTGCTCCACTACTATTGCGGTCGTATTGCCATCTATATACGTGCCTTTTGCTTCCAATGCTATTAGCTTCAAGGTTTCGGAATTAAGTCTTGTAATAACTGTTTCGTTATTTTTATCCTTTTTGTAATTCATCACCACTCCATTTTTCTTCAGTGGTATTGGCCCTCCTTTTTCACTCCCCACACCAATGGTATATATTTTGATCCCCTCTTCAGAAGCAGCCTCCGCTACCTCAACGCTGAGGTCGTTATGGTCCTCTCCGTCAGAAATGATGACCAATACTCTATTGGTTTGCTCTTCATCATCAAAATAATTTCTAGACAACTGAATGGCTTCATCTATTGCTGTTCCTTGAGAGGAAAGCATGTCGGTGTTCATGCTTTGTAAAAACATTTTCGCTGTGCCATAATCTGTTGTAATCGGCAGTTGAGGAAATGCTTTGCCAGCATATGCAATAATTCCGATCCGATCACTTGCTAAATTATTTATAATTTGGGTTACTAGTTGTTTGGATTTTTCTAGTCGATTAGGCGCCACATCTTCAGCTAGCATACTTTTTGAAACGTCAATAGCAAATACAATATCGACCCCTTCGCGTTTGATGGTCTCAAGTTTTGTGCCAATTTTTGGGTTGACCAAGGCCACTACAAAACTACCAACAGAAAGAGATAACACACAAAGTTTAAGTACTGATTTAAATGCGGATTGATCTGGACTTAGTCTTTTTAGAGTGTTTGTGTTTCCAAACTTTTTCTGAACACGTCTTTTCCAGAGAAGCGTCCACAGAAACACCACTACCATCACAGGGATAATGAGCAGTAGCCAAAACCATATTTTTTCTTCTAATTGATACATCTAAATAAAACTTCTAAATATTGTAAATCGTAATAAAAACTCAAACATCAACAGTATTAGGGCGATCCAAATCAAAGGTCTAAATTTTTCTTCATAATTATAAAACTTGAACTCTTCTACTTCTGTTTTTTCGAGTTTGTCAATCTCTTTGTAGATTTCCTTTAATTTACGATTATTATTTGCTCTAAAGTATTTTCCACCAGTAACCTCAGCAATTTGTTTTAAGAGTTCTTCATCGATTTCTACTTGAGCTTTTCCATACTGAAACACACCATTTCGAATGGCAATAGGAGACAACGCCATCCCATTGGTTCCCAATCCTATCGTATAAGTTTTAATGCCATATTCCACGGCCAATTCACTGGCTGTTTGAGGATCTATAAATCCAGCGTTGTTTACGCCATCCGTTAAAAGTATGATAATTTTACTCTTTGCCTTGCTATCTTTGATGCGGTTCACGGCGGTGGCAAGCCCCATTCCGATAGCAGTTCCACCCGTGATAACCGTATTGTATTTTATATCCCTCAAAGATTGAAGAACAATACTTTTATCACTTGTGATGGGCGTTTTTGTATAGCTTTCTCCTGCATATTCCACAAGGCCTATTCGGTCGTTGGGACGCCCCTTGATAAAGTCAGCAGCCACATTTTTTAAAGCCTCAAGTCGATTTGGTTTTAAATCTTTCGCCAACATACTCGCAGAAACATCAATCGCCATAACGATGTCTATCCCTCGAGTTGTTTTTGTTTTGGAAGACACATCAACTGTTTGGGGTCGTGCAAGTGCCAAAACCACCAAGATGACCGCTATTAACCTTAGACCAATTAAAAAATGTTTTAGGGCACTCCAAATAGCATTTTTTTGAAAGCCTTGTACACTTGAAATGCTTAACTGAGCCGTCTGTTTTTTGTGTTTCAATACATACCAAAACGCCAAGACAGGAACCAATAGCAATAGCCATAAAAATTCTTTTTGAGTAAAATCGATTCCGTTAAACATTATTTTTCGTCTTCTGTTAGTTTGATAAGCTCAATTGAATTTAGAACCCGCTCGATAATTTGATCGGCATATATATCGCCTTTCTTCCAAGTTAAAATAACTTGTTGTAGTAAATTGGGTGTCGAAAATCCTAAGATGATATATTCACCTTTTGTAAGCGTGTCATTTATAAGAAAATCTCCTGTCCCAAATGTTTTGACACCTTCTTGTCCATTAGGGGTTATAAACTGCTCATTTCGGGAGGTAATATTTTTCGTACCATTTTTTTCAAAGCTGTCCAAAACGCCTTCAGCTACTTTTAGGACATCAATAGGGGTTTCTTCCTCTTTGCCATTTTCATCAGATTTTGCAGCATATTTTGAACTGTTAATAACAATATCAAATGGCGTATCAATTCCAGCAAAGGTAAAGGTGGTCATTTGAACTTTGCCCTTCATTTCTTCAGGAAGTTCAACAATTTGACGCTCCAGAACCTCAGGTGTTGAAATGGTGACTCCGGGCGCTCCATACTCGCTTGTTACCCATTGTTTTTTTTCTAATAATAGTTTACTAGGGTTCCTAAGTACTGTGTCTTTAACTTCTGTAAATCCTGTTCGGATTACAAGCGCTGTAGTTGTGATCAAAAAGATACCGACAACAGTGGCTGCAATTTGCTTCATTCTTTTGCGCTTTTGTTGACGCGCTAGAGCTTTACGGTACTCTAAATCTTTCAGTAACTCTTCTTCGGTTGGTTCAGGAAGCCCCTCTTTTACATGGTCTATTTCTAATTCTATGGTGCTTTTATCAAGTTTTGCAAGGTGAAAATCTGGTTTAGATTTGGCGAATTTCACTAAATCAGCTCTTTTTAAAATGGTTTCAATATTCCGAATGGTGTCTTTACTTAGCGTGATTTGATTGGCGGCTTCTAAAGTTTTTAAACGAAACACCAATTCGTCGGTTGTACTTTCCAAAGATTGTTCGTAGACCTTTTCGTCTAGATACTGTCTCAGAATCAATGTCAAATCTGAATAGTAAGTTTTAACTTCTTCATTTTTGAAATACCGTTCTTCATCTAATTTTTCAAGCGCTAGCTTGGCACGTTCATATGGAGGTAATGCTGCAATTTTTTCGGCTTCTGACAACGGTTTTATGCGCCAAATAAACCAGTACAATACACCTCCTAAAAGAAATAAGACGATTAAAAAGACCACAACTCCTCCCCAAAAACTAGAAGCACTTTTTTTAACTTGGGTAAGCGGTTTGATGTCAAAAAGCTTTTGCTTAGTGGTATCTACTTTGACAGGGTTTACTAGAACTTGTAAGGAATCTGTAAAAAAGACATTGTCACCAATAGTAATTTTTTGTTTTGGTATGGTATAAGTTCCTGAATCAAATTGAGTCAGCCCATAGGTTTTAGTCAGTTGATAATACCCTTCTTTTTTGGTGGTGTCAATAGGATAACTGTTGATCATTTCGAGCGGTTGAAATGTTTGTCCTTCTGAAAACACGACTGCTGCAGTGGTATCTGCTTTTACTTGTATTTTGTAAAATAATTCAGCTCCAATTTTTATGGCGGTCGAATCAATGCTAGAGGACACTTGACTATATCCTGCAAAAGATATAAGCATACAGATAAGGCTCAAAATTAAATTCTGAATGGAGTAGTATTTTATGGCCCTATCTATCTTCATTTATTATTTATCCACGTTGTTTAAAATAGCCCAATAATTTTTTTACATAACTTTCATCGACCCTACAATCAAGAGCTCCTGCTCCAGATTTCTTGAAGCTATTTAAAAAGTAAATAAGTTTGGTTTGATAATTTTCTTGGTAGTTTTTACGAACCTTTTTTGAGGCGGTATTGACTAAAAATGAGGCACCTGTTTCTTGATCTTGCATCTGTACCATTCCTAAGTTTGGAATTTCAGCCTCGTATTTGTCATAAACACGGATTCCAGTAATGTCGTGTTTTCCAGACGCAATTTTTAGATTGTGTTGATAGTCTTCTGTCATGAAATCAGAAAGTAAAAATACAATAGCTTTCTTTTTCATGACGTTCGATAAAAACTTTAAAGCCTCTGCGATATTCGTGAGTTTACTTTTAGGTTCAAATTCAATTAACTCTCTAATGATTCTTAGGACGTGAGAACGCCCTTTTTTGGGAGGGATGTACAGTTCTATTGAATCCGAAAATAAAATTAGACCAATTTTATCATTGTTTTGCGTGGCCGAAAAGGCAAGTGTTGCAGCAATTTCGGTTACAATTTCATTTTTAAATTGTGCCTCCGTTCCAAAAAGTTTGGACCCCGAAACATCGACCATTAGCATCATTGTGAGTTCGCGCTCTTCTTCAAACACTTTGATATGTGGTTCGTTGCAACGAGCGGTGACGTTCCAGTCAATATTTCGTACATCGTCACCATATTGATAGGGTCTTACTTCAGAGAATGTCATACCTCGGCCTTTGAAGGTTGAGTGGTACTCACCCCCAAAAACATGGTCGGACAACCGACGTGTTTTGATCTCTATTTTTCTAACTTTTTTAAGTAATTCCTTGGTATCCATTTGATAAGTGTACTGTTAGGGGGTGCGGCTTAAAAACCACACAAAAAAGTCACTACGAATTAAGGCACCTCAATAACATTGACAATTTTACTGATAATGTCTTCTGAAGTTACATTCTCAGCTTCCGCTTCATACGTTATTCCGATACGGTGGCGTAATACGTCGTAAACGATTGCACGCACATCTTCGGGAATGACATAGCCACGACGTTTGATAAAGGCATAACATTTGGCAGCGGTTGCAAGGTTGATACTTCCCCTTGGCGAAGCACCAAACGAAATTAAAGGTTTGAGTTCTGCTAACCTGTATTTTTCTGGATAACGGGTGGCAAACACGATGTCCAAAATATACTTTTCAATCTTTTCGTCCATATAAACCTCTCTGACAGCAGCTTGCGCACTCAAAATTTGTTTGACAGTAACGACTGGTTTAATTTTTTCGAACGCGCCTTTTAGATTTGCTCTTACAATTTGTTGCTCATCTTCAATTTTTGGATAATCTATGATTGTTTTTAGCATAAAACGATCCACCTGTGCTTCAGGAAGCGGGTAAGTTCCTTCTTGCTCAACAGGGTTTTGGGTGGCCATTACAAGAAACGGTTTATCTAAAACAAAGGTTTCATCACCAATGGTGACTTGTTTTTCTTGCATCGCTTCTAGGAGTGCAGATTGCACTTTAGCGGGTGCACGGTTGATTTCATCAGCCAGTACAAAGTTGGCGAAAACAGGCCCTTTTTTTATGGTAAAATCATTGGCCTTAATATTGTAAATCATGGTTCCAACGACATCTGCAGGCAAGAGGTCTGGCGTGAATTGAATCCGACTAAAACTCCCAGCAACTGCTTGAGACAAGGTGTTAATGGCAAGTGTCTTTGCAAGTCCTGGAACACCCTCTAAAAGAATGTGACCCTGACCTAATAACCCAATAAGTAACCGTTCAACCATGTGTTTTTGTCCGACGATGACCTTGCCCATTTCTATCGTAAGCAGGTCTACAAAAGCACTTTCTTTTTCAATTTTTTTATTTATTGACGCAATGTCAACAGAGGTATTAGTTTCTTCCATTGTGATAATTTAAATAATTTTTTAGGGCAAAAATTTTAGTAACGCAATTTGTTAAAATATTTCCGATCTCCTTGTTAATAATTGGTTAAAACTTAAGTGTGTTTTACATGATTTTGAAGGATTGTTTGTTAATTTTAGGTTTCAGCCCACAAAACTGAACAATTAAAAAAAATGATCAACAAACGACTGCTTATTAAAAACCTACTAGCGCATAACGACGAGAGCAGTTTTTATGATAAAAAGTTAAAAATTAATATCGGAAGCAAAGAGGGCAAAGCGAAGTTTTTAAAACATATTTGTGCGCTATCCAATAGTAATCCAAACAACAATTCGTACATCGTAATTGGGGTAGATGATCAGCACAGTCATATTGTTGGGGTTGATTTCTTTGATGATAGTAAGATTCAAAATTTGGTCAATGCTTATTTGAGTCATCCGCCAGTGATCCAATATGAAAACATTCCGTTTCCTCACCTGAACGATGATAAGGTGGTGGGGTTGGTGACGATTCGCCCGAAAGACCCTCAAGAAATCACATCGCTTCGTAAAAATATTTGGAAGTATTATGGGGGTAATGTGTTTTTTAGAGAAGGCAGCATGAGTGTACCTAAGGTGTTTGACATTGAATTGACGGATTCTAACTCTGAAATTGTGACCTCTATTGAGGCCCATTCTCAAAACAATATTCAATATACTTTGGACGGGGTTTTTGATTTTATGGCAGAACGGAAGGACTATGATCCAAAATACAAGGTTTTTAAAGAGTACTTTGTGATGTGTTGGTCTGGACATAAAAAGAGTATCAATAATCAAACATTTTATTCGCGAGTCGATATTGCGCTGATTAACGAGCAAGTGCGTTTGTTTTACTCGACCTTGGATGCTGTTGAGATTTCCTTTAACAATGATTCTTTCAAAATTATTGAGTATGTTAACCTTGGCTTAAACGGTAAAAACACCTATTATGAGTTAGAAGAAACAACGATTACTTTTGGAAACAACGCGATTTACAGCATCGACTCTCAATTACTTTTTAAGCCTCCTCAATATGATAAGAAAATTCTGCATCACATCTATAACACGAACAACGCGCTTATGGATCGATTAAAGCATGGGGTTACATTGACACCGCCTCAGCTTAAAGATTTAAAAAATGTTCCTGCAACGTATTTGATATGTTATTTTAATGGTTTTGACGAAGCATTGACACAGCTTCAAGCCGCAAAGCCGCTATTGTATAAGCATAGTAATGAAGTGTATGCACTCTATAAAGAGAGTAAGCGGATTTTAAGGAAAGTGAAGTATAGTTAGGTCCTTTATTTATTTGGTTTAAAGGAATTTATAGATTACGTCTAACCCCCCTAATTCCTAGCGCTCTATTTTGATGTAGAAGCCTTTTCTAACACTTCTGTTAATTCAGAAGGCTCGGCTCTGTTTCTATAATCGGCATCCAAAAAGGCATAAATAATTTTACCATCTTGATCAATAATATAGGTTGCTGCTAGGGGCAATTCGTTTGATGTATCGCCATTGAAGTCCACAATACTAAAGAATCGATTGTATATTTTAGCGACTTCATCTGTTAATTTAAAGACGATTCCGTATTGTTTTGCGACTTTGTTTCCAACATCACTTAAGACCTCAAATTTTAAATCATGTTTTTCGGAGGTACTTAAAGATTTGTCGGGCAATTCTGGGGTCAATGCAATCAGTTGTGCGCCATTTTTTTTGAAGTTTGGTAACTCTTGCTGGAGCTGTTGAAGGGTCATGTTGCAATACGGACACCAACCCCCTCTGTACCATGTTAAAACAACCTTCCCTTTTTTTAAATAGGTATACAAGTCGATGGTTTCCCCTAGTGCATTGGTGAGTTTGAAATTTGGTGCGATTTCTCCAACCTTCAAAGCGTTTTCTAACACGCCACTCTTCACAACGGACCCGATGCCTTCTTTAAAAACCTTTTTGGTTGTTGGGTCTGTTTTTAGTTTAGAGGCTTCTTTTTTAGCGTCTAATTGCGACTTCAAAGATTTTTGATTGTTATTTATTGCAGAGGCTTTCTCTGATTGTTCTTGCGGAGCTTTTGTTTTGGTATTATTTTGTTTATCCGTTTTGCACGAAATAACGAATAGTGCAGTGATGAGGGTCTTTAGTAAAACAGTTTTCATAAGAGGTGGTTGTCGAGTTGTATGGATTAAGCTCTGAATTTAACAAATAATAAATAAACCTTAAATGTATTAGATTTTACTGAATACAAAAGAAATCAGTCGAGGAATTTCTTTTTTAGAATGATTGTCAAACCATTCATTTATTTCTAGCAGTTTAAATCCGTTGCTTTTTGCACTTCCAACATAATCCGAAATATGATGTACAAACACCTCTAATTCCTTTGTGCCTTTATCAGTTTCATATTGAGCTTTGCTTCCTGTATACTGCTTGAAAGGGTGTAGTTCACTTATGAATAACACCCCATTTTTCGTTAATTTTTGATTTGCCTTCTTGAAAATAGGATTTAAATCATCAATGTGTTCAAGAGTTAAACTACATGTTATTAAATCAGCAAAGTTGTTGTCAATCCCCCAACTCTCATTTAAATCTGTTTTTTTAAAAGCGACTCTTTGGTCAGATATTTTTTCTTTTGCTTTATTGAGCATCTCACGTGAAAAATCAAGTCCAACTACTTGCTTGGCTTTGCTTAGTAACCATACCGTGTTTTTTCCTGTCCCACAACCTAGTTCCAAAACATTTTCAAAATTATAATTGCTTAAAGTTTCAATAGTAGATCTTTTGTCTAGATCGCGCGTTCGGTTTTTGTTTGTGTCATATTGATTTGCCCAAATATCATATGCTTTTTCTATGCTCATCTTTTTCTCTGTTTTATCGCCAATATGTTTGATTGGTCTCTTACAGCAACTAAATTAGACAAAAAAATCAACTATAAAATTACTCCAAGCGTTATCGCGGGAGTGTTTTCACATGTAGATGAGCTCCAGTAGTTATTTTATTTATTTCAATTGATCGTTCTGTAAAACAGTTTAATTTTCCGACATATATCAAAAAGAGACTCTCGATATGGATTATTGTTGTAATTTTATTTTCTCAAAACGATTTTCATTTGGACAGTTTTCACAACATAGAGCAAAAATTAGAAGACTTCATCAGACGCTACTACCTAAGCGCCTTGCTTAAAGGTGTGTTGCTGTTTTTTGCAATTGGATTACTTTATGGGCTGTTGGTATTGGCTATTGAGTATTTTTTCTGGTTGGGTTCTTTCGGTCGATTGCTCTTGTTCTTAGGAGTTATTGGGTTTGAAGCCGTCCTTTTTTATGGACTTATTTTTATTCCATTGGCAAAATATTTTAAAATTCAAAAAGGCATTAACTTCGAAACTGCCTCAAAGATTGTGGGTGCTCATTTTCCAGAGGTTAAAGACAAACTTTTAAATGTACTTCAGTTGAACCAGCAATCTGAACACACCGAATTTCTTTTAGCAAGCATCGACCGAAAGTCTAAAAATTTAAGTTTAATATCTTTTAAAAGTGCAATCAATTTTTCTAAAAACCTCAAATATCTTTGGCATGCATCGGCACCTATTTTGATTGTTTTGTTGTTTATTGTTTTTGGGAAACAAGCAGTGTTTACAGACAGTTTGAAACGTGTTGTTAACTACAAAACAGCTTATATGCCTCCCCCCGCTTTTGAGTTTTTTGTTATGAACACCAATCTTGAAGCTATTGAAGCCACTCCTTTTAACCTAACTGTTAAAACCCTAGGGTCTGTAGTTCCAGAAGACGTTCAGATTGTTTATAATGATGAGGTTTACATAATGAATCAAAAAGAGTTAGGTGTTTTTCAATATGAATTTTCACAGCCAAAAACACCAATTGATTTTAAACTACAAGCTGCTGAGGTTGTTTCTAAGCCGTACCGCATCAACGTTTTGGCTACCCCTGTTTTGCTGAGTTTTGATATGTTTTTAGATTATCCGTCCTATACCGGCAAAGCAGATAAAAAAATCACTAATAATGGAAATGCCACTATTCCAGAAGGGACTCAATTGAGCTGGAATTTGCTTACTAAATCCACCGATACAGTTTCGTTTGCTTCAAAAAACTCGCTTTCTTATTTTGAGAGGGAAGGACATAAGTTCCAATTTACCAAACAGTTCTTTGAAACTTCTAATTATACGATCCAAACAAGCAACTCCAAACTTAAGAATTATGAGAATCTCGCGTTCTCATTACAAGTAATCAAAGATCAACCGCCTGCTATAAAGGTGGAAATGAAGCAAGATTCCACTTATTACGAATCACTGTATTTTTACGGTCAAATTTCAGATGACTACGGTATCAAAAACTTAAAACTATTTTATTATCCAGTCTCGTCTGCGTCTAATATTAAAGAATTGACTTTACCTTCTAATTTGTCAACTTTTCAAGACTTTACACATGTGTTTCCGTCTAACTTAGAGCTTATAGAAGATACGTCTTATGCCCTTTACTTTGAGGTTTCTGACAACGACCCTTTTCATAAAAACAAAACGACAAGAAGTCGTGTTTTTAATTATAACTTTAAAAGCCAAAAGACCATTCAAGAACTTCAGTTAGAAGAGCAAAACCAGTTGAGTACTGCATTTCAAAAGGCTTTGAACACACTTTCTGAACAAGACAAAAATTTAAATGAACTTTCTCAAACCCAAAAAGAAAAGGAACAGCTCAACTTTAGTGATCAACAAAAATTAAAATCTTTTTTAGAACGTCAACAAGCGCAAGATCAATTGTTGAAGGATTTTAATAAAAAAATGCAAGACAATCTAAATCAGTTTCAAAAATCAAAAGAGGAAGATCCCTTTGAAGAGCAATTAGAAAAACGTCTCGAAGCACAGCAAGATGCGCTCGAAAAAGATGAAAAATTGTTAGAGGAATTGAAGAAGATTACTGATAAAATCAATAAAGAAGATTTGGCAGGGAAACTAGAAGAAATGACGAAGCAAAACAAAAACAAGCAACGCAGTTTAGAGCAGTTGTTAGAGCTTACAAAACGCTATTACGTTTCTAAAAAAGCCGATCAACTTCAAAATAATTTAGAAGATTTATCAAAAGAGCAGAAGCAGTTGGCTGAAGAAACTGAAGAAAAAAACACCCAAAAAGCACAGGAAAAGTTGAATACGGACTTTAAGGAGCTTTCAAAACAATTAGAAGAATTACGAAAGGACAATAATGCCCTTTCTAAACCATTACAAATACCCGAGGATTCAAATTTGGAAGAGTCCATCAAAAAAGATCAGGAAAATGCAAGTGATGAGCTAGGAGACAAGGAAGAGTCTCCCAGCCCTCAGGACCAGCAAAATAAATTATCAAAAGCTCAAAAAAACCAAAAGAAGGCCGCTCAAAAAATGGAACTTATGAGTCAGCAAATGGCACAGCAAATAAGTAGCGGCGGAGGTCAGCAAATGAGTGAAGACATTGATATGCTACGTCAGATTTTGGATAACTTATTGCTTTTTTCTTTTGATCAAGAAACACTTATGAATTATTTTCAGTCGTTATCCAAAAGCACCAGCGGTCATGCCAAGCGTCTTGTAAAGCAAAGCAATCTGCGCGAACATTTTGAGCATGTTGAAGACAGTTTGTTTTCATTGTCATTACGACAACCTATGATTTCCGAGTCTATCAATAAAGAAATTTCAGAAGTCTTTTTTAATATTGACAAGAGCCTTGAGTTGCTCTCAGAAAACAGTTTACGTGAAGCTGTCGGTACACAACAATTTGTTATCACAGCGACCAATAAATTAGCCGACATGTTAAGCAATACTTTAGACAACATGGAGATGCAGATGCAGCCGTCTCCTGGTCAAGGTGAGGGTGACATGCAGCTGCCAGATATTATCATGAGTCAAGAAGCTTTAAGCAAGCAAATGGAGAAAGAACTCGCCAAAAAAGGAGAAAACCCCGAGGGTCAACAAGAGGGTTCTGAAAAAAGTCAGCAAGGAGGTGAGGGTCAAGAAGGAGAGAATGGTCAGCAAGGTCAGAAGGGGGCTCAGAGTGGACAAGGTGAAAACTCCGAAGGTGATAGTGGTGAATTGTTTGAGATTTTCAAAAAACAACAAGAGTTGCGTAATGCTTTACAAGACTTGATAGGTAAAAATGGTATTGGCAATGACACTCAAAAATTACTTGATTCTATGAAAAAAATAGAGCAAGACCTTATAAATCAAGGGCTTACGGGTGGTTCTTTACAGGCAATGCAAAACCTTAAGCACCAACTCTTAAAATTAGAAAAGGCCGCCCAACAGCAAGGTGAAGACACTAAGCGGATTTCTGACACTCGAAAAGCGGAGCGTTCACAAACCCCTAACCCTAGTGCAGAAACTATTAAACAATATTTTAATACAACAGAAATATTGAACAGACAAAGCTTACCTTTGCGACAAGAATTCAAGAAAAAAGTTCAAGAATATTTTAAAACAATAAATGATTAGTTTTCACTCCGAAGTGCCATTTGAAATTTCCAATTCTGATGCAACAGTTTTGTGGCTTACCTCCATTATTTCTCAAGAAAACTATAATGAAGGTGAAGTTTCTATTGTGTTTTGTGATGACGAATTTTTGCACAAATTGAATGTTGAATTCCTAAACCATGATACTTTAACCGATGTGATTAGTTTTGATTATTCCATTGGAAAAGAAATTCACGGAGAAATATTTATTTCTATCGACCGTGTTCGAGAAAACGCCTATGAATTTAATCAGAATTTTGACACAGAACTTTCGAGAGTTATGGCTCATGGAGTGTTACATTATTGTGGTTACAAAGACAAGTCCACTTCGGAGGCAGCCATAATGCGTTCTAAAGAAGAGTTCTATCTTCAACAACGACTCGATTAATTTTCTAAAGTCTTATATTTGCAGCCTCAAGTGATTTGTTCCACGTGGAACATTAAAAACAGAATCAATGTTTGATAAAGTATATGACGTAATTGTAGTTGGTGGTGGTCACGCAGGAAGTGAGGCAGCTGCCGCAGCCGCCAACATGGGTAGCCAGACCTTGCTGGTTACAATGAACCTTCAAAACATAGCGCAAATGTCATGTAACCCTGCAATGGGTGGTATTGCTAAAGGTCAAATTGTCCGTGAAATTGATGCCCTTGGAGGTTATAGTGGAATTGTAAGTGACACATCCGCGATACAATTTAAGATGCTTAATAAATCCAAAGGACCTGCTATGTGGAGTCCGCGTGTCCAAAGTGATCGCATGCGTTTTGCAGAGGATTGGAGGATGTTATTAGAGCAAACCAAAAACCTTGACTTCTATCAAGAAATGGTTACAGGACTTGTAGTGGAAGGCGATAAAGTTACTGGAGTCACAACCTCTTTAGGTTTAAAAATTCGTGCCAAAACTGTCGTGCTAACGAATGGGACTTTTTTAAATGGACTAATTCATATTGGTAACAAAAATTTTGGAGGTGGACGCGCCGGTGAAAAATCAGCGACTGGTATTACAGAGCAACTTGTTGATTTGGGTTTCGAATCAGGAAGAATGAAAACAGGGACCCCGCCAAGAGTTGATGGACGTTCTTTAGATTTTTCTAAAATGATTGAACAACCAGGAGATGCAGTCCCCGAAAAGTTTTCATATTCAGACCTTACAAAACCGTTGACTTCTCAACGCTCTTGTCATATGTCATATACTAGTTTAGAAGTTCACGATTTGTTAAGAGAAGGTTTTGACCGGTCCCCTATGTTCAATGGTCGCATTCAAAGTTTAGGCCCTCGCTATTGTCCTTCTATTGAAGATAAAATCAACCGTTTTGCTGACAAAGATCGCCACCAGATTTTTGTAGAACCCGAAGGGTGGAATACTGTAGAGTATTATATTAATGGGTTTTCTACATCCCTGCCCGAAGATGTTCAGTTTAAAGCATTAAGTGCTGTGAAAGGTTTTGAAAATGTAAAGTTTTTTAGACCAGGATATGCAATCGAATACGACTACTTCCCTCCTACTCAACTGACACATTCTTTAGAAACTAAATTAGTTCAAGGTCTTTATTTTGCAGGACAAATTAATGGTACAACCGGTTATGAAGAGGCAGCTTCTCAGGGGTTAATGGCAGGCATAAATGCCAGCTTAAAAGTTCAAGAGAAAGAGCCTTTTATACTAAAACGCAACGAAGCTTATATTGGTGTTTTAATCGATGATCTCATTACCAAGGGCACAGAAGAGCCTTACAGAATGTTTACGTCCAGGGCAGAATATCGCACGCTCTTAAGACAAGACAATGCCGACATTAGATTGACTCCAAAAGGATATGAGCTTGGTATTGCTAGTGAAAAGCGTCTAAAGCGTATGGAAGAAAAACTCTCAAAAGCTGAAGCCTTTGTTGGGTTTTTTAGAACTCAAAGCGTCAAGCCAGAAGAAGCAAACCCGGTCTTAGAAAGTAAAGATTCTCAACCGATTCGTCAATCCGATAAAATGTTTAAAATATTTTCAAGACCCAACATTGGTATTGCCGATGTTCGAAAATTTAAAGCAGTCGAAGCTTATATTCAATCTAATGATTTGGATACTGAAGTGATAGATCAGGCTGAAATACAAGTGAAGTATTCTGGTTATATAGCTAAAGAAAAAAATAATGCTGACAAACTCACACGCTTAGAATATGTAAAGATCCCTAGTGGATTTGATTATTCTCAAATTAAATCCATGAGTTATGAGGCTCGTGAAAAACTTAAAAAAATACAACCTACAACAGTTGCACAAGCATCTCGTATTAGTGGGGTCTCTCCTAATGATATTTCTGTGCTGCTAGTTTATATGGGGCGTTAATTAACTCAATTGTTCCACGTGGAACGTCATATATGAAAACACAAAAGAGTTATCTAAAACTTAAAGACCATTCCGTGAGCGGAGACTCTTTTGAGCT
This sequence comes from uncultured Flavobacteriaceae bacterium, assembly GCA_943789465.1. GTDB lineage: Bacteria > Bacteroidota > Bacteroidia > Flavobacteriales > Flavobacteriaceae > Hel1-33-131. The sequence continues at coordinate 293,957 of CALSUF010000001.1, read as the reverse complement.
CATTTATGACGCGTCAAAGGAAATGCTCTTTACACACCCAAAGCCACCAGAATCTGAGCTTTCAAACTACTACCCTAATACAGATTATATTTCTCACACCAACCAACGAAAATCTCTTTTCGATCTTTTGTACCACGCGGTTCGTTATGTTTCTGTTAGACGAAAACTACGTCTATTAAAACCTTTTCAGTCCCAACAAGCTACGCTATTGGACGTCGGTGCCGGAACAGGGTTTTTCTTAAGAGCAGCTAAAAAAAGAGGCTGGACGGTTACAGGCTTGGAGCCCAACTCGTCTGCACGAAATCTGGCAAATATAAAAGCTCCTAATACTGTTTTTGATTCCGACACGTTGCGAACACTTCCCGAAAAATCGTTTGATGTTATCACCCTATGGCATGTATTAGAACATCTTCCAAACTTAGAAGACGATATAAGAATATTTCAAAAATTATTAAAACCAAACGGACGCATAGTGGTAGCAGTGCCAAATTTTAAAAGTTTTGATGCGGAGTACTTTAAGGGTTTTTGGGCGGCTTATGACGTTCCAAGACATTTATGGCATTTTTCTCAACAGTCGATTCCAAAAATATTTTCTGAAGTTCAGGTCAAACTAGAATCTACTCACCCGTTAGTTATGGACGCTTATTACGTTTGTTTGCTGTCTAATAAATTAAAAACAGGCGCTCATCAAATTTTAAATAGTTTTTGGGTTGGATTGGTCTCAAATATTAAGGCTTTAAAGTCAGGAGAATATTCATCACTTATTTACATCCTTAAAAACAAGAATTAGCGTTTTCAAGCCTTTTAGGAGAGTGTTCCGCGCTAACTAGAATAATCTTATGTAAAATTTATTTTTATTGATTTAAGGCACATCTCCGGACGCCTAAATTAATAGGTTTTTACAATAGAACCCACTATTAATGATAGGTTTTACTTATAACACAACTCCGACTGTTATTTTTACAATATTGTAATTACTTTTTTTACTTTTGTACCAACAAACAAATCACACTGACATGAAAAAAATAGCGATTATATTTTTAACGATTATATCACTTACAGCCTGCCAACAACAAAAAATTGGTTTTGTAGATAATGGTATTCTTATCAACGAGTACCAAGAGCGTGTAGATATTGAAGCAAGACTTCAAACAAAAATTAATGCATTTAAAAAACGTACAGACAGTTTAAGGTCTGCTTTTGAGTTGGAAATTAAAGAAGCAGAATTAAAAGCGCGGAAAATGTCGCAATCAGCAATTCAGAAACTTTCGCAAGAACTGCAGCAAAAGGAACAATTATTGTCTCAAAGAGTTCAATTTGAGCAACAACAAATTGCCCAAGAAAGTCAGTCTCTTAACGATTCTGTTATTAATAAGGTCAAAAAGTTTGTTCAATCGTACGGAAAATCAAACAGTTATAACTTCATTTTAGGCAGTAACGAAGCAGGCAGTGTTTTGTATGGCGAAGCTCCATCAGACCTCACACAAGAAATTTTAAAGTCGTTGAACGAAAGCTATAGTGAAAACTAAGCTTTTTTGAGATGTAACAAACGGGTTAATTTGATGGATAAATCTGTCAAAACAATCTTAGGATTGGCATTGCGTTCTATGTGGTAGTTTGCCAATTCTATTTCTTTAGAAATTTCAGCAATATTTGAGGCATCAATAAATGGCGCAAAGTTTTCAAACTTGAACGATTTGTCGCTTAACTTAATGAAAACCAATTCTTTGGCGTTGTAGTTGTAAAGGAGTGCTTGTCTAAAAAAGCGCAAGCTATAATCTAAAAATTGCTTTTGAATTTCGCGACCTGTTTTAGATATTTCGTCACTCCAAGCCATCAAATTGTTGATGGATTGTTTATTGCTTTTGGCTTGAAATGCGGTGCGGACCCATGCTATAAACCAGGTTTCAAACTGGAGATCATCAGATTCTTGATTTAATAAATCTAACGCTCTACTGTAGCTCCCTTCAGATTGGTGGGCGATGTTTTGTGCTAAGCCTTCTTCTGTTTGATGAGATTTGATGAGTGAGTTTTTTAAACTTTCTTCTGAAAGTGGATTTAATTGTACGACCTGACACCGCGATCGAATGGTATTAATCAATTGTTCTTCATCTTCGGTTACCAAGATAATCACTGTTTTATCCGCAGGCTCTTCAATTAATTTCAGCAGTTTATTGGCGCACATGGAATTCATCTTTTCAGCCATCCATACAATCATCACTTTATAGCCTCCATTAAATGCTTTTAAAGACATTTTTGACACCACATCATTTGCTTCTTCTACGCCAATATTTCCTTGTTTATTTCCCACGCCAACCAAGTCATACCAGTCGTTAATTGAGCCGTATGGATTCGTTTCTATGAAGGAACGCCATTCTACAAGGTAGTTGGATGATATGGGTTTCGATTTCACTTTATCGCTTGTGGTAACTGGGTAAACAAAATGAATGTTAGGGTGTGTGAGTGGACTCATTTCTCCAACCCCACCCAATTGGTGTTTCATTAAATAATCAGCGTATGCAATCGCCATTGGGAGCGCACCGACTCCTCGTCTTCCTACATAAAGCTGAGCATGTGGGATTCGTCCGGATTTTACACTTTGTTTCAAGTGAGTTTTTAAAAAAGATTGTCCTATAATATCTTCGAAAGTCATAAAACAAAGATAGCAGATTTAATTGAATCTTATTAGGAAATATAGACGTCCACAAACCCTAAATTTTTAATGTGTAAATTTCAAGAGCCTGGCCCACAACTTTCTCAAACGGACTTTTCATAGGCTAAAAGAAATACTTACCTTTGAATTTTTATAAATTAATCCATATTATCTCGAAAAAATGAAAACCATACAGAACGTAAATTTTAAAAACACCAAAGCATTGATACGCGTAGATTTTAATGTGCCTTTAAACGCACAATTCGAAGTCGCTGATGCTACGAGAATTGTTTCAGCTAAACCAACTATTTTAAAGGTGTTAGAAGATGGTGGGAGTTGTATTTTAATGTCTCACTTGGGCCGACCAACAGCTCAAGAGTCTGAGTTTTCATTGCGTCATATTGTAAGTACCCTTGAGGCCATTTTAGGAGTTCAAGTTTTGTTTTCAAGTAACTGCGTAGGAGATGAAGCCCAAAAGGCTTCAGAGAACTTACAACCTGGCCAGGTTCTTTTGTTAGAAAACTTAAGGTACCATGCCGAAGAAACAAAAGGGGATGTTGGATTTGCAGAAGCGCTTTCTAAATTAGGAGATTTTTATATCAACGATGCTTTTGGAACAGCCCATAGAGCTCATGCTTCAACCACCATAATTGCACAATTTTTTCAAGAAAATAAGTGCTTTGGGAATTTGCTGGCTCAGGAAATCGAAAGTATTGATAAAGTCATGCAAACCGGAGAAAAGCCTGTTTTGGCAATTTTAGGAGGTGCTAAAGTGTCTTCAAAAATTACGATTATAGATAATATTTTAGATAAAGTAGATCATTTAATTATAGGCGGCGGAATGACTTTTACGTTTGTAAAAGCACAGGGCGGCCATGTTGGAGACTCTATTTGTGAGGATGATAAAATGGAACTAGCACTTGAAATTCTTGAAAAAGCAAAAGCTAAAAACGTTCAAATCCATATTCCTGTAGATGTGTTGGCGGCGGATGATTTTAGTAATGATGCAAACACACAAATTGTAGATGTGAGAGCGATTCCAGAAAATTGGCAAGGTTTGGATTGTGGCCCAAAATCAAAAGTGATATTCCATGACGTGGTTCAACAATGTAAAACCATTTTATGGAACGGACCTTTAGGTGTTTTTGAAATGGAAACATTTTCTAGCGGAACAATCGCTTTAGGAGATTCTATTGCAGAAGCAACGAAAAATGGTGCCTTTTCACTTGTTGGAGGTGGCGACTCTGTAGCAGCCGTGAAGCAGTTTGGTTTCGAAAACAAAGTGAGCTATGTGAGTACTGGTGGAGGTGCTATGCTTGAAAGCTTAGAAGGAAAAATACTTCCTGGAATTGCGGCTATTTCTGAATAACTTCAGTGGAGTAAGTAAGATTATAATATTAACAGAAACAGTGGTTTTATAAAATGAAATTAAGAGTCTTTCTAATTTTTGGAGTCTTGACTAGCGGTTTTTTACACAGTCAAATTATTGATAGTTTAACGGTAGTTGACACTTCAACTATTGACTCTGATTCTTTGAGTCTTAACAGTGTTCAGAAAATTGAAGAACGTTGGCATAATGAAGTATACAATAATTCGCTCAACGATACACTTTCAAATGTTGTTGCCAACCAGTCGTATGAAGCAATTTACTATCCAGAATTACCAACGGACACACTCAAAAAACGACTGGCCATTCTTGACGCCAAAACCCCCTTTAACATAGCATATAATCCCGCTTTGGAAAGTGTTATCAAGGGCTATTTAAAGAATCGAAAACGATCTACTGAAACATTAATAAGTCGAAGTCATTATTACTTCCCAATGTTTGAGGAAGTTTTGGATAAACACAACCTTCCGTTAGAAATCAAATATCTGGCAGTTGTTGAGTCTGCTTTAAAACCACAAGCAAAGTCGCGTGTGGGCGCAACTGGGCTCTGGCAGTTTATGTTTGCCACCGGAAAGCAATACGGGCTTGAAGTAAGTAGTTATGTAGACGAGCGCTGCGACCCTTTGCGATCTACCAATGCTGCTGCTAAATACTTAAGGTTGTTATACAAAACATTTGGAGATTGGGACCTAGCGTTGGCAGCGTATAATTCTGGCCCCGGAAACGTTACAAAAGCAATTAGAAGATCTGGAGGGTATCAAAATTATTGGAACATCCGACCGTTTCTTCCAAGAGAAACAGCGGGGTATCTCCCTGCTTTTTTAGCAACCTTTTATCTTTTCGAGTATGCGGAAGCTCACGGATTTCAAGTTCAAAAAAATCAACTTCCAATCATTACAACTGACACAATTCACGTGAAACAAATGATTTCTTTGAACCAGGTAGCTGAATTTACAGACACCAAAATTGAAATCTTGCAACATCTAAATCCATCTTACAAATTAGATATCATTCCTGTTTTAGAGGATAAAACCTATACCCTAAGACTTCCACTTGTTAAAGTTGGTGATTTTGTTCAAAACGAAACACAAATTTATATGGCTGCACAAACAGAGTTTGAGGCTAGAGAGAAGCCTTTACCTCAGTTTTTCGAAATCGATTCTAAAATTAGATATAAAGTGAAGTCAGGGGATTATTTAGGAAAGATTGCACGAAAATTTGGAGTAAAAGTGAGTCAAATAAAAAAATGGAATGGACTGCGAACTAATGATTTAAAAATAGGTCAGCGACTTACTATCTACTCTCGAAATCCTACGGCATACACTTTTAATAAATTAAAAACAGCGACAAAAACAGCTATAAATACGTCTAACAAATCAACCTATTTAGTGAAGCCTGGAGATTCTCTTTGGAGCATCTCTAACAAATTAACAGGGGTCTCTATCCAAAACCTTAAAGAATGGAATGATATTTGGGACAGTCATTTAAAACCAGGAATGACCTTGATTATTTCTAACTAAAATACAAATTCATGAAACTTTATCTGAAAGCGTTTTGTTTATTATTAATCTTAGCTGCTTGTAACGATTCAAACACCAAGCAAGTTTATAAGCCACAATCCTCAGGAAATATTAATGATTTATCTGTAGTAATAGATAATGATTTATGGAACACTTCTGTTGGCGAAACGATTCGGTCTACAATTGGAGCTCCTTTATATGGACTTCCACAAGATGAACCACAGTTTACACTGCGTCAAATACCTTCTTCTGTTTTTTCAGGGTTTGTAAAAAATACACGACTTATTTTAAAAATCAGGAAAGGCATCGCTGCTGCTACAAAATTTTACAAAGACCCTTACGCTTCGCCTCAGCGGATGGTCATGGTTAGTGGAATGACCAATCAGGAAATTAGCGAACAGCTCATGACCAATCAAGATAAGATTGTCAAGGCTTTTAAGAGGCAAGAGGTCCAAGAAAAGCAACGTCGAACCAAAAAATCTTTATTTAATTCAACAGCTATCTCAAAACAACTCGGAATCAATATTCAGTTTCCGTCTATCTATCGTTTAGCTAATCAATCTGATAATTTTTTCTGGTTACGCAGAGACACTAAAACAGGAACAGTAAATTTATTGCTTTACACACTTCCTTATACAGAAAACACTACAAAAGAAGCACTCGCAAAACGAGTGATTAAAGTGAGAGATTCTATAGGAAAGCAATACATTTCAGGACCCGTAGATGGAAGTTATATGACGACTGAAAAAGCGTACACTCCTTTTTTTGGTGAGACTAAAGTAGCGAATTTAAATAGCTTTGAAACAAAAAGTATTTGGCAAGTAAAGGATGCATTTATGTCTGGTCCCTTCATCAATTATTGGATAGAAGATAAGACAAATGGGCGTTATTTGATTGTAGAAGGTTTCGTGTATGCTCCTTCTGTCGGAAAACGAGATTATATTTTTGAATTAGAAGCGATTATTCAATCGATATCCATAAAACAATAAATCCTAGCTTCGCCAGGATTTATTTAGTCTTTTTTCTTTTCAGCGTCTTCAGTGTCTTCTTGACTGGCTTTTTTGAATTCTTTAATTCCGCCCCCTAATCCTTTCATAAGTTCAGGAATTTTTTTACCGCCAAACAACAAAAGAACCACAACCACAATTAAAATAATTTGTGGCGCACCGATAGCTAGAGGTATCATGTATATGTTCATAATGTTATAAATTTAGATTACAAAGTTAATAATTATCCTTTAAATAAAAGGTTATTTCAAACTTTAGTCCGCTTTAAACACAAGAATCGCTTAATTTTTATTTAATTTTGTACTGAAATGACCCGAAAAACCATAAATAAAAAGAAGCTTCAAAAAAAACTTCTTCACAAATACCGCTTAGTGGTACTGAATGAAGATACTTTTGAAGAACGATTAGCATTCAAGCTAACACGTCTGAATGTTTTTGTTTTGGGCTCTTTAACTACAATTTTATTAGTAGCTGTCACAACTGTTCTTATCGCGTTTACGCCTATTCGGGAATACATCCCTGGATATTCTTCAACAGCACTCCAAAGGCAAGCATTGGAACTGGATTTTAAAACCGACTCTTTACTAGATATTGTTTATATGAACGACGCTTATATTAGTTCTGTTAAAAAGGTGTTGAGGGGCGAAGTTAGTGCAGTTGTTATTAACAAAGATTCTATTTTTAAAGCTGCTCAAGCTGATGCAGATGTATTAGATTTAAACCCTTCAAAAGCGGATTCAATATTAAGAGCCAAAGTGAGCAATGAGGACAAATATAATTTATTTCAAACTGCTACAACAGTTGCAGATTTCGTGTTTTTTCCACCAGTCAATGGATCTATAAGCTCCGATTTTGATATCAATGAAAAGCATTTTGCTGTAGATATCGTTATTCCCAAAAACACCCCTATTAAAGCGACTGCAGATGGGCGTGTCTTGTTTGCGTCTTGGACTTCAGACGCTAGTTATGTCATAATAATTGACCATGGCGATGAATTGATTTCTGTATATAAACACAATTCATCTCTCACCAAATCTCAGGGAGAATTTGTAAAAGCACGCGAGGTCATTGCGATCTCTGGTTCGTCTGGGGAGCTAAGTACAGGACCTCATTTACATTTTGAACTATGGAACAATGGAATTCCCTTGAATCCATCTACTTTTATCGACTTTTAAACCAATTAAAATGCCATCAATTAAAGCATTTGTCGCAAAACTTTATGCGGCCAGAATTTATAATAAAATCAACAGATGGGCTTCAAACCCTATTAGTACTCAAGAACGGGTTTTTCAATCTTTGATTTCTGATGCTTCTTCTACTCAATTTGGAAAAGATCATAATTTTAAAGACATAACCACTCACGAAGATTTTGTTAAACACGTTCCTGTGCGGGATTACGAAGCTTTGAAACCTTACGTTGAAAAAGTGGTTAGAGGTGAAGAAGATGTTTTATGGAAAGGAAAGCCTTTGTATTTTGCAAAAACTTCAGGAACAACATCAGGCGCTAAGTATATTCCGATTACAAAAGAAAGTATGCCAGGACACATTGAAGCGGCCAAAAATGCCATTTTACTCTATATTCATCAAACTGGAAACTCTAAGATTGTGACAGGGAAAATGATTTTCTTGCAAGGAAGTCCAGTTCTCGAAACCAAAAACGGAATTCAACTTGGACGTTTGTCAGGGATTGTAGCACATTATGTTCCAAAATACCTTCAAAAAAACCGATTGCCTTCATGGGAAACCAACTGTATTGAAGACTGGGAAACCAAGGTAAATACTATTGTTCAGGAGACTTTGAGTAAAGACATGTCTGTAATTGCAGGTATTCCGTCATGGGTTCAAATGTATTTTGAAAAGCTTGTTGAAGAAAAAGGTCAAAAAGTTGGAGAGATATTTAAAAACTTCAATCTTTTTATTTTTGGGGGGGTTAACTATGAGCCTTACCGCTCTAAATTTGAAAGCTTAATTGGAAGAAAAGTAGACAGTGTAGAGCTTTACCCTGCTAGTGAAGGTTTTTTTGCCTTTCAAGACCAGCAAAATGAAGCCGGAATGCTGCTTCAATTAGATTCGGGGATGTTTTATGAATTTATAGAGGCAGACACTTTTTTTGATGCTTCCCCCCTTCGATTGACTTTAAAAGATGTTAAGATAGGAGTCAACTATGTGATTATTATTTCAACGAATGCAGGCCTTTGGGCTTATAATATTGGAGATACGATACAGTTTACTTCATTAACACCCTTTAGAGTGATTGTTAGCGGACGAATCAAACATTTCATCTCTGCATTTGGCGAACATGTTATTGCTAAAGAAGTCGAACAGGCACTTTTAAGTGCTTTGAAAACAACAGAGGTAAGCGTGAGTGAATTTACAGTTGCCCCTCAAACAACTCCTAATGAGGGGCTTCCATACCACGAGTGGTTTATTGAATTTGACAACCCACCTTCTAATGTTAACGTATTCGCTACTCAAATTGATACTGCTTTACAACTTCAAAATAGTTACTATTTGGATTTGATACAAGGAAAAGTCTTACAGCCTTTAAAAATTACTCAGGTTCAAAAAGGGGGCTTCCAAAATTACATGAAGACCATCGGAAAGCTAGGGGGTCAAAACAAAACTCCGCGATTATCAAATGATCGAAAGATCGCAGACGTGTTGACTAAAAACATTCAGACTAATTAACGTATATTTGTACTAGTTATGCAGAAATCTCAAACCAAAAATATAAATCGAACTAGAGCTCAAGAAAGTTCTCATGCTATTGAGCGTATGTACCTGACGATGCGTCATTTGTTTAATAGGGGTTTTTATAAGCCAATGGGTGTTTCGGGAGAAACGTTACGCCAAGCATTACTTCAATTACGTCCCGAAATATATGGATCTATTGGAGGAGATAAAACAGAGCTTGAAGGGTTACTTTATGTAATCGACCGTTTGCCAATTGGTATCGAAGAGTGTATTTTGATAAACTTAACGAGCGCTGAAGGCTTTGGAAATTCTCACTTTGAAGTCATCGTTCCCTCCAAAAGACGTCGAAATTGTTTTCGAATTGATTTTGAGCAAATGAATATTGAAATCACTAGAGGGCGTTCTGAGATTTATGATATATTGACGCATTTAACGTTTATGTTTATAGAGTCCCATAAAATAGCTAAACGTGTTGTTATTGATGACAAAGGGACTACTACAAGAGATTGGATAAAGCTTGAAACTGCAGTCCTTTCAAAGAAAAAATTGAATCAAAAAGAGCGCGAGTTAGCCATTACACACACAGGGAATATTTTGGGCAGAACTTTTGAAGAAATTCTAGAGGTTTACGACCAGTTTTCAACACCAAAACAATCCGATCATTTTTTACACCTTATTTATTGGCTAGGAAAGAGAGCAATTGAAGAAATTGTTGATAATTCAAAACGAACCATCAGTTTTAGCCCTGTACTGAGAGAGCGATTGGGGCATCATATTCATGGAGAATCTTGGGCAAATACGATTAAAGAAGTGCTTCAAAAACAGGAACTAATCAATCGTCCGATTCATATTATTTCTGCAAACTTACACAGTGTTATGAATACGTTTCATGCACCAAAAGCCCTCAAAGACCAGTGTGCTAAGCATGGTGTTTTCAATGTATATGAACTTTTGAGTAAAGAGGAAAATAAAGCGCTTCGCAATAAAACAAAACAAGTAGCGTTGCAAGAAGGAATGATTTTTATAGAAGACAAGTCAGGTACCAATATAGATGTTCAGATTTTTGATGCTGCAAAAATCGATTTTTCTAGTACTGAATTTGAGTTTGATTCTACAAAAGAGGCACCTGTAATTATTGTTATGGACTATGCTTTTGGCGAACAAGCTTACGAAACGATTGATGAACTATTAAAGCCGTTTAAAACAACTGAAAATAACATCCATTTAAATGTAGACTCTATATCCATAATGGGCAAAGCGGGTATTTTAGAAGGTTCCAAAGGAGATATCATGATTCCATCGGCACATATTTTTGAAGGAACTGCGGATAATTACCCTTTTAAAAATGAGTTAACTCTTGATGATTTTGACACAAAAGATTTAAAGGTTTTTGAAGGTACGATGGTAACCGTTTTGGGTACGTCTCTTCAAAACAAAGATCTTCTTAAGTTTTTCCATGATTCTACTTGGAATGTTATTGGACTGGAAATGGAAGGTGCTCATTATCAAAAAGCAATACAAGCAGCTTCAAAAGTTCGTCATAGCATCAACCCTAATGTTAAGGTTCGATACGCCTATTATGCTAGTGACAATCCTCTTGAAACAGGTAGTACCTTGGCATCAGGTGGTCTTGGCTCAAGCGGTGTAAAACCAACTTATATAATCACGAAACAAATTTTAAAACAGATATTTAATTAATTAATTTATGAGCACAAACTCAAACACCCCCAACAACTCTGATGAAGTTGATTTAGGACAACTTTTTAAACTTATTGGAAATGCTTTTGATCGGCTTTTTAATTTTATTCGAAACATTTTTAAGAACTTGTTTTTAATGTTTGTATGGATTGTTTTTTTTATTAAAAGACGAATTATTATTCTCCTAATAGCAGGCATTTTTGGGGTCATAATTGGAGTGTTTAAAAATAAAACATCAGCTCCTAAATATGAATCTTCAGTAACAGTGGTACAAAACTATCCAACAGGAGAGAACCTCTATAGTTCTGTAGGTTATTACAACGACTTATTAAGGCAAAAAGATTATGAGACACTCGGATCGGTCTTAAATTTAGATACAGAAAAAACAAAGTCTATTTTAACTTTTGGTGTCAGCCCTGTGATTAGTGACAACAATAAGCTTGTTGCGTTTAATAAGTATATAAAGCAACTAGATTCCTTGGCAGCCACAAAAATTGAGTATGAAGATTTTTTAGAGAACAACGAGAATTACACCCACAAATATCAGCAAATTAGCATTTCATCTACAGAACGTAATAGTTTTAAATCTGTTTTTGAAAACATTGTCAAATCTATAAATGAAAATTCATTTTTTCTGAATGAGCAGAAAAAAGACATCACAGAACTCACTCAAACAAAAGAAGCATTAGAGCTTGCATTATCTAAGTCGCAATCTCTTCAAGACACCTATAAGCGAGTTTTAGAACAAGGCTTAAATGAAGATCAAACTTCCAAAACTTCTGAAATCGGAATTACTTTTGAAGGCTCTAGCGAAACCGAGAAAACCAAGGAGTACGAATTATATCAGAATGATTTAGACTTGAGAAGTCAACTGGTACGGATAGAAAGAATGTTGTTAGACAAGCAATACATTATCGAAATGATCTCTAACAAGCAAGACTCAGGGTTTGCAAGCAATTCAAAAATAGTTTTTGGTCGTGAATTGAGTTTCGAATTATTCTATGGACTCGGGTTAATTTTATTAGCATTTATGGTTTTATTAGGGATAGAGTTTTTAAAGTTTATAGAACAGTATAAAAAGAGTGTATGAGAATTTTAATAACGGGCGGCGCTGGTTTTATAGGGTCTCATGTTTTAAGCTTATTTGTAGAGAAATATCCACAGCATCTTTTTTTTAATTTAGACGCACTCACCTATGCAGGTAATTTAGAGAACCTAAAAGAGATTGAATCAAAGCCAAACTATACATTTATTAAAGGGGATATTACCGATGAAGGTTTTATCAATAATCTGTTTGAACAACACCAGTTTGACAGCGTTATTCACTTAGCGGCAGAATCTCATGTAGATAGGTCTATAAAAGACCCTTTAGCGTTTATTAAAACTAATATATTAGGCACTACGATTTTGTTAAATGCTTTTAAAAATATGTGGAAAGATAACTTTCAAGATAAATTGTTTTATCATGTAAGTACGGATGAGGTTTACGGAACATTAGGTCAAACAGGATTGTTTACAGAGACGACTCCATATGATCCAAACTCACCCTATTCGGCTTCAAAAGCAAGTTCTGACCACATTGTGAGGTCCTACGGAGAAACCTATGACATGCCGTATATAATTACAAACTGTTCGAATAACTATGGGCAGAATCAATTTCCAGAAAAACTAATTCCGTTATTTATTAATAATATTATAAATAGAGAACCTCTTCCAGTTTATGGAGATGGAGAATACACAAGAGATTGGTTGTATGTAAAAGATCATGCAGAAGCTATTGACTTGGTGTTTCACAAAGGAAAAAACAGAGAAACCTATAATATTGGCGGTTTTAACGAGTGGAAAAACATCGATTTAGTAAAAGAGTTATGTCATCAAATGGACGTGAAACTTGGTCGTCCACAAGGCGATTCAGAGCAGCTCATTACGTTTGTTAAAGACCGTCCAGGTCACGATTTGCGTTATGCGATTGACGCCTCAAAAATAAATAATGAATTAGGCTGGGAACCCTCAGTAACTTTTGAAGAAGGCTTAGCGATTTCTATTGATTGGTATTTAGAAAACGATGCTTGGCTTAAGAATGTTACTTCTGGAGCCTATCAGTCTTATTACAGTAAACAATATAATTAACGATAGATGAAAGGAATTATTCTTGCTGGAGGCTCTGGAACACGACTCCATCCCTTAACATTATCTGTAAGTAAGCAATTGATGCCTATTTACGATAAGCCGATGATCTATTATCCGCTATCTACATTGATGTATGCGGGGATTAACGAAGTTTTAATCATTTCAACACCTAAAGACCTACCCTTGTTTAAAGACTTATTGGGAGACGGTAAAAAGTACGGTTGCACATTTGAATATGCCGTTCAAGAACATCCGAATGGATTGGCAGAGGCCTTTTTAATTGGAGAAGACTTTATTGGAGATGATAAAGTGGCTCTTATTTTAGGGGATAATATTTTTTATGGTACAGGTTTAGAAAAACTTTTACAGACGAATAATAACCCAAATGGTGGAATTATTTATGCGTATCGAGTTAATGATCCAGAACGCTATGGTGTTGTTGAGTTTGACCAAGACGGCAAAGCGATTTCTATTGAAGAGAAACCAGAACTTCCTAAATCTAATTACGCCGTTCCCGGGATTTATTTTTATGATAATACGGTCGTTGATATTGCAAAAAATATTAAACCCAGTCACAGGGACGAATTAGAAATAACAGACATTAATAAGGAATACCTCAAACAAGGTAAGCTCAGCGTCAGTATTTTAGATAGAGGAACCGCTTGGTTAGATACCGGAACGTTTCAATCGTTAATGCAGGCCTCTCAATTTGTGGAGGTCATTGAGCAGCGCCAAGGCTCTAAAAGTAGGCGCTATTGAAGGTGTCGCATACGAGATGGGATATATAGATGAGGCAGCAATTCAAAAGATTGGCAGAACCCTCTGTTAAAAAGCGGTTACAGTACAAATTTAATGGAATTTTTGAATAAAAAGTAATGATAGCCACAGAAACGAAACTTAAAGGGTGTTTTGTTATAGAGCCCACTGTCTTTAAAGATCCTAGAGGCTATTTTTTTGAGAGTTTCAATCAAAATAAGTTCAGCGAATTAATTGGTCAGGAAATCAAATTTGTTCAAGATAATGAGTCGTTTTCTTCAAAAGGGGTCTTAAGAGGGTTGCATTTTCAGACTGGAGACTATGCACAGGCCAAATTGGTACGCGTTGTAAAAGGAACGGTTTTAGATGTGGTCGTTGACATGAGAAAAGAGTCTTCTACATTTTCTATGCATTTTTCAATTGAGTTGTCCGAAGACAACAAAAGACAGCTTTTTGTACCACGAGGATTTGCACATGGGTTTATAGTGCTTAGTGAAACGGCTATATTTTCTTATAAATGTGATAATTTTTATGACAAGGCTTCAGAAAAAGGACTACGCTACGACGATCCCTCACTAGGAATCGACTGGCGCTTAGCTGCTAAAGAATTTATTGTTTCTGAAAAAGACCTAGTATTACCAACACTTTCAAACATAGACCTATGATCAATGTATTGGTAACTGGAAGTAACGGGCAATTGGCAAGCTGTATTAAAGACCTTGCAAAGGAGCAGAGGGGATTACATTTTATTTGTACGGACTATCAAGAGCTAGATATTTGTAATCTCAAACAAGTAGATAAATTTTTTAAAACGAATCAAAAAATAGATTATTGCATCAATTGTGCAGCTTATACAGCAGTTGATAAGGCAGAAACAGATATTGCCGAAAAAGCGTTTGAAATAAACGCACAGGGGGCTAAAAACTTAGCACTTGTTTGTGACGCACATGGCACTGTTTTAATTCATGTTTCCACTGATTTTGTGTTTGATGGTGACAAGACAGAACCTTACATTGAAACAGATATTCCCAATCCAATAAGTGTGTATGGGGCCTCTAAATTGAAAGGTGAAGTTGAAATACAAAAAACATTAAAAAAACATTTTATTATAAGAACATCTTGGCTATATTCTGAACATGGTACTAATTTTATGAAAACGATGCTTCGACTTGCCGAAACACGTGATGAAATTAGTGTGGTATCGGATCAAATAGGAACACCAACCTATGCAGGAGATTTAGCAGACGTTATATTAAAAATCATCAGTTCTAAAAACACTAATTTTGGTCTGTACCATTACAGCAATGAAGGACAAACTAGCTGGTATGGATTTGCAAAAGCAATTTTTGAAACACATAACTTATCGATAGGTTTAACCCCCATTTTATCTAAAGATTGTCCCGTTGCAGCAAGACGTCCAAAATATTCTGTTTTGGGCACAAAGAAAATTAACCAAGTATTTAATATACAGCCTCCAAAGTGGGGAGTAAGTTTAAAAAAAGCAATTTATAATTTATAAAACATGGCAGAAAAAAAAGTAGCACTTATAACAGGTATCACAGGGCAAGATGGCGCGTATTTAAGCGAGTTTCTTTTAAAAAAAGGATATGAGGTACACGGGCTAAAACGCCGCGCCTCTTTGTTCAATACTGCAAGAATTGACCATCTTTATCAGGACCCGCATGTTGAAGACAGAAATTTCTTTCTTCATTATGGCGATTTAACTGATAGTACAAATCTTACTAGAATCATTAAAGAGGTACAGCCCGACGAGATTTATAACCTTGCAGCGATGAGCCATGTTCAAGTTTCTTTTGAAATGCCCGAGTATACGGCAAATGCAGATGGAATCGGAACGTTAAGGTTATTGGAAGCCATCAGGTTTTTAGGACTCGAAAAAAAGACAAGAATCTATCAAGCTTCTACCTCAGAATTATATGGAAAGGTTCAGGAAGTTCCACAAACAGAAACAACTCCATTCTATCCGAGAAGCCCATATGCGGTTGCAAAAATGTACGCCTACTGGATATCTGTTAACTACAGAGAAGCCTATGGTATTTATGCTTGTAATGGGATTTTATTTAACCATGAATCTCCAGTAAGGGGAGAAACCTTTGTCACTCGAAAAATTACCAGAGCTACATCAAAAATAGCTTTGGGACTTCAGGACAAAATGTATTTAGGGAATTTAGATGCTCAAAGAGATTGGGGCCATGCTAAAGATTATGTCCGAATGATGTGGATGATACTACAAGCTGATGAAGCGGAAGACTGGGTGATTGCCACAGGAAAAACAACAAGCGTTAGAGATTTTATTAAAATGTGTTTTAGCCACATAGGAGTTGAGTTAGAGTTTAAAGGCGAAGGAGTCGATGAAAAAGGGTATGTAAAATCTTCTAAAAACGATAGGTTTTCAATAGAAATCGGCAAAGAAGTAGTGTCTGTAGATCCTAAATATTTTAGACCAACGGAAGTTGATTTATTAATAGGTGACGCCACCAAAGCGAAAGAAAAATTAGGATGGGTTCCTAAATATGATTTGAAATATTTAGTAGAAGATATGATGACTAGCGACCTGAATCTGATGCAAAAACAACAATATTTAAAGGACGGCGGCTATGCAGTCAAAAATTATTTCGAATAATTTATGGATATAAATGCGAAGATATATGTTGCGGGCCATCGCGGATTAGTTGGAAGTGCAATTATTAAAAACCTCAATTCAAAAGGGTATTTTAATATTGTTACTAAAACACACAATGAATTGGATCTTACGGATCAATTAGCGGTACAAGATTTTTTTAAAAACCAACAGCCTGAGTATGTGTTTTTAGCAGCAGCTAAAGTGGGTGGAATAGAGGCAAACAATACCTATCGCGGTGCCTTTATTTATGAAAACATGATGATTCAGAACAATGTAATTCATCAAAGTTATGTTCATGGGGTTAAAAAATTAATGTTCCTAGGAAGCACCTGTATCTATCCTAAGGAATGTCCTCAACCTATGAAAGAGGAGTATCTATTAACCAATCCCTTAGAGTACACAAACGAGCCTTATGCAATTGCTAAGATTGCAGGAATCAAAATGTGTGAAAGCTATAATTTACAGTATGGCACTAATTTTATTTCCGTGATGCCGACCAACTTATATGGGCCAAATGATAATTTTGATTTGGAAACATCTCATGTCTTGCCAGCGCTTATTCGAAAAATTCATTTAGCAAAGTTGTTAAGTGAATCAAATTATGATTTAGTTTTAAAAGACCTAAATCTTAAATCTATTGAAGAAGCAAAAGAATATTTACTATCTTTGGGAATCACTAAAAACACCGTTGAAATATGGGGGTCAGGAAAACCAAAACGTGAGTTTTTATGGAGCGAAGATATGGCAGACGCTTGTGTGTTTGTAATGCAAAACAGAGATTTTTCAGACACTTATAATGAAGGTGACCAAGAGATCAGAAATACACATATAAATATTGGCACAGGTATAGACATTTCCATAAAGAAACTAGCTGAAATTATAAAACAAACCATAGGTTTTAAGGGTGATTTGGTATTTAATACTGAAAAGCCAGACGGAACTATGCGAAAGCTTACAGATGTTTCGAAATTGAATAGTTTAGGTTGGAATCATACTGTTGAGCTAGAAGAGGGGATTGTACAGATATACAATTGGTATAACAAAAATTAAATGAGTTATTTTTTGTTATTAGGCTAATTTATTAAAAGGTAAAACACAAATGAATATTTTTATATTAGGTGGAGGCGTATTTGGAACAGCAATTGGGAATCAATTATCCAATAATCCAATGAACAAAGTAGTTTTATTAATAAGAAACAATGCACAGGAAATAGAAATAAATGAACACAATACTAATAAAAGATATTTCCCTAATAAAAAATTAAATAAATCTTTATCTGCAACAACAGAAAAAGAGGAATTATTAAAGGCTGAAGTAATATTTATTGTCATACCATCTAAAAAAATTGTAAAAGCTTTAGAAAATATACGAGAGTTCATTCCAAAAGAAGCGCTGATCGTTAATCTTTCTAAGGGAATTTTTAAAAAAGGAGTTACCATAGTCGAATATTTAAAAAAAGAATTGAGCACTAATAACGTTGTTACAATGAAAGGTCCCACTTTTTCATCTGAGATGATAAATAATGCTCACTCAATTTTCACTTTAGGTTTTAAAACAAAAGATCATTATACGAAAATTGAACAAGTTATTTATGGTACAAATATCCATATCGACTATACAACAGACGTAATAGGAGTGGAGTTGTTAAGTGTATTGAAGAATGTTTATGCAATCTTAATAGGTATTATTGACGCAAAATACAATTCTCCTAATACACGATTTATGATTTTAACCAAATCTTTTTCAGAAATTAGAACTTTATTAAAAGAACTAGGAGGAAAAGAAGATTCATTGTTTTTATCTTGTGGATTTGGCGATTTTGGAATTACATCACTTAATGATTTAAGTAGAAATAGGACCTTAGGTTTATTGATTGGAAAAGGGTTTTATAAGGCAGAGTATAAACGAAACAAAGTAGTTTTAGAAGGTTTAAAAACAATAAAGGTTATTAATGAATTGTTGCCTGTCGAAACAAAAAAAAGATTGCCTTTGTTTTCTAAGTTAGAATCTTTTTTTTCAAATAGAGATTTGAAATCTTTTGATATTCATTTTGACTCCTTAATTGATAAGAAAATGAAAACAGTTTTGACTTATGGAACTTTTGACTTATTGCATTATGGGCATTTAGAGATTCTTAGACGAGCAAAAGAGCTTGGGGATAGATTAGTTGTTGGTATATCCACTGATGAATTTAATAAAATAAAGGGTAAAAAATGTCAAATCTCATATCAAAAAAGAAAAGAATTTTTAGAGGCAGTTGACTATGTTGATTTAGTTATACCAGAATCCGAATGGGAACAAAAGGAACAGGATATTAAAAACAATGAAATTGATATTTTTGTAATGGGTGATGACTGGGAAGGGAAGTTTGATGATTTGAAAGAATATTGTGAGGTAATTTATTTACCTAGAACAATTGGGATTTCGACCACAAAACTTAAATCAATTTTACATAACAATCTTTAGTCAAGTGTTCATCTTATTTATGGGAAAAATTAGAAAAATATTTATAGAGAATGCTGTTAAATTATATAGAGTTTTTTCTTTTGGCTCACAGAAAATAGTATACCATAGTTTCCCTGATTTTTCCGACAATAGTTTTGCTATATTCGTTTATATATGTAACAACTATAAAGAGTATTCTAATATTTGGTTAGTTAAAGATACAGACCTAAAATATAGATATTATAATTTAGCAATGAATTACACTAATAACAATAACTTATTAATTGTTAAAAAAAATTCATTTTTAGGACTTTTTCATTACTTAACGGCTAATTTTGTTTTCCACACACATGGGATATTTAATATGTTTGGGTTGATTTCTACTCAAAAAAAAATTAGCCTATGGCACGGAATGCCAATAAAAAATATTGGCTATTTAATTGAACCAAAAAAGAAGGGTGTTTTAATTTCTGATTATCATATTTCTACATCAGTTTTTTTCCAAAATATTATATCAAAAGCATTTAAGACCCCTTTAGATAGCGTGTTAATTGTAGGTCAAACAAGATATGATTTTTTGGTTGAAAGTGAAATTTCAATTAATCATTTATTTGGGAGCTCTAAAAAGTATAAAAAAACTATATTATGGATGCCTACTTATAGAAAATCGGTAATTGGAGAAATTAGAATAGACGGTGAAGCTAATCCTGATATAGATTTTTTGAGTGCTAAAAGTTTGTCGAAAATAAATCAAATTTTGATAAAAACGGAATCAATTTGTTATGTAAAATTACACCCCATGGACTATTTGCAAGTTGAAGATTTTAAGTCATATTCAAACTTTGTTTTTATTGATAATGATAGTTTTTTAGATAAAGGAATTGCATTGTATTCAGTTTTTAATTCCGTAGATATTTTATTAACAGATTTTTCATCTATTTATATAGACTTTATGCTTTTGAATAAACCGATAGGGTTTATTTTTTCTGATTATGAAGAGTTTAAAAACTCAAGAGGGTTTGTTTTTTCTGATGCTAAAAAATATATGCCTGGAGATATCATAACAAGTATTGCTAAGCTTGAGTTTTTTTTAAATGAAGTGATTCTCAAAAATAATGATAACTATATTAAGGAACGGGAAGAAATAAAGAGTATTTTTCATACTTATGAAAAAGATTTCTCAAAAAAGTTACTTGATAAAGTTTTATAAAGGTTAAAGAATTATCCCAAGTAAATAATAGGTTTAAAGCAAATAGTTAGGTTATATATTTTTGATGACTAGTTGATTAAAAAATTAATATTTTAAAAATGAAAAAAGTATTTTTAGTATTACTGATGGTAATATTTAGCCTTGCTTGTAAAAGCAAACAAGAAGAGAAGATAAAAGAACCAAAGAAGGAATTTATTGTTAAAATAAAATATAGAGTTAATAAGGAAGACGTTTTCAAATTAGTGCTTTATAATATTATAACTGATGAAAATCAAAATAAGTGGACTCAAATTAATGAGAAAGTTGTGGGGACATCAGCAACCAAAAACTTGACAGCTAACTTTGGTGAAAGCATATCGTATAATTTCCGTATAAATTTCGGAGTCAAGCAAGAAAAGGAGATTGAAATTAAACATATAGAGATATTGTATGGGGCAAAAAGGATATATGTAAAACCAGAAGAATTAAAAAACTATTTTACATTCAATGAGTTTATATTTCAAGATAATGCTAATAAATTGTTTACAAAAAAAATTGGCGGTAAACTTAATCCAATCTTATTTTTAAAAATCGAATATTTAAAAGAATTGGAAGGAAATTAGAGTTTAAGGAGCGATTGAAAAATTTTAGAATTAATAAAAACTTCAGTATTGAAAAATTTTAGTCTCGACTCAAAAGTAATATTAAAGAACTTGTCCTATCTTTCCATAATGCGGTTCTTTAATATTGGAATTAAATTTTTACTGGTAGGGTACTTAGTTAGGGTTTTTGGCGAGTTTGGATATGGTCAGATAACGTGGGTAGACTCAATTATTCAATATTTTGTATTATTCATCAATTTTGGATTCAATATTTATGCATCGAAGCGTGTAGTTGAGTTAAGCGGAGATAAGGATGCTTTGAATGAAATTGTTTCGTCTATATATATTATTAAGACTGGACTTTTTATAATAAGTTTCGTTATACTTTTATTGTTAATGTTTAACTCTAAAATAAACGCTTTATCCTCCTTTTTTTTTATATACTTATTGACAGGAGTTGGAGAGATATTTTATCCGATATGGTTTTTTCAAGGAATGGAAAGAATGCGCCCAGCAACTATTGTAATATTCTTGTCGAGAATTTTAATATTGATATTAACCTTCTTATTTGTTAAAGATATTTCTGATATTAATTTGTATTTATGGATTTTGGTATTATCAGGTATTGTTTTGGCCGTATTAAGTGTTTATATACTTAGAACTTCATTTCAGATTGAGTTTGTTAGAGTCTCGTTTTATAAGTTAAAAAATATTTTGAACGATTCGAAATTATATTTTTGGGGTAGAGCAATGAATTTAGCGTTTAATTCTGTGACAATTTTTGTAATTGGATATGCATTTACTATGGAGTATGTTACAATATTTGATGTTTCTTCAAAACTAGTTATGGTAGCATTAATACCATTCGATATGCTACAACAAGCTGTATTTCCTACAATTGCGAGAACTTTAAATAAAAAATTATTAAAAAAAATAATCAAGTATACTTTTCTATTGAGTTTAATTATTCTTTTAATTTTCAATTTGTTTTCAACAGAACTTTTGTTTCTCATGGGAGGTGAGAATTTAACGGAACACGTAACTGTTCTTAAGATTCTATCGCTCTTAATCCCTATTGTAGCTTTAGTGTTTGTTCTTGGAAGTACGACCCTAGTAGCATTTGGTTTTGAGAAAGAGTTTAATTATAGTTTAATTTACTCAACAACATTTTATTTAATTCTTCTTTTAGGGTTATATGTCTCGGACTCGTTAACTTTTTGGAATATTATTATTTTGAGGATTATTGCAGAATTTTTAATGTTATTGATTAGGGGTTATTATACATTGAAATTAATTTTTTAAAGTTATGTTTTATCGTAATTTGAATTTGAGTATTATATTTTTAGCACATGTGTTAGTTATAATTTTCTGTGATTTAGGTGAAATTTATTTAAATATTTCATTTCTTTTTAATTGGGTTTCTTTGTTTACAATTCTTTATTTTCATTTAATAAGAGATAAAGAGTTTTCACCGTATATTTCTTCATATTTAGTTTTTGGATACCTGTTTTTTTTGGTAGCTCCAATGTACCAAATTTATGCGGGTGTTTTCCCCAATACATTTCCAATTAAAATTAATGAGGTGGTAAAATTGAATTTTTACATTTTTATATGGAATATAAATTTCTTAATAACGTATCAATTTTTAAAAAAGAGAAAGAAACTTGATAGAGGTTGGGAAGTAGCCAGTATACAGAGAGACAATTATTTAATCTACCTGACCATGCTAACAGGCTTGTCACTTTTAATTATTTTGTTTTTTCATGATTTTATTATTGATAAAGTATTATACAATGATAATGGTTTTGAAAAGTGTTCTGTAATTAAATCTTTAATTATTCGAAAAACGTTTTTTATCATACCCTTTATTGGTTTTTTATATTCCACAGTCTTTCTCAATCAAAACAGGAATAAATATGAAAAATGGAAATATGTATTGCTAATTTCTATATTATCATTATTTCTACTCATTTTAGTTAAGAATCCAATGTTGGCCAAAAGAAATGCACTCGGTCCATTAATTATAACAATTTTTATATTTCTTATCCCAAAATGGTTTAATAAGAATATTCGATTCTTATTCTTTCTCCTATTATCAATGGTTATCGGTTTTCCGATAGTTTCAATTTTCACCCATTCAAAACATGGGATGCTCGAAATATTAATGAACCCAATTGAATTTTTAAATGAGATTGCTTCGCGTGACTTGTTAGGTGAACTTTTGACGATTCATTATGACGCCTATTCCAATGTTTTAGCAACGATGGAATACATAAGTTCTTATGGAATTGTCGTAGGAGAGCAGTTATTAGGAAGTTTGTTGTTTTTTGTTCCAAGATCAATTTGGATAGATAAACCATTAAATACTGGTCAATTAGTTGGGAAGTATTTAATGGACAATTATAATATGACTTATGATAATTTAGCGAATCCCTTATTGTCTGAAGGCCTTATTAATT
Organism: uncultured Flavobacteriaceae bacterium; assembly: GCA_943789465.1. Lineage (GTDB taxonomy): Bacteria > Bacteroidota > Bacteroidia > Flavobacteriales > Flavobacteriaceae > Hel1-33-131. Next base: position 270,772 of record CALSUF010000001.1, on the reverse strand, counting down.
TCGGTGTATTTAGTCTGTTTCTTTTTCCAGTTTCTTTGGCAATTATTATCCATAAAGTGTTGCAATGGCAATATTCAAAAGATTTTTTTAAACAGGTAGTTGCAATTTATTTTTCGATATATTTGATTTTTGTTTTGAGAGGTGACTTATCAAGTAGTTTTTCTTTCTTTTCGGGAACTCTTATAGGGATTTATTTTATTCCTAAAGGATTATTTTTTTTACTTGATAAGATATTACAATTTAAAAAAGTAAAAGAAAAGTAGTTAACTTATTAGCGTAATAATTTTATTAGTTTTTTTGATATTAAAGTGAGAATGCAGAATACTATATCAAATCTTTATTTTAAAAAAAGCAAACTTGCAAGTTTGCTTATTGGAATCTTGGCAATACTAATGTTTACCTTTTTAAGAAAAGGGCTTATATTAATTTACCCAATTCTGTTGATACTTATTACAGTTGTTTTTCGAATCGTATATAAACAGTTATCTCAGTTGTCAATTCTACTAGCTTTAATAATTTCTCTATATTCGTTTGTATTTCATGATGGATATTTGTCTAATATTATAATTTCATTATTTATATTTTATTTACCAATAATTACACTTTTATCTCCTGCAAATAAGCATTTAGTTTCTTTGGAAAAATTTATGAGAATTACGTTTAAAGTTCTTGCTGTCATCAATATTACAGGTTTTATTAATTTCATCATCAATTTATATACACATACGTCAATTATAGATGACGGGTTTGTTGGTTTGTATGGAAATTCTGGATTAATGACGCACACTTTAGCCTTAATTAATTTTATTTATTGTGTTTATTATTTTTATGAAAAAAACATATATAAGAGTGCATTTTTGTTTCTGAGTGGTTTCATGTGTTTCTACGGGCTGGGTCTAATAATGTTTATTATTGTAATTGCATTTTTGTTACTAACCAAAATAAGGCTTGAACAATTAAAATATATTTTAATATCTATTCTTCTATTGGGCACAGTATTTTCAATTACTGAAAAATTTAACCCGAAAGTGTTTTTATATATTAAAGCAAATATCAACTCCACAGTTGATGGTTTTTCTAATTATTCGTACGAACAGCAGATAAAAATCGCACGAGAAAATAAAAGAACTGAAGTGCCTAGAAAAATTACCGCTTTTGCTGGTGGGTTAAAAAGAATGATTGATTTAGAAATTTTATCCTTTGGAGCCGGTCCTGGGTCATATAATTCTCGCACATCTTTTTTGCTTAATGGAGAATATTCAAAATTAATTAATTCACCTAAAAATAAAGGAAATCGACCAGTTTATGCGGAGTTAGATGTTTACCCTCTTTGGAATCGAAATATTACCTATCAATACAATGACGGAACCCGTAATCAGCCGTTTTCATCCGTCTTGGCGTTAATTGTTGAATATGGATTTCTACAATTCATCATAATATCTCTATTAATTTATAAGCTTATAGTTAGAATAAAAAACAATTCTGAACCCTCAGGCTTTTTTAAGTTTTTAATTATATTTTTAATAATTAATTTATTCACAGAAAACTATATTGAATACCCTGAGTTTTTTATTTTAGTAATATTATTGGTTAAGATTATTGAAACAGCGAAAAATAAATCATTAAATAGCATAGAAAAGTAATAATGGGCTTATTTGAAAATAAGAAAATTGATATTCAAGCATTATGGAAATATAGTATGTTGTTAGTGGCTTTTACAATTCCAATAGGAAGTTTTGTTAATAGCGTTAGCATAATTATTTTATTTTTATTTTCGTTTTTAATAAGGCTCAGATCGTCAAGCCGGTTTTCATTAAGAAACTTTGTTCCTAAGATAAATATTACGGCATTTTATATATTATTGATTTTGATAGGATTATTATATTCATCTAATCTGGATGTTGGAATTAAAGTAATCCAACGTAGTTTAGCATTTCTATTTATCCCTATTTCTCTCGCGTTAAGTTATAATAGTACCTTTTCATTAGAAAAGGTACTATTAACTTTTGCAATTTCTATATTTAGCTTACTTATTCTTACACACATAAACGTATTATTAGAATTGTTTAGAGAAAACGATAATTTTAGTTTATTGATTTCTCATTATTTACGAAATAATTTTATAAAACACTCATTAGTTCAAATTCACGCACCATATTTTGGGATGTTTAGTGTATTCGCATTTGTGATAGTCCTTAAATCTAAACTTATAAATAATTATTTAAAGGTCATAATGGGATCGTATATTCTCTTTTGTGTCTTTCTAATATCGGCTGTTACATCTATTATTGTTCTGATAATAATTACTCTTGTAATGGTTATAAAATTATTTTTGGTACAGAAATTAATGAATAGGATTAAGATCTTAGCAATATTTCTTTTTTCTATTTTAAGTTTCTATTTTTTAAAGCAAACCGATATAACTAACCCTAGTAATGTTGTTGTGAGAATAGATAAGTTAATTAAAAAAAGAGGGGACTCAGATAGAGCCGAAAATTGGGAATCGATTTTGAGACTCCCCATTAAAAACCTATTATTTGGAGTTGGTACGGGTGATGAATTGGATGAAATTCAAAAACTTAGAAATCACAAAGGTTGGGCTTGGGCATATAAGAATAATGCAAACATGCATAATCAATATTTAGAAGTATTGTTGAGGAATGGAATTTTAGGATTAACTATTTTTTTATTAGCATTTATCAACTTGTGGAAAAGATTGAAGAAGTACAATGATTTTAGATATTTGTCACTCCTTTTGCTTATGACAATTTCATTCATGACGGAGTCAATGCTAGAACGACAATGGGGAGTTGTCTTTTGTGTCTTTTTTTTATCGGTATTTATATTTGCACATAAGGATAATCAAAATTTAATAAGATAACAATTATGTTTTTTTTAAAATAAATAAATGAAGGTACTTCAGATACATAATAAATATAGGCATTACGGAGGAGAAGATGCGGTAGTTGATAATGAGTTTAAACTTCTTAAGGCAAATAATATTGAAGTCTATCAACTTTTTTTTAATAACGAAGAGTTATCCTTAGGAGCACTTTTTTTTAATAGGACTTCTTTTTTAAAAACTATTAATGAGATTAAACTACATAAACCCGATGTTGTACACGTTCATAATATATTCTACAAAGCTTCACCGAGCATATTGATTGCTGCGAAAAAAATGAACGTTCCGGTCGTAATTACATTACATAATTTTAGGCTTTTGTGTTCAGGAGCTCTTTTCTTAAGAAATTCAGAAGTGTGTATAAAATGCAAAAATCTTATTTATCCGTATCACGGGGTTCTTAATAAATGCTTTCAAAATTCATATAGTAAAAGTTTGATTTTGTCAACTTTTATTGGAATTAACAAGTATTTTAACACATGGGATAAGTATATAGATAATGTTATATTGTTAACCCCTTTTATTAAAAATTTAATTAAAAATTCCAGTTTAGAAATTAATGTTAATAAATTATTGATTAAACCTAACAGTACAGATGATTTTATAGAAGATAATAAATTAGAAAAGGTACGCGATGGGTTTTTATTTGTGGGAAGGTTATCAAAGGAAAAGGGTATTGATACATTAATTAAAATTTTTAATAATTTATCACATGTTAAACTAGATATTATTGGGTCAGGCGAATTAGAGCTTGATCTTAAAAGAAAAGCAAATAGCAATATAACGTTTCATGGGAAACAGGAAAGAGGTTTTATCAAGCAAAAATTGCTAAAAACGAAAGCGTTGCTATTTCCGTCAATTTGTTATGAGGGTCTTCCAAATACTATTATAGAATCGTTTTCATCGGGAACACCAGTTATAGCAAATAACATTGATAATATTAATGAGATAATAGAAGATAATTTCAATGGTGAAATACTGAATTTTAAGATTGATAAAGTAACTATCAAAAAAATTGATGAATTCGATAAAAAGGATTTAACAGAATATCAAATTAACTCAAGAAATACTTACCTTAGTAAGTATACGCATGAAGAAAATTTTAAAAATTTACACCAAATTTATTGTAATTTAATAAATAATGAAAAAAAGAATAATAAGTGCTAATATTAATTATGGAGAAATAAATTTCTACATCGACAGAATAAAGGATTTAATTAAAAGGAAAGAACCTTCATATGTTTGTTTTTCAAATGTTCACATGATTATTGAAGCTTATGACGATGAAGGCTTTTGTAGCGTTGTTAACTCCGCTACCTTTGCACTTCCAGATGGTATTCCAATTGCTAAAAGTTTAAATATTTTGTATAATATTAAACAGAAAAGGATCGCCGGAATGGATTTCATACCTCTTTTTCTAGAAACGTGTAATAGCTTAAAATATAAAGTAACATTTATTGGTTCGACTGAAGAGGTTTTGAATGCAGTCGAACAAAGGATATGCACTGAATACAAAGGCATAGAAATAACAAATCTTATATCGCCACCATTTAATGAAGAATGGAATAATAAGGACTATATCAAAAAGATTAATTCTTCGAAAACAGATGTTGTTTTTGTTGCTCTAGGCTGTCCAAAACAGGAAAAGTGGATGTTTGAAAATTATAAATATATTAATTCAACTCTATTTGGCATTGGAGGCGCCTTACCAACATTTGCGGGAATAGTCAAAAGAGCTCCAAATTGGATGCAGAAACTTGGATTAGAGTGGCTATATCGATTAATTCAAGAGCCTAAAAGAATGGCTAAGAGGTATTTTTATACCAACTCAAAATTCATACTTTTATTTATAAAAGCTTGGTTAGGAAAAAATAAAAAATTGATTGAATAAATTAATTAGAATTAAATATGAACTTGATTTTCTTGAAAAAAGGATTTATTGTATTTTAAAATAGTTGTATTCGTATTAGACAATGTATGTGTCAGGTCTAATTTTATCATGAATATTTTTAACATATAATTTCCGTTACACATCATTAGTATTATAGAGTCAGAAATTACTTTAAGTAGTTTAAAACTGAAATAGTGCACTTTATAATGTGTCATAATTTAATAAGAGAGTATCATCAATTTTTTTAGTCTCCATTAACCTTAAAAAGCCCTTAAATCAATCTTAGCATAATATTTTCTTACCTTTGTACATTATCTAATGAATTTTATGCCCAAAACCATACTTATTACCGGAGCCGCAGGATTTTTAGGATCCCATCTATGTGATCGCTTTATTAGTGAAGGCTTTAGAGTTTTAGGGGTTGACAACTATATTACTGGTGACAAGGACAATATCCAGCATTTATTTGACCATTCCAATTTCCGTTTTATAGAGCACGATGTTACGGTTCATATAAGCATTGAAGAGCCAATACATTATATTTTACATTTTGCGTCTCCTGCAAGCCCGATAGATTATCTTAAAATCCCTATCCAAACCCTTAAAGTAGGTTCTTTAGGAACGCACAACCTATTAGGACTCGCCAAAGCCAAAAAGGCACGCATCCTTATCGCGTCGACATCAGAGATCTACGGAGACCCTTTAGTGCATCCACAATCTGAAGATTATTTTGGAAACGTTAATACTATTGGTCCAAGAGGCGTTTATGATGAAGCAAAGCGATTTCAAGAAGCCATCACCATGGCCTATCATCGATTTCATGGATTGGAAACGCGTATCGCACGCATTTTTAACACTTATGGGCCACGCATGCGCCTGAATGATGGACGTGTCATTCCAGCGTTCATGGGACAAGCATTGAGAGGCGAAGATCTATCTGTATTTGGAAAAGGAGACCAAACACGTTCCTTTTGTTACGTAGACGATTTGGTCGAAGGGATTTATAGGTTGCTGTTCAGTGACTACTCATTTCCAGTAAACTTAGGAAACCCAGATGAAATTACAATCATTGAATTTGCAGATGAAATTTTGGAATTAACCAACTCAGATCAAAAGATTATTTTTAAACCACTTCCAGAAGGCGACCCGCTAAAAAGACAGCCGGACATTACATTAGCAAAAAAATTATTAAATTGGTCCCCTAAAGTATCTCGAAAAGAGGGAATGAAAATGACGTTTAATTATTTTCAGAACTTATCAGACGAAAATTTAATCAAGATAGATCACAAAGATTTTTCAAAACACATAAAACAGTAAGTGAGTTTATTTAAGCAAGGTCGTTATTCAGGATTTATAAAGCCTATCTCATATGTTGCCGATTTGGCGCTTATTAATACATTTGGCCTTCTTTGTTTTGAAGACATATATCCTCTTAGTTTTTTATTATTTATATCTTTTGGATGGGTGATTACGTCTCTTGTATCTAGTTTTTACGAGGTTCACAGGTTTTCCACCATAATAAGAATCCTCAAGCTACTGTTTAGACAAATTCTCCTCTTCAGCTTGTTGATATTTGCCTATTCTGGGATTAATTTAAATCTTAATCTTGACCCTAAGCTTATTATTAAATATATTTTGGTATCGTTTTTTTGTATTGCGATTTTTAAATATTTAATGTTCTTCTTATTAAAAAGATATCGATCTATTTTTAAAGGAAACATTCGTAAAACGATTATTTTAGGTAAAACCCCTCAGTCCGAATCGCTAGAAAAATTTCTTATAGAAACTCCTGCTTACGGGTTTATCAATAAAAAAATTATTTGCTTTAAAGACCGACCAAAGCTAAATATAGAAGCTATTTTCGATTACATCTCAAACGAAGAAATTGACGAGATTTTTTGTTCTATTTCAGAATTAAACAATGAAGACCTTTTAGCAGTAGTAAACTACGCAGATAATAATCTTAAAGTCGTTAAATTCATCCCGGATAGAAGCAAGGTATTGTCCAAAAAATTACAACATGATTATTACGGAATTATACCAATCCTAACCTTTAGAACCATCCCTCTAGACGACCCCTTTAGCGCACTTTTAAAGCGAGTATTTGACATCGTGTTTTCTCTAGCTGTAATAGTCTTAATTTTGTCTTGGCTCACCCCCCTGATCGCACTTGTAATTAAAGTTGAATCTAAAGGCTCCGTATTCTTTACCCAATCACGAAATGGCTATAATTTTAAATCTTTTAACTGTTTTAAATTTAGATCTATGGTTATCAATCCAAAGGCAGACTTAGAACAAGTCACCCGAGGGGATGCTCGAATTACTATATTTGGCCAACTACTTCGCAAAACAAGTCTAGATGAAATGCCTCAATTTTTCAACGTACTAAAAGGAGACATGTCAGTTGTTGGTCCACGACCTCATATGTTGAGCCATACAGACATGTATGCCAAAAAAATAGACAAATTTATGGTACGTCATTTTGTAAAACCTGGCATTACTGGTTTGGCTCAAGTTAGTGGATTTAGAGGTGAGGTAGAAACTGACAAAGACATTATAGGACGTGTCCAACACGATATTTTTTATATCGAAAACTGGTCATTTTTCTTAGATTTGAAAATTATTTTTCAAACACTTTATAATACTATAAGAGGCGAGGAAAAAGCATATTAATCAAAACATTTTCATGAATATTTTAATATTAGGTTCAGGAGGTAGAGAACATACATTTGCCTGGAAGATTGCCCAAAGTCCATTGTGTGATGCGTTATTTGTGGCGCCAGGAAATTCTGGTACAGCATCCCTAGCCACCAATCTAGATGTTTCTGTAACAGATTTCGAAGGCATTAAAAAGCATGTTCTTACACACTCTATTTCAATGGTAGTAGTAGGTCCAGAAGATCCACTGGTAAATGGTATTTACGACTTTTTTTTAGCAGACACCCAATTACAACACGTTGCTGTGATTGGTCCTCAAAAAGCAGCAGCTCAACTTGAAGGAAGTAAGGAGTTCGCAAAAGAATTTTTATACCGTCATAACATTCCAACTGCAGCCTATGAGAGCTTCACAAAAGACAATCTTGAGGCAGGCTATGCCTTTCTAGAAACATTAAAACCTCCATATGTGTTGAAGGCAGATGGTTTAGCTGCCGGAAAAGGCGTACTCATACTTTCTGATCTATATCATGCTAAGGAAGAGCTTAAAAATATGTTGATAGATTCAAAATTTGGAGCTGCAAGTTCTAAGGTTGTTATCGAGGAATTTTTAGATGGTATTGAATTGAGTTGTTTTGTCTTAACCGACGGAAAACATTATAAACTATTACCTACTGCAAAAGATTATAAACGAATAGGAGAGGGAGATACAGGTTTAAATACTGGGGGTATGGGAGCTATTTCTCCAGTACCTTTTGCAGATGATGTCTTATTAAAAAAGATAGAAGAAAGAATTGTGAAACCGACAGTTGACGGCCTTATAAAAGATCAATTACCTTATAAAGGGTTTATTTTTATTGGGCTTATTATGGTTGATTCTGAACCCATTGTTATCGAGTACAATGTTCGTATGGGTGATCCAGAAACAGAAGCTGTTTTACCTAGACTAAAAACCGACTTAGTAGAAATATTTCAAGCAATTGACAAACAATGTTTGGATCAAGTTGATATTGAAATAGACTCTCAAACAGCAGTAACGGTCATGTTGGTTTCTGGAGGCTATCCCGAAGCCTACGAAAAAGGAAAGGAAATCACAGGCCTAGATACAATTGAAAAGTCTATTGTATTTCACGCTGGTGCAAATGAAAAAGATGGGAAAACGGTAACATCCGGAGGTCGTGTAATGGCCGTTACTTCTTTTGGAGCAGATTTTAAATCTGCGTTAAGCACCTCTTATAAATCAATAGAACACATCAAATTTGAAGGAATGAACTATCGAAAAGATATTGGGTTCGATTTATAAATAAGAATGAGAAGAGATACTTTTGTCTTCTTCATTATTGTCGTTGAATGATTTTAACTGTAACATCCAATACACAAAAGCAACGATTCCAATAGCCATAAAAATCCACGTTACAATGTTAGCGCCAAACCAGTTTTCTAATTCAAGGGCCCTTAAAGCATCATAGGGTGCTAATAATACAGTTTCGAAAAGGTCTTGAATGGCATTAAAAAAATCTTTCATGGGTCTTTAGTTTAAAGTTTCAGGTTACAAAATATCAATTTATACTGTTGACGAATAAAAATTACAAGACAGTTTTATAATAACCTTATATTTACGTGGCAAATATAGTCAACACTTTATATGATTACAAGCTTTTTTAAAACATCTAAACCAATTCACTATATAATTTTTTTAGTTGTACTCATTTGTGTGTTTGTTTATCAGCGAATTATTCTGGTTGAATATGAACTAAATATTTCAAATATTCTAAAAGAACTCGGTAGCCTTTCAATACTATTGGCTTCTTTTTTCACTTTAATTTTTATAGTCACCAAAAACAACTTAACCTATAATAATAGTTACGCGGCACTCTACTTTTGTTTATTTGTTGGACTCATACCGTCCTGTTTAGAAATGAACTCTATATTAATTTCAAACTTTTTTATTCTGCTTTCTCTTCGAAGAATTGTAAGTTTAAAAACCAATTCAAACATTAAAAAAAAGGTGTTAGATGCTTCTATATGGATTTGTCTTGCGGCCGTTTTTGAACCTTGGGCGATTTTGTTTTTAGGGGGCTTGTTTATGGCAATGCTGCTTTATTCAGTTGCTCAAATAAAAAACAGTATAATTTCCTTGTGCGGAATTTTAGCCGTAGGCATGCTTTTAACTTGTTATCAATTGTTTACAGAAGACACGTTTCCAAACCTCAAAGACTATCTGCCCACCACTTGTTTTGACACTTTTGCATTTACCAATACAACACTAGAAGTAGCTCCGCTTTTATTCCTGACAATCGTTTTATTAGGAATCGGTAGTTTTATCGCAAAAAGATTTCTTAAAAATAGACTTAAAACGCCCAATTTTCTAGTACTTGTTTTAGTGACCTTTATCGGTATTGCTATTGCGTTTCTAAGCTTACCACAAGGAGTTTCATATTTTTTATTTGCGCTTGCTCCTTCTGCAATTGTACTCGCAAACTTCTCTGAAACGACCAGGTACCGTTGGTTGTCAGAACTCGTCATGGGAGTGCTGCTTTTTACAGCGCTACTTCAAGTGGGACTGAATATTCCATTGCTTACAATCTAAACTAAAGAATTACCCTTATATTTGCCACATAAATAAAATAGCATGTTTTCAAACAAAGCCAATTCCATTTTCCAAGATGTTATAGCAACTTATAAAGTTTTAAACTCAGTTGATCAGCCGTTTCAAAATAAATACGATAAAGGAGAAGACCTCATCGGACATTTGCTCTATAGAAAATGTTGGATTGACACCGTTCAATGGGCGTACGAAGACATCATTAGAGATCCAAATATTGACCCAGTAGCCGCCTTAAAATTAAAACGAAAAATTGACGCTTCCAACCAAGATCGAACAGATACGGTTGAGTTTATCGACAGTTATTTTTTAGACATTTATAAAAACGTTCAACCCAAACCGACGGCTAAAATCAATTCAGAAAGCCCAGCATGGGTCATTGATCGTTTGTCCATTTTAGCTTTAAAAATTTATCATATGCAACTCGAAACAGTTCGAGAAGATGCTTCGGATTCTCATAAACAAAGCTGTCAAACAAAACTAAACACACTTTTAGAGCAGCGTACAGATTTGTCTACCGCAATTGATGATTTATTAGAGGATATTGCCAACGGCGACAAATACATGAAGGTTTATAAGCAAATGAAAATGTATAATGACGACGAACTAAACCCTGTTTTAAGAGGAATTAAATAACTTATTTTATCAGTGTCTGATATCAAACACATACTAGTCATAAGATTATCTTCAATGGGAGATGTTGCAATGACCGTTCCAGTGTTGTCTGCCTTCTCAAAGGCACACCCCAAGATTAAGCTTACCGTACTCACCAAAAAACAATTTGCTCCACTGTTTAGAGACCTAAAAATGGCAACTGTTTTTGCTGCAGACTTCAACACTGCTCACAAAGGAATATTTGGTTTGTATAGACTCTCAAAACGATTAAGAAACACCCAAATAGAGGCTGTCGCTGACTTACACAACGTGTTACGAACTAAGATTTTAAAACTCTTTTTGTTAGGAGTTCAGTTCATTCAAATAGACAAGGGCCGTGCTAAAAAAAAGGCATTAATTACAGGAAAAATAGTGGCTCCTTTGCGCACAACTTCACAACGGTATTTGGACGTTTTTAAAAGCCTTGGTTTTCATTTTGAAATTGACAACCCTTCTTTTCTTGCTCCCAAACCTTTAGAGTCCTCCATAAAAAAGATACTTGGAGAATTTTCTAACTCTAGTATAGGTATTGCACCTTTTGCAGCTTATGCCTCTAAAACCTACCCCATTTCACAAATGGATCAAGTTATTTTTGAGTTGCAGAAACAAGCCAAAGTATTATTATTTGGAGGGGGTGCTAAAGAAACCAAACAACTCGAAGCCATTGCAACCAAATATACAAACGTATGTTGTGTAGCTGGGAAGTTTAACCTGGATCAAGAATTAGATATTATTTCTAATTTAAAAGTTATGCTCTCCATGGATTCTAGTAATGGTCACATGGCGGCTATGCTTGGAGTAAAAGTGGTAACCCTTTGGGGGGTGACGCATCCCTTTGCCGGCTTTGCGCCGTTTCATCAGTTGGAAACGAATAATATATTATCAAATTTAGAAACCTATCCAAAAATACCAACTTCAATTTATGGGAACAACTATCCAGAAGGTTATGAATCTGCAATGCAAACTATATCAGTTGAAGACATCGTAAAAACAATTCAAGACAATCTTTAAATATCGTCAAAATCAACTTTGATTGTTGTTGAGGTCGGCTCTGCTTGACAGCTTAAAACTAAGCCTTCGGCAACTTCGTTGTCCGTTAATACATTATTTTGTCGCATCGAAGCTGACCCTTCAGTCACCCTACAAATACAGCTACTACAAACACCTCCTTGACAGGAATAAGGAACGTCTAGATCATTGGCAAGTGCCGCTTCTAAAATCGTTTGTTTTTGAGACATTTCTAATGTTGTTTCTTCTTCATCTACTAGAATCGTAATGTTTGACTCCCCGGAGCTAGTACTCGTAGCGGTGCTCGATTTTACTGAGGCAGCTGTAAACAATTCAAATAGAATTTGAGAGTCTTCAACCTCTTTTTCCGTTAGAATATCATTTACCGTATGGATCATTCCTTCAGGCCCACACAAGTAAAATTTCTGAGAACCGTCGACACTAATTATATTTTTAAAAATATAATTAACAACTCCACCATCAATCCGCCCAAACAACGCACCATCTTCATCAGTCTCGCTGTATACAAATTGCACCTTAAAACGATCTTTATAAAATGAGTGTAGTTTTAAAATTTCTTCATGAAAAATAGTTTCTTCAGGACTTTTATTACCATAAACCAATACAAATTTTTTCTCGGCATTGGCTTTCAATACCGTTCGAGCAATGCTCATTATTGGGGTAATTCCGCTCCCAGCTGCGAAAGCTACAACAGTAGTTGCAGTACTAGTCTCGGAGTCATAAATAAAACGACCATTAGGAGTTCCTACCTGTAGCGTATCTCCAATTTTTAATTGTGTATTGGCATAGGATGAAAACACACCATCTTCAATTTCTTTTACCGTGACGGTTAGCGATTCACTTTGAGGGCTTGAGCTTAAAGAATAATCTCTCCGAACTTCTACACCATTTATCACTGTTTTTAAAGTAATATATTGCCCAGCTAAAAAAGCATACTCTGTTTTCAACTCCGTTGGAACTTCAAAAGTGATGCTCACCGCTTTCTTGGTTTGCCTTAAAATAGATTTGATTTTTAAAGAATGAAATTGAGCCATGAAAGTTTTTTCAACAAAAATAAGAAAGATTTAAGATAATCATCTGTTAAGACTTCCCCAAAATTAGAATGTTGCCACGATTATTTTAAGTCAAAACACTACATTTTACTAGTTTTCTACTAAAAGATGATTATTTTTACATTCCTGCATACGATAATGTAGGTTTTTTAGTTATAAATAAACAAAAATATCCTTGTTGAAAAACGTTTTTAATTACATAGTTGTTGGAGTTTTAATAGTCTTCACTATTACAAGCTGTTCTAGGAAAAAAGACAAATTCCTGAACCGCTCTTGGCATTCTGTAAATACGAAGTACAATGTGCTTTACAATGGAAATGTTGCTCTAGAATCTGGTAAGACATCTGTTATAGACACCTATAAAGATAATTATTGGGAAACTCTTCCAGTTGAGCGTTTGCAAATTACCGATAACGTTGTTTTAAGTGACAAAGCAAAAAACCCAAGCATTGAACTTGCCGAAGTAAAAGCAGTAAAAGCCATCCAAAAACATGGGATGAATATCAAGGGGAAAGAAAAAAACCCACAAATTGATGAGGCTTACATGCTATTGGGAAAAGCTCGTTATTTCGACAATCGTTTTGTTCCTGCACAAGAAGCGTTCAACTATATTTTGTTCAAATACCCAGCAAGTAGCAATATCAACTTAGCCAAAATTTGGCGCGCGAAAACCAATCTTCGCCTTCAGAACGAAGATGTCGCAATCAAAGATCTAAAGAAACTTATTGAGTCAGAAGACTTGTCTAAATACGACATTGTCGAAGCATCTTCGACTCTAGCTCAAGCCTACGTCACGACAAAATCTCTTGACAGTGCAATTACGCAGTTACAAGTGGCTTCAAAACTTACAAAGAATAACGAACAACGTGGACGCTTACATTTTATTGAAGGCCAACTCTATTCGACTCTAGGGATAAAAGACAGCGCTAACCTCGCATTTGATAAAGTCATTGCCCTAAACAGAAGAACGCCAAGAGTCTATATGATCAATGCACATTTAGAAAAAATTACAAACTTTGACCTTCAAAATGGCGATAAATTTGCACTTCAAGAACTGTTAGAAGACCTAGAAACCAATAGAGAAAACAGACCTTTTTTAGATAGAATCTATCACCAAATTGCCAAGTATCAGCTACAAAACAACTCAGACTCAATTGCTATTTCCTATTTTAATAAATCGTTACGAACCAATTCTGAAGATGATTATTTGACAGCTACAAATTACCAAACCTTAGGAGATCTAAATTTTGATTATTCAGAATACGTTTTAGCAGGCGCTTATTATGACAGCACCTTACTAAATCTAAAAGAAAAAAGCAAGCCATATCGTGTCATCAAACGCAAACGAGATAACTTAGAAGATGTTATTTATTACGAGTCCATTGCCCAAGACAATGACAGTATTTTAAGTGTAGTAGCCATGTCTGACACTGAAAAAAAAGGATACTTTCAGTCGTATATTGAAACCTTAAAATTAGAAGAAGAAGCCTCAAAAAAAGCAGCTGAATCCTCTAAAAATTCTTTTGGACCCACTCAGAGTTCAATTACCAAAAAAGGTAAATCGTTCTATTTTTATAACCCAACAACAGTAGCATTTGGAAAAAATGAATTTATTAGAATATGGGGCGATCGTGCTCTAGAAATTAATTGGCGTTGGTCTAGCGAATCTGTAAAATCAGACTTAGATGCAGTAGACGAAATAGCAAAGACCGCAGAAAAAGAGCAACAAAAACGCTACTCTGTAGATTATTACCTAACACAACTTCCAACCGAAGAAGAAGTTTTAGACAGCATTGCCAAAGAACGCAATTTTGCATACTATCAATTGGGACTTATTTATAAAGATAAATTTAAAGAGTATGAGTTGTCTCAAAACAAACTCGAACAGCTTTTGAAACAGTCCCCAGAAGAGCGTCTTGTTTTACCAACAAAATATAATCTATACAAGCTATACGCACTCTTGGACTTGAAGCGTTTGCAAGCACTTGCTAAAAGTGATATTATTGAAAACCATCCGAGTTCTCGATATGCAGAGATTTTGTTAAACCCAGAATCGGCCTTGTTAAATAACGAAAATAGCCCCGAGACACTTTATAACAATTTGTATGCGCAATTTGAGTTGGGCGAATATCAACAGGTCATTGAGGGCTGTGACCTACAAATTACTCGACTGGACGGCGATCAAATTGTACCCAAGCTAGAGCTTTTAAAAGTAACCTCAAAAGCTAGACTATTTGGCTTTGAAGCTTATAAAGAAGGTCTGAACTTTGTAGCCTTAAATTATCCAAGCAGTGTTGAAGGCAAAAAAGCAGCTCGTATGTACGAAACAGTTATTCCACAACTTCAAAGCGTGGAGTTTGTTCAAGATTCCACACAAACGAACTTCAAAACTATTTTTAAATTCGAGGCATCAGAAACTGATGTAATAGAAACGTTTGAAGAAGCTTTAAACACTGCTATTGAAGATGTTGACTATTTTAAAATGAGTGTTTCTAAAGATCGTTACGATACAAACACTATATTTGTAGTGGTTCACGGATTAAAAAGTGTTCAAGGCGCATTTGGATTTGTTGAAATTTTAGAAAGTAAAAACAACCTTATAATATCGAAACCATTTTTTGGAATTTCTTCTAAAAATTACCAAACAATTCAAATACATAAAAATTTA
Source organism: uncultured Flavobacteriaceae bacterium (assembly GCA_943789465.1). Classification (GTDB taxonomy): domain Bacteria; phylum Bacteroidota; class Bacteroidia; order Flavobacteriales; family Flavobacteriaceae; genus Hel1-33-131. The sequence continues at coordinate 255,316 of CALSUF010000001.1, read as the reverse complement.
GACGCCTACCTACAAACAATTAATTAAAATCGATCAGCTTATGTTTACAGAAAACAAGAAATCAAATTCGAACTCATTTTCCCAACAAAACACAATTGCTCAAGGGACTACTTTAAATGGCGATTTAACCAGCGAAGGAGACTTTAGAGTGGAAGGAATTGTCAACGGATCTGTGACGACCTCGGGGAAAGTTGTTATTGGAAAAACAGGCGCTGTAGAGGGTCTTTTGTCATGTAACAATGCAGATGTAGAAGGTAAATTCAAAGGAACGTTAACCGTTTCAGACACCCTTAACTTGCGCTCTTCTGCACACATAGAAGGAGATGTACAAATAGGTAAATTATCTGTGGAGCCAGGGGCAACTTTTAATGCGAGCTGCCTTATGAAAGGGTCTGTTAAAGAGTTGAAAAATGAAACGAAAGTAGCCTCACCTCAAAACAATTCTAAAAGTGGACAATCCGCTTAAACAACTTGGAATTCTATCTGCGATAGGCATTCAGATGGGGGTTATTATATACCTGTTTGTTCGCTTCGGGAAGTGGTTGGACCAAAACTATAATCCCGACCATAAATTATTTCTAATTCTTTGTACGCTTTTTGGGGTTGCTATTTCACTTTATTTTGTCCTAAAGCAACTCAATAGAATTAAACATTAATTACCTTTTCTAATTCCTATGCTAAAGCACCCCATGGCTTCATTTTCGAGCCGCTTAATTTTACTCCTTTCTTTGGTATTTGCACTGCATTTATTTCTGCTTCAAAACGCAGGCCTTCCATTGTTTGAAAATAAAATTTTAGCATCCTACACCGCAAATATGCTTTTGACAATTGGAATTGTGTTTTTATTGTTCAAATTAAAAGATAAATACACCAACCAGATAGGGTTTCTATTTCTTGGCAGTAGCTTTGTCAAGTTCCTCGCTTTTTTTATTGTATTTCATGGCGCATACAAAGCAGATGGAAACATTGAAACCCTCGAGTTTTTAGCATTTTTCATACCTTATAGCATTTGTTTAGTTCTAGAGACAACTTCCCTTAGTAAATGGCTGAATCAAATGTAGTTTTAAGGCCTAATTTTTCTATACATTTTTAAGATTAAAATAAAGACTAAAAATTGTTTTTTGTTTTTGATTTAATACATAACTTTGCATCGATTTTTAAGTGATCATTAAATAGTGTTATGCGAAGCAAATTAACAACCAGATTAATCACATTATTATTTTTTATACTCCCATTTTTATCTATGGCGGGTGGTGAGAAAGGTGCAGAAACAGATATTAAATCTGAAATCAAGGCGTACATCCAACACCACTTAGAAGACACCTATGATTTTGGACTGTGGTCTTACACAACTGATGAAGGCGTACATGAATACATTGGATTTCCTTTGCCAGTCATCTTGTGGGACAATGGATTGCAAGTGTTTTCATCTTCAAAATTTCATCATGGGGAGTCCGTAGCACATGTAGGAGACGCCCATTATAAATTAGACCACGGGAAAATATATAAAACAGATGCGGAAGGAACCATCACTTACGATGAAACCCATCACGCTACAAACGTAAAGCCACTAGACCTTTCGATTACAAAAAACGTATTTACAATCATGATCGTTTCATTATTGTTATTCTTCGTTTTTTCTAGAATGGCTAAAACATACAAATCATCTTCAATTCCATCAGGAATTGGTAGAATTCTCGAACCCATCGTATTGTATGTAAGAGATGATATCGCAATTCCAAACATTGGAAAGAAACACTATAAGCGTTACATGAGCTATTTGCTGACCGTCTTTTTCTTTGTCTGGACCATCAACTTATTAGGGTTGACACCACTAGGAATCAATGTAACCAACAACATAGCCGTAACGTTTTGTTTGGCAATGCTCACCTATTTGATCACCACATTTACAGCAAAAAAAGACTACTGGATGCACATTTTTTGGATGCCAGGAGTTCCTAAGTTAATGCGCTTGGTATTAGCACCAATTGAATTATTAGGAACGTTCATCAAGCCTTTTTCATTAATGATCCGTCTCTACGCAAACATCACCGCAGGGCACATTGTATTAATGAGTTTAATAGGGTTAATGTTTATTTTCAAAAGCTGGTTAGGGAGCTCGCTATCCTTTGTATTAGCCTTTGGGTTAGGAATATTAGAATTATTAGTAGCAGCCTTACAGGCTTATATATTTACCATGTTGTCAGCCCTCTATTTTGGGTCGGCAGTAGAAGAGCATGATCACGATCATGCACATTAACAAACTGAATGTTTAATTTTTAATTTATATATTATGGAAATTCCAAGTATTGTAGGAGCAGGTTTAATCGTTATTGGAGCAGGAATGGGAATTGGTAGAATTGGCGGATCCGCCATGGATGCAATTGCACGTCAGCCAGAAGCATCTGGTAAAATCCAAACAGCGATGTTAATCGCAGCTGCACTTATTGAAGGTATTGGTTTTGCTGCATTATTTGCTGCATAACAAACACCCAAAAAACAACTACAACGGTTGGTTGTAGTTGTTTTTATTAAAAAAATTAAGCAAAAGTAATAAACGATAAATGTTATTATGGAAAAATTAATTGAACAATTTTCATTAGGGCTATTTTTCTGGCAACTTCTTCTTTTTGTAGGCTTGGTTCTACTTCTAAAAAAGTTTGCATGGAAACCCATTCTTGACGCTGTTGAGACCCGTGAGTCTGATATTAAAGACGCAATTTCTGCGGCTGCAGATGCTAAAAAAGACATGGAAAATCTGCAAGCAGACAACCAGAAACTTTTAAAAGAAGCCCGTGCAGAACGCGAAGCCATGTTGAAAGAAGCTCGTGAGTTAAAAAACACAATGATTGAATCTGCAAAAACAGAAGCAAAAGAAGAAGCTAGTAAGCTAGTTGCTCATGCACAAGCAGCCATTGAATCTGAAAAGAAAGCTGCGATTGCCGATTTAAAATCTGTCGTAGCCGAACTCTCAATTTCTATTGCAGAAACAGTGGTTCGAGAAGAACTTTCAGACAAATCAAAACAAGAAAAATTAGTGGAATCAATGTTGAAAGACGCTACCCTAAACTAATTAATCATGGCAGGAACAAGAGCAGCAATTAGATATGCGAAAGCCGTATTAAGCTTAGCATCAGATAACAAACAAGCAGCCGCAGTACAGGCAGATATGACACATATCGGTCAGGCTATTGTAGACAATGCATCTTTGGAAGCAGTGCTCAAAAGCCCTGTGGTCAAATTATCTGAAAAAGCAGACGTATTGAAAGCTATTTTCCCCTCTGTAAGTGCAGAAAGTAAATCGCTGTTCAATATTCTTGTAACCAACAAAAGAGTCGACATACTAAGTCAAGTAGCTACCCAATACGGGATTTTATATGACCTAGCTAACAATAAAGAAAATGCCTTTGTAACCACGGCCATTCCAATGACTTCTGAATTAGAAGCCAAAGTCATGGCAAAGCTTAAAACCTTAACAACAAAGGAAGTGACCCTTAGCAATTCTGTAGATGAAGACATCCTTGGTGGTTTCATATTAAGAGTTGGAGATCAACAATACGATGCGAGTGTTTCGAATCAATTAAATACGTTAAAACGTAAATTTACAATTAACTAAAACTATACTGAGATTCAATCAGAGGTATAAAATAAATTAAGATGGCAGAAGTAAAAGCAGCTGAAATATCAGCAATTTTAAAACAACAACTTTCAGGTTTCGAAGCAACAGCTTCATTAGATGAGGTTGGAACTGTATTAACTGTAGGTGATGGTATTGTTCGTGCATACGGACTTTCTAATGCAGAGTATGGCGAACTTGTACAATTTGAAGGCGATCTTGAAGGGATTGTATTAAACCTTGAAGAAGACAATGTTGGAATCGTACTTTTAGGCGCTTCTAACGCCATAAAAGAAGGATCTATTGTAAAACGTACCGGACGTATTGCTTCTATCAATGTTGGTGAAGGAATTGTTGGTCGTGTGGTAGACACACTTGGCGCACCGATTGATGGCAAAGGTCCTATTGAAGGAAAACTTTATGAAATGCCTTTAGAGCGTAAAGCCCCTGGAGTTATTTTTCGTGAGCCTGTAACTGAGCCCTTACAAACAGGAATCAAATCCATTGACGCCATGATCCCAGTAGGTCGTGGACAACGTGAGTTGGTCATTGGAGACAGACAAACAGGTAAAACAGCCGTTTGTATCGATACCATTCTAAATCAAAAAGAATTTTACGATGCAGGGGAACCTGTATATTGTATCTATGTGGCCGTAGGACAAAAAGCCTCTACAGTAGCATTGATTGCTAAAACATTAGAAGAAAAAGGAGCCTTAGCTTATACGACAATAGTCGCAGCAAACGCATCTGATCCAGCACCAATGCAAGTATATGCACCGTTTGCAGGCGCAGCCATTGGCGAGTATTTTAGAGACACGGGTCGTCCAGCATTGATTGTTTATGACGATTTATCAAAACAAGCTGTAGCCTACCGTGAGGTATCCCTTTTATTACGTCGTCCTCCAGGACGTGAGGCGTATCCAGGAGATGTATTTTACTTACACTCCCGTTTATTAGAGCGTGCAGCAAAAGTCATCAACAATGATGAAATTGCAAAAGACATGAATGATTTACCAGAGGCATTAAAACCAATTGTAAAAGGTGGTGGGTCTTTAACAGCACTTCCAATTATTGAAACACAAGCAGGTGATGTATCGGCATATATCCCAACAAACGTAATTTCGATTACGGATGGTCAAATATTCTTAGATGGTGATTTGTTTAACTCTGGGGTTCGTCCAGCAATTAACGTAGGTATTTCAGTATCTCGTGTGGGTGGAAACGCTCAGATTAAAGCGATGAAAAAAGTATCTGGAACACTAAAATTAGACCAGGCACAATTTCGTGAATTAGAAGCCTTTGCTAAGTTTGGATCTGATTTAGATGCCGTGACTTTAAATGTAATTGAAAAAGGAAGACGTAACGTTGAAATTTTGAAGCAAGCACAAAATGATCCTTTCAAAGTAGAAGATCAAGTTGCCATCATTTATGCAGGGTCAAAAAACTTGTTAAGAGCAGTACCTGTCAATAAAGTCAAAGAATTTGAAACCGAATATATCGAGTTTTTAAGAGCCAAGCACAGTGATGTGTTAGCAACCCTAAAAGCAGGTAAATTAACGGATGAAGTGACAGACACCCTAACCGCAGTTGCAAAAGAATTGTCAGGGAAATACAATGATTAAATGTTCAGAGTTTAGAGTTATTTGTTATTTAGATTCATAACTCAGCACTCAGCACTCATAATTTGAAATATGGCAAATTTAAAAGAAATCCGAAATAGAATAGCATCCGTATCTTCAACGATGCAAATTACAAGTGCCATGAAAATGGTGTCGGCTGCTAAGTTGAAAAAAGCACAAGATGCCATCACAGCGATGCGTCCTTATGCGAATAAACTCACGGAGCTTTTACAAAACCTAAGTGCCACTTTGGATGCAGATTCTGGTAGTAAATACTCAGAACAACGCGAACTTAAAAATGTACTTATTGTTGCCATTACCTCAAACAGAGGGTTGTGTGGTGCGTTTAATTCTAACATTATCAAGCAAGCTAACTTAGTCGCAGAAAGATATGATGCCAATGTCTCCGTTGTTGCCATTGGAAAAAAAGCGAATGACGCCTTGTCTAATAACTTTGAGGTTATTTCTAATCAAAGCCCTGTATATGACGATTTAACATTTGACAATGTTGCTGAAATAGCTGAGATGCTTATGGAGCAATTTGAATCCAAAGCCTTTGATAAGATTGAAATTATTTACAATAAATTCAAAAATGCAGCGACCCAAGAAATCATGACTGAGCAGTTTTTGCCAATTGAACCCTTAGAAGGCGATACCAATGCAAACCTCGATTATATTTTTGAGCCGTCTAAAGAAGAGATTGTAGAGACCTTAATTCCTAAGTCGTTAAAGACACAGTTGTACAAGTCTATTCGTGATAGTTTTGCAAGCGAGCACGGCGCTCGAATGACGGCGATGCACAAAGCAACCGATAACGCTACAGAGCTTAGAGATCAGCTTAAATTGACGTACAACAAAGCACGTCAGGCATCCATTACCAATGAGATTTTAGAAATTGTTGGTGGGGCGGAAGCTTTGAATGGCTAACACGACTTCTTACAAATTTATAAAATTAGGAGCCTTACATATATATGTAGGGCTTTTTTTATGGTATAAAAGTTGTTAGATTTCACCATCGTACTTGATAAGGATACGGTTCATAAATTGCGTTGGCTTCATTTATAGTATTGCCATTTTTTGCATCCAACATTGCCTCTTCAAGGAGTTTCTTAGATTCTTCTGCTCTTTTCAGGTGTTTTAGGCAAATTGCTTTATAATATTTCGCGTCTGAAAAATTAGAGTACTGTTCAAGAGATTTATCAAATTGAAATATAGCTTCCTCCCATTTCCCTTGTTCGTATTGACTTATTCCATAATAGAATATATCTAAAAAATGAGCCTCATCCCATTGTTTTTCTTGAGCTATAATGTCAGTTTTAAAAATAGCTGCTGCTTTTTTGTATGCATTTAATTGTAAATAACACAGTGCAATATGGAATTGATAGGTATGATCCTGGACATAACTATAGCCATCCATTTCAACACACAACTCAAAATCTTTAAGAGCCTCTTTATACGATTTAGAAAAGATACATTTAATACATGCTCTGTAGCTTAACCAACGTTCTGGTTTATAAAAAACGGCTTTATCTAAATACGCCATCCCAACTTCATATTTTCTAGCTTTAAAATAGGGCATAGCTTTTTGCTGCCAAAAATAAGCGACCGTACTATCGACCTTGATTCCCTCATCTAAGCAATTTTGCCACTCCTGCATCTGATAATTATAGTTGAATTTGTTGGCACAATTGTATACATATTTTTCGATGAGCGCTTCTTGTCGTAATTCTTTTTCTTTTGCGGTTTCAGTATGAGAATCCTTTTGTCCTTGACATTGCATAAAAATAAAGGACAGCATAATTAGTGTTAATTTATTCATTAGTTTTTAAATTTTTTATACGGACAGCTCTGCTTCTTGCAATTTCCAAACACAGGTTACTTGTGAATGAGGGGTTATTATTTAAAACATGAACTACACGGGTTTTCATGGCGTAGAATAGATTTGGGGTCAATTCTTAATGCAAAGTAAGAAAATATTTCAAATCGGCTTTTTTTATGGCATAAAAGTTGTTTGACTTCTAGCAACTTAAATCAAGTCTAATGACCTACACAAAACACCTACTATCACTTCTTTTAGTAATGGCAACCCTCACAGGGTTTTCTCAAAATAAAAAAGGAGACATCTCACTTTCCATTACTGCCTCCCCGTTTCCAACATCCAATTCAAACAGTAACGATTTTGGCGTCATAGCCAAGGCGGGTATGGAATTTCACATCTCTGATAACGTTTCTTTTCAGGGTAGTTTTTTTACTTCCAACAACGTGCTTTTTAAGAATGACAGCGGTATCAACATCAACTCTTATGGGTTTATACCCTCGGTTCAATATTACTTTCTTAATAAACCGAAATTCAATGTCTTTGGGCAATTGGGCTACGGTTTTGGTTTTGAAGATTTGACTCGCAATTATGGAGAAATCGAAAACAGCGCATTGACCATTTTTAGTATAGGAGCAGGGGCAAATTATAAATTAAAAGAGAAGCTTTACGTGCAATTACATTTGCCTTATTTTAATGCTCAAAACATCACCATCAACGAATCAGTCGCTGATGGAGTTGCCGTATTTTTAGGCTTTAATTTTAAACTCAATTAAAATCCGTATGTTTATAAACATAAATTCAAACCCAATGAAATTCATTACCCCCCTTATTTTAGGAACCGTTTTTTTAAGCATTTTTAATTGTAAGAGTTCTCAAGAACTGACGCTACAGTTTCAGACGACTGCTCCAGTAGATATTACAGAACCTTATTACTCCTCATGGGTTGCGGGAATTGAAGGTGGAGGCGCCGGGATTAATGTGTTTTTGCCCCTCAAAGAAAATGCAAAAATTAGTATTGACAGTCTCCATTTTAGAGGTGAAAAATCTGCTGTAGAAACAAGAGATCAGCTCATCATAGGGCGTTTTAGGTATTCTACCAATCCAAAAAAAGACATTATAATGAGTTCCAACCCTCAGGACGAATACAACAATAAACGGGTGTTAAAAAGAGATACGTCTCCTTTTAGTCTGATTCAAAACGAGTGCGTTATTAGTTACAGAGTTAATGGTAAACGGCTTTATTATAAAATTTCAAACCTTAAAAAAGGGGAAGCGATTGCCTACCCTTCAGCCCCTCCAAAAAACCGCTAAACAACAATTATAGATTGTTCGTTAAAATGTGTATTTTTATAGGATAAAATAAGAGAGCGTGAGCGTCCTAAAAACAGTATACAAACAAACCTTCATTTATGGACTGGCAACAGTGGTTCCCAGAATGTTGAGCTTTCTTTTGGTGCGTTTGCACACCGATAAATCGGTCTTAGAAAACGTCGCAGACTATGGAGATGTTTCTATTATATTCGCTTATTTTGTGTTGTTTAACGTCATCCTTGCGTATGGAATGGAAACCGCTTTTTTCCGTTTTTTCAATAAAGAACCCTCCAAAGATAAGGTGCTCAGTACTGCCACCATTTCAATTTTAGCGTCCTCTTTAGGATTTTTAAGTCTTGGTTTGCTATTTCAACAACAGATCGCCGATCTCACACATATCCATGTCAACTACATCACCCTGGTTGTTTGGACTCTGTTTTTTGATGCGCTGGTCATTATACCGTTTGCCTACCTTAGAGCGCAAGGGAAACCTATAAAATACACAGCAGTCAAACTGACCAATGTAGTGGTCAATTTAGGTTTAAATGTTTTCTTACTCATATACTTAAAAGAGTTTGCTGTTGACAACAGCGTTTTAGACTCCCTCTATGTAGCCAATTTTGAAGTCAGTTATATTTTCATTGCCAACCTCGTTGCGAGCGGTGTTACTTTACTGATCCTGTTGCCGTTCTATTTTAAAATCAATTACAAAATAGACACCCTTCTTTGGAAAAAAATGCTGAGATATGGCTTGCCAGTCTTAGTGGCTGGGGTGGCATTTTCTGTCAATGAAACTTTTGATCGCGTATTGCTCGAACGCCTGCTTCCAGACGCTATTGCAAAAACATCTGTAGGAATGTATTCCGCCTGTTACAAACTCGCCCTTTTTATGATGTTGTTTGCAACGGCCTACCGCTTGGGAATTGAACCCTTCTTTTTCAGTCAATCCAAAACAAAAGATGCCACTAAAAATTATGCGAAAATATTGGAGTTTTTTGTGATCTGCGGCGCCCTTATTTTGCTAATAGTTGTGGTATTTGTAGATGTTTTAAAACTCATTCTTATTCCAAATGAAGCCTATTGGGAAGCCATGAAAGTAGTGCCGATTTTATTATTGGCGTATCTTTTTCTTGGAATATATCACAATTTATCTGTCTGGTACAAAATCACAGATCGTACCAAGTTTGGAGCTTATATTTCGGTGATTGGAGCGGGAATTACCCTTTTGATAAATCTAATATTTATCACATCTTTTAATTATATGGCTTCTGCCATGGCTACTCTAGCAGCCTATTTTTCCATGACGCTACTGTCGTATTATTTTGGACGTAAGCATTATCCAATCCCTTATAATATAAAAAAAATAGGCCTCTATTTAGCGCTTAGTATCAGTCTATCAGCGGTATCGTTTTATCAATTCAGAGCCCAGTACCTCATCGGGTCTGCCTTGATAGGGCTATTGTTGCTCATTATTTGGCAAAATGAAAAAACGACCATCAAACAATTTTTAAAACCATCCCATGACCATTAAAATTATAAATAAATCAGAACATCAACTTCCTGAATACGAGACAGGGGCTTCTGCAGGAATGGATCTTCGAGCGAATATCTCAGAAGCAGTTATTTTAAAGCCATTAGCACGTGCGATTATCAAAACAGGTTTGTTTATGGAGCTCCCTGTCGGGTTTGAAGCACAAGTACGCCCACGAAGTGGCTTGGCCGCAAAACATGGCTTAACAGTCTTGAACAGCCCTGGGACTGTGGATGCAGATTACCGTGGCGAAATAGGGGTTATATTAGTCAACCTATCCAATACCGATTTCAAAATAGAAAATGGCGAACGCATTGCGCAATTAGTCATCGCAAAACACGAACGGGCAGCGTGGCTCGAAGTAGAACAACTCAATGAAACCACCCGTGGAGAAGGTGGGTTTGGAAGCACTGGAAAGTAATGAATAGAAAGTGGTATGCTATTGTAACGTTTTGTGTCCTTATGAGTTCGTTTGGGACACAAGCACAAGTTGAGATAGACAGTCTATTGTCAGTTTCAAATGACAGTACCCATGTCAAATTTCAAACTCATTTTTATGAAGCCCTAAAACAAAAAGCACTTGAAAATTATTCCAAAGCAATCGATGCATTAGTCATATGTAACTCATTAAATTCTACAGAATCGGCGGTGTTTCATGAGTTAGGCACTAACTATTTTAAATTGAAACAATTTGAAAACTCCGAATTTAATTATCAAAAAGCGATTGCCTTAGACGACGGTAATTTTTGGTACAAAGAAAGTTTGTATCATTTATACATAGATCAAAACCGATTTGAAGAGGCTATTGTAGCCCTTCAACCATTGCTATTGCGACATCCCGATTACAAGCAAGACTTAGTAAATCTTTATCTTGAGGCTGGACGCTATGACGATGCGTTAGACGTTTTGGATGATTTAGATAAGACACTAGGGGTGACGGCATCCAGAGATATAATTCGAATAGAACTATACGATTTAAGCGGTGATGAAAACAAACGCATTACACATCTTAAAAAACGTTTGCAAGAAACACCTGAAGAACCCATTAATTTTTTCAATCTTATCTACGCCTATAGCAAGTTAGATAAAAAAACAGAAGCCTTTGAAACCGCTAAAGCCTTCTTAAATAAACATCCAAAATCGCATTTGGTTCATGTAGCGCTGTATAAATTTTATTTAGATGCAGAGGAGTATGAAAAGGCGATTGCATCCATGAAAATTGTCACTACAAGTACCGTTGTGGTACCCAGTCTTAAAGTCAAAGTGTTAAATGACTTTATGAGTTTTATAACTGAATTTCCAGAGTATGAATCCGCATTGTTAGAGGTTACCAATACGGTCAGTGCAAACACGCCAAGCCGTTCCGATTTAGAATGGGCGGACTATTATTACAATCAAAAAGCTTATTTAAAAGCTATTTATTCGTACGAAAAAGCTTTGGAATATGACCCCGACAATTTCACAATTATCAAAAATCTAGCCCTTTTATATTTGGAAACCAATCAATTTGAAACCGCTGTACTATTTACCAATAATCAGATCGAATTATACCCCTCTCAACCTATTTTATATTTAGTCAATGGCACTGCAAACAAGCAGCTTGATCACTTAGATATGGCGATTGAAACTCTTTCAATGGGATTAGATTATATTTACGATAACAAAAAACTACAACTCGATTTTTACAAACAACTCAGCACTACTTTTCAGCTACAAGGTAATATTGAGGCATCAGAAGCGTTTACTGAAAAAGCAATAGCATTAGAAAATAATTAATGAAACAAGTTAAAAATTTTACATATGGCATCGTTTTGGGACTGCTTTTTTTAGGCTGTAAAAGCACAAAAATAGTGCAGTCTACTGAGTCTCTGGACTCTAAGATGTCCGTGAAACAAATCGTTAAAAAACACAATAAATCCCAAACTGAATTTAATACACTGCAAGGGCGATTAAAAGTTGAGTATATCCAAGGCGACCGCTCTGAAACACATGCCTTAGCCCTGCGAATGGAGTATGATAAGACCATTTGGATCAATGCATTCCTAAATATGGTTCGCGTAAAAATCACCCCAGAACACGTCCGTTTTTATAACAAATTAGACAACACCTATTTTGACGGCGATTATGCTTTGATTAGTGATTTCTTAGGAACAGATCTTCAGTTTGAAAATCTTCAGAACTTACTCTTAGGTGAAGCTATTTTTGATATAAAACCAAAAGAATTTAAAAAGAAGACTCATCCAAATTCGTACATGTTAATCCCCAAACAATCCAATGCTATTTTTGAGTTATTATATTTAATTAATCCGACCTATTTTAAATTAGATACTCAGCAAGTTAGTCAAACATTGGGGCAAAATGTCTTAAAAATACACTACCGATCCTATCAAAAAGTAGAGGGATTGGCTCTTCCTGAAAACATGGGCATCACAGCAACCAATGCGAATGAGCAAATGACCTTAAATTTGAATATAAAATCCGTAAGTTTGGACCAACCATTGCGTTTTCCTTTTAACATCCCAAAAGGGTTTAAAGCTATTGAATTAAAATGAAGCTAACTAGTACACGTTTTACCTTAACAATCTTTTTACTCACGTTAATGTTTCATTTGAGTGGTTTTTCTCAAAGTAAAAAACAGCAAGAATTAGAAGAACGACGCCGTGAACTTCGACAAGAAATTCAACAAATAGGAGCGTTGCTATTTGAAGGAAAAAAGGAACAGAAATCAGTGCTTTCTGTAGTAGAGGATTTAAATTTTAAAATCAATGTTAGAAAAAACCTTATCAATATTACCAACCAACAGGCCAATTTATTAACGCGAGAAATCAATAGTAATCAGACTAAAATCTCTAAACTAAGAGTGCGGCTAAAAGCTTTGAAAGATGACTATGCGAAAATGATTGTCAAGTCCTACAAGAGCCGAGCAGATCAAAGTAAACTCATGTTTTTACTGTCGTCAACCAATTTCCAACAAGCTTACAAGCGTTTACAGTATATAAAACAATATGCCGAATATCAAAAGCTTCAAGCAGAATTGATTAAGACAGAAACAGCTAAAATGCAACAGCTAAACATTGAGCTTGTTACTCAAAAAAAGAACAAACAAACGCTTATTGAAGAAAACAAAATGGCGAAGTCTATTCTTGACCAAGAACGCACCCAACAAAACACCTTGATTATTGATATAAAAAATAATTTATCTAAGTTTACAGCACAGCTAAAAACCAAACAGCGCGAGTCTAATAAAATCGATAAAGAGATTCGAAAAATCATTCAGGCGGCTATCGCCGCTTCTAACAAAAAAGCAGGAAAATCTTCAAAATCAAAAGTATTTTCATTGACTCCTGAACAGAAAATTTTAGCAGCAAACTTCACGTCCAACAAAGGAAAACTTCCATGGCCTGTAGCTAAGGGGGTTGTGAAATTAAGGTATGGAAACAACCCATCTCCGATTGATAGGTCTTTAACAATTAAAAGTAATGGTGTTCGAATTGCGACCAACAAAGGTGAGGAAGTCCGTGCAGTATTTGAAGGGGTTGTACAAGGAGTTATGACTCCAAAAAACGGAAATAATACTATTATGGTCAGGCATGGGAATTACATCACAGTTTATAAAAACTTATCTAAGTTTTATGTTCAAAAAGGAGATAGGGTGACCACAAAACAAGTCATCGGTGAAGTGATTACGAATAAAGCATCTGGAGAAACGATCCTTAGTTTTGGGATTTATAAAGACAGCGCCACCCAAAATCCATCACAATGGATTTACCGTTTATAAGTGCCTAACTGAAAAGCGCTTTTAACTCAGTAGCATCATCAGCTTTCATTTTGCCAGCTAAAACCAAGCTTAGCTGTTTGCGCCTCAAGGCTCCTTCAAAGCGGAGAACTTCTTCTTTTGTTTCGGGGACTAATTGTGGGATTCCGACAGGGTTTCCCTGACTATCCACAGCCACAAATGTGAAAATAGCTTCATTTACTTTTACAGATGTTTCAGTTTTCTTATCGTCTACCCAAACATCAATATACACTTCCATCGAGCTTTTAAATGCGCGAGTCACTTTGGCTTCAACAGTCACGATGCTCCCTAAAGGAACGGCATGTTTAAATGCCACATGATTTACAGATGCCGTAACTACAATTTCACCAGAATGACGCTCAGCTGCGATGCTGGCTGCACGGTCCATTCGCGCTAATAACTCTCCTCCAAAGAGAGTGTGAATGGCATTTGTTTCGCTTGGCAACACCAAGTCGGTCATGGTCGTTTTTGAGTCTTTAGGATGTTTAGATTCCATAGTTTAGAGAGTATAGGCGCATAAAGTACAAAAGTGTGTAATAAATTGAGAATTAAAAAAATTGAAATAAATTACGGGATGTTTTTTATCAATAACCATGCGGCACGATCCTGTGTCTTTCTAATTTTAAATAATGCTTTTTCAGCATCTTTTCGAGTTTCAAAACTTTCATAAACAACCTGGTGTAACCCGTATCTATTGACGCCAATCAGACGTGCACTGAACCCTAAAGTTTTCAGTTGTTGTAACTTCTTTTCACTATTTGCTTTTACCCTGAATGCTCCAGCAACGACATGAAAATCACCATTTTGTTTTTTCAAGTTAACCATTACGGCAGGGAGTGGATTGTCAATTACAAAAGTAGCCTCTTGTATTTTATTCTCTAGGGTAGTATTGGCTGTGTCAAGCGCTAAATTGTTTTGAACTTCAATTTGAGTAAGGTATAAATTAGATCCAATGGATCCAGCCAAACCAAGAGCAAGTACAGCAATGGCTGCATATTTCATGTATAAGGCAGACTTACGACGTTTTGGAGTTAAGGCAATCGCACCTCTAGATTCTAGTTTCTGAACAACTTCTTGATGTGCTTGACGCTCTACAGAAGGCGACACAAAAGAAGCCAATCCAAAAGCTTCAGTCATATAATTAAGATTGTCTGAAGGAATAAAAGAAAGGTTACCTTCATCCGAAGAAATTAATTCTCCAATATGTTTGAACTCGACAGTCTCTCCTTTTTCTAGACGCAATTTTAACTGAGAAACTTGATTCTCAATTTTACGTGTCGCAACTTCAAAACTAATGTTTTCTGCATCAGAAATATAGGAAGCTAAAAGACCGTCATTAGATTTGAGTTGCACATTAAATGACAGCTGTTTTTGTGGTGGATAAAAACTACTAGTCCCCTCATTAATTCTAGCTGATATTGGATGTGACAAAAACGCCCCAAAGTTAGGGAGCGTAACGCATTCGTAACGGTATAGTAAATCGCTTATGTATTGACTTAATTGCATAATTCCAAAGTTAAAAAAATTTTATCAAAAAAAAGTGTTTTTTTAGAATATCAAAGTTTTTAATTTCTTGTTTATATTTACAGCAAACATAGCCCCCTATGAACAACTCTCAATTGCTGTACGCACTCGCCTTGCAAGCGGTACCCAATATTGGCGATATTACTGCCAAAAAATTAATTCTTCATTGTGGAAGCCCCGAAACTGTTTTTAAAGAATCCAAAGCCAGTCTTTTAAAAATTGAAGGCATTGGCACGCAAACTATTAAAAACATCACGGCATCTAAACACCTCAAATCTGCCGAAAAAGAACTTACCTTTATGGAAAAGGAATCTATTCAGGGGTTGTATTTTGAAGATTCCGGCTATCCGTTTAAACTCAAACATTGTGTAGACGGTCCTATCGTATTGTTTCAAAAAGGATCTATAGATTGGAAAAACCACCCTATTATTAGTATTGTTGGTGCCCGAAAAATGACGACTTATGGACTTGCACAGTGTGAAAAAATAATTGAAACCTTAGCCGTTTTCAATCCTATTATTGTCTCTGGATTTGCCTATGGGACAGATATTACTGCACATAAAGCAGCCCTCAAGCACCAACTCCAAACAGTGGGCTGCATGGCCCAGGGACTTCAACACACTTATCCTAAATCACATCTCAAATACCGAAATTTGATAGAGAATCAAGGAGGGTTTGTTACCGATTTTTGGAGTACAGCTGCGATGGATCCTTCTAACTTTTTAAGGCGCAACCGTCTTATTGCAGGCTTGAGTGAAGCGACTATTGTGATTGAATCGGCCGAAAAGGGGGGGAGTTTGGTGACGGCTGCCTTGGCTCTTGACTACAACAGAGAGGTGTTTGCGCTTCCTGGTCGCATCACAGACAGCCAAAGTCGAGGGTGTCATAATTTGATTAAAACCAAGAATGCACACCTAGTTTCTATGCCAGCTGACATTCCGTATGTATTAAACTGGTCGTTGGAAACTCAAAAAAGAGTCGTACAAAAAAAACTATTTATAGAACTGAGTTCTGATGAGAAAATTATTTACAATTATTTAAAAAAAGAAGAAAAATCAGCCTTGGATGTGATTGCTATTGCCTGTGAAATACCCACGTCTAAAGCAGCCTATTTGTTATTAAATCTGGAACTAAAAGGCGTTTGCCGACCTCTACCAGGAAAAGAATTTGAGTTGGTTTAGTAGCCTATTTTCTCTCGAACACGTGCCAATACGCCATCTGCCACAGCCGCCGCTTTTTTCGCACCTAATGCCAATGCTTGGTCTAACTCCTCAAGGTTAGACATATAATAAGTGTAACGCTCTCTTTGTTCAGAGAATTGTTCGCAAATCAGTTCAAACAACGCTTGTTTGGCATGGCCATAACCGTACCCTCCCGCTTCGTAGTTTTGTTTCATTTCTGTAATTTGAGCTTCTGAAGCCAACAGTTTATAAATAGCAAAACAATTACAGGTTTCCCAATCTTTAGGAGCTTCTAGAGCGGTGCTATCCGTTTGAATGGACATGATTTGTTTTCGCAAGGCTTTATCGGTTTGAAAAATATCGATGACATTGCCTTTACTCTTGCTCATTTTTTGACCATCTAGCCCTGGGATAAGCATGTTTTCTTTTTGGATTTTAGCTTCAGGAATCACAAAAACCTCTCCAATTTTAGCATGCACTCTAGAGGCTACATCTCGGGTCATTTCAATATGTTGGAGTTGGTCTTTTCCAACAGGAATAATGTTTGCATCGTACAGTAAGATATCGGCAGCCATCAACATTGGATAGGTAAACAAGCCTCCATTAACATCTTCTAGGCGATCTGCTTTGTCTTTGAAACTGTGGGCTAATTCCAATCGGGAAAATGGAAAAAAGCAACTTAAATACCAAGATAATTCTGTGACTTGTGGCACATCGCTTTGTCTGTAAAATACTGTTTTTTGGATGTCTAATCCAAACGCCAGCCATGTTGCAGCAGTTGCATAAGTGTTTTGACGGAGTGTCTTCGCCTCTTTAATTTGAGTGAGCGAATGCATATCGGCAATAAATAGATAAGAATCATTTTTTGGGTCGTTACTCATTTCAATTGCAGGAATAATTGCACCTAAAATATTTCCGAGGTGTGGGGTGCCTGTACTTTGAACGCCTGTTAAAATTCTTGCCATTTTCTATTTTTTATCCGAATGAATAGCAAAGGTACTTTTTTTGAGGGAATCGTTCAATTGTTTTTAGTCAATTAATCTGTCGTACGTATTGTAAATAAATTGTGTCGATAGTGAATCTCTAACAATATCAAATTTTAGATTTGTAAATTCAGCGCCCCGACGCCCCACACCTTTTTTAAGCCTCACACCTTCCATTTTATCCCAATGAATCATAGATACATGTAAAATAGCACACAATCCATCGCCTTGAACGTGAAAGTATAAAGACTCCTTTCCTTCTTTTTGGTGATACTTCTGAAGCCAGTAAGTAAGTTTTGTCGCATCAACCTTACTTAACTGTTTTGTTAGTTCGTCTTTGTATTTTTTTGAATCAGGTGCGTTCGTTTCAAATATGGAGTTCTTATTACTACACTTAGGTCGATCACAAGATATAAACCAAATCATTGATAAAATCAAAAAGTTGTAAATTAATCTGTATTTCACTCTATGAAGATTTTTTTATTCAGTCGGTCTATTTTTTAAACGCATTCTTTTATGAAATAGTCTTATCACTTCAATTTTTTATTTTTTTTCAGAACTTAAAGCATCCATTAAGGCTGTATTAATGATTGAGTAATTCCTGACTATAAAATTTGTAGTTGTTTCTCAATATATTTTTCATCCTCATCATTTCCTCTTTGATGTTGTTGACTCAACGAATGGTGTCATATGCTGTTTCTTCTACTGCGGATATCATGTACAAAAGCCACTCGTCCCAACTGTCGTTATCACGCACATCTTGCAATTTTTGGTAACATGCCTACTTGTTACGAATAATAGATCGACTCAAATAGAGAATAGGAATATCCAATAAATTCTTGAAATGTTCTCTCTGAAAAATCTAAAACATATCCAGACTTTATTCCAAATAATTTTTTAAATCTATTTTTTCTATGAATGAAATTTTTGTCATTTTGTTCTAATTGAGCATAACGTGTTTGTGTATGATCTCGTTGCGTGTTTCAGCAACTAATTTAGTAAACAAAAATGAACGCGAGAAAATTATGAAGGAGTTTTCTAAATAAGCAATGACCAAAGTAATTAATTATACACGTTGTTGTGCAACGTTCTATTTTTCTTTTTAATTTCTTAAAATAATATTCAATTAATCCTTAATTATTTTTTTGATATTATATGTATGATTTTTTAAATTGATCTTAACCAAATAGAACCCTTTACTTAGTTTTGAAACATTTATTTTTTGGTTGTTTCCTTTATAAACAAGTGTAGATTTGGCATCATAGATTTCTACTGAAGTAAATTCTAGTCCTACAATGAATAACACATCTTCAATAGGGTTTGGATATAAACTAACTACAATAGCTTCTGGATCTATTATAGATAACAAATTGTCATTTGTTGTAAATGAAATTAATTTTCCATTATCAGAAAACGGTGGAATATTAAATGTTTCGGATGTAATAAAATACCTATTAGCCCCGACATATGTTATAGACTCTGCTTGTTCAAGCCCTAGGCTTGAAAGTAATGTTTGCGTATTAATGCCTGAAAAGATATCATTATTTGTAAAATTTTCACTACTCCAAACTAAAGGCTGTAATATCGAGTTATATCCGATTAAATATACTTTTTCTGTTGATGGATTGTAGGTCGCTCCAGTTATTAAGCCTCCGCTAGTTAAAGTTGTTGTTAATGAGGCTACAGTATATGTTCCGTTGTTTTTTGGAATTGAGTAAGCTTTTGTTATGCCATCGACCCAATTTTTAGTAAATAAAATCAAGTTATTTGCATCAAAAGAAATAAGTGCTTCTGCATCCCATTCTGTATTATTAGGGTTAGCGGTAAAATCTATTTGATCTGAATAACTAAAGTTTATAATTTCTGCTGTTATATTTATGGAGTTTAGGTAATCGCTTTTAATTATTTTATAAATTTTTAAATCGGTTCTATCTCCATTGTTGTTACCTATGTCTCCAATATATATTGATGTGTCATCTTGTGCGATATCTTCCCAATCTATATTTGTGGCGTTGGTAACTGTAACTGTTCTCGTAACCACCCCAGAAATTGTATCTAACTCATGAAGTTTATTTTCATTACCCGAATCATTATGAATAATTAGTTTATCATTAAAAAAGATAGCTCCTGATGACTCACTCAAAATCGTTGGTAAATCAAACTTCTCTTCAACGTTCGTTATTTGAGCTATAGCATTAAATGTACCTAAAATAAAAGCTGATACTATAATTATTTTTTTCATTTTTTTTATGGAGGATTTGTTTTAAAATATTTCTATTCGTAAACCAATATGGTTTAATAAGTAGAATTACCTTCAGTTCATTTTTTAGGTGTGATTAGATAAATGTTGTAACTGATTATATGGAGAAAAAACCTCCTGTTTATACGTCTCCAATTCCGGATAATAGTAACTTTTGTTCTCGTTTATCATTTTTCATATTCTAAAGTTTGCATTCCTTTTTTTAGTTGCGTTCATTCAACGTATACGTAAAGGGTATTAAAAACACTACATACAAGTACACCACTGTGTAGTTACAGTTTTATTAATACGTTACTTCAAAAAATGAATTGGTTAAAATGAAGAATCAGATTTGGGGTCTAAGTCTGTTATAAATGTAGTAAATAATATTTAATTGCCCTCAAAAGCACATTGATTTTTATGAGTCATGTAAAGCAAACGCATTGCAGTTATGTATCCAAATTAATGGTAAACCCCTTTTTTTGTTCAACACCCCAATTTTTTTAGTAGTTTTGAATGTGTTTAAAATTATCAAATATCCGCTCTGGTTTTTGTACAGAATTTGGTTTTATGTGCTCGTCGCTTTACCAATTCTAATCATGTTTCCTTTGTTGTTTTTGTCCGTACTAAAACAAAAATGGTACCCTTACTTTTTTAGGCTAGCCCGTATTTGGGCCAAATGTATTCTAATTGGGATGGGGCATTACTGGACTGTAAAACGTTCAGAACCCCTCGTAAAAGGACAGAGCTACGTATTTGTTGCCAACCATACGTCCATGACCGACATCATGTTGATGTTAGTAGCATCTGAAAATCACCCGTTTGTGTTCATAGGTAAAAAAGAATTGGTAAAAATCCCAATCTTTGGATTCTTTTATAAACGCACCTGTATTTTAGTCGATCGCAGCAGTCCAGAAAGCCGGAAAGCCGTTTTTATACGGGCTCAAAATCGGATCAAACAAGGCTCTAGTATTTGTATTTTTCCAGAAGGGGGTGTTCCAGAAGAATCGGTTGTTCTAGACCGTTTTAAGGCGGGTGCATTCCGATTGGCAATCAACCATAAAGTACCTTTGGTGCCCATGACATTCTTTGACAATAAAAAACGGTTGTCCTATACTTTTTTTAGTGGAAGCCCAGGGAAAATGCGCGTGCAAGTACATCCAACCATTCCCACAGAACAGTTAGCAATTAAGGATACTACAGAACTTAGCAAAAAAGTGTTTACTCTCATTTCAAATTCTTTAGAAGCAGATTTAAAGGCATAAAAAACCCCGACAAATCGGGATTTTTATTAAATTTTGTTTTTAAGCTTCAGCTTTCAAAACGACTTTTATCTTTTCTTCTAGTTCATCCATTAACTCTGGATTGTCTTTGATCATGTTTTTGACGGCATCTCGACCTTGACCAAGTTTTGTGTCGTCATAGCTAAACCATGAACCACTCTTTTTAACAATTTCATGTTCTACAGCCACATCTAAAATCTCACCCACTTTAGAAACACCTTGTCCATACATGATGTCAAATTCTGCTAAACGGAACGGCGGCGCAACTTTATTTTTTACAACTTTAACACGCGTTTTATTTCCTAAAACATTACCATCACTGTCTTTTATTTGTGTCGAACGACGAATGTCTAAACGTACAGAAGCATAAAACTTTAAGGCATTACCACCAGTTGTTGTTTCAGGATTTCCGAACATCACCCCAATTTTTTCACGTAATTGGTTAATGAAAATCATTGTACAATTTGTTTTACTAATTGAACCTGTTAATTTTCTTAAAGCTTGAGACATTAAACGTGCATGAAGTCCCATCTTAGAATCGCCCATCTCACCTTCAATTTCACTTTTTGGTGTCAATGCAGCTACAGAATCAATTACCACCATATCAATAGCTCCAGAGCGTACCAAATTATCGGCAATTTCAAGTGCTTGCTCACCATTGTCAGGTTGGGAAATAATAAGGTTGTCAATATCTACACCTAAGTTTTGAGCGTAAAAACGATCAAATGCATGTTCCGCATCAATAAAAGCTGCAATACCACCCGCTTTTTGGGTTTCAGCAATCGCGTGTAATGTTAAGGTTGTTTTACCAGAAGATTCAGGGCCATATATTTCAATCACACGTCCTCTAGGATAACCTCCAACGCCAAGAGCGATATCCAACCCTAAAGATCCTGAAGGGATAACCTCTACATCTACCACAGGGGCATCACTCATTCTCATTACGGTGCCTTTTCCGTAAGCTTTGTCAAGCTTGTCTAAAGTTAGCTTGAGGGCTTTTAATTTTGCATCTTTTTCGCTGCTCATAAGTCTTGTGTATCTAATTTCTTCTTGCTAAAATAAGACATCTTTTGTAAAGTTTTAAAATTTTAACGAACCTTTTTGTAATATTTTCCAAACCCTTTACATTCGCTTTTTTCGAGGTTATTCTAAAAAATTATTACCTTTGCAATTCAATTAGTATCAACTTAAAATTAGTATAGCATGCAACTGTACAATACGTTAAGCAATATTGAAAGAACGGAACTCATCCAACAGGCAGGCAAAGAACGCCTGACCATCTCTTTCTACAAATATTCAAAAATTAGCAACCCCGAGTTGTTAAGAAACCATTTATTTCTATTTTGGGACAGCATTGATGTCTTAGGTCGAATCTATGTGGCTAAAGAAGGAATTAACGCACAACTCTCTGTTCCTGCAGATAAATTTGAGGCGTTTAAAACCCATTTAGATACCATCGATTTTCTAGAAAATGTACGTCTTAATATTGCCATTGAACACGATTTATTCTCGTTTTTAAAACTTAAAGTGAAGGTACGTGATAAGATTGTGTCCGACGGATTGAACGACAACACTTTTGATCCTTCAGATATCGGCACGCATGTTAATGCGTCAGAATTCAATGCGCTTATTGAAGATGAAGACACGGTGGTGGTGGACATGCGGAATCATTATGAGAGTGAAATAGGTCATTTTAAAAACGCTGTCACCCCTGATGTTGATACGTTTAGAGAATCCTTAGATTTAATTGAAGAAGACCTCAAGGATTATAAAGAAACTAAAAAATTAGTCATGTACTGTACTGGTGGTATTCGTTGCGAAAAAGCCAGTGCTTATTACAAGCATAAAGGGTTTAAAAATGTATACCAGTTAGAGGGAGGCATTATTAACTACGCCCGACAAGTTGGGAATGAAAAAATAGAAAACAAGTTTATTGGAAAGAATTTTGTATTTGATCAGCGTCGTGCCGAAAAAATATCAGACGATGTCATTGCAAACTGCCACCAATGTGGCGAGCCAGCAGACATACATGTCAACTGCGCCAATCAAGCCTGTCATTTACTTTTTATTCAATGTGATTCCTGCAAAGAAAGTATGGAAAATTGCTGTTCTACCGATTGTATGGATATCAACAATATGTCATTTGAAGAGCAAAAAGCATTGCGAAAAGGGCAAGGGAATAGCAATGATATTTTTAAAAAGGGCCGTGCCGGTCATTTACCCTATAAGAAAGATTTAAGAACTATTTATGCGACACTCGATAAGTCATAGGATTCTTAATTCAAGAGTTTCGTTTTAGTTTTTATAAGTTCAGAAAATAGGGTTCGCCTCGTTTTTTAAGTCCTCAAATAATCTTATATTTACGTTTTAGATCATAAAATTAACGCACATTTGTGATGCTTTTGCATTGACAAATTCAATATATATAAATTATGGGATGTACAAGCTGTTCAACAGGTAAAGACGGTCAGCCAAAAGGCTGTAAAAACAATGGAACATGTGGGACCGATAGCTGTAATAAGTTAACTGTATTTGATTGGCTAGCAAATATGACACTTCCCAATGGCGCGACTCCTTTTAATTGGATAGAAGTTCGTTTTAAAAATGGGCGAAAAGTGTATTATAAAAATACTGAAAACTTAACTTTAAGTATAGGGGATGTAGTGGCAACTCAAGCTGCTTCAGGACATGATATTGGAATGGTTACTCTTTCTGGTGAATTGGTAAAAGTTCAAATGAAACGAAAGAAGATTTCTGAAAATCCCGAAGAAGTTTTTAAAATTTACCGCAAAGCTTCTCAAAGAGATATAGACATCTGGGTTGAAGCCAGAGATAAAGAGGAGCCCATGAAAGTCAAAGCAAGACAATTTGCGATTGACCTTAGGTTGAAAATGAAAATCTCTGATATTGAATTTCAAGGCGATGCCAGCAAGGCAACTTTTTATTATACAGCCGATGAACGTGTTGATTTTAGAGAGCTTATCAAATTGTTTGCTAGAGAATTTAGAACCCGAATTGAAATGAAGCAAGTAGGTTTGCGACAAGAAGCGGCGCGACTTGGGGGGATTGGCTCCTGTGGACGTGAACTTTGTTGCTCAACATGGCTCACAGATTTTAGATCAGTCAATACATCTGCAGCGCGTTACCAACAATTGTCTTTAAACCCCTTAAAATTAGCAGGGCAATGCGGAAAACTGAAGTGTTGTCTAAACTATGAATTGGATGCCTATTTAGATGCTCTAAAAGCGTTTCCAAAAACAGACATTAAATTAAGAACCACAAAAGGGACTGCTGTTTGTCAAAAAACAGATATTTTTAAAGGACATATGTGGTATGCCTATGAAGGCGAATGGATGAATTGGCACAAATTAACTACGACTCAAGCCAATGAAATTATTGCCATCAACGCTAAAAACGAAAAGGTGGCGAGTTTAGAGGAATATGCTATTGATCTTATTGAAGATACTAAAGTTGATTTTGAAAACGTTGTGGGTCAAGACAGTCTAACACGATTTGATGCCCCTAAAAATCAAAGACGTAAAAAGAATAACAGACGTAAAAAGAACAATAGAAACAACAAAAAACCTAGACCCCAAAACAACAATGCAAAGTAAATCAGTAGTATCGCTCTTTCTTTTTGCTTGTGTAGCTTTCTCGTGCCAACAAAGTAAGTCGTTCGACCGCTATACATCTATCTCAGAACATTGGGATAAACAACAAATAATTAAATACGATTTTATAGCCCCCGACACTATAAACCCTTATAACTTATTCGTTAATTTAAGAACGACCTCAGCATATAAGTTCAGTAATTTATTTTTGATCGTTGAATTAGATTATCCGAACGGAAAAGTTACAAAAGACACTTTAGAGTACCTCATGGCCAAGCCCAACGGAGAGCTTCTGGGTTCTGGATTTACATCTGTAAAAGAACATAAACTCTACTTTAAAGGTTACGACGATTCCTTTGTGTTTAGTGAAGAGGGCACCTACAAAATACAGATTCAACAAGCAATGCGCCATCGGGGAGAGCCAAATGGGGTTGCTCAACTTGATGGAATTATCGATGTCGGGTTTAGCATTGAACCCCTAAATAAATAGATACTATGGCAAAAAAAAAGACAGCATCACTTGATTTTTCAAAGCCAATCCGTTGGTTTTGGATGTGTTTTTTAGCAGCTATTTCAGCAGTATTACTTGTGTTTCTATCGGCATCTTTTGGTGTTTTTGGTGACATGCCAGACACCACCGCTTTAGAAAATCCACGAACTAATTTAGCCACCGAAATCATTTCTTCTGACGGTGAAACCCTAGGTAAATTTTATTACGAAGACAACAGAACCCCCGTAGCATTTAACGAACTCCCTAAACACCTTGTAGACGCTCTTATTGCGACTGAAGATGTTCGACATTACGAGCACGCTGGAATTGACGCTAGAGGAACCTTTCGAGCCATTATCAAACTTGGCAAAGGAGGGGGAGCGAGTACGATTTCTCAACAGTTAGCAAAGCAACTTTTTCATGGGGAAGGCTCTCGTAACAAAGTTGGTAGAATCACTCAAAAAATAAAAGAATGGGTGATAGCTACTCGCTTAGAGCGCCAGTACACCAAAGAAGAAATTATAGCCCAATATTTTAACATCTATGATTTTGGAAATAATGCCGACGGCATTAGATCAGCCTCTAGAATTTATTTTGGAAAAGAACCTAAAGATTTAAGTATTGATGAATCTGCGATGTTAGTAGGAATGTTTAAAAACTCTTCACTTTACAATCCACGCCCAAAACGAAATCCAGTTGGCACCAAAAACCGCCGAAATGTAGTATTAAGCCAAATGGCTAAATATGGATTTCTAAAAAAAACTACTAAAGACTCGTTACAAGAACTACCCTTAGGGCTCAACTATTCTCCAGAATCTCATCGAGAAGGGATTGCAACTTATTTCAGAGCATACCTCCGTGGTTTCATGAAAGAGTGGGTCAACAACCCTCAAAATACCAAACCAAATGGAGACAAGTACAACATCTATAAAGATGGTTTAAAAATATATACCACCCTAGATTCACGCATGCAAACCTTTGCTGAATCAGCGACTAAGGAGCATATGGCCAATTTACAAGCAGAGTTTTTTGTTCAAAATACACCAAGAAGAAATCGAACCGCACCTTTTTTGGATTTAGAACCTGAAGAAATCACCGATTTATTGAATTCGAGTATGCGCCGTTCTGAACGTTGGCGCAAAATGAAGTATGATCTAAAAAAACCAAACAAAGAGATTATTGCATCCTTCAAAAAACCCACCCCCATGAAAATATTTTCATGGACGGCTAAAAACAACGAAATAGATACCATCATGACGCCATTGGACTCTATGCGTTATTATAAAACTTTTTTAAGATCAGGAATGATGTCAATGAACCCACAAACGGGTCATGTGAAAGCATGGGTTGGAGGCGTTAATTATAAACACTTTCAATATGACATGGCTAAACAAGGAAAACGACAAGTAGGATCTACCTTTAAGCCTTTTGTGTATGCAGCCGCTATTGATCAACTGCATTTATCTCCTTGTGATACCTTTCCAAAATCTCAAATTACGATAGAAGCTATGAAACATGGAAACATGAAACCGTGGTCTCCAAAAAACTCTGGTGGAAATTATGGCGGTTTTGAAACCCTCAAATCGGCTTTGGCAAACTCTAGAAACACTATTACAGCACGTTTAATGAATGAAATTGGGCCGCAACCAGTTATCAATTTAGCTCGAAGTTTAGGAGTTGAACAGAACATCCCTGCCGTACCATCAATCGCTTTGGGAACTCCAGATTTGAGTGTGTACGAAATGGTGGCAGCATACTCTACATTTGCAAATCAAGGCGTGTATACCAAACCTGTAATGGTCACTAGAATAGAAGATAAAAACGGCACTATATTGTATCAATATGCTCCAGAAACGAAGGATGTTCTTAGTGAAGAAGTCGCCTATGTGACGGTAAAATTAATGGAAGGTGTTACTCAGTTTGGCTCAGGACAGCGTTTGCGACACAATGCGGCTAAAGATCAACTTGTTTACAAAGAAATTGTAACAGGCTATCCGTATGAATTTACAAACCCAATAGCCGGAAAAACAGGAACGACTCAAAATCAAAGTGATGGTTGGTTTATGGGGATGGTTCCTAACTTAGTGACAGGCGTATGGGTTGGTGGAGAAGACCGTGCCACTCATTTCAAGACAATTACCTATGGACAGGGAGCAGCTATGGCACTTCCTATTTGGGCAAATTATATGAGAAGCTGTTACACGCTAGATGAATTAGAGATTTCAATAGAAGATTTTGTAGCGCCAGAAAACCTCACCATTGAAGTAGAATGTGAGCCGATATTTGAAGAGGGAGATCCGATCCCTGTAGATATGACACCGATTACACCAGATATTGATTTCTAGTGAAATCACTCTTTTAATAATATTTTTTTCGTACTTTTTTATCCTAAATTAAAACGATGATAAATAAACAAGTAGCAAACGTAAAAGAAGCCCTTGATGGCATCTCTAGCGGAATGACCCTAATGCTTGGTGGTTTTGGATTGTGTGGAATTCCCGAAAATGCAATTTCTGAACTAGTAGATATGAATGTTAATGACCTCACCTGTATTTCAAACAATGCAGGCGTTGACGATTTTGGACTTGGATTATTACTTCAAAAACACCAAATCAAAAAAATGATTTCTTCCTATGTTGGAGAAAATGATGAGTTTGAACGTCAAATGCTTTCAGGAGAGTTAGATGTTGAATTGATTCCACAAGGCACCTTAGCGGAGCGCTGCAGAGCTGCGCAAGCAGGATTCCCCGCGATTTACACGCCAGCGGGTTACGGAACAGAAGTTGCCGAAGGCAAAGAAACCCGTGAATTTGATGGTAAAATGTATGTTTTGGAAACCGCTTTTAAAGCTGATTTTTCTTTTGTAAAAGCATGGAAAGGCGATGCGGCAGGAAACTTAATATTCAAAGCAACGGCTAGAAACTTCAACCCTAATATGTGTGGTGCAGCTAAAGTTACCGTTGTTGAGGTTGAAGAATTAGTTCCAGTGGGTTCGCTAGACCCCAACCAAATTCACATTCCTGGGATATTTGTTCAACGTATCTTCCAAGGTAAGGATTACGAAAAACGCATTGAAAAACGAACGCTAAGACAAAAAACAGAATCATGTTAGACAAAATTGGAATTGCAAAGAGAATTGCTAAAGAAGTCAAAAACGGATACTATGTCAACCTAGGAATTGGAATTCCTACTTTAGTAGCAAACTACGTTCGTGAAGATATTGAAGTCGAATTTCAAAGTGAAAATGGGGTTTTAGGGATGGGGCCATTTCCTTTTGAAGGTGAAGAAGATGCCGATCTTATCAACGCAGGAAAACAAACCATTACAACTCTTGATGGCGCTAGTTTTTTTGATTCAGCAACTAGTTTTTCTATGATTCGTGGCAAGCATGTACACCTCACAATTTTAGGAGCGATGGAAGTTTCAGAAAATGGAGACATTGCCAATTGGAAAATTCCTGGTTATATGGTTAAAGGGATGGGGGGTGCAATGGATTTAGTGGCCAGTGCCGAAAACATTATAGTCGCTATGATGCACACCAACAAAAAAGGAAAGTCTAAACTTTTAAAGCGCTGTTCGCTTCCTCTTACAGGAGTTGGGTGTGTTAAGAAAATCGTCACTAATTTAGCGGTTTTAGAAGTCACAAAAGAGGGTTTTAAACTCTTAGAACGTGCACCAGGAATTTCTGTAGAAACGATTCAACAAGCGACAGAAGGGCATCTTATTATTGAAGGTGTTGTTCCAGAAATGGTTTTATAAACTTGGTTTGGAGTGAGCCGTTATTTTTATAGCGTCGTTTATTGCTAAAATGTGACTTATGAATTCGTCATTTGATTCAGGACTGATATAAATTTCATCAAATTTTCTATATTTTATAATCAAACCCTTTCTGGCGGTTGCAGGTTTTAAACCCACCCAAAGTGTTTTGTCTTTTATAATTTCTCGGATTTCTTTAATTTCGATATGCCCTCTAATGGGACCACAGTTATATTTTAAATGTGTTTGAGTAAGCTCATAGTATGTGCCGTAATAGCACCAAAATAGAAATCCACAAACGAATAGTAACAAATTTATAGTTATATAATTCCATTTATCAAGCTCTGTAGCTAAGCTTTGGGTTACAACAGTACTAATGCAAAATCCAGCAGTTCCAAGAATTAAAGCCTGAAATAAGACGTCTTTTTTGCTTTTAAATTTTAAAGTTTCCATAGATTTAAATTCCTTTCGGGATGGCCTCTATCAACGCTTTGGTGTACGCTTTTTGAGGCGATTCATAAATGGCATCTGCTTCACCAAGTTCTTCAATTTTGCCTTTATTCATCACCATCAATTGATCGGACATAAATTTTACAACGGACAAATCATGAGATATAAAAATATAAGTAAACTCATAATCTTCTTTTAGAGTATTTAACAAATTCAGGACCTGTGCTTGTACCGAAATATCAAGAGCAGATACAGATTCATCACATATAATCAATTTAGGTTCTACCGCAATGGTTCTTGCAATGCCAATGCGTTGCCGTTGTCCTCCAGAAAATTCATGCGGATATCGATCAAAATGGGAAGCTTCTAATCCTACTTTTTCTAAAATTTCTAAAGTTTTTGCTTTCCGTTCTTCATCAGATGAAAATAGCTTGTGTACTTTCATGGGCTCCATAATGGCTTTTCCAACCGTAAGGCGAGGATTCAGTGAGGCATAGGGATCTTGGAAAATTATCTGAATTTCTTTGCGCAATGAACGCAATTCTTTTTTATTGAGATTTGTAATGTCGTTCCCTTTGTATTTTAGAGTGCCTGCAGTTGCTTTATCTAGTTGTAAGATAGCCTTCCCAAGGGTTGATTTTCCACAACCAGATTCGCCAACAAGCCCGAGTGTTTCCCCAGCATAGACTTTAAAACTCACCGCATCCACTGCCTTGAAAGCGGTTCTTGTTCCAAAAAAAGAGGCTTTGGAAAAATAGGTCTTTTCAAGATTGATCACTTCTAACAAGGGAGCTTTGCTATAAATTTCATTATGTTTTTGGGTGCGAGTACTTTTTGAAATAAGAGTGCTAGATATGGTACCAGATAAAAAATCACTAATGGCAGGAAGTTGTCTCAAGCGAAATCTGAGAGTCGGTCTTGCGCCTATGAGTGCCTTCGTATAGTCCTCTTTAGGAGTTTTAAAGATGGATATTGTATCGCCACTTTCTACAATTTTTCCTTTATACATCACAAGAATGCGGTCTGCAATCTCAGAAACCAATGCCAAGTCATGACTGATAAAAATCACACTCATTTTGGATTTTTTTTGCAAGGATTTCAAGAGTGCTATAATGTCTTTTTGCACCGTCACATCCAAAGCGGTTGTGGGTTCGTCCGCGATTAGAACATCAGGTTTACACGCAATTGCCATAGCAATCATTATGCGCTGTTGTTGTCCTCCAGAAATTTCATGCGGATATTTATCAAAGGTTGTTGTAGGATTAGGAATTTTCACATCATCAAACAAACGCATCACTTCGTCCTTTACCTCCTTTTTTTTAAGGGAAGTATGTTGCAGCAAAATCTCTTCTACTTGTTCCCCACATGACATGGAAGGGTTTAAAGCACTCATAGGCTCTTGAAAGATCATCGCTATTTTTTGACCTCGAAGTGCTTCTAACTTTGTTTGAGAATAGTGTAGTAGGTCTTCATTTCTGAATAGAATTTCACCAGAACTAACCACACTTTTTTTTGGGGGTAACAAGCCCATAATAGCAAGAGATGCCACCGACTTTCCACTTCCAGATTCGCCAACAATTCCAAGAATTTCATCAGTATATAGATCGTAAGATATTCCGTGTAACACTTCGTTTAAACCCATGGAGGATTTAAAAGCGACTCTGAGGTCTTTAATGCTAAGAACAGGTGATTGATTCATTGCTTAAATATAAGCAATTTCATCCATTTCTAATAGGGCTTCTCCACGGAGTCTTAATATAATTTGCGCCACAGAAATAGTGTCTTTTTGGCAATAGGTAACAATTCGCTCAATATCATTTTCTTCAAAATAAACTCGAAATATTTCACTGCCATCAATGTCATCTTTAGGTGATGGAATTCCTAACACATTGGTTAGTAATTTTAGAGAAGTATAATGTTTGTAATCTCCAAATTTCCACAATTCAAGAGTATCAAGGTGCGGCACCTCCCAAGGTTTTTTCCCAAACAAATTTAGTTTTACAGGAAGTGTTATGTTGTGGATAATCATTCTTCGTGCGATATAAGGAAAGTCAAATTCTTTTCCGTTATGCGCACACAATAGATGTTTAGGTTTTGAGAAATGAGTTTCAAGAAGGGTTTTAAACTCCAAAAGAAGAGTGCGCTCTTCTCCGTAAAATGAAGTGACTCTGAATCGTCGTTCAGAATTTACAATGGTAAAATAGCCAACGGAAATACAGACAATTTTCCCAAATTCTGCCCAAATCCCGGCACGGTCATAAAATGCCTCCGCACTGTAATCTTCTTTACGTTGGTATTTTGATTTCTGTTTCCAAAGCAGCTGTTTGTCTTCAGAAAGTTCAGAATAGTGTTCGGTTTCAGGGACCGTTTCAATGTCTAAAAATAGTAGGTTTTCAAGGTTGAGTTTTTGGAGCATGGGATAACATTTTATAAGCCTCTTCAATGTACAACGAAATATCGTCTGAGAAAATTTGAGAGCTAGCATTAGGAGATTTTTCATCTCCCAGTCTTACAATAATTACATTGTCAGTCGGTTCTACAATTACATATTGTCCTAGATGTCCACGCATCATAAAAAAGGACTTATCTCCTCGTTTTTGAAGCCACCATCCATACCCATATTGTGGACTTTCGGGAAAGCGAGGTGTTAAAGATTTTGCAATAAATGTAGAGTCGAGGACTTGTTTGCCATTCCACTTTCCATGGTCTTTATAGAGTTTTCCAAAGCGCGCAAAGTCTTTTGCGTTACTCGCAATACAACAGTAGGCTTTAACTAGATCATGCTCTTTGCTGTCCACTTGCCAGAGGGTTTGATTTTCGCTTCCCAAGGGCTTCCAAAAACTTTCTGTAAGATAATCGTATAGTTTTTTCCCTGTCGCTTTCTCTATAACCATCGCTAATAATTGCGTGTCTCCACTCGCATATTTGTAGGATTTTCCAGGCTCATTCACAACCTTAAGCCCTAAAATCACTTTTTCTAAATCATCGTCAAAATAGGCGCGAGTTGTGATGGATAGAGGTGAATAATATTTCTCTACCCAATTGGTTCCTGATGCCATAGAAGACAAGTCTCCTACGGTCATTTTAGCGGCTAAACCTTCACTAAATTCAGGGAAGAACTCACCTACAGTTTGATCTAAATTTTTGAGGTATCCATCGCTAATTGCTTTCCCTAAAAGTCCTGACACATAACTTTTAGCCATTGAAAATGAATTGGTTTTAGAATTTTCTTCAAATCCTTCATAGTAGTTTTCAAACCAGACACTGTCATTTTTTATGATCACATAAGCGACAGTTCCTGTTTCTTTATTGAAATCACTTAGGACTTCTGTTTCTGGAACGTTATTATAATCTTCATGAACAGGCCACGGTTGTGGCACGCCATTTTCAATAATAGCATTGTCAAATTCTTTATAGTCTTCTAAATACGCTGTGGTGTAACCTTTAGCATATATAGTGTGGACTGCTTTTAATAGATAATCTGTATCCGTTAAATAGAGTGCTGCGATCAGTATTGAAATGAGAACAAACAGTCGTGTTATGAATTTTTTCATTTGTGTGTGTTTATATTAACGTAAATATAATTATAAATACGATACTTCTATGCTTCTTATTTTAGCAAATAAAATATACCTGCTGAATAACTTGGCGCGACATATATTATTTTTCCAGAAATAGCAGAACTGTAGCCAATCCCAATCCCAATCTTTTTAGTGAATTTCCAAGCGACTTCGCCTCCTATACTTATGAATTCTACATTGTTTGCAAAAATACTTCCACTACTATTGGAAGCGTTTAAGGAACCATTTTTTATTGACTTGACCATGTTTGAACGAAGTAATAGTATTAATTTACTTCCAATAAAACTAGTACCTAATTCGATTCCAGCTCTGACTTCATCCGAATAATTTTTAGTTTTATTGTTAAACCCTATGTAACTTTTTGCATAAAAAGAATGTTTATATAGTGAAAATGACGTACCTGCATTAAACCTAATTATTTGGTTGAATTCACCATCGCCTGTTTGATAACTTCCATCGCTACCACCTTTGCTATCTCCCGATGGAATCCCTAAGGTTAGCGTCGTAGAAAAAGCGTATTTAGACTTTTTGAAAAAGCGGTATTCAATTCCTAAATTCATATCTCCGAAACTATTAAATTCTTCACCTTTTAGAAGTGTTTCGTTTGTGATTTGAGACACTTGATTGTTCTGGTAGGATTTTACATAAAAAGGGATGTATGCAATCATATCCCAGTTATCTGAAAGGCCATATTTTGCATACAGATTTAAATTAAAAACGCCTCGTGTGGCATTGGGATCTATTTTACCTGAATTGGTGTAGTGTTGATCAGCCTCAAGCGACCAAGCACTCAGTTTAAAATAGCCATTGCCTTTTTTTTCTAACCATTGAGCATGGGTAAAAAATGGACATGTAAACATGATTAATAGATTTAGAATAATTGTTTTCTTCATGATAAGGGGGTTTATTGTATTTGACCTTCGCCGACTTTTACATTAAAAGGTTTGCACCAATATAAGATGTAATTATAATCATAAAGACCAATAGACCCGGGTAGGTCATAAAAATGAGCGCCTTGAAAAACAGTCACAGGACCAATTTCATAAGCATCTGCAATGGAGTTTGGATTGTTGCCAAGATAGATATACAACCCAGGCAAACTTGTGGAAGCTTCATAGTCATCCCCCAAAGAGAGTCTAAGTACGTCATTGTCTTGTACTTCCAAGATGTAACTTCCTTCTAACAGATAGGAGCTTGTGCTGGCAATTGTTCCTTCAAATCTTACAGGGTTTTCTTCTGTTTCGCCTAATGTTACCTCAAGGCTGTTTTCATTACTAATAGTCAAGCTTTCCTCTAAAGTTGTGAGGCTTGCTGTAACGGTTGCTATCCCAAGACTCACACCTGTGGCAACTCCCTCTTCTGTAATTACTAACACGGAAGTGTCACTGCTACTCCAGTTTACCGTTGGATTTTCGATTTCTTTACCTACGTAATTAAAATAGTTAACTTCAAATTGATATGATTTACCATTCTCTAAGGACATTAAAGGATTTGAAATGAAAATTTTAGGATCAACACGGTCGTTGATTAGGTCTGTTTTGACACAGGAAAACAAAAGCAGGATACATACCGCAATTAGAATTGGTTTTTTCATAATAGATAATTTAGGGCTTTGTAAAGCTAATAAAAACCTAAATTATAAACAACAATTAGCTAATTTTAGTAAAATTAAGCAATGGACTAACTGATAAGTTTTACGATGTCTTTAGCAAAATAACTCGCAATAATATCAGCGCCTGCACGCTTGAACGCCATGGTAGTTTCTAAAGCCGCTGCATCATGATTTAGCCAGCCTTTTTCACTTGCCGCTTTGATCATGGCATACTCGCCACTGACTTGGTAGGCAGCAACGGGCACATCAAATTCGTTTTTAATTTCTCGAAGTATATCTAAATATGCCAAGCCTGGTTTGACCATCACAATGTCTGCACCTTCATCAATGTCCATTTCAGTTTCCCTTAATGCCTCAAAACGGTTTGCATAATCCATTTGATAGGTTTTTTTGTCTTTAGGAATATTTTTAGAATCTACAGGTGCAGAATCTAAAGCATCTCTAAAAGGCCCATAAAATGACGAAGCATATTTAGCACTGTAACTCATAATTCCAGCATCTACATAGCCGTCATCCTCAAAAGCTTCACGAATACTTGAAATTCGACCATCCATCATATCACTTGGGGCAACAAAATTGGCACCTGCTTCAATGTGAGACAAACTCATTCCTGTCAAAATTTCAACGGTATCATCATTTTGAATAACTCCATTTGAAACAACCCCATCGTGGCCATAAATGGAATAAGGATCCAATGCAACATCCGTCATGACCAACATTTCTGGACAAACCTCTTTAATGGTTTTTACAGCACGTTGCATCAAACCGTTTGAATTTAAGGCCTCCGTACCTTTGTTGTCTTTGAGTACATCTGCTACTTTTACAAACACGAGTACCGATTTCAATCCTAAGCTCCAAAGGAGTTTTACTTCAGCTTTTAGAGTGTCCAAACTAAATCTATAATAGTTGGGCATGGAAGGAATTTCGGATTTGATTCCTTTGCCTTCTACTACAAATAAAGGGACTAAAAAATCATTCGGGCTAATGATGGTTTCTCTCACTAAACTACGGATAGATTCGTTGGTCCGTAAGCGTCTATTTCTTTTGATAGGATACATAATTAAACCCAGTTTTTAGGGGACTTTAACACCCGCATTAATTGTTCTTCTTTGCTGTTCGGTTTTGGATGATGGTCATACACCCACTGTACGTGTGGAGGTAAACTCATCAAAATACTTTCGATTCTTCCATTTGTTTTTAACCCAAAAAGGGTGCCTTTGTCATGTACTAAATTGAACTCCACATAGCGTCCTCTTCGAATTTCTTGCCAGTTGCGTTCTTCAGGAGTAAAAGGTAAATGGATTCTTTTTTCTATAATGGGGACATAGGCTTCTAAGAAGCTATCGCCTACTTCACTTAC
Source organism: uncultured Flavobacteriaceae bacterium (assembly GCA_943789465.1). GTDB lineage: Bacteria > Bacteroidota > Bacteroidia > Flavobacteriales > Flavobacteriaceae > Hel1-33-131. Next base: position 219,554 of record CALSUF010000001.1, on the reverse strand, counting down.
AAACTCAAACCACTGCTTCATACTCATGCTTTCTGTGGTCTTGCAATAATCAAAAAACAGGCCGCCAATCCCTCGTGCTTCATCGCGATGACTGTTGTAAAAATATTCGTCACAGCGATTTTTATAGGTTTCATAAAAATTGAGATTATGTTTGTCACAAGCGTTTTTACAGGTTTGGTGAAAATGGATGGCATCTTCTTCAAACAGGTAATAAGGGGTTAAATCTTGCCCACCTCCAAACCATTGATCAATAATTTTTCCTTGTTCGTTATACATTTCGAAGTATCTCCAGTTCGCATGAACTGTTGGAGCCATTGGGTTTTTTGGATGTAAAACCAAACTCAAACCACAGGCAAAAAAATCAACATCTCCAACTTTAAAATAAGCTTGCATGGAGGCTGGTAATTTACCATGAACACCAGAAATATTAACACCTCCTTTTTCGAAGACCGCTCCATTTTCGATGACTCGTGTGCGTCCACCACCACCTTCTGGGCGTTTCCAAATATCTTCTTTGAAGGATGCAGTTCCATCAATTTCTTCAAGTTTTGAAGTGATGCTGTCTTGTAAGTTTTCGATGTAATTATAAAATAGATCTTTCATTATAATAGATTTAGGGGTAGGGCTATGAATTGTATTCTTTTACGGCGTCTATAAATGCTTTCGCATTGTCTGTAGGAATGTTTGGTAAGATCCCATGCCCTAGGTTCACAATGTATTTATCTTTTCCAAACTCATTAATCATTTGGTGTACCATTTTTTTGATTTCAGCTGGAGGAGATAACAATCTAGAAGGGTCAAAATTCCCTTGTAGCGTGATGTTTCCACCAGTTAAATAGCGCGCATTTCGAGCCGAACAAGTCCAATCTACTCCCAATGCGGAAGCTCCAGATTTTGCCATATCGCCCAAAGCAAACCAACATCCTTTACCAAAAGCAATAACAGGGACATCTTCTTTTAAAGCTTCAATAATTTGATGGATATACTGCCATGAAAATTCTTGATAATCTGTTGGAGAAAGCATGCCTCCCCATGAATCAAATACTTGAACGGCATTTACCCCAGCCTTCACTTTTTCTTTAAGATAGGCAATAGTTGTATCTGTAATTTTTTGCAGCAATTGATGTGCAGCCATTGGGTTTGTAAAGCAAAATTCTTTGGCTTTATCAAAGTTTTTACTCCCCTGTCCTTGAACACAGTAGCACAAAATTGTCCAAGGCGATCCTGCAAAACCAATTAAAGGAATATCGTTATTCAATAATTCTTTGGTGGCTTTAATGGCTTGATATACATAGTCCAACTCTACAGTGACATCTGGTACAATAACATTGTCAACATCTTTTTGTGTACGTATAGGGTTAGGTAAATAAGGTCCAAAATTAGGTTTCATCTGAACCTCAATATTCATAGCTTGTGGAATGACTAAGATGTCACAAAACAAAATCGCCGCATCCATTCCGTAGCGTCTGATCGGTTGTACGGTAATTTCACTTGCAAGTTCAGGGGTTCGACAGCGTGTAAAGAAATCGTATTTCTCTCTAATGGCGATGAATTCTGGTAAGTAACGTCCTGCTTGACGCATCATCCAAACAGGGGGACGCTCAACAGTTTCTCCTCTCAATGCTTTTAAAAATAAATCGTTTTTGATCATAACGTCTAAATATAATTTTGATTTACAAGTTCGATAACACTTTCTACTGTAGGAATTTTTGCGATGCGGACATCTTTAAAATATTTTTTGGCTTCTTTAGCAGTACTTTCCCCGATACAATACGCAATACATTCTGGCGCATTTTTTTGTAAAAAACTTTGAATTGTTGAAGGGCTATAAAACATAACGCCTTCAATAGATTTTTCTAATTTAGGTGCTTCAAGTTTGGTGCTATAGGCTTCAATTTCTTGAACGTTGATATTTCCTTCTCCTAAAATAGTAGGCAAGTCATCCATGCGAATGTCACTACAAAAATAGGTCACTTCAGAACCTTCAATAAATTCTACCAGATGTTTTGCCAATCCTTTGGCATTTTTTTCTGAATGTTTGACAGGACCAATTTTCTGTTCAATCAGACGTTTGGTACGTCTTCCAACACAATAAATCGTTTCAAAATTTAAGTCTTCAGCAGCACAGTTGTTTAAGAGGGCTTCAACCCCATTTTTACTTGTAATGACCACATTTTTGTGGGTGGCTTTTAAAAATACGGGCTTAATTCTGTTGGCCGATGTTTTTATAAAGTCTGAGCTTTCAACTTTAAGAGCGTTATTAAATAAATCTTTTTGTCCTCGACTTAGTAACTTTGACGAAAAAATAGTGGTTGGTCCGTTGTCTATTGCTGTAGTACCAATCAACGTTTTTCCTCCTCGACTCAAAATAAACTCTACGCATTCATCTACAAGTGTATGGTGTTCTCCTAGTTTAGCGGTGCGTTTGGCTTCAATTTTTTTAGTGCCATCTGTACTCAATACAATGCCGTGAAAATGAACTTCTTCTTCTTTCACATAGGCGAGCGCACCAATAGGGGCACTACATCCACCTTCTAATTTGTTTAAAAACTCACGCTCAATTTTTGTTGAAATATCGGTCTCTTCGTGGTTAAGCGGAGTACATGCTTCAATAGCCTCTGTATTTGATTTTAGGGACGCAATCATTACTGCGCCTTGTGCTGGTGCAGGAACCATCCATTCCAAATTTACAGAATCTTCGGGAGTTAGTTCGAGTCGTCCTAATCCGGCCGCCGCAAAAATGGCACCATTCCAATCGTTGTTTTCTAACTTTTCGAGACGGGTGTTTACATTACCTCTTAAGCCGACAATACTATGTGTAGGGTAGCGGTTGAGCCACTGCGCTTTTCGTCTCAAGCTTCCAGTGGCTATAACGGCATCTTTCTGCGCTAAAAACTCTTCATTGGTTTTAAAAACTAGTGTATCTCTGATGTTTCCGCGTTTCAAAACAGCAGCCTGTACCACTCCTTCAGGTAAAACAGTAGGTACATCTTTTAATGAATGGACGGCAATGTCAATCTCCTCATTTAACAGTGCAATATCTAGAGTTCGTGTAAAGACTCCAGTAATTCCGAGTTCATAAATGGGTTTGTTTAGGACTAAATCTCCTGTAGATTTTACAGGTACTAATACCGTTTCATGTCCTAAATGTTGGAGTTGTGATTGCACGGTTTTGGCTTGCCAAAGAGCAAGAGCGCTATCACGGGTACCGATTCGAATAATTTTAGACATGTTTTTTGGACTCTAATTGGAACACCTTTTTTATGAGTTCGAGACTTTCATTTGTTGAAATTGTTTCGTCTTTTAAATGGTGTGCAAAGTGGTTGGTTATTTTTTGAACTAAATTGGCACTGATTAATTCTGCTTGCGCTTCATTAAATTGGTTTATTTTTTTGCGTTGAGTATTCACTTCAGCAGCAGCAAAAAGGTGCAGTTTTTCTTTCAGTGCTTTGATAGTAGGTGCAAATTTTCGATTGTCTACCCACGCTTCAAATTCTGTTTTTATTTCAGCAATAATACTTTCGGCAACAGGAATAAATTGTTTTCTTTTTTCTAAGGTTTCATCTGTCATTTGAGATAAATGATCCAAATGAACCAAGGAAACCATTGGTAATTCTTTTACGTTTTCATCTACATTTTTTGGGATTGATAAATCGAGAATCAGTAATGGTTTTTTATTTTGAATAAGGTGCTTATCGATCGTTGGATTTTGTGCTCCAGTCGCCACGATTAGAATATCGGTATTTCCAATTTCTTCTTGTAACTGGCTGTAATCTTTGACTAAGAGTTTAAATTTTCCAGCGATCTTATCAGCTCTGTCTCTTGTACGATTGATAAGGGTAATGTGTTCGTTTTTTGTGTGTTTTATCAGGTTTTCACAAGTGTTTCGCCCAATTTTTCCAGTTCCAAAAAGTAAAATATTTTTTGTAGAAATTTCGGATATCGTCTTCTTGATATAATGTACAGAAGCAAAAGAGACGGAGGTGGCTCCTGTTGACAATTTTGTTTCTGTTTTTATGCGTTTACTTGCTTGGATTACGGCATTGATCAAACGTTCTAAATAGGCATCAAGTAATTGGTGTTTTTTAGAAATTTTAGCACTTAATTTTAGTTGACTAATAATCTCGAAATCCCCTAAAATCTGACTGTCCAAACCCGCACCCACCTTAAACATGTGTTCAATGGCATCACTATTTTTATAAACATAAGCTACAGTTTGAAAATTTTCAACAGTGCCCTGGGTGTTGTCACAAAGTAATTTAATAAGTTCAAAAGGATGCCTGGCAAAACCATAAATTTCCGTTCGGTTACAGGTAGAGGTTGCGACCAAGCTTTCGATGCCACTGGCCTTAGCCTGCACCATTAAATTTGCTTTTGCGCTTTGGTCTAAACTAAACTCACCACGCATCTTGGCATCTGCTTTTTTGTAGCTGAGACCAATGACATAGAAATAGGTACTTTCAGATTTGTTGAATTGCTCCATTGATATATTTGGAAATATTTCGTGACAAAAATAACCGCTTTGATTTATAAAAAATAACGCTAGAAGAACTTTATTTGTCGTTTAGAGGTTTGCATGTATTATTTACTTATTTTTGTTTAAATTAGTATTTTTGCAGATATAAACGCTATTTTTTATTTATAATGAATCTAAATAAAGAACATTCAGAAATCACACAGTCCTTTTCAAAAAACATCGCTCAAGGATCTTTTTTAGAAACCGCGGTTGAGGCTGGGTTTATGGTTATGACCTATCAAAATGAATCTTCTGAAGTACAACTCCTTGAAAAGGAAATAGATAGCTCTTTTATTCAATTTCATTTTTGTTTGAAAGGTGAATGTAAGTTTGTGTTTAACAATGGAACGTATAGTTTAAATATTTCTGACGAAAACTCGTTACTACTTTACAACCCTCAAAGAGATTTACCAATACATTTAGAAGTTGATCCTACGTCTTGGGTCGTATCGTTATTAATTTCTATTAAAAAATTCCACGGATTATTTTCTCATGAAGCAGATTATATCACGTTTTTAAGCGCAGATAATCAAGATAAAAAATACTATAAAGACGGTCACATTTCTCCTTCTATGGCTATCGTGCTAAATCAACTTATCAATTACAACTTAAACACAACGATCAAATCATTGTACTTTAAGGGAAAGGCTTATGAGTTGTTAAGTTTATACTTTAATAGAGGAGAAGAAGCAAACATAGAACAATGCCCTTTTTTGGTCGATGACTCCAATGTTGTTAAAATTAGACAAGCAAAAGATATTATTATAAACCGTTTATCTGAGCCGCCAACCCTAGCGGCTTTAGCCATTGAAATTGATTTAAGTTTAAAGAAACTAAAAGAGGGGTTTAAGCAAATTTATGGCACCACAGTTTATGGGTTTTTATTTGATTACAAAATGGAAGTTGCTCGCAAATTATTAGAATCAGGCGCGCACAACGTCAATGAAGTTGGACTTAAAGTAGGCTACAGTACGGCCAGTCACTTTATTTCAGCATTTAAAAAACAATACGGGACCACTCCCAAAAAATATATTCAATCTCTAAATTAACCAATTTTATATGAAAGGCGTTTTATTAGTCAATCTGGGATCTCCAGACAGTCCCACTCCAAAAGATGTGAAAAAATATTTAGGCGAATTTTTGATGGACGAACGCGTGATCGATGTACCCTTATGGGCTCGAACGCTTTTAGTGAAAGGCATCATTTTAAATACGCGCCCTAAAATATCGGCTAAAGCCTATAAAAAAATATGGTGGGAAGAAGGGTCTCCACTTATTGTTTTGTCTGAGCGCTTAGAGCATAAATTAAAACAAGAAGTCGAAATGCCCATAGCGCTCGCCATGCGTTATGGAAGTATAACCATTAAAAAGGGGCTTCAAAAATTAGTCGATCAAGGAGTTGATGAGGTTTTAATTGTTCCTTTGTACCCGCAATATGCAATGGCAACTACTGAAACAATTTTGGTGCTCGCTAAGGAATTAAGAGATGCTCATTTTCCGCAGTTAACCCTTTCTGACTTGCCGCCATTTTACAACAATCCAGAGTATATCAAAGTCTTATCCAATACAATTAAGGAATCTTTAAAAGGAAAAACATACGAACATTTATTGTTTTCTTATCACGGCATTCCAGAACGACATATCCGAAAAAGTGACATTACAAAGTCACATTGTAAGATAGATAAATCGTGCTGTATTACTCCGTCCGAAGCCCATGCCTATTGTTACAAACATCAATGTCTTGAAGTCACACGCTTAGTAGGCGAAGAATTAGGGCTTGAGGATGCGGTCTATTCAACTTCGTTTCAATCGCGTTTAGGATTTGATCCATGGTTACAGCCTTATACTGACAGAACCATTGAGCGATTAGGCAAAGAAGGGACTAAGTCTATGGCTATTGCAACTCCCGCTTTTGTGAGTGATTGTCTTGAGACACTTGAAGAAATTGCTATGGAAGGAGAAGAAATATTTCATGAAGTTGGTGGAAAAGAGTTTACAACTATTCCTTGTTTGAATGACGATCCTGCCTGGGTATCGCTTCTTGCTAAATGGGTTACAGAATGGGCTTCCAAATAAGAAATACTACATGATCAAATCCACTTCACACGACTTTGGCACTGAAACCATTGGTAAACTATTAATCAGACAGGCAGTTCCAGCATCTATAGGGATTTTAGTCATGTCGCTTAATATTTTAGTAGACACTATTTTTGTTGGGCATTGGATTGGATCACAGGCTATTGCGGCCATAAATGTAGTATTGCCCGTCTCGTTTTTTATTGCTGCGTTAGGAATGTCTATTGGGATCGGAGGGTCCTCTATAATATCCCGAGCATTGGGTGCTAAAGAGGCACCAAAAGCCTTAAAAACATTTGGAAATCAAATTACGATGACCATTCTATTAACGGTTGTTCTAGTGTTTTTTGGCTTGTACTATATTGATGGAATTATCCCCACTTTTGGGGGTAAGGGTGCTATTTTTGAACCTGCAAAAACATACTATCGAATTGTACTCTATGGCGTTCCTTTTCTAGCACTTTCTATGATGGGTAATACAGTGATTCGAGCGGAAGGTAAACCCAAGTTTGCTATGTACGCCATGATGATTCCATCAGTTTCAAATTTATTACTAGATGTACTTTTTATAAATGTAATGGACTTGGGAATGATGGGTGCCGCGTGGGCTACAACAGGGTCTTATGTGTTTTGTTTTGCGTTTATTTTTTGGTTTTTTATGTCTAAGAATTCTGAAATGAAAATCTCATTACCAGACTTTAAATTACAAAAATCGGTTGTATCAGAAATTAGTAACTTAGGATTAGTGACACTTTCACGCCAGGCTATTGTAAGTGTTACCTACCTGTTAATGAATAATATTTTATTTGACTTTGGTGGAGAGACATCAGTCACGTCTTATGCCATTGTATCTCGAATGTTGATGTTTGCATTATTTCCAATTTTTGGAATTACACAAGGATTTGTGCCTATTGCAGGATATAATTATGGTGCACAAAATTATGACCGCGTCAAACACACTATTCGAATTGCAATTGTCTATTCGATGACAATGGCTTCTGTTGTTTTTGTCATGTTAATTGGATTTCCAGAACTGATCACGCGGATGTTTACAACGGACCCTTTAGTGATCGAAAAAACACCTACTGCGATGCGTTGGGTATTTGCAGCAACGCCCATTATTGCGGTTCAACTGATTGGTTCGGCGTATTTCCAGGCTGTTGGAAAAGCCGTTCCGGCGCTACTACTAACACTGTCACGACAAGGATTTTTCTTTATTCCTCTTATTTTTATATTACCTTTATGGTACGGTGAGCTTGGCGTATGGATGGCGTTTCCTGTATCGGATGTGCTATCTACTTTATTAACAGCATCTATTTTATATAGAGAAGTTTCAACCAAATTAATTTCAAAACCATAATTATGGAGTATTATAACTATATCAAATCACTTCACTTAATTTTTGTAATCACATGGTTTGCAGGCTTATTTTATATTCCTCGTATTTTTATTTACCATATAGAAGCGTCTTTAAAATCATCTCCAGAAAAAGAAATTTTAGGGACACAACTAAAACTCATGGCCAAACGCTTGTGGTATATTATTACATGGCCTTCTGCAATTTTGGCTATTTTATTTGGAATCTGGCTTTTGGCGCTAGCACCTTATTGGTTTGAGCAGCCTTGGATGCATGCAAAATTAGGATTTGTAGTGTTACTTATTATGTACCACCTCAAAACTCACCTTATTTTTAAAGAACTTCAAAAAAATCAAATCAAATATACCTCTAACTTTATGCGCATTTGGAACGAAGGAGCTACTCTCATTCTTTTTGCCGTTGTGTTTTTGGTATTATTAAAAAGCACTCTCAACATGGCTTATGGAATGTTGGGCCTTGTTGGGCTGGCAATTCTTTTAATGTTGGGGATCAAGCTATATAAACGTACACGTTCTGAGTAATCATTAAGCGATGTACTCGTTTTTTTTCTATATTTAACAAAAGTCTATTTTTATGGCCAAACGCAAGTTGTCTTTAAGCTCTCGTATTTTTATTTATATGATTATGTTGGTCGTTGTCGCATCCATACTTATTGCTGGTGTGACTATTTATCAATATAATGAGCAGTCTCAAGACTACCACCGTTTGCGTTTGGAACGAAAGGAGGCTCAACTTATTTCGAGTATAAATTATGTTTTAAAAGAAACGACTTGGGAGGTTAAAACAGAGAACTTGCCCTTAATATTTAAAGACAAAATATATGAGATTGCTAATATTCACAATGTGAATTTTAATCTCTATGATTTGAATGGGGACTTGATCAAAATGTCGAAACCAAATTTTGAAAACAATGCTATTGAGATGCATCTGTCATCCGATATTTTAACCAAACTTAATCAAAGTATATCTAAGCGGTTTGTTGAAAAAATCAAACGTTTTGGGGAAGATTACCGGTCTTCTTATATGATATTTTCAGATACTAATGCAACACCTCTTGGCGTATTAAATGTGCCTTATTTTGATGATGATTCTTTAAACTACGGCGAACTTAAAGCATTTCTAATTCGATTGAGTTATGCATACATCATCATGATTTTGGTTGCTATCGCTTTCGCCTATTTTGTGTCTAAATATATTACAAAATCACTTCAAACGATTCGTGATAAAATGAAAGGTACGCGCTTAGAAAAGCGCAATCAAAAAATTGAATTGAAAGGGGCTAGTTTAGAGGTTTCTGCTTTGGTTGAATCCTACAATAACATGATTGACGAATTGGAAGATAGTGTAAAAAAACTAGCAACTAGCGAACGAGAACAAGCTTGGAGAGAAATGGCAAAACAAGTGGCTCATGAAATCAAAAACCCGTTGACGCCTATGCGTTTAAGTGTCCAAAGCTTTCAGCGTAAATTTGACCCACATGACCCCAATATTGATAAAAAAGTGGAGGAATATACGAAGACTTTAATTCAACAGATAGACACCATGAATTCTATTGCATCGGCCTTTTCAGATTTTGCAAAAATGCCTGCTCAAAAGCTCGAACTTTTGAATGTGGTGGAAGTAGTGGAGTTGACCCTCGATATTTTCCCAGAAAGTGACATTAAATTTATTTCAAAAGAATCTGAAATCATTGCTAATTTTGACCGATCTCAATTGATTCGGATTATTACAAACTTAGTAAAAAATGCCATCCAATCCATTCCACAGGATCGCCCTCCTCAGATCAGTATCCACTTATATTCGGACAATACCGATATTGTAATTGAGGTCAAAGATAATGGCAGTGGAATTACAAAAGCAATTGAAGACAGAATTTTTGAGCCCAAGTTCACCACCAAAACAAGTGGTATGGGGCTTGGCTTACCAATGATAAAAAACATGATTGATACGTATAACGGTAGTATTAACTTCTCATCTATTATAGATGAGGGTAGCCAGTTTACAGTGCGTTTCCCTAAACAATTTACAGATGAATTATAATACAATTTTAAGTGATTTTAGTGACGGTATAACAACCATTACAATCAACAGACCCACAAAATTAAACGCTTTAAACAGCAACACTATTTTTGAATTGCATACCGCTTTTAAATTGGCAGATGTTGATACTGACACGAAAGTCATTATCATTACTGGCAGTGGTGAAAAGGCTTTTGTTGCAGGAGCTGATATCAGTGAGTTTGCAAATTATGATTCAGAAGAAGGTGCTGCATTGTCAAAAGAAGGTCAAGATTTATTGTTTGATTTTATTGAGAATTTATCAACGCCAGTAATTGCTGCGGTTAATGGATTTGCACTTGGTGGCGGATTGGAATTGGCCATGTCTGCACATTTTCGACTCGCTAGTACCAATGCGCGTATGGGCTTGCCAGAAGTGTCTTTAGGGCTCATCCCTGGATATGGTGGAACGCAACGCTTGGCGCAGCTTATAGGCAAGGGACGTGCTATGGAGTTGACTATGACAGCCAACATGATTGATGCCACAACAGCTCTCAGTTATGGACTTGTAAATCACGTGGTTCCTCAAGAAGAATTGCTACCAAAGTGTTATGCCTTAGCAGATAAAATTAAATCAAATTCTTCTTTAGCCATTTCTGCTGCTATCAAAGCCATTAACGCCAATTATAAAGATGGGGTAAACGGCTATGACGTCGAAATATCAGAATTTGGAAAGTGTTTTGATACTGAGGATTTTGAAGAAGGAACGACTGCTTTTTTAGAAAAACGAAAATCTAAATTCCCAGGAAAATAAAAAAAGCCCAAACAGACGTTTGAGCTTTCAATTTTTTAAAATCAGGAATTGTTAGTCGGCTAATATGATAATTTTATTAGCGTTCATTTCAATCGCGCCAGATTCAATGGCAAACCAATAGCCTTTATCCTTTTGCTCAAAAAGTGTTTTGTTTGAATCATCAAGCTCAAGTTCTCCATTTATTTTTACAAACCCTTTTTTAAGGATCGATACTACTGCAGCGTGATTGTTTAGCATTTCAAAATCACCATTCACACCAGGGACAGAAACACTGTTTACTTCCCCTTTGAATATGGTTGCTTCTGGAGTTACAATTTCTAAATACATAATTTATTTTTTAGGCTTCAGCTAACATTTTGTCACCAGCTTCAATCGCTTCTTCAATGGTTCCTTTAAGGTTAAAGGCTGCTTCTGGAAGACGATCTAATTCACCATCCATAATCATATTAAAGCCTTTAATCGTTTCTTTAATATCAACCAAAACACCTTTTAAGCCTGTAAATTGCTCTGCTACGTGGAAGGGTTGTGATAAGAAACGTTGTACACGACGTGCGCGACCAACAGCTAATTTATCTTCTTCTGATAATTCTTCCATTCCAAGAATGGCAATGATATCTTGTAGTTCTTTGTAACGTTGTAACAACTCTTTGACACGTTGCGCACAGTCATAATGCTCATCTCCTAAAATATCTGCTGTCAAAATTCTTGATGTAGAATCCAAAGGGTCTACCGCTGGATAGATTCCAAGTTCGGCAATTTTACGTGACAATACAGTTGTTGCATCTAAGTGGGCAAAGGTTGTTGCTGGTGCAGGATCTGTTAAATCATCTGCAGGTACGTAAACCGCTTGAACAGATGTAATGGACCCTTTCTTTGTAGATGTAATACGTTCTTGCATGGCTCCCATTTCGGTTGCTAGTGTAGGTTGGTATCCTACCGCAGAAGGCATACGTCCTAGAAGTGCAGACACTTCAGAACCTGCTTGTGTGAATCGGAAAATATTATCCACAAAGAATAATACATCTTTTCCTTGACCATCTCCAGCACCATCACGAAAGTATTCCGCAATTGTCAATCCAGATAAGGCGACACGTGCACGTGCTCCTGGTGGTTCGTTCATTTGTCCAAAAACAAAGGTTGCTTTGGATTCTTTCATGATTGATTTATCAACCTTTTGAAGATCCCATCCACCTTCTTCCATGGAGTGCATAAAGTCATCGCCATATTTTATAATACCAGACTCCAGCATTTCACGAAGTAAATCATTTCCTTCACGAGTACGCTCTCCAACACCGGCAAATACCGAAAGACCACCATGACCTTTGGCAATATTGTTAATCAATTCTTGTATCAGTACTGTTTTACCTACTCCAGCACCACCAAATAATCCAATTTTACCTCCTTTTGCATACGGCTCAATTAAATCGATGACTTTGATTCCAGTAAATAAAACTTCAGTAGAAGTCGAAAGTTCTTCAAATTTTGGTGCTTTTCTGTGAATTGGCAATCCAGCATCGCCAGCTTTAGGTAAATCACCTAAACCGTCAATAGCATCTCCAATCACATTAAATAAACGACCATAGACGTCGTCTCCAACAGGCACCTGAATTGGTGCGCCCGTGGCATTGACTTCGGTTCCACGACTCAACCCATCCGATGAATCCATGGCAATGGTACGCACGGAGTTTTCACCAATATGTGATTGAACTTCAAGTACCAAAATAGAGCCGTCAGCTCTGTTGATTTCTAAGGAATCGTAAATTTTTGGAAGGTCTGCTCCAGCTGCGAATTCGACATCGATCACTGGACCTACAATTTGAGCAACTTTACCTGTAACTTTTGACATTACTTTTATGTTTATATTTTTTCTAAAAATGATGTGGAAAACACGTAGTTTTCGCGATGCAAAGATAATAGTTTTAATTAAAAAACCCAGAGCAAAGCTCCGGGTTTTTTATGATTTTTATATTCAGAAATAATTATTGCAATAATGGCGAATAATTTGTTGGATAATCTCCTGCTTTGGCAACATTTCCTGAAGCTACGAAATTAGACCCGTAGTGATTGTCAATAGCTAGTAAGAAAGAGTTTGCCATATACGCATAGCCTCTTGCTGTTAAATGTACTCCGTCTAAACTTACTAAACCTCCAGTTACAAGATTTGAATCTAATGTATAATCATCAAATACAATTCCACCTGTTGAAGCTTGTGTTAAAATTGCTTGTAAGTCTACATAAGCAATACCATAACTCTCAGCAGCAGCTTGAATACTCATGTTCATAGCGTCAGTTGCGCTAATGATTTCTACTAATTCTGTTTCAGTAACGACCCATTTATCAGCTAATGGAATCGCAACTCCGTTTACAGAAAGTGGATTGCTCGGATCTGCTAATGTCCCTATAAATGATGCACTTGTAAGTACTAATAAATCTGCAGCTGTTGCTTGTCTGTATTTTGGTAAAGCAGCAAATGCAGGGTTTATTGCACCTAGATCTGTAAGGTCTTCATCAACAATTACAACAGCATTTTGACCTGCTGCAAATGTAATTGTTCTTTGTTCTGCTTCTTCAGCAGTGAATAATCCAGTCCCAGTAAGTGCAGCTAAAGCGGTTTGAATTCCACCGTTATATGCCGCATATCCACCATTAACTGCAGTCGCTGTAGTGTCATCTAAAGGTACAACATTAAAAGGCACTGCATTAAAATACGGTAAATCTGTAACATACGGCGTTCCTGAAACCACTCCATCGGCTCCATCGGCAGTTAATGCTGTTAAAGCAATATCAAGCACTGCTTCAAATGTCGCTAAGTCAGTAATTTGATCTGTAGTTTGATCTGCTCCACCCGTGGCATATCCTAAAACATCATTTCCTCCGAATAGAGATAAAGTGAAAAATGATGGATTTTGAGAGGCTGCAACTTCAATGATGGATGCGTTTGGTGTACTTCCAGTCAGTCGAGTGGCGTAAGGGTTTGCAGATCCAGTAGCTACATTCGCAATATTTCCATACCCTGCTGCTGTAAAGTGAAAACTTCTTGCGCCTGGCACTCCTAAATTATTGAAAGGTCCTGCTGGATTATCTAAGATGTCTGTCTGAACGGTTACTGCGCCAATTACAGATTCTAACGGAGCTGGTCCTGATCCATTAAAAACAAGTCTTGGTCCTACAATTCGAGTCCCTCCAAGAGCGAGTCCTCCAAAGTTATCACTCATGGTAGGTTGTCTAAATTCACCACCTCCAGCTTTTGCAAATTCTTTAGACATTATGTTAGGCCAAGAATTTTCTTGACTTGCTAAGAAGACAGTTCCATCTGAAACTCCTGCACTAAATGAAGGTCCAACTGCTATATAGTTAGAGAAATCTAAATCTCCTGCATTTAGTTCTGGAAGCATGGTTGTTTCTGTGGTTTCTCCATTAGCTTCAAGCACGTCTTCTACGTCATTACATGCCGTAAATCCAAGAACTACAGCACTAAGTAATATATATTTTATATGTTTCATAGTTTTAATTATTAGTTGTTAATAGTCCAAGATAGGAAGTAAATTGACCCAATGTTTCCAGTTCCAAATGCCATATTGTATTCAGTTCCTAATAAATTGGTAGCACCTGCTTTGAACGTTGATTTAATACTTGGTACAGCATAGTTGATTTGTGCATCTACGGTATGGAATTCTTCTACGACACCATTTCCAAATGATGCTTCCCAGAAGTAATCATCACTAAATCTGTATGCCACGTTAAATCCAAAGTTTTCAAATAAGGCTGTATTTCCAAAAGAAGCCTTGAATTTATGTTCTGGAGTATTAAAGTTTGTATTGAAATCAGGAAAGTTATTATCTTCTTCCATTTTAGCGTAGGTATAGTTACCGCTTAAGTCAAAGTCACCAAATACTTTTGTTGACAATCCAATAGAAGCTCCATAGGATGTAATCCCAGCTCTTGAGTTTGTGTAGGCACTGTAGGCTGTATAATCGCCATTGGCAATAGAAGCAACTGAAAGTCCACCATCTCCTGCAACTCCATATAAAGGAGCAACTACAATTTCTGTCGAAATAAAGTCTTTATATGAATTGTGGTAGGCACTCAAATCAACAATTAAATTGTCAAATTTACCACGGTATCCTATTTCAAATGCGGTCACTTGTTCTGGTTTCACGACGTCTGGATTTGCAACTACTAAATCAGCTGGATTTCCAGTAACTCCTAACATTCCCACTGAAGTAGCTGTATAAGAATTGTTGTAAGCAGCAGAACCTGTTTGAGTGATTGAACTTGGTTGTCCAAAAGCAGCTTGCCCTGTTTGAGAAACATCAAACACATTTGAATAACGGTCTAAGTTGTTTGGTGCAGACCCTACAAGTAAAGCACGTCCTGCATCCAGACCAATAAATAAATCTTGTGTGGTTGGATTTCTAAAACCAGTTTGTCCAGACAATCTAATGTTATGGTTTCTGTTTATGGTTAAACCAGCAGACAATCTAGGTGAGAAGAAGCCATCGAAAAATTCTGATTTGTCATAACGAACCGACCCTGTAAATTTTAATTTTGCATCAGCGCTCAATTCCAATTCTTTTTGAAGTTGTGTATAAACCCCAAATTCAGAGTAGTTGATGGCACCATCGTAATCTGTATAAATAGTTCCAGAAGAATTTAAGCTGTATTGTCTAAAGGACCCCCCTACTTGGATGTCAACTGCATCAATTAAATGTGCAAAATTGTAGTTAGCATCTGCATGGTAGTATTTAGAAGCATCCTGAAACTTAGATCCTGTAGTTAAGTCTGGATCATTAACGCTTGTATTGAATGCATTTTGAAAGTCATCAGAACCAGGTAAGAATCGACCCGTATCAGCAACGGTTCTTGCAGCAGCATGCGCTTGTGCATCTGTTGCACCACCTAAAGTAGACTGTACATAAGTTCCAGCATATTCACCAAACCATGTTACATCGTCTTTCCATGCTCTGTTGATATTAATCCCTGTAAAGACCATATCATAAGAATCTCCAGCGTTATCTGAAACAACATATCCTCTTACAAAGAAGTTATCATTTTTCACCTCTAATTTATGCTGCTCTTGAAAAAAGTTGTTAATCGCATATCGGTTGATGCCTTGGTATATGGTAGAACCTGTTCCTACTTTACCAACGTATGAAATTTCAAAGTCATTTTCAAAAGGTCTGTAGTAAAGTCCCCAATCTGCTTTGATACTTTCGGCATTGTAATTTGTTAAATCTCTTTCGTTGTATCCTGTTCTACTCACAGCAACGTTTGGTACTAAAGCATTTGCACCTGCAGGCAATATGCCTAAAGCTTCTAGTGCTACAGCCACTTCTTTAATCCCAGTAGAAACTTCATCTCCATAGACATTAATTCCGTTGTAATTTAAGTTGGTGGCTCTTGTGCCGCCAATCATATCGCTATCAACTTCACTTGTTGCAGCCCAGTCTGTTCCCTTCAACCAGCCAAAGTTTGCTTTGGCAGCAAATTTGTTACTGAATTTATGTGCTACTCGAATTCCAAAATCGGTGTAAGTATTGTCGCCAGCAGATTCTTGAGATGTAATACCTCTTTTTAAACTTGTACTGATCCCATCGTGATCGAACGGGTTTTTACTTGTCATAAATAAGATTCCGTTAAAAGCATTGGCACCATAGAGTGCAGATGATGCTCCTGGAAGTAATTCTACACTTTGCACATCAGTTTCAATCATTCCCACTAAGTTTCCAATAGGAAAGTTAAGTGCTGGAGTTGAATTGTCCATTCCGTCAACAAGCTGCATAAAACGGTTGTTTGCAAAGGTTGCAAAACCACGCGTGTTAACAGATTTAAATGTCAAACTGTTGGTGTTCACATCCACGCCTTTCAAGTTTTCTAAACCGCCATAAAAATCAGCAGATGCAGAAGTCTTGATGTCTTTAATTCCAAAACGCTCTACTGTTACAGGAGATTCAAAAATACGTTCTGGTGTTCGAGACGCAGAAATAACAACCTCATCAAGGAAGCTACCTTCGTTGAGTACGATTGCGACAGTTTCATTGTTCTTTGTGATTTCTTGTGAAAGTGTTTCAAAACCTACACTACTCACTTGAATTGAAAAAGGAGGGTTTTGGCTAACGTTTAAAGTAAAGTTCCCATCAAAGTCTGTAACGACCCCTGTTGATGTTCCAACTACAATAATGTTAGCACCTGGTAATGGTAGTCCACTGTCATCATTAACAGTTCCTTTTACTGTTGTTTGTGCAAAAGATGCAACACAGAAAAGTAAGACTAAAGTCTTTAAAATTGTTTTCATAAATTAAATTGTTTAATATCGTAAGGTTATAGTAATATCAAATTTAAGCATTAAAAATTTAATAATTCTTAATTTTTTCTACAAATATTATTAATTACACCCTTGGATAATCTCTTTATAGATACTTTTTAAAGTTTATTTAATTGAAAATCAGCTACTTAATAAATTGTCTTGAGAGTCGTGATTATCCTTTATGAGATCATTCTATGTAGAGACATTCTTAACCCTTTTAGATAACTTTAATCTCAATTATTCAAAAAATGTAAAGTTTTTTTGTCATTATGTAAAAAATACTTTACATTTGATAAAATTTAAAAATCATAATATGAGTTATTTATTTAGCAATAAGCTTAAAAAAATCAGTGGTGTGATTTTTTATTTATCAATACCAATCGGATTATTTTTGTTGTTAACTGACAGAATACAAGATCTGTTTGTTGTCAACGTTTTTTCAATTTTTTCATATGAGTGGATTGGATCAGAAAGAACAGGGTTTGGGTGGATAGAAAATGGTTTAGGGGATGAAATTTTTACTTTATTGATTATTATTTCCGGATTAGTAAACTCTTTTAGTAAAGAAAAAATAGAAGATGAATTAATTTCAAGAATTAGATTAGAAAGTTTATCCTTATCTCTCTTTATTAGTTTTGGGTTAATAATTATATCCACCTTTTTAGTGTACAATCTTAACTATATGTATGTATTAGTGTTTAACTTATTTTTAATAATCTTCTTATTTAATTTAATATTTAAATTCAGATTGTTCAAACACTATAAATCATGAAAAATAATTTAAAATTATATCGAACAAAGTCTGGATATACACAAGAAGATGTTTCAAGAAAAATAGGTGTTTCTAGACAAACAATCAATTCTATTGAAAATAACAGATTTCATCCCTCAATTCTGTTATGTTTGAAACTTTCTAAAGAATTAGAATGTAAAGTAGATGATTTATTTAGTTTAGAGTGAGTTGTTAATTTATTTAATTAACTCAATGTTAGGTTGGGATACCTCTAAAATATCTTCTCTTTTCATTCGTTCTTCTCTAATGTTACCTTTCTTATAAATGGAATGAACGTGATTGTTCTTAAAGATACTTCCACGAGGTGTTTTTAACCCCTCCTCATTGAAAATTTTAGATATTTTTCTATATCCAATAGGGGTAAGAAAACCCTCTTTATAAACACAAATTCGGGTGAATAAATACTGTTGATAATCAGTATAATTAGACTCCCAAAGATGTGTGGTTATAGTTGATATTGAGAAACTTAACATCCATTTTATGGAGTAAGAATTACCAACACACATCTCTACTCCACCGTTACAGATTTCGCAAGATTTCTTGGTTGATCTACATTTCTGTCTAACATCACAGCGATATGGTATGACAATAATTGTAAAGGGATGGTTGTAAGAAGTGGTGACAGTAATTCTAAGGTTTCAGGAATTTCAATCACATGGTCTGCAATATCTTTGACTTGGGTATCTCCTTTAGTCACTACAGCAATAATTTTTCCTTTTCTAGATTTGATTTCTTGAATATTACTCACCACTTTTTCGTAATGCCCAAATTTGGTAGCAATGACCGCTATAGGCATATTTTCGTCTATAAGCGCAATAGGACCATGCTTCATTTCAGCAGCTGGATAGCCTTCGGCATGAATGTAAGATATTTCTTTAAGTTTCAGAGCACCTTCAAGAGCTACAGGAAAATTAAACCCACGACCTAGGTATAAAAAGTTTTTAGCGTCTTTGTAGATTGCTGCAATTTCTTTTGATAATGTTTCCGATTTAAGTGTTGCCTCAACTTTTTCAGGGATGGTCTCTAGTTCTACAAGATGCCTTCTAAAGTCAGAGCTAGACATGGTGCCTTTGGCTTTTGCCAATCGCAACGCAATCAGTGTTAGAACCGTAATCTGAGTTGTAAAAGCTTTGGTAGAAGCCACTCCAATTTCTGGACCTGCGTGGGTGTAAGCTCCAGCATGGGTTTCACGAGATATAGAAGATCCAACGACATTACACACTCCAAATACAAATGCACCTTTTTCTTTTGCGAGTTTAATAGCAGCAAGTGTATCTGCTGTTTCTCCAGATTGAGAAATGGCAATGACTACATCTTTGTCGTTAATCACAGGGTTTCTGTACCTAAACTCTGAAGCATATTCAACTTCTACAGGGATTCGCGCTAAGTCTTCAATAATATATTCTGCAACTAAACCAGCATGCCAAGAGGTTCCACAGGCTATAATAATGATACGGTTAGCGTTTAGAAACTTGCCCATGTTGTCTTCAACTCCAGCCATTTTTATAATGCCTTCGTCAATTAATAAACGACCTCTATAGGTGTCTTTAATAGCGTTTGGTTGTTCAAATATTTCTTTTAACATAAAATGGTCGTACCCTCCTTTTTCAATTTGTTCAAGATTTATTTTTAGTTCTTGAATGTAGGGACTGACAATTTTATCGTCTTTAATATTTCTTATTTTTAATGGCTTATGTAAGCGGATGACTGCCATTTCTTCATCTTCCAAATACAACGCATTGTTCGTATACTCTAAAAAAGGAGAAGCGTCACTGGCAATAAAAAATTCATTTTCGCCAACACCAATTGCTAGGGGACTTCCTAAGCGGGCTGCTACAATTTCGTTGGGTTTTTTAATATCAAACACTGCAATTGCGTAGGCGCCTACAACTTGATTGAGTGCGACTTGTACGGCTTTCCCAAGTTTTAAATTACTATTTTTTTGGACGTCTTCAATAAGGTTTACTAACACTTCTGTATCTGTATCTGAAGAAAATTTATAACCTCTTTTTATGAGCTCTTCTTTTAAAGCGCCGTAGTTTTCAATAATGCCATTATGGATGATCACCAAATCTCCAGAATTAGAAAAGTGAGGGTGTGAATTAACATCGTTTGGAACGCCGTGTGTTGCCCAACGTGTATGTCCAATTCCTAAATTACCTGCGGTATTAATTTGTTCAGAAACTTTGTTTTTTAAATCTACAACCTTTCCCTTGGTCTTAGAAAGTTTGACTTCAGAGCCATTATAGAGTGCAATTCCAGCGCTGTCATAACCTCTGTATTCTAAACGCTGAAGTCCTTTTAGTATTACGGGATAGGCTTCTCTATGGCCAATGTATCCTACAATTCCACACATGTGATATAAATTTTAGTTGCTAGATTCTGTATTGGGTTCAGTATAATAAATATTAAGTTTCGCCCTTTTTGTAGGGTCTGGGGAGTTATTTCCGTGAAGTATAACGCTTTTCGGAGACAATATAGTTCCTGTTGGGATACCTTCTATAATAGTATTACCTATATCAATTCCGTTCTGGAATCCTTTTGTAGCTGCAGCTCCTACATTGGAAGAAACAACAAGTCCAAGCTTCACATTTGTGGAGTCGTCTATGATGATATTATTCAAATGTTCTGTCAATCTAATTTTATACTTCTTTTGTTCTGTGCCGTCAGCATTTGTTTCAGTGGATAGAGGTACCAAATGTGTAAATTTAGAATCAGAAGAACTGGCATTGACTGTTTGGTCTAAAAAGAAGTCAGCCATTGGGAGGTTATTGTCTAAATCGTAGAGGTAAACTCTATTAGGAAGATCGGGATTTGACTGTATTGCATCAACATAAAACTCTAAGTACGCTTCGTTGATCAAACGCTTAACGGTAACTATGCCGTTGTTAACTTCTCTGAATTCGTTCAATTGCTCTTCTTCTGTGCTCCCTTCTTGGTCAGCAAACAATTCAACAACTGCCATAGAGCCTTCTCCACCTTTTAGATACAGGAAGTCATCGCCTTCATCATCTGTTGAGGAGTCTTCAATGGTTTGTAATACAGAAGTATTAAAATCATTATTAAAAATACTTATGCGATTCCCTAAAAAACTCATTTCATATTGCCCTTGAGCAGTAGTGGTTGTCTCCACATCATCTGCAGTTGTGGTTTGCTGGTATGAATAGTATATTTTCACATTTGCATTTGAAGACGAAAAGTCTAATTGGATTAGGCTTCCTTTTAGAGGAGTTGAATCTTTTGGCTCTACCTTAAAATACAGCCCTCTAAAATACTCATAAAAACTACTGGCGTCACTCAGAACTCCGTCTTCTTCTTTTGAAAGAATCAACTCGTCCCAAAATTCTGCAGTAGTAGGTGTGGTAATTCCATCTTCCATCTCTCCACCAAACAAAAGAACTCTTAAGCTTGGTTGTATCGTAGATGCAACTTCAAAAACAGTGGTTTCTTCATTTTCTTCCCACAATTCAATAGGGTTTGCATTTGGAAGATAATTGTTATCATTATATATCAACTCTCCTTCAAGATCGGAGACCCCTAAAGTTTCACCCTGCGTTAAAGTTCCGTTGGAATAATAATTTTGTGGAGCATCTAAGTCTGCGTTTGGATCAAAGGCTCTGAGGTAGTAATTGTTTTTAAAAATAGATAGTTTTATGGGTTCGCTTCCATATAAAGAATCAAGATCATAAGTCGTTGTGTCTTCAGAAGCATCTGCGGTATTTGCGTAAGGGATTGTTAATACGACAGAGTCTAAAACGGTACCGTCTCCAAAAAATGGGGTAAAAGTTTTTGGGGTCAATTGCCCTACAAAATCAACTTTAGTACTTCCAAATATAGGATCGTAATAGTAGCCTAAAAGATTTTCGTCAAGCCCATTTGATTGGAAAGAAGTGATTTTTTTATTGTAAGT
Organism: uncultured Flavobacteriaceae bacterium; assembly: GCA_943789465.1. Lineage (GTDB taxonomy): Bacteria > Bacteroidota > Bacteroidia > Flavobacteriales > Flavobacteriaceae > Hel1-33-131. Next base: position 197,762 of record CALSUF010000001.1, on the reverse strand, counting down.
AGTTATGGGGTAAGTACTATTTTGGATTTCAAAATCTGGGATTCCTACAATTCCAGTTCCAATTTCAGAAAACTCATTATCACAAGCCTGAACCATAAAAATCAGGGTTAAAAAACAAACAGATTTAAATGATACGGAGTTAAAATATTTCATATTAAGGGGCTAGTTTTAAGATTTGTGTGTTATAAAATTCAGTATATGCCTCTGCAAAAGCTTCTGGGTATTGAAAATCCAATACAGGCTTATCACAGTTATCAAGATAATCTTCTAATTCTTTTGGGAGCTCTTGAGATCCTTTTATCAATCCATCTGAAAAATCAACTGCAACCTTCATTAAGTTTGAATAGCTAGGGGTTTTGAGTTTATTGATGTGAGTGTCCTCAATTTCATCAAACTTTATTTTGTCAATCATCCCCGTATTTAGCGTATCATCAAAACTTTGATTGTAAATTGAGGTTACAATTTTACTTTCTTTAAATAGAGGTTCATCTCTATAATATTGTTTTAAATACAACGGCAATAAAGAGGCCAACCAACCATGTACGTGAATGATGTCTGGCGCCCAGTTTAATTTCTTTACAGTTTCAATAACCCCTTTTGCAAAAAAGATAGCACGTTCATCATTGTCTTCAAATAATGTGCCATTTTCGTCGGTAAACGTTGCTTTTCGCTTGAAATATTCTTCGTTGTCAATAAAATATACCTGAATACGTTCCTTTGGGATAGAAGCAACTTTGATAATCAAAGGCATATCTAAGTCATTGATCACTAAGTTGATTCCAGAAAGACGAATCACTTCATGTAGCTGATGTCTTCGTTCGTTGATATTTCCATAACGCGGCATGAAGATTCGTATTTGCCCACCTTGTTTGTTGACCATTCTAGGGGCTTCAAACGACATGGAGGAAATCTCTGTTTCAGGTAAGTAAGGAACAACCTCGGACGAAACGTATAATACTCTCTTATCTTTCATATGTTCTATGGTTTTAGCGTTATCAACAAAAAACACGCAAAAATACAAAATTTTATGCAGATTAATAGTAATACCTTAAGTTTGCACGCTGTTAATTATTTACTAAATGCAAGTTTACACAACTAAAACTGAATTAAGCGCCTTTATCAACAGGGAACATAACCCTGTTTTTTCGCTAGGATTTGTTCCAACTATGGGAGCCCTGCATGCGGGTCATCTGTCTTTAGTAAAAACTGCTATGTCTGAAAACACGCTGGTGGTTGTTAGCATTTTTGTAAACCCAACTCAGTTTGACAATCCACAAGATTTAAGTAAATACCCTCGTACCTTGACCGAAGACATTAAATTGTTAGAAACACTTTCTAAAACAGCAATTGTAGTGTATGCTCCCACAGTAGATGATATCTATGGAGTTCAAACAACAGCAGAGCGGTTTGATTTTGGAGGTCTAGAATTTCAAATGGAAGGGAAATTTAGAACAGGTCATTTTGATGGGGTTGGAACCATAGTGAAACGGTTGTTTGAAATCGTAAAACCTACGCTTGCTTATTTTGGCGAAAAAGACTTTCAGCAACTTCAAATAATCAAAAAGATGGTTGAGACATCTCAACTTCCTGTAACTATTGTAGGGTGTCCAATTGAGCGGGAACCCAATGGGCTCGCTATGAGCTCAAGAAACAGCCGTTTATCTTTTGAAGAAAAAGAAACAGCAGCCTTAATTTATAAAACACTGCAAACTGTTAAAGAAAAATTTCAACTAGAACTTCCTAAAGATATTTCCCACTGGGTAAGCACACAGTTTAGCAATCACCCATTATTTGAGTTGGAATATTTTCAGATTTCAGAAAGTGATAACTTAACGCCTATTCAGCAAAAAAACCAAACCAAAACATACCGTGCATTTATTGCAGTCTTTGCAAGAGATGTTCGATTAATTGATAATATCGCTTTAAATTAATTACCTTTGTTCTTATGCAAATACAAGTTGTAAAATCTAAAATCCATCGTGTAAAAGTAACTGGAGCCGACCTTGATTACATAGGTAGTATTACTATTGATGAAAATTTAATGGATGCCGCAAATATTATTCAAGGCGAAAAAATCCAAGTAGTCAATAATAACAATGGGGAACGCCTAGATACTTACGTAATTCCTGGCCCTCGAAATTCAGGAGAAATTACGCTTAATGGAGCTGCAGCTCATAAAGTTTCTATTGGAGATGTTCTCATTTTAATTACCTATGCTTTTATGGATATTGAAGCCGCTAAAGTGTTCAAGCCATCTTTAGTATTTCCAAATGAAATCAATAACTTATTAAACTAATTTTTTTGAACAATCAACTCAAATCAGCTCTAAAAATTAGCATTCCGCTTTTGTTTGGGGCGGTATTGGTTTGGTATTCTTTGTCTAAAATTTCCATTTCTGAATTGCTAGAATATTTTAAAAATGCTGATTATTTCTGGGTTGGACTTGGTGTTTTTTTCGGACTGCTTAGTCACCTATCGCGTGCTTACCGCTGGAGATTTCAGTTAGAGCCTATGGGCTACAATATTAAAATTGGGAATAGCATAATGGCTGTTTTTATAACCTATATTATCAATTACACCATTCCAAGAGCTGGTGAAGTTGCAAGAGCATCCGTACTCACTAATTATGAAGGTGTCCCTTTTGAAAAGAGTTTTGGAACTATAGTATCAGAACGTCTTGCTGATATGTTGGTGATGTTAGGGATTATTTCTATGGCGCTTTTTTTACAGTTCGAATTTATATCCACCCAATTTTTTGAGAAAATTAAAAAATTTGATATTTCTACAAACCAAATTTTGGTATTTACTATTGCAAGTTTTTTTTTAATTATTCTTTTTGTAATACTTATTCAAAGAGGGCAATCTAAAATTGCCATAAAAATAAAATCGATAATTAGTGGACTTCTAGAAGGAGTCACCAGTATTTTAAAAATGAAGAAAAAAGGGGCCTTTATTTTTCATACACTCTTTATTTGGGGCATGTATGTACTAATGTTCTATGTCACCTCTTTTTCTTTAGTAGAAACAAGTCAGCTTCCTTTTTCTGCAATTTTAATCGGCTTTATTTTTGCGAGCTTCAGTATTGCAGCTACTAATGGAGGCATTGGTTCTTATCCACTCGCTGTTTTTGCAGCGTTTTCTATGTTCAATATCCCTGAAGATCCGAGCATTGCATTTGGATGGATCATGTGGACTTCACAAACCTTAATGATCATAGTATTGGGAGGCGCTTCACTAGTGTGCCTACCTATTTATAATAGAATGTATCCAAAACAAACTGCGGAATAGTACATTTCGTTTTAGGTTATTTTCTTAACTTGTCAACACAAATATTTAACTATTGTATATGAAGTTTTTTGTCCTCGCAGCTTTGCTATGCTTGAATCTAACCCCTTCTCAAACAATCTATGAATCGTTAGAATCTGGATTTTTAGGAACCACTCGTGAATTAAAAATTCAACTCCCTCGTAACTACGAAGACAATCCCGAAAAATACTATCCTTTAATTATAGTTTTTGATGGAGATTACCTTTTTGAAGTTGTCGCTGGAAATGTTGATTATTATTCTTATTGGGAAGACATGCCCGAAGCTATTGTCGTAGGAGTCAATCAAACAGGTTCAAGGGAACAAGATTGCAATATTTCTTTAGAAAATTATATGCCTTCAAAAACAGGGGCTCAGTTTTATGATTTTATAGAAAACGAACTCCTGATTTATATGACTGAAAATTATCGAAGCCTTAATTTTCGAGTGGCTGTAGGGCACGGTGAAACGGCCAATTTTATGAACTATTTTTTATTTAATAACCGCCCTATTTTCAATGCATTTGTAGCTTTGAGCCCAAGCTTGTCTTACACTATGGAAGAGAATCTTACAAGAAGACTGGGTCTTGAAAACGGCTCCAAAACCTTTTATTACTTATCAACTGCAGCTTTAGATATCAAGCAAAACAAGAAACAGGTTGAGGGTCTTAATACCAAAATTTCTAACTTAGAAAACAAGAATCTTGTTTATGCGTTTGATAATTTTGACGATGCGAATCATTATACTCTTGCAGCCCAGTCCATTCCAAAAGCCTTACAAAGTATATTTTTGGTATTTCAACCTATCAGTAAATCGGAGTACAAGGAATATATTTTGACGTTAGAAACATCACCTGTCGATTATCTCATTGAAAAATATGATACAATAGAAGCTTTTTTTGGCATCAAAAAACAAATACTGGTCAATGATATTAGAGCTATTGCGGCGGCAATTCAAAAAAATAAACAATTTGAATATTTCCAAGACCTAGGAAAAATAGCAGGTAAGCAACACCCAAACACTGTTTTAGGAAGCTTTTTCATGGCACGCTATTATGAAGAAACAGGAAAGCCAAAAAGAGCAATGAACATTTACAATTCTGCATACACACTTGAGGGAGTAGACGGCTACACAAAAGAAGATATGTTTGAAAGAGCAAATCAAATTAAACAAGAATACGGATACTAATGGCTAAAGTAAAAACCACTTTTTTTTGTCAGAGCTGTGGAGCTCAATCTGCTAAATGGCAGGGGCAATGCACCTCTTGTAAATCATGGAATACGATCACAGAAGAATTGGTTCAAAAACCCGACAAAAAAGACTGGAAAACAGGCAATCAAAGTGTACAAAACCGTATTTCAAAACCGTTAAAAATATCTGAAATTGATACCACCAAAACCGTCCGAATGGACACGACGGATGGAGAATTAAACCGAGTTTTAGGAGGCGGAATTGTTCCTGGGTCATTGACACTTTTGGGTGGTGAGCCTGGCATAGGAAAAAGTACGCTCATGCTACAAGTATCTTTAAAATTACCTTACAAAACACTGTATGTTTCTGGTGAAGAAAGTCAAAAACAAATTAAATTGCGAGCCGAACGCATTCAGCCCTTGAATGACACCTGTTATATTCTTACAGAAACCAAAACACAGCACATATTCAAACAAATTGAAGCCCTTCAACCAGATGTAGTGATCATTGATTCAATTCAAACCTTACAAAGTGATTACCTTGAAGCCTCTGCAGGAAGTGTTTCTCAAATAAAAGAATGTACAAGTGAGCTGATTAAGTTTGCTAAAGAAACTGCAACCCCTGTAATTTTAATAGGACACATCACCAAAGATGGCTCTATTGCAGGCCCAAAAATACTGGAACATATGGTGGATACTGTTCTTCAATTTGAAGGCGATAGAAACCATGTCTTTAGAATTTTAAGAGCTCATAAAAACCGTTTTGGTTCCACTCACGAATTAGGAATTTATGAAATGCTAGGCACTGGTCTAAGAGAAGTTACAAACCCCTCAGAAATTTTAATTTCTAAAAAGGATGAAGCTTTGTCCGGGAATGCTATTGCAGTTACTCTTGAAGGGGTACGACCATTATTAATAGAAGTTCAAGCTTTGGTAAGTACGGCCGTTTATGGGACTCCACAACGCAGTGCGACCGGATTTAATGCCAAACGACTCAATATGTTATTAGCCGTTTTAGAAAAACGTGCTGGCTTTAGACTCGGAGCAAAAGATGTGTTTTTAAATATTACAGGAGGGATCAACGTAGATGACCCCGCTATTGATTTGGCGGTTGTTGCAGCCATTCTATCTTCCAATGATGATGAAGCCTTGGCCAAAAACTTTTGTTTTGCCGGTGAAGTTGGATTGTCTGGAGAAATCCGACCTGTGCAACGTGTGGACCAACGTATTTTGGAAGCAGAAAAATTAGGTTTTGAAATCATATTTGTTTCCAAGCACAATAAAATAGGGCTCAAAAATACAGCCATCAAAGTTCAGTTGCTGACCAAAATCGAAGACCTAGTTGAGATTTTAGGCTAGTTGAAACCAAAAAAAACCAGACATATGTCTGGTTTTATAAATTATTGAATGGAACTAACAGTGTTCGTTATACGCATTCATTAAGTTTTCTGCAATCAATTCTGCCGGTCGTCCTTCAATATGATGACGCTCAAGCATGTGCACTAATTCTCCATCTTTAAACAAGGCCATACAAGGCGAGCTTGGAGGAAAAGGAATCATATGTGCTCTGGCTTTATCAACAGCTTCTTTGTCCACTCCTGCAAAAACCGTAACGGTTTGAGCTGGTCGTTTATCATTTTCTAAACTCATAATTGCTCCTGGACGGGCATTGGCTGCTGCACAACCACAAACCGAGTTGACCACTACTAAAGTAGTCCCAGATTTTGCTAAAGAAGTGTCCACAGCTTCGGCGGTATGTAATTCTTCAAAACCTACTTGCGTCAAATGCTCACGCATGGGTTTTACTAATTCTGCTGGATACATGTGTATTTATTTTTAATTAAAGCACAAAGATACACATTTGTAGGGCAATCTTATTCATTTTTAAGAATGACAAATGTTAAATTGACTATAATTTTTTTTAAAAATCAAAGTAGCTATCAATCCGTCTTGTTCTTTTTTGTAGGTTTGATTTTTAATTTAATTAGCACACATATTTATGGGATTTTCAAAGTGGATAGGAGCTACAATCGGATGGTCATTTGGAGGACCAATAGGCGCAATTATTGGAATGGCAGTAGGAAGCTTATTAGACTCCTCTTCGAAAGAACGAACAGTATATACACAAACTCAACAAGCCACCCGCTCAGGAGATTTTGAAGTGAGCTTATTGATCTTGGCGTCCATCGTTATCAAAGCAGATGGTAAACAAGACCATCGTGAATTGAATTTTGTTCGGGCACAATTTGTTCAAATGTATGGTAAAGAACGGGCCAATAAAGCATTTAATCTATTTAAAGAAATATCCAAACAAACCAATATTTCGACACGACAAGTTTGTTTGCAAATTCGTCAAATGATGGACCATGCATCCCGACTTCAGTTGATCCATTTCTTGTTTGGTATTGCAAAAGCAGACAACCATGTAGCCGATTCTGAAGTTGAAGCGATTGCTCTTATAGCTTCCTATTTAGGAGTGAGCCCTAGAGATTTTGAAAGCATCAAAGCGATGTTTTATAAGAGTTCGGATAACGCTTATAAAATTTTAGAACTCGATTCGAATGCCACGATGTCTGAAATTAAAGCTGCTTACAGGAAAATGGCCAAAAAATACCATCCCGATAAAGTCTTGCACCTAGGGAAAGAACATCAAAAAGGTGCCGAAGAAAAATTTAGAAAAGTTCAAGAAGCCTACGAACAGCTTCAAAAAGAAAAACAGATTTAGTAACTTGCCCAAAATTTGAAAAATAAATATGGATCAGATCATTTCATACCTTAGTAGCATAGACCCAATTTTAGCAGCGTTGTATGCTTCCCTATTCACGTGGATTGTAACGGCTTTAGGGGCATCGCTTGTATTTTTCTTTAAAGGAATGAATCGAGGACTTTTAGATGGGATGCTTGGATTTACAGGGGGAGTTATGGTCGCTGCAAGTTTTTGGAGTTTATTAGCTCCAAGTATTGAAATGAGCTCAGGCGAAGGCTTTGTCAAAGTGATTCCGGCTGCTGTTGGTTTTGGTTTTGGTGCTTTATTTCTATTTGGACTCGATAAAGTGTTACCTCATTTACATATTAATTTTAAAGAAAGCGAAAAAGAAGGGGTCAAATCGCCTTGGCATCGTACTACTTTATTAGTACTTGCTATTACACTTCACAACATCCCAGAAGGGTTGGCTGTTGGGGTTCTTTTTGGAGGTGTTGCTGCCGGAATTCCAGAAGCAACTATTGGAGGTGCTGTGGCATTAGCTCTAGGAATTGGGATTCAAAATTTTCCAGAAGGGTTGGCTGTTTCAATGCCATTAAGGCGTCAAGGAGTGAGTAAATTTAAAAGTTTTTGGTACGGGCAATTATCAGCTATCGTAGAACCCATTGCAGCTGTTGTAGGTGCTGTGGCAGTTACCTTTTTTACTCCCATTTTACCCTATGCTTTGGCATTTGCAGCGGGTGCCATGATTTTTGTAGTGGTAGAAGAGGTGATCCCCGAAACACAACGTGATAAATATACTGACATCGCCACGCTTGGTTTTATTGGTGGATTTATAGTGATGATGACTTTAGATGTTGCATTAGGTTAGCATCCACAACCATCGTTGCCACAATTACCGTTCTTTTTTTTGGACTTCCAAAGCTGTTTACGAAACACATAAGCAAGCGCTAGAATCAAAATAGATGCGATTATAACTGTTTGAAGGCTGTCGTTCATTCCCTTATTTTAAAAATTGAAACGCAATTAAAGCACAAATATAAGCGATGGCCGTCATTCCAATCAGCTGAAGAATTGGCCACTTCCAGCTTTTAGTTTCTCGTTTTACAATCGCCAATGTACTCATACATTGCATTGCAAACGCATAAAATAGAAGTAAAGAAATTCCCGAAGCGAGTGTAAATACTTTCGTGCCATCGGCATACGTCTCGTTGGCCATTTTGGTTTTAATAGTATCTATGTTTTCCCCTTCACTGGCACTCCCTACACTGTAAATGGTTGCTAAAGTCCCCACAAACACTTCCCGTGCAGCAAAAGAAGCTACCAATCCAATCCCTACTTTCCAATCATAGCCCAAAGGTTTGATAAGGGGCTCAATTGTTTTACCAATAATACCTATATAAGAGTGTTCTAGTTTAAAAGCCGCAATTTGATCGTTCCGTTCATAGGAGGTTTGATGGGTGGTTGTTTCTATATAAGATTCAGCATTATTGAATTTATCACCGGGGCCATACGATGCCAACACCCAAAGAATAATGGAAATAGCTAATATGATTTTCCCTGCTTCAAATACAAACGTTTTTGTTTTTTCAATGACTGTAATAAGTACGTTTTTTAGTAAGGGCAACTTATAGTTGGGCATCTCTACTACAAAGAAGGTCTTATGCTTTGTTTTTAAAATTCTGTCGAGGATATAAGCCGAAAAGATCGCCATTCCAAATCCAAGCAAGTACAATGCCATTAAGGTCAGCGCTTGATAACTTAATCCAATAATAGACCCTTCAGGAATCACCAAAGCGATAATGATAAGGTAGACAGGCAAACGTGCCGAACAGGTGGTAAAGGGAACGACTAGTATGGTGATGAGGCGTTCTTTCCAGTTTTCAATATTTCGGGTAGCCATAACGGCAGGAATGGCACAAGCGGTTCCAGAAATTAATGGTACTAAACTTTTTCCACTCAATCCAAAGCGTCGCATCACGCGGTCCATTAAAAACACCACACGACTCATATAACCACTTTCTTCTAGAATAGAAATAAATAAAAATAGAAAGGCAATTTGAGGAATAAATATGACGATGCCGCCAATTCCTGATACAATGCCTTCCGCCACTAAATCAGTGACCATTCCGCCGCCATGAAAGGTGTCTTTGACCCACCCAGCCAAACTCGCAAAAGTAGTATCGATGAGGTCCATAGGAAACGTCGCCCAGTCATAAATCGCTTGAAAAATGGTCAACAAAATTAAGAAAAAAATCACATACCCCCAGACTTTGTGAATGAGTAAACGGTCCAGTTTACTTCTTAAGCCAGTAGCTTTGGAGCGGTCAATGGTTTGCCCCTCTTTTAAAATCGCGTTGATAAACTGGTAGCGTTTGATCGCTTCTTTTTGTTGCAATCGTTTTAACTCCTGATTCGATTTTGTTTTAAATTTTGAAACATCCAATTCCTGACGAGTGATTTTCCCAAAATTTGCATCTTGAGTAATGACCAACCACAATTTGTAAACATCTTGGTTAGGGAAGGCTTTTTGCAAGCTTTCAAAATAGTCTTCATCAATCGACGTGGTATCCAAACAGGACTCCGTAGAAATGGTTTTATAACTTTCAATAAGCTGTTTAAGTTCCGTGATACCACTGTTTTTTCGCGTACTTACTAGGGCAATTTTGGTGTGGAACTTCTCTTCTAACAGTTTTATATCTAGAGTTATGCCTTTACGAATCATTAGATCACTCATGTTGATCACTAAAATAGTGGGAATTTTGAGGTCTTTAATTTGCGTAAATAACAGTAAATTTCGTTTTAAGTTTTCGACATCACTTACAATAATAGCAACATCAGGATAGTCTTTGTCATTTTTATTGAGCAATAACTCAATTACTACGTTCTCATCCAAAGAGGAAGCGTTAAGACTGTACGTTCCTGGAAGGTCTAAAATATGAGCTTTGACGCCGCGCGATAATTTACAAATCCCTTGTTTTTTGTCAACCGTAATACCAGGGTAATTCCCCACCTTTTGATTCAGGCCTGTCAACGCATTAAACACCGACGTTTTTCCAGTATTTGGATTCCCTATTAGCGCAACGTTTAGCTGTTTACTCATCTATTTTTTCGATTACAATCAAGGAAGCAGTTTCTTTTCTAATGGCTAAAAAACTATCATTTACATTGAGATACATAGGATCCGCAAAAGGTGCTAGCTGAAGTAAACGCACTTCATTGCCGGGAAGGCATCCCATTTCTAATAACTTTAGTGGGATATCTTCAGAAGAACTATCTGTAATGACACCTTTTTCTCCTTTTTTAAGATCTGCTATGGTCAAGCGCATGCTTATTTAGATTCATTTTAAAGAAGCAAAAGTACTAAAAAGATTAGTTTATATACGATGCTTTCAAAATTTTTATATCTTCAAGAAGGCGCTCAATTTCTTCGGGCTCGGTTCCGTCGTAAAAACCTCGAATTTGTCGTTTTTTATCAATCAACATAAAATTCTCGGTATGAATCATATCATAAGGACCTCCATCACCAGCGTCTTTTACTGCTAGATAGGATTTTCGCGCCAGCTCATAAATTTGTTTTTTATCGCCGGTCACTAAATTCCATTTAGAAGCATTGACTAGCTTTTTTTTGGCGTAGCGTTTAAGCTGTGCAACGGAGTCAATTTTTGGAGTTACCGAATGTGAGAGTAATAGAATTTCTGGATCGCTAATGGTTTGTTTTTGAATTTCGTACATGTGATCGGTCATAATGGGACAGATAGTTTGACAGGTTGTAAAGAAAAAATCAGCAACATAAATTTTGTCTTTGTAAAAGGCTTGAGTAATGGTATCCCCATTTTGATTGATTAAGCTGAAGTCCGCAATACGATGGTATTTTTTTTGATGTTGAATGGTGCTGTCTACCAATTCATAATTTACTTGAGCGGGTTGATAGATGGGCAGTACTTTCACCGGATTTAGAATATTGTAAAACAGGGTGATAATAATGCAAGACAGTACAAAGAGTGTGGTAATGAATAGTTTATATTTGTCAAAAAAGGCATTCATAGCATCGTAATTGAGCTTACAAAAGTACAATACAGAACAGTAAACTTTGAATATATTTGTCTAAAAATGAACCTCGTGAATAAAGTTTTTGTTTCTAAACTGAAAACTTTACATTTGTTCACTTAATCCTACACATACTACATGGAATTTGTTATCAAAATATCACAGTTTTTACTGAGTCTTTCATTATTAATTGTACTGCATGAATTAGGCCATTTTATTCCGGCAAAATTATTTAAAACGCGCGTTGAAAAATTTTATCTTTTTTTTGATGTTAAATATTCCTTAGTCAAAAAGAAAATTGGCGATACCGTTTACGGCATCGGTTGGTTGCCTTTGGGCGGTTATGTAAAGATTTCTGGGATGATTGACGAGAGTATGGACAAAGAGCAAATGGCGCAAGAGCCACAACCTTGGGAGTTTCGTTCGAAGCCGTCTTGGCAACGTCTGATCATTATGCTTGGGGGTGTGACGGTGAATTTCATATTGGCGGCAGTGATCTATATCTTTATGGCATTCTCGTATGGCGATTCGGATATAGATGCCAAAAGCATCAAAGATGGGTATATGATTACAAATCCTTTACTGATTGAATTTGGTTTACAAACAGGGGATAATATTACAGCAATCAATGGTCAAGAGATTGTTAAGTATTCGGACTTAAAAAAGAATCTATTATCGGCACAGCTGGTGAGTTTTGAGCGTGATGGTGAGTCCATGAGCGTGACTTTTCCAGAAGATTTTTTAGGGCGACTAAGCAGCAGTAAAAGCCGTTCTTTTTTTGAATTAAGACGGCCCTTTATTGTTAGCAGTATAGCGGAAGGTTCTCTAAATGCAGACAAAGATTTACAACAAAACGATTTGTTGACCAGTATCGATGGAATTTCTTTTAAGTACTTTGATGAATTTGAGGCTTTGGCTGCAAACTTTAAAGGACAAACGGTAACCGCCACTATTTTAAGAGCTGGTGAATCGCTTACTAAAACCCTTCAAATTGATAGCGATGGGAAATTAGGACTTATTAGAGGTGCTAACTATTCTACCATTGAAGCGCTAGGCTACTATAAAGTTGTTGAGAATTCTTATTCGTTTAGTGAGAGTATTGGGGTTGGTTTGAACCAATTTACTTCACAAATGTCGGCGTATTGGATGCAATTAAAACTTATTTTTTCACCAAGTACAGGTGCTTATAAAGGGGTTGGTGGTTTTAAAGCCATATTTGATATTTTCCCAGACACGTGGAGCTGGCAATCGTTTTGGGGTATTACCGCCTTTTTATCGATTATGTTAGGAGTATTGAACCTACTGCCAATTCCTGCTTTAGACGGTGGACACGTGATGTTTTTACTCTACGAAATGGTCTCAGGGCGTAAACCAAGTGACAAGTTTATGGAGTATGCACAAACGGCTGGGTTCTTTATTTTGATTTCACTCGTGTTGTTTGCCAATGGAAATGATATTTTTAAAGCGGTATTTGGTTAAATATTTTTATTATTCTATTTGGATAGAATAAAAAATACTATATATTTGCGCTCGCAATAGCGAAAACACTCCTCCTTAGCTCAGTTGGTTAGAGCATCTGACTGTTAATCAGAGGGTCCTTAGTTCGAGCCTAAGAGGAGGAGCCAGTTATAAAGCCTTTACAGCAATGTAAGGGCTTTTTTTATAGCACAAACGCTTTAACCAGTCTCGAAACCCTACTAAAAGCCATCTTCTTCCTTTTTCAATCCAGATATTAGTTAGCTAAAAATTTTTAGCATTGTGAATTGCAATTAAGAGTTCTATACCCTCAAAATCATAGCACTTTGGAGTAGTGTAAAAAGATGGATTTTAGGAAACCTCACTTTTTTTAGTTATATTTAATCTTCACTAAACCAGATGTCATGCCCATAAAAAGTTTTCAAGGCGCCAGACGCCAACAGTCAAAAGCGGATACTACTTCGCTTAAAGTTAGTGATTATATGACCACCAATTTAATCACATTTACGCCACACCAATCCATTGAAAGTGTAATGCAGGCCCTAATTAAGCATCGTATTTCAGGAGCCCCTGTAGTGAATGATAAAAATGAATTAATTGGAATTATTTCTGAAAGCGATTGCATAAAGCAAATAAGTGAAAGTAGGTATTATAATATGCCAATGCAAGATCTAACGATTGAAAAACACATGGCCAATAATGTAGATACTATAGATGGAAATATGAATATTTTTGATGCTGCTAATATGTTTGTAGCCGCCAAAAGACGTCGTTTCCCAATTGTAGAGAAGGGTAAGTTAGTAGGGCAGATCAGCCAAAAAGACATCCTAAAAGCCGCCATGCAACTGAAAGGTCAAAACTGGAAATGAGATCTATCTTTATTGAGACTTGTTGTGTTTTTTAATTTACTCTAAAACAGTAATATGTGGAATAGAATTTTATACAGGTGCAGTTTACTATCCTACGAAGGCTTGTACTTCGACCTAAAATGCTCCCCTAAAAAATATATAAGAATCCGTTTATTGTAACGGCAAGCTACCCTTTTTTTATTTAGTAAAATCCACTTAAGTAAACAACACTGGGTTACTTTATGGAGGATTTTCACTACTTTTGTTCTACAAGTATTATTAATTTAAACCAATTTAAAAATGAAAAAATCAATTTTAGCCGTAGTAATGACCGCAGTATTAATCTCATGTACCAACGCCCCATGCCCAGAAGCTGCTCCAAAAGCAATAGGTCATGAAAATAGCGATGACGGTACTAAAATCCCATTATATAGCGGCGATTTGTCAACTGTTGCTATTTGGGAAAAGTATATAACAGCACATAATGAACGTGACTTAGAAACAATTAAAAGTTTAAATGCTGTAGAAGGGTTTAAAGTTTATGGACCAACAGGACAGGTCATTGATGGAGCGGATGCCCATATAGAATTTTTAACTTCCTGGTTTGCCGATGCGAATCCAAAATGGAAAACAAGCTATCTCATTGAAAACGAATTTACGAACACAAAAGGTGAATTACGTCAGTGGGTAACTTCTGGACATGGAGTTACTTTGACAGTTGAAGGAGAAGAAGTAAAACTAGGTCAGGTACATGATGCACTTATCGTGGACGGAAAAATTCAAATGTTTTACGTAACAGAACGTGTACTTGCAGAAGGTGAGTAATTATATAGCGTTATAAACATAAAAAAAAGCCTCTACAATTTGTAGAGGCTTTTTTAATAAAACAAGAATACTTAATCCTTGTGTGCGCCGTCGCAAAATGGAATATCTTGAGTTTTACCGCAATTACACAACGAAAATCGGTTGCGTTTTGCGATAGAATTTCCTTCGCTATCCAATAACAGGATGTCTTTTGCATTAGTAACCACCACTTTTCCAGAAGCAGTTACTTGAATAGTTGGTTGTGTGTTTTGTTCCATAATAGTTAAGATTATAAGTTAATTGGTTTATTAAGAAAATATGACGGTTTTATTATTATAAACCATCACTTTGCGATCCAAATGTAATTTGATACCTGTTGACAATACTATTTTTTCTAAATCACGACCTTTCGAAACTAAATCTGAAATAGAATGTGTGTGCGAAACGCGTGTCACATCTTGCTCAATAATAGGCCCAGCATCCAACTCTACAGTCACATAATGAGAAGTCGCTCCAATAATTTTAACCCCTCTTTTGTAGGCAGAATGATAAGGTTTAGCTCCCACAAATGCAGGCAAAAAGGAGTGATGTATATTGATAATTTTATGCGGGTATTTATTTATGAATCCTTCAGGAATGATTTGCATATAACGCGCCAAGACAATAAAGTCAATAGCGTGTTCCGATAAAAGTGCTAAATGCTTGACTTCAGCCTCCGCCTTGTTCTCTTTGGTCACCGGTACATGAAAAAAAGGAATCCCAAAACTATCAGCTATGGGCTTCAAATCTAAGTGGTTACTAACAATCAAGGGGATTTCTAAAGCCAATTCACCCGACTTATAGCGCCCTAAAATATCATATAAACAATGCTCATATTTAGATACAAACAACGCCATTTTTGGACGGTAAGCCGCTGTGTGAAGCTCCCAACTCATATCAAATATATCAGCAATTTTTTGCTGAAATTGGGCTTTAAAATCTAAACCATTAAAAGCGGTTTTATCAAACTCACCTTCCAAACGCATAAAAAATACTGCCTGCTCTTGATCCACATGCTGATCGATATAAACAATATTTCCATCCTTAGAAGCAATAAAGTTGGTCACCGCCGCAATGATCCCTGATTGGTCCTTGCAATGGATGAGAATCGTAATTTTTTTCATGTTTGTAAAATTAAGAAAAAAATAAAAGTCAACCCTTTAATTTTTCAGTAATAAAACGAATCTTATTGAATCTGTATTGAAAGATGGTTTTGTTAGATATTATACTCAGTACTATGAAAGATTTCTTTTAAAACAAAAGAACTCTCCAAAACACCAATGTTATCAATCTTAGATAGTTTGAGCCTTACAAACTCATGGTAAGCATCTAAACTCTGAAGATTAATTTTTAAAAAAAAATCTACTTTTCCTGCCATATGATAACACTCCTGTACTTCACTCAAAGCCCTAATTTGTCGATCAAATGTGTCAATAAAACCTTCATCGTGATAACGTAAAGAAACCATACATATGGCGGTAATAGGTTGGTTGACCATTTTTTTATCTACTAAAGCTACATACTTTTTTATATACTTTTTTTTCTCTAGCCGTCGAACTCGTTCATAAACAGGTGATGCTGTAAGATGAAGTTCTTCTGCAATTTCCTTCGTCGTTTTTTTTGAATCTTTTTGTAAAATTCTTAATATTTTGAGATCAACCTCATCTAGTTTTTCCATTCTACAGAAGAAATTACTTTAAAATTAGTTTTTAATTATTTTTTAAAGTAAATATAAATACATTTATCAATAATAGAAGATAAAAACACTTTTATTTGTATATTTTAAAGTTTTTTTAACTATTAATTGTTCTTAATTTATAATTTTGATTGTATTCAATTCTGTAGTTTTATGCAAGAAAAAATATTAATAACAGGGGCTGGGGGTCAATTAGGCTCCGTTCTTACAATGAAACTCCAAGAAAAATTTGGAGTTGATCATGTCATTGCAACAGATCTATACCCTAAAGTTGGATTTAGTGGGCACTTTGAAACCTTAGATGCAACAGACTATCAGAAATTAGAATCCATTGTCATTAAGTATTCAATTACACAAATTTACCATCTCGCTGCTATTTTATCTGCCAACGGAGAAAAAACTCCAGTTAAGACTTGGGACTTAAATATGAAAACGCTTATCAACGTCTTAGAAGTTTCAAGAATTCAGGGTCTCAATAAAGTTTTTTATCCGAGTTCAATTGCTGTTTTTGGAGCTAATGCGCCAAAAGACAATACCTCTCAAGATCAGTTTTTATTGCCCTCTACCGTATATGGAATGAGCAAAGTAGCTGGTGAAAATTGGGTAAATTATTATTACACAAAATACGGATTAGATGTTCGATCTTTAAGATATCCTGGAGTTATTGGTTACGAAACTTTGCCTGGTGGTGGTACCACAGATTATGCTGTTGATATATTTCATAAAGCAATTCACAACAAGCCATTTCAATGTTTCTTGAGTGCTTCAGCTCAATTGCCAATGATTTATATGGAAGATGCCATACGGGCAACCTTAGAACTCATGGAAACCCCCAAACAAAACATAACGATTCGATCTTCCTATAATATTGCAGGGATGAGTTTTACTCCAAATCAATTATTTTTGATGATAAGAAAAACATACCCTAAATTCACAATCACTTACCATCCAGATTTCAGACAAGAAATCGCAGATACTTGGCCTAACAGTATTGACGATTCATTTGCGGTACGCGACTGGAGTTGGAGCCCTAAATATGATTTAGAAAGCATGACTGAGAGCATGATTAAAAATTTAAAATAGTAATTTAATAAAGAGTAGAACCATGTACGGAACCATTAAAAACGATTTTCAAAAAGATATTGAGGCAATAAAAACTAGTGGACTTTATAAAACTGAGAGAGTTTTGACTTCAAAACAAGGTCCAGAAATAAACACCATATCACAATCAAATGTTTTAAATTTTTGCGCCAATAATTACCTAGGACTTTCGGCACACCCCAAAGTCATAGAAGCTGGTGTTGACGCATTGAATATGCACGGTTTTGGACTGTCATCTGTGAGGTTTATTTGCGGGACTCAAGATATCCATAAAGAACTGGAAGAAAAAACAGCACACTATTTAGGGATGGAAGATTGCATCCTTTATGCTGCTGCTTTTGATGCTAACGGTGGGCTTTTTGAACCCTTGCTTGGTGCTGAAGATGCTGTTATTTCCGATGCACTTAATCATGCCTCAATTATTGATGGAATCCGTCTGTGTAAAGCGAAGCGTTTTAGATATACCCACAACAATATGAGCTCTTTAGAAGAGCAACTTATTCAGGCGTCCACTTCTAGACGAAAATTAATTGTGACAGATGGATCTTTTTCCATGGACGGCACTATCGCACAATTGGATAAGATTTGTGATTTAGCAGATAAGTACAATGCCTTGGTAATGATTGATGAGTGCCACTCTACAGGCTTTATTGGAGCCAATGGCAGAGGAGTACACGAATATCACAACGTCATAGACCGAGTAGATATAATTACAGGAACTTATGGGAAAGCCTTGGGGGGAGCTTCGGGTGGGTTTACAGCGGCTCGTAAAGAAATCGTTGATATTTTAAGACAACACTCTCGGCCTTATTTGTTTTCAAACACATTGGCTCCTGCCATTGTAGGTGCAACTCTTCAGGCTTTGAATATGATTTCTAACTCTAATAAACTGAGAGACAAATTAGAAGCCAACACTACCTTTTTTCGCTCAGAAATGACAGCTGCAGGATTTGATATTGTGCCAGGAATTCATCCCATTGTACCCATTATGCTATATGATGCAACTTTAGCGCAAGAATTTTCGGAAAAACTATTGGAAGAAGGGATTTATGTAATCGGCTTTTTCTTTCCAGTAGTTCCAAAAGATAAAGCTAGAATTAGAGTCCAATTGTCTGCAGCACATGAAAAAGAACACATTCAAAAAGCCATCAATGCATTTATTAAAGTTGGAAAAATATTGAAAGTAATTTAATTTTAATACCTTACTAATTATTCGGGATGTGGCGCAGTCCGGTAGCGTACACGGCTGGGGGTCGTGTGGTCGCAGGTTCAAATCCTGTCATCCCGACAAGCAGATACTTGATGCGATAGCATCAAGTATCTATTTGCAACAAATGCGATGTAAATGGATTCTCTAAATCCTGTCATCCAAACAAAATCAAAGTTTGTAGTATTTTAAAAATTAACTTGTATTTTACAAGTATAAGTTTTAACTTGGTGGCTTAACCAATTTAATTCTTAAAATGAAAAAACAAGTTCTTATTATTTTAACATTTTGTCTATCAACAGTCGTTTTTGGACAACGAAACTCAAACCAAGAGTACTGGAATACATGGCGTTATACTCCAAAAACAGACATGGTTCAAAAGTTTGAATCTGCTGTCGCACTCAAAACAAAAACATTTAACTCAAGTCCAGAGCTAGGGATTTTTACTTACAAAGTCATCACTGGTCCAAACACTGGGGTTTATGAAAGAGTTGAAGCCAACAAAAAACCTGCAGATTACGATATGGATCGCTCAGTCGAAGGGGCATATTGGGATAAAAATGTCGCAAAATACATAGGTAAAGAAGAAGGTCAAAAAAGATGGACCCGCCTAAAAAATGGGTCTTATAACTTTGATCCAGAATCAACAACTCCTTCAAAATACATTACTAGAACAGTCTATGATGTGAAAGCTGATAAAATTATGCACTTTAGAAGGTTCATGTCAAGAGTCACTGAAATTATGACCTTAAGAGAAATGGACGTAAATGTGCTTTTATTTAGACTTCAGAGTGGAGGAAATAGAAATCAATTTGTAAGAGTTGTTGGCTTTTCTAGTTATGAACGTGTCATGAAATCTAGTGAAACCACATGGGAAGACGATTATAATAAATTATTTGGGTGGGGTTCATGGTCAGAAGATATTTCTAATCTTGACGCTTCAATTGAGATGTATGGTGAAAACGCAGAAACACTTCAATTGATGCCACAACTTTCTTCTGGAATGATGAACTAATTAAACCAATAAACTTAAATATACAACAGAATGAAAAAATTAATTTTCACCCTTTTGATAGCATCAACCACTGCGCTAAACGCTCAAATTATGGTTGTTAATGAAATAGAAACTGAATCTCCAGAAAATTTTTCATCCCTAGTCACCCATTGGATGACTGCTATCAAAACAGCGTTAGAAATAGAGGACACTAAGACGTATACATTTAGCGAACCTGGAACCAAGAAGATGCAATTTCTACAATTCCATGAAACGTTGACCGATATGGTAGCGTACAGGAAGAAACAAGATGAAAATCAAGAAAAAATATGGAACACTTTACAAAGTATGGATCCACTTCCAGAAGGAACTATAGATACATTTAATGATGTAACCAGTTTTAGAGAATCTTCTGTTTGGGAATTTATGCCCGAACTAAGTACAACTCCAGAAACATGGTCAATTCTTTCCAGAGCAGAAAAAGATGAGCATCTTTACAGACGCATACAATATGTTACTTTAAAAATGAATCAAGATAATGCTTATGAAGATTGGAATAAAAAAATGAATGCCCTTGATAAAAAATTAGGCATCAGTTATCACTATGCTATCTTCAAGTCTGTTTTTGGCGCCAAGGATGCGGATTATATGGTAATGTGTATTGATAAGTCTCAGTTTGATTACTTTAGAAATTGGGAAAAACGAACAGAAATTAGAGAACAAAGCGATGAGTATAAAGCATTGGTAGAGGAGCTTTCAATATCTCAATGGTCTGTGATTAGCGAATTTACCTGGAACCGTATTTTAGAATTAACGTTCTAACTTACAGTAGTTACAATTTATTTGGAGGGGATACATCCCCTCCTTTTTTTATGTCAAAAATTTGTTAAAATTGATATTTTTGAAATCAAACACGATAAGTTTGTAATTCACCCAAATCTATCAATTATGAGAATCAACAGATCCCAATGCCCTTTGGTCAGTATCCTCGACATTTTAGGAGACAAATGGTCTTTAGTTATTATCCGTGATTTGTTTTTAGGAAAAAAAACATTTACCGAGTTCATGAAATCCCCCGAAAAATTCGCCTCTAACATTTTGAGCAATCGATTAGAACTTTTAATCAATTCAGGGTTGCTAAAAGTGACGAAGCTTCCAAACGACAAAAAAACTAAATTATATTATCTCACCGATAAAGGAATTGATTTATATCCAATTGTTTATGAAATGATGTATTGGAGTAAGCGAAACTTAAATCAAAAGTTTAACTCATTAGGTGTCCAGTTTTTTAAAGAATCTAAAAATGTAATAGCGTCAGAGTTCATCAAAAACACACAATCCGATTACATAAATTTCAGAAATAGTTTTTTAAGTATTTAAACGATTTTATTCGCTTCTTTTTATTAAATTGCAATTAGCAAGTATTTACTAACCAATTTAATAAAATTAATATGAAAAAATTATTTTACACACTTACTTTTTGCTCGAGCTTATTTTTAACTGCACAAACTGCTGGTGTATTTTTAGGCGAAGGAGATAACAATGGAAAATCATTTAAAATCGGAACTAATGCTTCTGTTGAAACTGTAAAAAAAATAGCTAAAGATTACAGCTCCAAAGATGTTGATGCGATGATGTCTAACTACACGAAAGAATTTTCAGAAAAAGCTATGGACTGGTCTGCAGAGTGGTTAGGTTCTATGGAGACAATCACAATGGATCCTTACATGATTATCCCTGTAAAAATGGAAGGATCCGAAAACACAATGGTGTTAACTTGGTCCGCAGAGGATAGAAATTTTAAAGACGGCTCCATAGAGAACCTTAACTTAATGGAAATTTTTACGGTTGATAAAGACAACAAAGTGACGGCATTTTCTCAATGGTCTAATAGATTGAAAACAAGTAACTTTGGTTTAAATTATGGCGGAAAATTTATTGGAGACGGTAAATCAGAATGGTCTGGAAGACCTTTAGTATTCTCAAACAGAGGTGAAGTAGAAACTATTGAAAAATTAGTAGCTGACTACAATAACAAAGATGCGGCAGCTTGTAGTGAAGCATTTGCTGAAGGTGCTGAGTTTTTGGACTCAGAAGGAAATAAAGTTATTTTAACAAGCGAAGTGTGGAAATCGATGATCGCTAGTTTCAAAGAGCTCTCTTGGGAAGTATACTCAATCGTTCCATTAAAAATTCAAAACACAGATACTGAATCTGGAGTCACTGTTTTTTCAAAAGAGAAAAGAGTGCTTGCAGACGGAACTGTTTGGGAAAAAGAACTTGTAGAATGGTTTTATTTTAATAAAGACGGAAAAATTTCTAGAGTGACACAATACGAAAGAAGTTTACCAAAAGAATAAGGGATTTAATTTTTATAAATCTTAGTAAAGCCTAACCTTAAACGGTTGGGCTTTTTTGTGTTCTACAAATGAATTTGAATATTAACATTTACTTATTAGACTGCAACTTAATTTTTTCATTAAATTGCACTCTTAAATCCTGCTATTATTATGAAAAAACTTATAACCCTTTTATTTTTTATAATCAGTTTTACGGGATTCTCACAAATCTTGAATCCTGTTAAATGGGAGTTTGGTTCAGAAAAAATTTCAGACACAGAATACAACCTTGTTTTCGTTGCTAAGATTGATGCCTACTGGGCACTATACTCTCAATTTGTTGAAGAGGGCGGTCCTTTACCAACAATTTTTTCATTTGAATCAGGCCCTAATTTTGACCTAATTGAAAATGTAACCGAATCGGAATCAAACAAAGTGACACAACACGACCCTGTTTTTGATATGGTGGTTTCAAAATATTATGATAAAGCAATTTTCAAACAACGCATCAGTGTAAAATCTCCCGAATTCAATGTGGATGGAAATATTGACTTTATGACCTGTGATGACACAAAATGTACCTATTTACCCGACAACCCATTTACATTTAGTTATACAACTGAAACCGGTTTTGAAATTATAGGAGGGACACCAATGTCTGACTCAGAAATTTCCGACAATGCCGATCAGATTTTATATGGAATGTCCGTTGAATCCATATCAACAGCAGTAGCAAAATGCAGTACACAATTGACCTCACTATCACAAGACATCAAAGCATCCAATAATTCACTGTGGAAGATTTTTGGATTAGGATTTCTAGGCGGACTGTTAGCCCTTTTAACCCCCTGTGTGTTTCCTATGATTCCTTTAACGGTCAGTTTTTTTACCAAAAAAGGCGGTACCACCAATGATAAAAATGGAGTATCAAAAGCTATTTTATATGGATTTTTTATTGTGTTGGTCTACCTTGCCCTTAGCATTCCATTTCATTTATTAGACTCTGTCAACCCCGATATTTTAAATGAAATTTCCACTAACGTATGGTTGAATATCATTTTCTTTGTCATCTTTATATTTTTCGCCTTTTCATTTTTTGGTTATTACGAACTAACTTTACCATCTAGCTGGACAAATTCCACCAGTAGAGGCGAAGGTATAGGCGGGATTTTAGGTGTCTTTTTCATGGCATTGACCTTATCAATTGTATCCTTTTCTTGTACAGGTCCTATTCTTGGATCTTTGCTTGCAGGCTCTCTTTCCGCAGATGGTGGCGCTTGGCAACTAACCGCTGGAATGGCCGGATTTGGAGTGGCACTAGGATTGCCTTTTGCATTATTTGCGATGTTTCCAAACATGTTAAAAGCACTTCCAAAATCTGGGGGATGGCTCAATACAACAAAAGTTATTTTAGGATTTTTGGAACTTGCCTTGGCCTTTAAGTTTTTATCCAACGCCGATTTAGTGAAACATTGGGGCCTACTTAAAATAGAAGTCTTTTTGGGTATCTGGATTCTTGTATTTGCCGGACTGACACTCTATATTTTTGGAAAACTCAAATTCCCACACGATTCGCCATTAAAAAAATTATCCTTTTTCAGGCTCAGTTCTGGTGTTTTAGTTTTCGCCTTTGTGGTCTATTTAGGATCAGGCTTTAGAGTCAATAAAGAAACACAAACATTCACACCGCTCACATTATTAAGCGGGCTGGCACCACCCGTTGGTTATAGTTTTCTATATCCAAACGATTGTCCTAACAACTTTGAATGTTTCAAAGATTTAAAAGAAGGTGTTGCTTATGCTCAAAAAGTAAACAAACCTATCTTACTTGATTTCACGGGATATGCCTGTGTAAACTGCCGTAAAATGGAAGAACATATTTGGCCAAAAGCATCTATTAAATCTTATTTTGAAAACGATTACGTATTAATTTCTCTATATGTAGATGACAAAAAAGAACTGCCAGAGGATCAAAAACTAACCGTGGAACGTCTTGGTGGAGGGGTACGTGTCCTGGAAAATTACGGTCATAAATGGGCACACTTTCAAACACAGTTTTTCCAATCTAACTCCCAACCCTATTATGTATTACTAGACTCAGAAGGAAAAGTGATTCTAAATCAGCCCGTCGGTTATACACCAGATGAAGTAGACTACAAAGCCTTTTTGGATTGTGGACTTGAAGTTTTTGAAACCCTTTAATTGATTTGTGTAAACCAAACATTAATTTTCAGTAACTTTGAAATAAATATAATAAAACAATGCTTGATAGCTTTTTAAAATTTTTAGAACTAGGACTTTATCACATCGTTAGCTTCAAAGGCTACGACCATATCTTGTTTTTAGTAGTGTTGTCGACCCCCTATCTTTTTAAAGATTGGAAACGCTTACTGATATTGATTTCGTCTTTTACACTTGGACATACACTGAGTTTGTTGTTAGGAGTTTACGACATTGTAAATTTGAAGAGCAATGTAATTGAGTGGTTGATCCCGTTTACAATTATCATCATTGCACTTTATAATATATTTACTGCCGGAAAATCTTCTAAACAATCCAACCCAATTATTATATTTAGTTTCGTTTTATTTTTTGGATTTATTCACGGATTAGGATTTGCCACCGCCTTTGAATCTATGGTGCGACCTAGTGAAAGCACCTTACTATCTGTACTAGAATTCGCGTTAGGGATAGAGATTGGACAATTTGTTATTGTCTTTTGTGTGTTGTTTTTTGGATTCTTAGGACAAACTATTTTTAGATTTTCAATTCGGGACTGGGTGATGGTTCTTTCGGCTATTGTCATTGGTCTTATGCTTCCATTAATTTTTAATAGCCCTCTTTTCTCTTAATTAAATTATTGCAAATCAAAAACTAAGCCTCTATATTCGTTAATAAACTAAATAATTACACCCCCTTTTTATGACCTCACAAAAACAACTCAAATATGACAAAGCCTATCTAAGAATGGCTTCCGAATGGGGGAAATTGTCTTATTGTAAACGCAAACAAGTTGGTGCCATCATTGTTAAAGATCGGATGATTATCTCTGACGGTTATAACGGGACTCCTACTGGGTTTGAAAATTTTTGTGAAGACGAAGAAGGTTATACCAAATGGTATGTTTTACATGCAGAGGCAAACGCTATTTTAAAGGTTGCTGCCTCCACCCAATCTTGTGCAGGGTCGACCTTGTATATCACCTTATCCCCTTGTCAAAGCTGTAGTAAATTAATTCACCAAGCAGGCATTACTCGAGTAGTTTATAGCCAAGCTTATAAAGATCTTTCGGGGGTTGAATTTCTAGAAAAAGCAGGCATTAAAGTCGAATTACTAACACTGTAATTGGATGTCCCTAAATCAAAAACACCTACCATTTTTTATCGCAATTCTTTTGGCGTTGGGCATTTTTATAGGCACAAAATTAAACACCCACACCGCCAGTCGCTATGCTAGTACTAAAAGCATCAGCAAAAAAAAACTAAATCGACTCATTGATTATTTAGAGTATGAGTATGTTGACCCTGTTGATACAGACAGTATTGTTGAAGGTTTTATTGATGCGGTTTTACAGAATCTCGATCCACATTCTTCATACATTCCGAAACAAGATTTAGTCTCCGTTACTGAAAATATGAAAGGCGATTTTATAGGAATAGGCGTTAGTTTTTATACCTATAAAGACACCATAACAGTCATTCGACCAATTGAGGGTGGCCCAAGTTTTCGAGCTGGAATTTTAGCGGGTGATCGCATTTTAATGGCTGATAATGACACAATTCTCGGAGATAATTGGGGTCAAGATAAAGTCATCGAAAGACTTCGTGGTAAAAATAAATCTAAAGTCCAATTAAAAATCAAACGTTCGGGTGTGGACAGTTTATTAAACTTTGAAATTACACGTGCCGAAGTACCCATCAAAAGTGTGGAAGCATCTTATATGATCAGTCCGAAACTTGGATACATTAAAATCAATCGGTTTGCAGAAAGCACCTATTTAGAATTTGAAAAAAGTTTTGAGGACTTATTAGCTAAAGGAGCTTCAAACTTAGTTTTGGATTTTCGTGATAATCCAGGAGGGTTTTTGCAAATAGCAGAACAAGTAGTAGATGAATTTTTAGGTGATGGTAAACTTATCTTATTTACGAAGAACAAAACCAATGATACTGTTGAGAGCTTTGCAACCGCCAAAGGCCAGTTTGAGCAGGCTGAGGTTTATGTACTGATCAACGAAAACTCAGCATCTGCCAGTGAAATTGTTGCTGGGGCACTACAAGATAATGATAGAGGAACTATAGTTGGGCGACGTTCATTTGGAAAAGGATTGGTTCAGCAAGAAATGGACTTAGGAGATGGGAGTGCAATTCGATTGACAACTTCCAGATATTATACGCCAACTGGGCGCTCTATACAGCGTTCTTACTCGAATGGTTCAGAAGCATATTATGATAATTATTACCGGCGATTGGACGATAGAGCTGTAGATACTCTACGATCGGAAGGGGTCGCTGATAGTTTGAAGTTTATAACCCCAAAAGGTAAAATTGTATATGGAGGTGGCGGAATTATTCCAGACGTTTACGTGCCTTATGACGAAAATTTTAATAGCAACATTGTAGAATTTCTTAAAGGTTCTGGACTCATAGATTTTTTTGTATTTGAACATTTAGACGGTCAACGAGATCAGTATTTTTCTTTTTCTGAATCAGAGTTTTTAAGCACTTTCGAAATTTCAAAGGTGATTTATCAACAGTTCGAAACCCATTTTTCAAAAACAACAAGACTGGACAAAACTAAGTTGGATACTCAAGAAGATTTTATAAAAATACTTTTGAAATCGGCTTTTGCAAAACAACTTTTTGGAGACAATACAGCGGCTAAAGTAATGAGTTCTTTTGACCCTATGTTGCAAAAAATAAACGACTTGGAAGCCTTAATTTTAAATTAAGACTTCTCTTTAACCGTACGATCTATCTTTTTAACAACCCTCCAAATGGTGAACAACAAAATAGCACATCCTCCGGCAAGTGCCGTTATAATGGCCGTATAGCTCTCCTTTTCAAAAGGAGTGTCAAAGTTGATTTTTGTGACGTTGAACACAATAATCCCGAACGCCAAAACCGATAATAAATAAGTTAATAATCGCATTTTACAGTAAAAATTTAATGTTAGATGTAAATAATTTTACGGCAATAGCCAAGAGTACCACTCCAAATATTTTTCGAATAATATTAATTCCATTTTGACCGATAAAACGTTCGATTCGACTTGAAGTTTTCAGAACTATAAAAATGACAATTACATTGACAATTACAGCGATGATAATATTCTCCGTATGAAATTCAGATTTTAAAGATAGAAGTGTTGTGAGGCTCCCGGGTCCGGCAATCAAAGGAAATGCTAGTGGAAACACAGAAGCATTCATATTTGTTCCTTCTTCTTGTTTATATAAAGTAATTCCTAAAATCATTTCTAAGGCAATAAAAAACAAGATAAACGCACCAGCGACGGCAAAAGAATGTACATCAATCCCGATAAGTTTTAAAATACTATCTCCCAAAAATAAAAATATAATCATAATAACTCCAGCGATAATGGAGGCCTTTTCACTTTGAATATGCCCCGCTTTCTTGCGTAAATCAATGATAATTGGAATGTTTCCTACAATGTCAATCACTGCGAAAAGCACCATAAATGCCGTTAAAATTTCTTTGATATTGAAACTCATGATTACAAATTATTTTTCTGCAAAGGTCGAATAAATAATTATAACGACAAGTTTATTTTGAGCGATAATTTAGGCTTAAAATATTCATAATTAACAGTATATTTGGTGCATGTTTCAAATAGGAAAAACCATTGTGTCTGAAGACATTATTGAGAAAGATTTTTTATGTAATCTAAGTGCCTGTAAGGGAGCTTGTTGTGTAGACGGTGATGCAGGTGCGCCACTAGAAGCTGGAGAAGCTGTTATCTTAGAAAAAATATACCCTGTTATAAAACCATATCTCAGAAAGGAAAGCATTGAAGCCATCGAAACGCAAGGCACTCATATTGTTACTGAAGATGGAGAGTTGGAAACTCCTTTAATTGATGGTGCTGATTGCGCGTATGTCATTTTTGACGAAAAAAACACCGCTTTGTGCGCTATTGAAGAAGCCTATAATCAGGGAGAGGTCGATTGGAAAAAACCGGTATCCTGTCATTTATACCCTGTGCGTATAAAAGATTACAGTGAGTTCTCGGCTGTAAATTATGACCATTGGGAAATCTGTGATGCTGCTTGCTCATTAGGAAAAGAACTTCAAGTCCCCGTTTATAAGTTTGTCAAAGAAGCCTTAATTCGTAAGTTTGGAGCAGATTGGTATGCCGAATTAGAACAAGTGGCTATCAAACATATCTAAATCGTATTAATTAAAGGTAAAAGATAGAGTTCTAAAATTCGATCTTTTTTTATTTTCTACTTTTAATTTTAATAAAATGCTTAATTTTTCTGTAAGAGAGAGCAGTCACTTAAATGTCTTTATAACAAGACTTTACACATTTAGTTTCGAAATATTTTTGTAGGAAAAAAGCTACTCGTTGTTAAAAACTCATAGGCAATGTTTATAAAAATGACTTTCATTTAAGGCAACTATTTTGAACCTTTGTTAACCGCTCAAACGCGTAGTTTTTATAATCCAGAATTTTAATATTTTATTTAGATGTCACAAGTAGAACCAATTTTACAAGAAAACAAAGACCGTTTCGTCATTTTTCCAATCCAACACCATGATATATGGGAATGGTACAAAAAATCTGAAGCCAGTTTTTGGACAGCTGAAGAAATTGACTTACACCAAGATTTGACAGATTGGAGCACCAAGTTAAATGATGACGAACGCTACTTTATCAAACATATATTGGCGTTCTTTGCTGCAAGTGATGGGATTGTAAATGAAAACTTAGCTGAAAACTTTGTAAATGAGGTTCAATACAGTGAAGCAAAATTTTTCTATGGATTCCAGATTATGATGGAAAATATTCATAGCGAAACCTACTCACTTTTGATAGATACCTATGTAAAAGATGAGGCAGAAAAAGATAAACTGTTTAATGCAATAGATAATTTTCCTGCCATTAAGAAAAAAGCCGATTGGGCTCTTAAATGGATCGAATCTCCAAGTTTTGCAGAGCGTTTAATCGCGTTTGCAGCTGTTGAAGGAATCTTCTTTTCAGGTGCATTTTGTTCGATATTTTGGTTAAAGAAACGTGGTTTGATGCCAGGACTGACATTCTCAAATGAGTTGATTTCTAGAGACGAAGGCGTACATGCAGATTTTGCGGTTCACCTACACAATAAACATTTGATAAACAAAGTCCCAAAGGACCGTATCAGAGAAATATTATTGGATGCTCTAAACATTGAAAGAGAGTTTATTACAGAATCTCTACCAGCAAGTTTGATTGGTATGAATTCAAAATTGATGTCTCAGTATTTAGAATTTGTAACCGATCGCTTATTACAAGAATTGGATTGCGAAAAAGAATACAACACATCAAACCCATTTGATTTTATGGATATGATTTCGCTTCAAGGAAAAACAAATTTCTTTGAAAAACGAGTATCTGAATATCAAAAAGCAGGCGTCCTCAACAAAGAAGAAGAGGATACCAACAAATACAGTTTCGATTCTGAATTCTAGACCAACCAACTAGAACAAGAACTTAAAACGAATTATACAATTCGTTTTTCATAAATCAACCTTTTGGTTTTTCTCAACTAGGAAACCAAACCCATAACAACTAAGTGTTTGACGAATATCAAACACTGATAGGCTAACTAACTAACCGCTTTTTTGAAGCGCTTCAAAAAAGTAAAAAAAGACCAAAAAAAATGTTTGTACTAAAAAGAGACGGCAGAAAAGAAGAAATTATGTTTGATAAAATCACAGCAAGAGTCAGAAAACTCTGCTATGGTTTGAATGAATTGGTTGATCCATTAAAAGTAGCCATGCGCGTAATTGAAGGTCTATATGATGGCGTTACCACCAGTGAATTGGACAACCTTGCTGCAGAAGTAGCTGCAACAATGACCACCGCACACCCCGATTATGCACGTCTTGCAGCACGGATCTCAGTTTCAAACTTACACAAAAACACAAAAAAGACTTTTAGCGAAGTCATGCATGACTTATACACATACGTTAACCCAAGAACAGGGAAAGATGCCCCTCTATTATCAGACGAGGTTTACAACGTAATTATAGAAAATAAAGACAAGTTAGACTCTACCATTATATACAACAGAGATTTTGGGTACGACTATTTTGGATTTAAAACGTTAGAGCGTTCCTACCTTTTAAAATTAAATGGCATCATTGCAGAGCGCCCTCAACATATGTTGATGCGTGTATCTATAGGCATTCATTTAAACGATTTGGATGCTGCTATTGAGACTTACGAATTGATGTCCAAAAAGTTTTTTACACATGCAACTCCTACTTTGTTTAATTCAGGGACTCCAAAACCGCAAATGTCATCTTGTTTTTTGTTAACAGCAAAAGACGATAGTATTGACGGAATCTATGATACTTTGAAGCAAACAGCTAAAATTTCACAATCCGCTGGTGGTATTGGTTTAGCAATGCACAATATTAGAGCAACAGGGAGCTACATAGCTGGAACAAACGGTACAAGTAACGGAATTGTTCCAATGCTACGTGTCTTTAATGATACAGCACGTTACGTAGATCAAGGAGGAGGCAAACGAAAAGGAAGTTTTGCAATTTATCTAGAACCATGGCATGCTGATGTTTTTGATTTTCTTGATTTAAAGAAAAATCACGGAAAAGAAGAAATGCGTGCAAGAGATTTATTCTATGCCATGTGGATTCCAGATTTATTCATGAAGCGTGTTCAGGAAGATTCTCATTGGACTTTAATGTGTCCAAACGAATGTCCTGGTTTGCCAGACACACATAGTGAAGAGTTTGAAGCCCTTTACCTAGATTATGAAGAAAGAGGAAAAGGACGTAAAACTATAAAAGCAAGAGAACTTTGGGAAAAAATCACTGAATCTCAGATTGAAACTGGAACTCCATATATGCTTTATAAAGATGCGGCTAACAGTAAATCCAATCAACAAAACCTAGGAACAATACGCTCGTCAAACCTATGTACAGAAATTATTGAGTACACTTCACCAGACGAAGTAGCTGTTTGTAATCTTGCATCGATTGCTTTGCCAATGTTTATCAAAGACGGTAAATTTGACCATCAAGAATTATTTGCAATCACGAAACGTGTAACCCGAAACCTAAATAAAGTCATCGATCGAAATTACTATCCCGTAATTGAGGCCGAAAACTCAAATATGAGACACCGTCCTATCGGAATTGGCGTTCAAGGGTTGGCAGATACGTTTATTAAGTTAAGAATGCCTTTCACAAGTGATGAAGCAAAACAATTGAACCAAGACATATTTGAAACAATTTACTATGCAGCTGTTACTGCTTCTATGGAAGAAGCCAAAGAAGAAGGTCCATACCAAACGTATCAAGGTTCTCCAATAAGTGAAGGAAAATTTCAACACAATTTATGGGGGATTAAAGACGAAGATTTAAGCGGTCTTTGGGATTGGGGAACATTACGTGAGCAAGTCCTACAAAACGGCGTGCGTAACTCCCTTTTAGTAGCGCCAATGCCAACAGCAAGCACTTCTCAAATTCTTGGAAACAACGAATGTTTTGAGCCTTACACTTCAAACATATATACCCGCCGTGTATTGTCTGGAGAGTTTATTGTTGTTAACAAGCACTTGTTAGAAGATCTAGTAGAACTAGGACTCTGGAATGAAGGTTTAAAGCAAGAAATTATGCGTGCCAATGGATCCATACAACATGTAGATATAATTCCACAAGAGATTAAAGAATTGTACAAGACTGTTTGGGAATTGAGTATGAAAGATATTATTGACATGTCTCGTCAGCGAGGTTATTTTATTGATCAATCACAATCTTTAAATTTATTTATGGAAGGTGCGACGATGGCCAAACTAACATCTATGCATTTTTATGCTTGGAAAAGTGGATTGAAAACAGGGATGTACTATTTAAGAACAAAAAGTGCTGTAGATGCCATTAAATTTACATTAGATAATAAAAAAACAGAAGCACCAAAGCCAGAAACGGTTGTCGTTGAAACAGTTGTAGAGACAGCAGTGTTGGAGAAACAACAAGAAAAAGCAGCCAATACCGCAGCTAAATTCTCTCAAGAAACAGCTGTTGATGTAGAGCCAATGTCTCCTGAAGAAATGAAAGCACTAATTCAACAAGCAAAAGAAGCAGAAGGGGACGATTGCCTCATGTGCGGGTCTTGATATTACCTCATGGAATCTATCTAACCTCCTAATAAAATTAGGAGGTTTTTTTTTTAAATTTACTTACCAAATTTAAAATGCTGAAAAAAAAATATTGATCTCAAAAAAGTAATAATATAAACAAAAAAACAAATGAAACTATTCAAAGAATTCAAAGATTTTGCTGTTAAAGGCAATATGATAGATATGGCCATTGGAATTATTATTGGAGCGTCTTTTAACGCAGTCATCAATGTTTTGGTAAAAAACATCCTACTCCCCCCTTTGTCTTTATTATCCGGTGGAATTAATTTTCAAGAAAAGAAACTTATATTAAGATCAGCGACAGAAACCGCCAGTCAAGTGTCTATAGATTATGGATTGTTTGCTGAAACAATACTTGATTTTCTAATCGTTGGATTTACCATTTTTATCGTCGTAAAATTTATAAATAAACTCAAAACAAAAGCAGACGATGTAAAAGATGAGTCGGTTCCAACTCCAGCAGACATCCAATTGCTATCAGATATCAAAAAATTACTTGAAGTTCAGAACCAGAAGCTTACTAAATAAATTAGCGTGCATTGTGTAAGCGTGCAACATATTTTCCGATCACATCAAATTCTAAATTTACAACAGTACCTTGTTCAAAACTGTTAAAGTTAGTATGTTCATATGTATAAGGAATAATCGCGACACTAAAGCCGTCTCTTTTAGAGTTTACAACCGTCAAACTCACCCCATTAACCGTAATTGACCCTTTTTCGATGGTCAGATTCCCTAGAGAAGCATCGTATTTGAACGTATAAATCCAACTTCCATTTTGAGTTTCCACACCAGTACATGTTCCCACTTGATCCACATGACCTTGAACCATATGACCGTCCAGTCTCGCTCCAAGTTTCAACCCACGTTCTAAGTTTACAGTCCCTCCAACTTTTAAGTTGTTGAGGTTAGTTTTATCTAAAGTTTCCTTAATAGCAGTAACTGTATAACTTTTTTCAGTTAAGGCTATAACCGTCAAGCACACCCCATTATGAGATACACTTTGGTCGATTTTTAATTCTGGTGCCAACACACTTTCAATTGTTAAGTGTAAATTATCATTCTCGGTGACTAAATTTTTTACATTCCCTAAATCTTCAATAATTCCCGTAAACATACTTTTAATTCGTTAAATTTGTAAATTCAAAATTACAAACATACACGCCACTTTTAATGGAAAAAGAAGAAAAAATTAAAATAGGGATTTCTATAGGAGACTTAAATGGTATAGGAGGGTGAGTTGGTCATCAAGACTTTTGAAGACAGTCGAATGCTTGAATTTTGTACTCCTATAATATACGCTTCTGTGAAAACGTTGGCATTTTTTAAAAGGCACTTTCAAAGCTCTCTTGAATTCAATAAGATTCAAAAGGCTAGTCAAGCAGTGAATTCCAAAGTAAATGTAGTTTCAGTTTGGCATGAAGATGTTAAAATAAATTTTGGAGAAGAGGATCCTAAAATCGGTGGTTACGCTATCAAGTCGCTTCAAGCGGCGGTAGAGGACCTTAAAAATGATCAAATTGACGTCTTGGTTACTGCTCCAATTAATAAGCATAACATACAGTCCGATGAATTTAAGTTCCCCGGACACACTGATTATTTAGCCCAAGAACTTCAAGGAGATAGCTTAATGTTTATGGTGTCTGACGATCTTAAAGTCGGTTTATTAACAGACCATGTTCCTGTAAGTGAAGTTTCAAATCAAATTACTGCAGAGCTCATCGAAAAGAAAATTTCAATTATTCATAACTCTTTAATCAAAGACTTTAACATTCGCAAGCCTCGCATTGCTGTTTTAGGAATTAACCCCCACACAGGGGATAATGGCGTCATCGGTTCAGAAGATGATACAGTTTTAAGGCCTACACTAGAAACTATCAAAAATACGGGACAACTAGTATACGGACCTTATGCAGCAGATAGTTTTTTTGGCTCTAAAAACTATAAAAACTTTGATGCAATCGTAGCTACCTATCACGACCAAGGATTGATTCCTTTTAAAACGTTAGCGTTTGGGAATGGGGTTAATTATACCGCTGGGCTTAACAAAGTACGGACTTCTCCAGACCATGGCACTGCCTATGAAATTGCTGGAAAAGGCATCGCAGACGTTACCTCTTTTAAAGAAGCTATTTTTTCTGGGAATGACTATTTTTAGACATCGTAAAATGAATCAAATATTGACCTCAAACCCATTATTGAAGCAATCTAAAAAGCGTTAGATAAAAAAACAGCAGCTTTGGGGTTCGCCTAAATAAAATTTTATATATTTGCAGGCTCAAATATGCGAGATAATGAAGCCACTTAAAGCATTTGACATACAATTTGTAGGGCTAAAGCTTGGTAAGCATGTTTATGAGTACGAAATTGATTACAAGTTCTTTGAGCATTTTGAATATGATGAATTTAACGATGTAAACGTTAAAATTGTTCTAAACCTTGAAAAAAAGTCAACCTTTTTAGAGTTGAAATTTCTTGCAGAAGGAACGATTAACGTAGATTGTGACTTAACAAATGAACCTTTTGATCTACTGGTAAACGCCAGCTTTGATTTAGTCGTTCAGTTTGGAAATGAGTATAATAACGATAATGAGGCGATTTTAATAATCCCACATGCCGAATACGAAATTAACGTTGCACACCATATCTATGAATTAATTATTTTGTCTCTTCCTCAAAAACGGATTCATCCAGGAGTAGAAGATGGCACTTTAGATTCAGAAATACTTGAAAGACTTGAAGCATTAAGCCCAAAAAGCTTAGAAAATAAACCCCAAATAGAAGATGTAGATCCTCGTTGGGACACATTAAAAAAATTACTAACGGATAAATAATATATAAAATGGCACATCCTAAAAGAAAAATCTCCAGAACAAGAAGAGATAAAAGACGTACCCATTACAAGGCAACAACGCCTCAAATAGCAACTTGCCCAACTACAGGTGAAGCGCACTTATACCACAGAGCGCACTGGCATGAAGGTAAATTATACTATAGAGGTCAAGTCCTAGTAGATACTACAGCAGCAGAAAATGCAGCCTAAATAGGTGGTATAACATACAGTATAAAAAAAACGCTCTTTATGAGCGTTTTTTTTGTTTAATATAATTTTTTAAAAACGCAAAAAAATCAATTTTTAAGTCTTTTTTAATCAAAATTGAGTACTTTTGACACGTTTTTGGTTGTTTTTGGCGTAATTGCTTTTAAACCAGTCAATCTAAAAATGGAATTTATGAGCAAAATCTCAGCAGCAATAACCGCTGTAGGTGGATATGTACCAGACTTCATCTTAACCAATAAGATTCTTGAATCAATGGTTGACACGAACGACGAGTGGATCACGTCAAGAACGGGCATAAAAGAGCGTCGGATTCTAAAAGGCACCAATAAGGGCACTTCATTTTTAGCAATACAAGCTGCTAAGGACCTTATTAAAAAAAATAATTTAGACCCAAAAACCATAGATCTTGTGGTCGTTGCCACAGCAACTCCAGACATGAAAGCTGCTTCAACATCTGCCTACACAGCTTCAGAAATTGGAGCTACCAATGCATTTGCTTTTGATTTAGATGCTGCATGCTCGAGTTTTTTATTTGGGATGTCAGTTGTAGCACGCTATATAGAATCGGGTATTTATAAAAAAGTATTGTTAATAGGTGCAGATAAAAACTCTTCAATGATTAACTACGAAGATCGAGCAACTTGTATCATTTTTGGAGATGGTGCTGGAGCTGCTCTTTTTGAGCCTAACAAAGAAGGTTTTGGAGTCCAAGACGAATACCTCAAAAGCGACGGATCTGGGCGCGAATTTTTACGTGCCACACACGGAGGATCTGCCAATGCTACAACAGAAGAATCTCTTAAAGACCATTCACAATATGTATTTCAAGACGGAAAAACAGTCTTCAAAAACGCAGTATTTAACATGGCAGATGCTGCAGAAAAAATATTAGAACGGAACAAATTAGACAAGGATAAAATAGATTGGTTGGTAGCGCACCAAGCTAACAAACGAATTATTGACGCTACTGCCAATAGAATTAAACTGGATTCCCAAAAAGTAATGATGAATATTGAAAAATATGGCAACACTACTTCTGGAACGCTTCCATTGTTGTTGAGTGATTATGAATCACAATTAAAAAAGGGAGACAATCTAATCTTTGCTGCATTTGGTGGCGGATTTAATTGGGGCTCGATATACCTAACATGGGGATATGATTCCTAAATATTTATAAAAACTAACTAACTAAACAATAAAACTGTAATTATGGATTTAAAAGAAATTCAAAATTTAATCAAATTTGTAGCCAAGTCTGGTACAAGTGAAGTAAAACTAGAAACGGATGATTTCAAAATCACCATCAAAACAGGCTCCGGAGAAACAGTCACCACAGTTGTTCAACAGGCTGCTATTCCTTTGCAGCAACCCGTTATTGCTGCAGCACCACAAGAAGCACCAGTTGTTCAGGTAGCAGCTCCAGCAGCAGCATCTGATGATTCAAAATATATTACGGTAAAGTCTCCAATTATTGGAACTTTTTACAGAAAACCTTCGCCAGACAAACCCTTGTTTGCTGAAGTGGGTCAAACCATTTCAGAAGGCGATGTTCTTTGTGTCATTGAAGCCATGAAACTATTTAACGAAATAGAGTCAGAGATTTCTGGAAAAATTGTTAAAGTTCTTGTCGATGATGCAACTCCAGTAGAATTTGATCAGCCGTTATTTTTAGTTGATCCCTCATAATAATTTACATTTCTAAAGCTTAAAAAGGTATGTTTAAAAAAATACTAGTCGCCAATCGTGGCGAAATAGCTCTAAGAGTTATAAGAACGTGTAAAGAGATGGGCATACAAACCGTTGCTGTATATTCTACAGCAGACGCTGAAAGTTTGCACGTAAAATTTGCTGATGAAGCCGTTTGTATTGGGCCAGCAGCCAGTAGCGAATCCTATTTAAAAATTTCAAATATTATTGCTGCAGCAGAAATCACTAATGCTGATGCCATTCACCCAGGCTATGGATTTTTATCAGAAAACGCTCGTTTTTCTAAAATCTGCGATGAACATGGAATAAAGTTCATAGGGGCCTCTCCAAATATGATTGATCGTATGGGAGATAAAGCTAATGCTAAAGCGACCATGAAAGCAGCAGGCGTACCATGTGTTCCTGGAAGTGAAGGCGTTATTGAAACTTTTGAAGATTGCAAAAAAGTTGCCAAAGAAACTGGCTATCCAGTGATGTTGAAAGCATCCGCTGGTGGTGGAGGAAAAGGAATGCGCGCCGTTTGGAAAAAAGAAGATCTTAAAGATGCTTGGGATTCTGCGAGACAAGAATCTAAAGCCGCTTTTGGAAACGACGACATGTACATGGAAAAACTCATTGAAGAGCCAAGACATATTGAAATTCAAATTATAGGAGATTCCAAAGGAAAAGCGTGTCACTTATCTGAAAGAGATTGCTCAATTCAGCGCCGTCATCAAAAATTAACAGAAGAAGTTCCGTCACCTTTTATGACAACCGCCCTGAGAAAAAAAATGGGAGATGCTGCTGTGAAAGCTGCTGAATATATCAAATATGAAGGGGCAGGAACAGTTGAGTTTTTAGTGGATAAACATCGAAATTTCTTTTTTATGGAGATGAATACACGAATCCAAGTAGAACATCCAATTACAGAACAGGTTAATGATTTTGATTTAATTCGTGAACAAATTTCTGTGGCAGCTGGAGTACTCATTTCTGGAAAAAACTACACGCCAAACTTACATTCGATAGAATGTAGAATTAATGCAGAAGATCCGTTTAATGACTTTAGACCTTCTCCAGGAAAAATTACCACCTTACATTCTCCAGGTGGGCATGGGGTTCGTTTAGATACGCATGTATACGCAGGTTATAGCATTCCACCTAATTATGATTCTATGATTGCGAAACTGATTACAACTGCTCAAACAAGAGAAGAAGCGATCAGCAAAATGAAACGTGCGTTGGATGAATTTGTCATCGAAGGCATCAAAACCACTATTCCATTTCACCGTCAGTTGATGGACCATCCGGACTATGTAGCAGGAAATTATACTACTAAATTTATGGAAGATTTCCAAATGAAACCGATTTCAGAAGCCTAGATTTAAAACTCCGAATTTGATTCGGAGTTTTTTTATACTCTAAATCTATTGTAAGATACTCCAATAAAAAATTGTAATTTTAACTCATGAATTTATCCTATTGGGAATTAAAAACTTGGTTAAAAAATGTTGACTTCACAATTGTTGGAAGCGGAATTGTGGGATTAAGTTCCGCACTTCATCTCAAAAAAAAGATACCAAATTCTAAAATAGTGATTCTTGAAAAAGGACTATTCCCTCAAGGAGCAAGTACCAAAAATGCTGGGTTTGCTTGTTTTGGGAGTTTGAGCGAAATTTTGCAAGATTTAAAATCACATACAGCAGATGAAGTTGTGGAACTCGTCAAACAAAGACATAAAGGGCTTCAGCTCTTGAGAAACACAGTTGGAGATGATGCGTTGTCCTATCAGCAGCTGGGAGGCTATGAATTGTTTTTTGAGAATGACCATGGTCTTTTCGAGACATGTGTTGAAAACATATCCAAGGTGAATAATCTACTAAAACCTATTTTTAAAGCTGATGTATTTTCAACCGTTTCAAATAGGTTTGGTTTTACAAACGTTCAAGACAATTATATACAGAATCAATTTGAAGGTCAGATTGATACGGGAAAGATGATGCAAGCATTGATTAGAAAAGCCCAACAACAAGGCATAATTATCCTAAATAATAGTACGGTCGAAACATATACTGAGCAGTCTAACAAAGTAGATGTCAACACAAATCATTTTGAATTTTCCACCTCTAAATTGATCATAACTACCAATGGATTTGCACAACAGTTGATTGATGAAGACGTGGAGCCAGCACGAGCTCAAGTTTTAATTACCAAGCCGTTAAAAAATCTACATATTAAAGGGACATTTCATTTAGATTGTGGATACTATTATTTTAGAAATATCGACAATCGTATTTTATTGGGAGGTGCTAGGAACCTAGATTTTAAAGGCGAAAACACCACAGATTTTTCTGAAACAGCACAAATTCAAACCGCTTTAGAAGCACTGCTTAAAAATACGATAATTCCCGATAGAGAATTTGAAATTGAACACCGCTGGTCAGGAATTATGGGTGTTGGTTCTCAGAAAAAACCAATTGTAAAGCAGCTCTCAAATAATGTGTATTGTGGAGTTCGAATGGGGGGTATGGGCATTGCCATTGGCAGTACCATTGGAAAAGAAGTCTCGGAACTTTTTTAGAAGTGTTCTGTTTAATTTAGAGAATTATCCATTTATAGCCTCTACAGTTTCTACTCTTCCAGCTAACATTTCTTTTAGCATTGCTTCAATACCGCTTTTGAGTGTATACGTAGATGATGGACATCCACTACAAGCTCCTTGTAAAATAACCTTCACAGTTTTTGTTGCGGCATCGTAAGATTCAAATACAATATTTCCCCCATCACTAGCGACGGCCGGCTTGATGTGTTCTTCTAAAATATTTATAATCTCTTTTGAAGTATCATCCAGGGCTTCATATGCACCATCCAATTGACTCGTAGTTTTTTCCAATACTTGAGCAGCAGTAGCAGATACCATTTCTTTGCCATCTTCTACATAGGACTTTATAAATTCTCTCAACTCTAGAGTAATAGCTTCCCATTCTACAATATCATATTTGGTGATAGACACATAATTTTTATCGATAAAAACTGCCTTTACAAAAGGAAATTGAAAGAGAGCTGTTGCAAAAGGAGATAGTTTTGCTTCCTCTATAGATGTAAATTCAAATGTTTGAGAGACTAAACTTTTATTAGCAACAAATTTTTGAACCCCAGGATTGGGTGTACTTTCTGCATAAACAGTTACAGGGTTTTTCTTTTTGTCTTCATTTAAAATAACGACTCCACCTTCATTTAAGTAGTTTTCTATCTGCTCACCAACTTCCGTTTGAACATCACTCCATTCAATAATATCATAACGTTCAATAGCAACAAAGTTTCCCGAAACATATACTTTTTTTACAAAAGGGAGATGAAAAAGTTGTTGTGCTAAGGGTGAGTTTTTAGCTTCATCAATATTTGAGAATTCAAAACTTTCGTATTTTGTAAGGAATGAATCCGTTTCAAATTTTATGATTTTTGGGTTGCTAGTTTCCTGAACTGAAACGGTTGTTTTATTCATGATTGTAAATTTAGTGCAAAGATAATAAAGAAATTTCTGTATATTTGAAGAGTCCCAAAATAAATACATAGAATGAAACGCCTACTTTCAGCCTTCTTTATTTCTCTCAGCCCCATTGTTTTAGCACAAATTAGCCACATCCGAAATAGCACATTAACTCAATGTGGAGGTATTTTGTCTGGCTCTGGTGGACGTTCTGTCCATTCTGTATATTTTTACAATGCCCCCTAAAAAGCATTCAAGTTTATATAAAGTAAGATTAATAGAATCCCAAATCTATGAAAAACCTACTCATACAATTGACACTGTCATTCTGTGTTTCCTCTTTTGGATTTGCTCAAATTATTAGTATTAATGATTCTGCTTCCCCTGAATCTAGCTATGGTCCCGAAGAACTTATTAAAAAAGTCATGATTTCAA
Source organism: uncultured Flavobacteriaceae bacterium (assembly GCA_943789465.1). GTDB lineage: Bacteria > Bacteroidota > Bacteroidia > Flavobacteriales > Flavobacteriaceae > Hel1-33-131. The sequence continues at coordinate 156,954 of CALSUF010000001.1, read as the reverse complement.
GCTCTTGCTCGTCGGCAGACACTTTTTCTTTCCTAGTAAAAGGTGCTCCAAGTGATTTGACAACTAAAAGCTACGGCTACTTTAAAAAACCAGCAGGGAGTGCTTTTCCATTTGAAGAGGGTGTTATACTAACCACAGGGAGGGCCTTTCCTGCAGGAAATGCAACGAATGAGAATTTGATAGATAACCAAGATGGTGGTTTGGGAGACCAAGATTTGGAAGCCGCTTTGGGACAATCAGGAACAGAAGATGCTTCATACATTAAATTCAATTTTACTCCACAAGTAAATACGATTGATTTTAGATTCATAATGGCTTCTGAAGAGTATGGAAATAATTATGAATGTATTTATGCAGATAGTTTTGCGTTTTTATTGCGAGAAGTAGGGACACCAAATTATGTTAATTTAGCTGTTTTGCCTGATGGAACTCCTGTGAGTGTAAGGAACATAAACAACGCTGATGGGTGTAGAGCTAATACAGAATATTTTCAAGGATATGATATAGGGGATACGAATTATAACGGACGCACAACAGTCTTAACAGCTTCTTCAGCTGTTACCCCAGGAGTTACTTATGAAATAAAACTTGTTGTTGCAGACCAAGGAGATGATGCTTGGGACTCTGCTATTTTCATTGAAGGCGGTAGTTTTGATATTGGTGGAGATTTAGGAGTCGATCGAACCATTGTAAATGGGAACCCTGGGTGTTTAGGAACCGATATTCCTTTAGATGCGAATCTTTCTGCTACAAGCGCTACATTTGAGTGGCTAAAAGATGGAGTTGTAATTCCAGGAGAAGACAACTCAACCCTAGACGTTTCTACGAATGGGACATACAGTTTTAATGCCACTTTAGTTGGTAGCTGCGAAGCAACAGATGAAGTTATCATTGAATTTACGATACCACCTGTGATTACAAACCCTCCAGAAAATATTTTGTTATGCGAAACAGACGGCAATGGCATCGAAGTGTTTGATTTTTCAGCTAATGAAGCCTTGATACTAGGGAGTCAACCAGCTACAAATTTTTCTATTAGCTATCATACAAGTCAAGAAAACGCAGAGGATAATTTGTCTTCGATCACAATTCCGCATCAAAACACTTTAGTTATAGAAACAATTTGGATGCGTATAGCGGACTTAACACAAAGTTGTTATAAGGTCGTTAATTTTGATATAGAAGTTAAATCACAACCCACTGCCAATTCTGCGAATGATATAATATTTTGTGATAATTCTGATGATGGCGATGACACCAATGGTGTCGTAGAATTTGATTTAAGCACCAAGGTATCGGAGGTTTTGGGTTCTCAATTGGCCTCGGACTATGACGTTAAATTTTATTACGATCAGGCCGCCGCGGATGCGGGCGTAGTTGGTACAGACATCACCAATTCCATTCAAAATAGTACCAATCCACAGAACATTTTTGCACGATTAGAAAACAAATTAAATAATGACTGTTTTGACACAACTAGCTTTCAACTCATTGTCAACCCACTACCAGTAGTAAATTCGGAAGTCACTCTTAAACAATGTGATACAGATACAGATGGCATAACCGATTTTAACCTCACCCAAGCCAATCAACTCATCTCTTCCAACTTTGTAAATGAAACCATTACCTACTACCTCACTCAAGCTCATGCCGAGTCAGGGCTTCTGACAGACCAAATACCCACTCCAACCATTTACACCAACCCAACTCCAGTCAATAGTTTTGTTTATGCAAGATCACAAACAAACCATGGCTGTTTTAGAACCTCAAAAATAAATTTAGTAGTAGGCGCCACCCTTTTGGATCCCGTCGCTTTTCAATTAGAATACTTTGTTTGTGATGATACAGAGACAGATAACGACAACTCCAATGGCATCGCCATCTTCGATTTTAGTGATGCCACGGATCAAGTCCTTGCACAACTCCCCACCAATCAGAACTTAACCGTTTCTTATTACACCACAGAAGCAGCAGCCCTTGCCGAGACCAATCCAATTCCAGATATTACTAAACACAGGAATACCACAAGCCCCAACACTCAAAAAATTTATGTACGGGTAGACAGTAATGATGTCAATGCCTGTTTAGGACTGGGACATCACATCACCCTCAAGGTTGGTCCACTTCCAGAAAGAAATACAATTTCGGATTATATTTTATGTAGCGATACCAATCAAACCATTTTTGATTTATCTAGCAAAGAATCAGAAATCCTTGGAAGTCAAATGACCCCAGTTCTCATCACTTATCACTTGAGCGAACAGCTCGCCATAGACAATATCCCCATTCCCAATCCAAGTACATATTCAAATATTTCAAATCCACAAACCATTTTTGTACGCGCACAATTTGATCCCAACAACAATATGAATTTAGATGTTCGTGAATGCGTACGTACTGATATGAGTTTCAAGATACGGGTAAACTTAAACTCTCAATTATTTATCCCCGATCCGATCGTTGAGTGCAACGACCAAGTAACCACAGTTTACGATTTAACCCTCCGCGAAACTCAAATCACCAACAATGACCCTACCATTAGTTTAACTTATTTTGAGACCCAATTCGATTTAGATAACAACAATCCAATTCTCAATCCAACAACTTATACAAGCAACACACTCTCCAACACTATCCTTGTATTAGCCACAGCAGTCAATCAATGTATGGAAACGATTAATTTAGAGTTAAATACCATATTGTACGCTAATTTAAATCGCACTCCGCCACCACTAGGAGAATGTGAAATTGACAATAATGGCTTTGACTATTTTAATTTAAGATTAAGAGAGTCAGCGATATTGAACGGATTAAACCCTTTAGATTTTGAAATAAGCTATTATGAAGATGAAATGGATGCGGAATTGGGCAACACAAATAATATTCCAGATCCCACAAACTTTGAAAATACAATTATTTTGACACAAGAGATTTATGTTCGAGTCAAACCAAAATTAAATAATTGCTTTATCATTGTTCCCTTAACCATCATCGTTAATCCTGTCCCTGAAATAGACATTTTAGACCGCTATGTCATTTGTTTGAATACTGACGACCAAGTTATTAACCCAGTAACACAACCTTTTTTACCAGCCCCCCCAATCGACACCCAGTTAAGCCCCTCCGTTTACAGTTTTCAGTGGTATAAAGGAAGCATTGAAGAAGTTGACTTTGACCCCAGTGCTTATATAATACCAGGCGCTACTAGCGCCACTTTTTCACCAACTTCAGAGGGTATTTACACTGTACACGCAACAAATATAGCATCTGGCTGCCGCATACCAGCCAGTACAGAGGTTGTGAGTTCCTATCCTCCCGAAAGCATAGACGTCACATTACTATCAGAGATATTTTCAGACAATAATAAACTAGAAGTCTCCGTTGTTGGGATGGGTGTTTATGAGTACCGAGTTGATTTTGGTCCATGGCAAATGGAGACATTATTTGAAAATATCCCTATAGGAGAACATATTGTTTATGTAAGAGACCTATTAAATTGCAACGAGATCACTCAGAAGAAAATAGTGATAGGATATCCAAAGTTTTTCACTCCAAATGGAGATGGATACCACGACACATGGAATATCATAGGAATGACTGTTAAACCTAGCTCAAAAATTTATATATTTGATCGGTATGGTAAATTATTAAAAGAGATCAGTTCAACAGGTAAGGGTTGGGATGGTACCTTTAACGGAGTACAACTTCCATCTACTGATTATTGGTTTGTGTTAGAATATAATGATCCTGTAACAGAAAAAATGAACTTATTTAGAGCGCACTTTACGCTCAAAAGATGATATTTATGACACTATTGAAAAAACTTTCCTTTGTTGCTCTTATAGCAATATTTACACAATCTATAAGTGCTCAAGAAGGGTTACCTATATATTCAGATTATCTAACAGACAATTATTATCTGCTTCATCCTTCAATGGCAGGAATTTCTAATTGTAATAAAATTAGACTTACAGGTCGTCAGCAATGGTTTGGAGATGAAAATGCTCCAAGTCTACAGACGATGAGTATAAATGGACGTATTGGTGAATCTTCATCAGGAGTTGGTGCCATTTTTTTTAATGATGAAAACGGGTACCATTCACAATCAGGCGCTTATTTGACTTATGCGCATCACCTCATGTTTTCTAGAAATACAATTGACTTAAGCATGTTATCATTTGGATTGAGTGCTGGATTGATTCAATACAAGTTAGATGAAACTGCCTTTTTAGAGTTTGATCCAATTATTGCAGGGATCGAACAAAGTTCATCAGATTTTAATGTTGATTTTGGGTTTTCTTACCATTTCATTGATTTTTATGCTCATGCAACCGTTAAAAACGTTTTGGAAAATGAAGGCATAAATATAAATGAACAAGGGGTAAGCTCTGGTAATCTTAGAACCTATTTGCTTTCTGCAGGAAATGTATTTTCTAAATTAGGGAGTGATTGGAGCTTTGAACCCTCTTTAATGTTTGCGTACAAAGATGCTACCAAAGAGTCGTTTATTGATGTTAATTTCAAATCCTATAAAGAGTTAGATTCCGGAAAACTATTTGCAGGGATTTCATACAGAAGAAGTTTTGATGGTGCCGAATTTACCACTGATTCAGGAATAAGCAGTCAAAAACTTCAATATTTCACCCCTGTATTAGGAGCAGAATATGATAATTTTATGTTTGCGTATACATATTCATACCAAGCAAATTCGATTGTTTTTAATAACGGAGGCTATCATCAAATTACCCTAGGCTTTAACTTTGGCTGTAAAAAAGAAAAATACGACTGTAATTGCCCAAGTGTAAATTAAAACTCTAACTTTTGAAGAGAAACGGCTTCTAATTTTAGCAGCGAAGCAATCACTTTTTCTTTCCCATTGGTGTAAAAGCGATTCGTTTTTACAGTAGTTTTTTCATTCAATAACATATTTTTTTCTAGGACTGACATTGTTTGTCTAGCAACTGCTTTTCCAGAGTCAATAATTTTGACATGTTCAGGCAATAGTTCTTTTAAAATAGGGGTCAAAAAATGATAATGTGTGCAGCCTAAGACCAAGCAATCTATTTCAGCCTCTAGCATCGGTTCAAGATAGTTTTGAAGTAAGTGCTTCATTTCATTTGAATACAATGCGCCGTTTTCAATGAGTTCTACAATACCATTTCCAATTTGTTCGACGACTAACAGATCACTAGAATACAGTTGAGAAGTTTTGTGAAACAACCGACTACTTAGAGTCCCTTTAGTGGCTAGGATTCCGATTGCTTTAGATTTCGATTGAATTGCAGCGGGTTTAATAGCGGGTTCAATTCCAATAAAGGGTATAGCGTATTTTTCCCTCAGTATGTCAATAGCATTTGTTGTAGCAGTGTTACAAGCCACTACAATTAGCTTGCAGCCCTGGTTAATGAGCCACTCTGTGTTTTTAATAGAAAGGTTAGTGATAACTTCTTGTCCTTTTGGTCCGTAAGGAGCATGTTTTGAATCCGAAAGGTAAATAGTAGATTCCATAGGGAGTAATTGGTGGATTTCATTCCAAATAGAAAGACCACCTACACCCGAATCAAATATACCAATGGGTTTTGAACTCATATATTACAAAAATAAAAAAGCTGCTCTAATAGAAGCAGCTTTTTATAAATTATTTGATAGATGATGTTTTAAAACCCTAATTCAGTTTTTACGTCAACTAATAAGTCCGTACCACCAGCAAAAATAACGCCTTGCCCTTGAGAAGCATCAAGGACATAATCGAATCCTTTTGCTTTTCCAACTTTAAGAATTGCATTTTTTGCTTTTTCAGTGATTGGCTTTAAGAGGTCAAACTCTTTTTTCTGTAAGTCTTGTTGTGCTTGTGTTTGGTATTGACGAATACTTTGTTCCATTCCTTGAACTTCTTGCAAGCGTTTTCCATTTTCCTCATCGGTTTTGGTAGAGGATTCACCATCGTATTGTTTTATTTTATTTTGTAACTCAGTTGCCATAGCCTGAATATCTGTTTCATAGGTTTTAGCCAATTTCTCTAATTCTGACTTTGCACTTTGCATTTCTGGCATCGCTTCTACTAATTCTTGCGTGTTAATATGTGCAACTTTAGTTTGAGCTTGCGCAGTAAAACTAGTTGCAACAAAAAGTGTAGTTGCTAATAAAAGTGATTTTAAGTGTTTCATTGTAATTGTGTTTATATTTAAATTTATTTATTGTTTCTAATACTATCTCTTTTTCTCTTTTGCGCTTCAAGTCGTGCTTTACGCTCTGCTAGTGCTTGTTTTTTCTTTTCTTGCAAGGCTTTTTTACGCGCTTCTCTATCGTTATTTGCTTCGGAAGTTTTTGTAGCTGTTTTATTAGGGTTTTTATCTGCTTTAACTTTGGCACGCTCCTCCAACGCTTTTTGTCTTTTAGCCGCAAGTTCTTTTTTACGCGCTTCCCTTTGGTCTATTTTTTCAGTACTGTTAGTTGTTTTGGGGCTTTTATCTCCATTGGCATTAGCACGCTCCTCCAACGCTTTTTGTCTTTTAGCTGCAAGTTCGTTTTTACGTGCTTCCCTTTGGTCTACTTTTTTAGTGATTGATGATTGTTCGTCAGCATCTTTAGTTTCTTCAGCTGTAGTTGTTTTTGCAGATTTTGCTTTTGTACGTTTTTCTATTGCTTTTTGCTTTTTAGCTTCTACTTCTATTCTTCTTGCCTCACGATCCTCTAATTTCTTTTGGCGTTTTTCTTCTAATAAAGCTTCTCTTTGAGCTTTCCGTTCGTCTAATAGTTTTTGACGTCCACTTTTAGTAGAATCTTCCTCCACGATAGTTTCCTCTTCTTTTGCTTCTTTTCGTTCTTTTCTTGAATCCACTTGGGTTCTCTTGGAAGATCTGTTGATGGTTTTTAGTACTCGATCACTAATATCATAGCGGTCCGCAGAAAACAACATGACTACATCGGCAGATTTATCAAATATGAAGTCGTATTTTTTGCTCATTGCAATTTCTTGAACGGCTGCAAAAATTTGATCTTGTATAGGTTGTATGAGTTGTTGTTTTTGAATCATCAAATCGCCATTAGGGCCAAAACGTTTTTGTTGGTAGTCAATAATCTCATTTTCTATAATTTGTAAATCTTCTTCACGCTCAGAAACGAGCTCATTTGTGAGAAGTATACGCTCATTATTGAGTTGCTTTTTTTGATCCTCTAGCTCTGTTAAGCGTTTTTCAATTTCGCTTTTCCATTGTTGTACTTTAGAATCTAATTGTGAATTAGCGTTAGAGTATTCGCTGATGTTTTCTAAAATATACTCTGTATCAATATAGCCGATACGCACACTTCTTTGTGCATATACAGAAGTCCCTATCAAACATAAAAAAAACAAAATGCTTGTTTTTTTGAGCGATGTTAGTTTCAAGAATTTTAAAGTTAACAAATTCATTTTACAGTGGTTTCAAATTATTGGAATCGGATTTTATCAATGTTTATCAAATTAACGAAATATATTTTAAAATATTTCAACTCAACTCCATTCATTCTGTTTACTTTATTAATGTACCGTCTCAAATGTTAAAATTGTTGCCCTATAATAAAGTGAGTCTGCCATCCACTTTTGTTAATATCACCTGGTAATGGATCAAATCCATGTCCAAAATCTATTCCTAATAACCCAAATGCGGGCATAAATAATCTTAAACCAACACCCGCAGACCGCTGGATAGTAAATGGATCAAAATCATCAAAACTATTATAAGAAGCCCCACCTTCTAAAAAGGCAAGTGCATATATTTTTGTTTGTTGTGCCAGTGTAATTGGATGTCTTAGTTCTAGTGAGAACTTATTATAAATAGATCCCCCATCCTGGCTAGAAAGCGATTGATTCGGATAACCTCTTAATGCAATAGCTTCTCTACCATCCAAACTATAAGTACCTAATCCATCTCCACCTAGAAAAAAGCGTTCAAACGGAATGACACCTCTGTCGTTGTTGTAGGCTCCAAGAAACCCAAATTCAAAGGTTGGTTTCAATATCAACTTTCCAGCTAACTTAGTGTACCATTCTCCTTTAAATTTAATTTTATAAAACTCTAACCACTTGTATCGTTCTTGATCAATCTCACTAATTCGCTCAGAAGCAGTATTTCTAATTTCAGTGGCTTCAGGGGTCGATACTGTTGCGTATTGTTGAATAAGATCATTCTGCTCTTCCCTTTCTGTTTTTAGGGCGCTGTAGTCTACATTATTAACTGCGGAGTACGGGAAACTTAGTTTTGCTGTTAAACTAAAACTAGAACCTCCTTCTGGATAAATAGGATCATTAAAAGTATTATTTCTACTTAGACCAACGGTGTATGCTAAGTTGTTAGAGTTTCCATTTCCAAATGTAAATAAGCCTGTATTGTAATTGTTCAAATCATAGTATTGAAAACTAATGGCTTGTGATAACACAAAATAATCATCGGGAACGGATAGCTTTTTAGCAACTCCAAATGTAAGTCCTGTAATATTAAAGCTTCTAGATTTGTCTGCATTTCTAGTGGCTGGGTTGTATAAAAATTGTTTTGTTTGAGATAGTGATGTAGAAAATTGCACAGGTTTTTCACCTCCTAACCAAGGTTCAGAAAAGGATAAACTATAGGTTTGATAAAACCTACTAGCTTGCAAACGGAGCGCTAAACTTTGCCCATCACCCATTGGAAAGGGTTTATACGCTTTCTTGTTAAAAATATCCTTTATGGCGAAGTTATTAAAGGAAAGACCTAGAGTTCCTATGAATCCACCACCACCATAACCACCTTGTAATTCAATTTGGCTTGCCCCTTTTTCAACAACCGTATATTCTACGTCCAGAGTACCATCTGTTGGATTTATGTTTTTGAGGTCCGGCGAGATTTGCTGTGCATCAAAATACCCGAGTTGTCCAAGTTCGCGAATGGTTCTTACAATATTACTCTTGCTATACAATTGACCTGGTCGCGTTCTAAGTTCTCTGTAGATAACTGCATCATTTGTTTTGTCATTTCCAGAAACACTGATGTTTTTGAAATAGGCTGGCTTTCCTTCCGTAACTCTAATTTCCATATCAATGATGTTTCCATTAGTACTCACTTCAACAGGTGTAATTGTAGAAAATAAATAACCATTATTCTGATATAAGTTTGTCAAATCAAAAGCGTCAGGATCTGAGTTATCTGCGATTCTTTTTTCTAATTCGATACCATTATAGGTATCCCCTTTTTTAATTTTTAAAACTTGGTTCAGTTGGTCATCAGAATAAATCGTATTTCCTAAGAAATTGATAGACCCATAATAATATTTTTCACCCTCTTCTACACCAATATTTAAACTAATAGTATTGTTGTCGTTTGTGGTGAGTGTATCAGAAATAACACGTGCATCTCTGTATCCTTTTTCTTTGTATTTATCTACAAGGCTCTGTAAATCTTCTTTGTAGTCAGCTTCGATGTATTTTGAACGTTTAAAAACTCTAAGTATGTTTTTTTTCTTCGTGTTTTTCATCGCTTTACGAAGTTGCTTAGCACTTAATTTTTCGGTACCATTAAAAGTGATGTTTTTTACTTTTATTTTTTGACCTTTATCAATGCGTACAAGCATGTCAACTCTTGATTTTTTAACAGAATCTACAACTTTTGAAGTAGTAACGGATGTTTTTGTGTTTAAAAACCCAAGCTTTCGATATTTGTTTTCGAGATAATTTTTAGTAGTGGTAATTAAATTTTCAGTGACTTTAACTCCTGATGTAAGGTTATTTTCTTTAATTATTTCTTTAATTTTCCCTTTTTTGACACCTACAATTTTGACGTCTTTTAGCTCTGGTAAATCATCTAGGGCTACTTCTAAATAAACATTACTACCCTCTGTTTTGGTTGCATAGACCTCAATACTACTAAATAAATTAGAATCCCATAATTTTTTGATAGCAGCACTTATTTTGACCCCTCCTGGGATCAAAACTGATTCTCCTTTTTTTAATCCAGAATAGGTAAGGATCGTTTCAGCTCCGTATGCAGTTTCTCCAGTGACGGTAATGTCAGCGATCGTAAAGGTTGTTAATGTTGGTTTTGATTCCTGTGAGAATATTACAAAGCTGCTTAAGAATAAGCAAAAGTAAAGGATTGTATTTCTGTATCTAAAAGCTTTATTAACTAAGCTGTTCACTTGTTTTTCCAAATCGTCTTTCTCTTTTTTGATAGTTTATAATGGCTTCATACAAATTTTCATTTGTAAAGTCGGGCCAAAATACATCAGTAAAATATAATTCTGCATAAGCAATCTGCCATAAAAGGAAATTACTGATGCGTTTTTCACCACTTGTACGTATTAATAAATCTACATCTGGCAAATTCTGGGTGTAAAGATGCTGATTAATTAGCGTTTCATCAATATTTTCTGCTGAAATTATATTATTTTTAACTTTATTACATATTTGCTTCGTCGCATTTACCAGTTCATCCCTAGAACCATAGCTTAATGCAAGGGTCAAAGTCATGCGTGTATTGTCTTTAGTTTTATCAATTACATGTAGTAATTCTTTCCTAACCTTAGTAGGAAGATGCTCAAGATTGCCTATGGCATTTAATCGGATACTGTTTTTTTGCATCGTACTCATTTCTTTTTTTAAAGAAGAAATTAAAAGTTGCATTAGGGTCTTTACTTCTAATTTTGGACGGTTCCAGTTTTCTGTAGAAAAAGCATAGAGCGTCAAATTTTCTATACCAAGTTCAGCACAGCTTTCTACGGTTGTTCGGACAGATTTTGTGCCATTTTCATGACCAAAGACTCTTAGAAGACCTTTTTCCTTTGCCCATCGTCCGTTTCCATCCATGATAATGGCAATGTGCTTCGGGAGGTTTTGTGAATGGATGTCAGATTTTAAACTCATATCAAAAATTACAGTAACAAGGTTTTCTACCAAATGTGTAAGTTAGTGTAAAACCACTAAACACGTACCAATCATTGTTATTAAAATTACCAAAATGGACACTATTATTTAATCCTTCGTTGCTTGGATCACTTCCATCAAGATTATCAGAAAACGTGTAGCGTGCACCTACTTCAAAAGCAAGAATTAAATGCGTAGTAAAAGTCGTCTTATATCCTAGTATGACTGGAATCCCAAAGGAATCACTCCTTGTTTTTTCTGAAACAAAATCAATGGTTGTAAAATAAAAATTTGGATGATTCACCATGCTGATTCCTGTGTAAATATAAGGAGTAGACATTGGAGTAGCCATGTGCAAGTCAAAATCAAAAAAATTAAACTCTATGCCTAAAGAGGCTTCTAAAACAGAGGCATTAAAGCTGTAGGCTCGCACCTCTCTCCTTGGGTCACTGGACCATGCATCGTCAGCGGATAGAGTACTATAAATCAAACTTGCCCTCAAGGAATGTCTAGGACTTCGATTCCATTTAAATAAACCTCCAAAAGCAAGTTTGTTAGGATTCACAAATTGAGTTGACCCCACATCTCCTATAAAATTACTTCCACCAACAAACCCACCAATTTCGTAAATCTGAGAAAAACTCAAACTCGAAATAAAAAGAAGACCTGTAAAGATTGTAATTGATTTCATTGTAATTTTAAGAATGCAAATATAATAATTTAGAGATGGAACAAATAATTTGTTTTACTGTTACACACTTAACTATATTTTTAAATATATATTGCTTAGTTCCTAGGGTCTGCACCCCATAGTAGTTTTTTTCTAAGGGTTTCTAAAAATCCATCCTCTTTTAGTTCAATCATATGAATACTAAAAGGCGCTTTTTGAATGGTGATGGTAGTATTATTTTCTAAGGTATTTATTCTAGAGTCTAAAGAAACAAGGTGTTGGTCTTCACGACCACTTACCTTTAATTTTATAACCCTGTCACTCGAAATAACCAATGGTCGAGCATTAAGATTGTGAGGTGCGATGGGAGTTAGTACTAAACTGTCTGATTCTGGTATAATAACAGGGCCGCCACAACTTAAAGAGTATCCGGTAGACCCTGTTGGCGTAGAAACGATGAGTCCGTCGGCCCAATAAGATGTCAAATATTCGTCGTCTAACCATGTTTCAACAGAAATCATGGACGTTGTGTTTTTTCGACTCACAGCAATTTCATTCAAAGCAAAGTCTAAATCATAACTAGCGTCTTTCGCATCCACGTCAATAGTCAGCAAACTACGTTTGGAAACTCTATAATTACCTTCAAAAATTTCATCCATAGCTTTTTGAATGGTATGCATTGGAATGGTTGCTAAAAATCCTAAACGTCCTGTATTGATTCCTACAATAGGAATCTTTAAATCTTTTACAAACGTTATAGCTCTTAAAATGGTTCCATCACCTCCAATGCTTATTAATAATTCAAAAGAAGCGTCTAATTCTTCAAAAGTATCCGAAAAATAGGCATTGATATCAATGTCAGAACTAGTCACAATGGATGCTTGAAAGTTTTTTTCAAAAACGACTTTAGCATCCCGCTTTTTTAAATACTCAATAAGTGTTTGAATGGTACTTTTTGAGCGCTCATTATAAAGGGGGCCATAAACAGCTATTTTCATTTGTGTTGATTTTATCACTTAAAGGTTCAAATATGTATCTAAATAGGCCGATCGTTCTTTAAGCGTTTGTAAAAAAGTATCATCTTCATGGCCTGAAATTATAGTGTATCCGTACCGTCTAAATTCTTGTAAAATAGTACTCAAACCAGATTTTCCAATTTTTAGGGTAATTTGGGTCAAATCATTTTTGTTTTTAGAAACAAAAGCACCTAATAATTTTGCATTGTTGGACTCTACAATTTGACTGATTTCACTAAACGAAAAATCATTTTGACCTTTTTCAATTACAATAATTCCGCCAGGTTCCGAAAAAAAAGGAGTGCCGTTAAACAATGAAATAATATCAATTAATTGATAATACCCGATGTAATTATTTTCGCCATCCAAAACAGGCATGATGTTACAATTGTTTTGTGCAAACGCTTCCAAAACATCTAGCCACAACGAGGTGTTTCTTACAAAAAAACCTTCAACAGCATAAAGAACTTCTGAGACCCTCTGGTCAGGTTCAAAACAATACACATCCGTTTCTGACAAACAACCCAAGTATACGTGTTCCTTTAAAATAGGAACATGAGAATAGGTTAATTGTTTAAAAACAGTTTGCAGCTCCTTTACAAGTGTTTCAGGACTTGAAGGATTTAGATCGTTTATAATAAATTGATTTAAAGGCATGAGTTCATTTGTAATCAGATGCAAATTAATCAAAAATAATATACTTTAAGCGTTAAGTACTTTGTATTTTTGTTTCAAATTAAATTTTTAATGACCAAATTAAGTGTAAATATCAACAAGATCGCTACTTTACGAAATTCTAGAGGAGGCGATACCCCAAATGTGGTTCAATTTGCTAAAGATGTGCAAGAATTTGGAGCTCAAGGAGTCACAATTCACCCGCGTCCAGACCAACGTCACATTCGTTATCAGGACGCATACGACTTAAAATCTGTCGTTTATACCGAATATAATATTGAAGGAAATCCCATTCCAGAGTTTATAGACCTAGTGCTTAAAATTAAACCAACGCAAGTAACTTTGGTTCCTGATGCAGAAGATGCAATCACGTCCAATGCAGGCTGGGACACTCTTAAGCATAAAGGATTTTTAACAGAAATAATTCAAGAATTCAAGCAAAATGACATTCGAACCTCAGTGTTTTTAGACCCAAGTTTAGAACAAGTTGAAGGGGCTAAAGCAACCGGTACTGACCGTATTGAGCTGTACACTGAAGCATTCGCACATCAATTTTCTCTTGGAAATAAAGCAGCGATGACTCCTTATACAGCATGTGCGCAACGCGCCTTGCAGTTAGGTCTCGGTTTAAATGCAGGACACGACTTGTCACTTGATAACATTCAATTCTTTAAAGAAAATTCTCCTGGTTTATTAGAAGTTTCTATTGGGCATGCACTTATTTCAGAGAGTTTGTATTTAGGGATAGATAATGTCATTAACATGTATTTGAATAAATTAAAATAATGCATTTACATTCCAACATCATTGGCGAAGGCCAACCATTCATTATACTTCATGGATTTTTGGGAATGGGTGATAATTGGAAAACCCTTGCAAAACAATTTTCAGGTTTAGGCTTTCAAGTTCATCTTGTAGATCAAAGAAACCATGGACGCAGTTTTCACGATTCAGAATTTAATTATGATGTGTTGGCAGCAGATTTAAAAGCCTATTGCAGTCATCATAACTTACAGAATATTGTTCTTTTAGGGCATTCTATGGGCGGAAAAACAGCCATGCTTTTTGCAGCGCTGTATCCAGAGATTGTATCCAAATTAATTGTAGCAGATATCTCTCCTCGATTTTACCCGGTACATCACGATGCTATTTTGGAAGGATTGTCTTCCTTGAATTTTGAAGAAATTACGTCACGAAAACAAGCAGAAGAGCAACTCTCAAAATATGTTCAAGATGTAGGGACGCGTCAATTTTTATTGAAAAATATTTACAGATTATCTTCAAGTGTTTTAGGACTTCGAATAAATTTAAAAGCTCTTAAAACCAACGTTTCCGAAGTAGGAGAAGCACTGTCATCTACCTTAAACTTCCAAAAAGACACCTTATTTTTAAGAGGTGATAAATCAGAATATATTTCTGATCAAGATGGACCACTTATAAAACATCAATTTCCAACTGCGGTTGTCAAAACAATTTCAAATGCAGGCCATTGGTTACATGCCGAAAATCCAGTAGAATTTTTTCATAACGTCCGTGTGTTTATCACTTGATTCACATAAGTTTAAAAATGTTTGTAAGGCGATAAAAATATTGTATTTTTGCCACCCAATTTTTATTTCATTACAATGAATATTACTAGAGAAAATATTGACACGTTAAATGCCGTGGTTAAGATTGAAATTACAAAAGCAGATTACTCTGAAAATGTAGAGAAAATTTTAACAAATTACCGTAAAACGGCTAATATCCCTGGCTTTAGAAAAGGACAAGTTCCAATGGGTCTTGTTAAGAAACAATATGGGAAATCTGTATTAGCTGATGAAGTTAATAAAACACTTCAAGAAGCTTTAGGAAAATACCTTACAGACGAAAAATTAGATGTTTTAGGAAATCCACTTCCAGTTGCCCAAGACGATTTGGATTGGAGTGGAGATGATTTTACGTTTGAATTCGAAATTGGATTAAGTCCAGAATTTGACATCAAACTAAAAGCTAAAAAAGCACTTACTAAATATACGATTACTACTGATAAAAAAATGATTGATGATCAATTGATCAACATTCAAAAACAATACGGGAAACTTGTTTCCAAAACAGTGGTTGGTGATGAAGATGAAGTCACCGGTGTATTTTTTAATGATGCAGAAGGAATTGAAGCAACTGCAACCTTGACTTTAGATAAATTAAAAGGAAAACCAAATCTGAAAGCGTTTTTAGGAGCGAATGTGGATGATGTGTTGACCTTGAATACCAAAGGATTATTCAATGATTCTCATGACTTGATGACCTATTTAAAAGTAGATCATGACACAGCTCATGGACTGGATGTGCAAGTAACCTTTACAATTAGCGAAGTTAATACAAGAGAATTAGCAGATTTAGATCAAGAATTATTTGATAAACTATTTGGCCCAGGAGTTGTAACATCTGTTACAGAATTGAGAGCTAAAATTACAGAAGATGCTGAAAAACAATTTGTACAACAAGCAGATCAAAAATTCTTGAATGATGTTACCGAACATCTTGTAGAAAACACAAAATTTGATTTACCAGTTCAATTTCTTCAGAAATGGATACAAACCGCTGGAGAAACAGAATTAAACGAAGCACAAGCCAAAGAGGAATTTGAAAAGTCAGAAAAAAGCATGCGTTATCAATTAATTGAAAGTAAGCTTGTTGTAGACAACAACCTACAAGTTAATTTTGAGGATTTAAAAGCTTACACTTCAGAAATGATCAAAGCCCAGATGGCGCAGTACGGTCAAATGAATCCAACAGAAAAAGAAATTGAAGACATCGTTGCACGTGTGCTATCAAACCAAGAAGAAGTGAAACGTATTTCTGAACAACTAACAAGTCAAAAATTATTAGATTTCTATAAAGAAAACGCTAATTTTAAAGACAAAAAATTAGCCTATGACGCCTTCGTTAAAGAGGTTTATGGGAAGTAATTTTTGTAAATAATTAAATAAAAAACACTTCTTAGGAAGTGTTTTTTTATACCTTAAAAGCAAGTATAAAACTATAAATAGCTTTATATTTACATTCTAAAAACCTAAAAAAAGCATTATGAATTACGGAAATGAATTCAAAAAATTCGCCATAAAAGATCAAGGGATTAGCAGCACTTATTATGACAAAATAGTAAGTAGTATGACCCCAATGGGTTTGACGCCAAATATTATTGAAGAGCGTCAGATGAATGTTGCTGTTTTTGATGTGTTTTCAAGATTAATGATGGATCGTATCATCTTTATGGGAACAGCAATCAACGATCAAGTTGCCAATATTATTCAAGCACAGCTCTTGTTTTTAGAAAGTACAGATGCCACCAAGGATATTCAAATATATATCAACTCACCTGGTGGAAGTGTGTATGCAGGACTTGGAATTTATGACACGATGCAACTCATAAAACCAGATGTAGCAACAATTTGCACAGGAATGGCAGCCTCTATGGGTGCGGTATTATTATGTGCAGGTGCCAAAGGGAAACGTAGTGGTTTGACACATTCAAGAGTGATGATTCACCAACCACTAGGAGGTGCGCAAGGTCAAGCAAGTGATATCGAAATTACAGCACGCGAAATCCTAATACTAAAAGAAGAACTTTACAAAATCATTAGTAAGCACTCAGGTCAAGACTATGATAAAGTATATGCAGATAGTGACCGTGATTATTGGATGAAATCTGACAAAGCTTTAGAATACGGAATGATTGACGAAATACTAACTCGAAGTTAAATAACATCCCAAACTAGTTATGGCAAAAGAAGAATTAGACTGTTCATTTTGTGGCAAGAAAAAAGCTGACACCAATTTACTCATTGCAGGAATCGATGCCCACATTTGCGATCGCTGTATAGAGCAAGCCAATGGAATCGTTGTTGAAGAAGCAAAGCAAGATAAAACTAGCGGACTCACTTCGGATGTTATGCTTAAAAAACCTCAAGAAATCAAAGCCTTTTTGGACGACTACATTATTGGTCAAGAACAAACCAAAAAAGTCATGTCTGTAGCCGTTTATAACCACTACAAGCGATTGTTGCAGCCAGCATCTGAGGACGATATTGAAATCCAAAAAAGTAATATTATAATGGTAGGGCAAACAGGGACTGGAAAAACCCTGATGGCCAAAACCATCGCAAAAATGCTCAACGTCCCACTAGCCATTGTGGATGCAACAGTATTAACTGAAGCTGGTTATGTTGGGGAAGACGTTGAAAGCATGCTCACACGCTTACTCCAAGCAGCTGATTACGACCAAGAAAAAGCAGAACGTGGCATTGTATTTATCGACGAAATTGATAAAATAGCCCGAAAAAGTGACAATCCTTCTATTACACGCGATGTGTCTGGAGAAGGAGTACAACAAGCCCTTTTAAAACTATTAGAAGGAACTGTTGTCAATGTACCGCCAAAAGGTGGACGAAAACATCCAGATCAAAAATTTATTGAAGTCAATACAGAAAATATTTTATTCATAGCTGGAGGTGCATTTGATGGCGTAAATCGTCATATTTCCAAGCGACTCAATATGTCAGCAATTGGCTATAAAGCTTCTCACGAAGAAGAGCAAATTGATACTGAAAACTTATTACAATACATCATCCCAAAAGACTTAAAAGATTTTGGACTCATACCAGAAATTATTGGACGTTTACCAGTACTTACTTATATGAACCCTTTGGACGAAGAAACTTTAAAAGCAATTTTAACAGAGCCCAAAAATTCGCTTGTAAAACAATACAAAAAACTCTTTGAAATGGATGACATTGCGTTGTCTTTTAAAGAAGATGCTTTAGATTTTATTGTCAAGAAAGCGATTGAATATAAATTAGGAGCTCGTGGATTGCGATCTTTGTGTGAAGAAATTTTAACCGATGCCATGTTTGTACTTCCAAGCAGTGACGAAACCGTTTTGGTTGTTGACAAAGCCTATGTTCAAAAACACTTGACACGTACCCAAATCAAACGGCTGAAAGCCGTTTCATAATTCCTTAATTTTAGAAAGTTAATTTTTCCAGATTAAAACTCTACTGAAACTCTACCTAGTTATTAAGTGTGTTTCAAGGATTATTATTCATTTTTATGAACCAGAGGCAGGGCTTTGTTTAAAAAATAATGTTAAAAAATATAACATTATTAATTTTAAAACATTAATTTGGACTACCCTTAATTTTAAACCACACTACTACTTATGAAATAAAAACTTCTTTACTCCATTTTTTGAATAGTATAAATCATTTACAATAGTGATTGTGTACTACTAGTCTTGTAGTACTACTTCATAAACCTTAGGTCAACCAAAAGAACTAGTGTTTTTAATTTAAAACGTGGCAAAATTTAACCATTTAATTTTTTGATAAATCAACTTAGCTACATTCTGAAAAGATAGAAATATCTAGACTGACTGTATTAAGGAATTAACGACTAACGGACAGTAAATGTTTACTGTAAGTAAATCGTTTATTTATAAATATAACTTAAATCAAATTATGTCATGGCAAAAAAAAGTCAATTTACGTTAATTACATTTTTTATTTTCTTCTCTTTATTTAGTTCTGTATACGCACAGGATCAAATATGGACTGAAATCCAACAAAGTAATCAAAAAGTTTTGTTGAGTAATCAAACTCAATCCACTTTTGATAAATACTCACAACTAACCTACGAGTTAGACGTGGTTGCATTAAAAAAACAACTAAAGAGTGTTCCTAAAAGAGGGGTTCAAAACCTTAGATCATCTGTTAGTATTTCGTTTCCAAACAGTAGAGGTGAACTAAAAAAATTCATTGTGTATGAAGCACCTGTGCTTTCTAACGATCTTTCTATACGCTATCCAAATATCAAAACCTATGTAGGCTATGGTGTTGAAAACAATGGCAACAGGGTGCGTTTTAGCGTCACTCCTCTTGGCTTAAATGCCATGTTGAGTTCTATTGTTGATCCTATGATTTTAATTCAACCAGAGTCAACGAGATCTTCTTTACTATATACAGTTTATGAAAGAGGTGTCAATTGGAGTAAAAAGGATGAAAAGTTTATCTGCTCAACGAAAAATGAAATTATAAATAACGCAAATAAACCTCAAACATTTAAAACAGCTGACGATCAAACATTAAGAACGTTAAGGATAGCAATTTCTGGTTCTGCCGAATACACAAATACATGGGACGATGGTGATGATTCTAATGGTACTGTTCAAGAAGATGCATTGGCTCAGGTCGTTTCAACTTTGAACCGTTCAAATGAGATTTTCGAGACTGATATGGCTCTCACCCTTACCTTGGTTAGTGGTATAGAGATTCTTTATACTGACTCTTCAACGGATCCATACGGTGGAGGTAATCTTAATGGCGAATTACAAAACACTCTTACTTCAGAAATAGGAGAAGCTAATTACGATATAGGGCATCTTTTCCACAAAGACAATCCAAACGGAAATGCAGGATGCATAGGATGTATTTGTGAAGACGGTAGCAAAGGAAGTGGTTTTTCTTCTAATTTATTCCCTAATGATCAACCTTCAGATACTTTTGACATTGATTATGTGCCGCATGAGATAGGGCATCAACTTGGTGCTAATCATACTTTTTCTCATAATTCTGAAGGGACTGGAAAAAATGTAGAACCTGGAAGTGGAACAACTATTATGGGGTATGCAGGAATTACAGGTCCTAGTGATGTTCAACCACATTCAGATCCCTATTTTCAATATGTAAGTATTGATCAAATTATTACAAATCTAGAATCTAAAACTTGTTGGGTTGGTACAACGATTACAAACAACCCTCCAGTAGCAGATGCGGGCACTGATTATACCATACCAATGGGAACGGCCTTTAGACTAAAAGGAACGGCTACGGATGCTGATGGAGACGCCTTATATTATAATTGGGAACAAATAGATGATGGAAATATCACTAGTACTAATTTTGGTCCAACAAACACATCTGGAGCTAATTTCAGGTCAAGACCCCCTGTTACAACTCCAGAAAGGTACATGCCAATATTAAACAGAATCTTAGCCGGAGAGCTTACAGAAACGAACCCAACAGTTATGGCAGATAACACATCATGGGAAACAGTAAGTGAAGTAGGTAGAGATTTGAATTTCAGCTTTACAGTTAGAGACAGGAGTATTTCAGGTGGAACAGGTCTAACGCCACAAAGCAGCTCCGACACCATGAAAGTAACGGTTGATGCTGCTTCAGGACCATTTCAAGTAACTTCTCAAAACACAGTAAATTATGTTGTGTTTTCTGGAGACTCCGAAATCGTGACTTGGGATGTTGCAGATACCAATGTAGGAGCAGTTAACACTCCGAACGTTAATATTTTACTTTCAGAAGACGGTGGATTAACATTCCCTCATACATTGGCAACTAATGTGCCAAATGATGGCTCTCATACTGTTACAATCCCCGTATTGACCACTACAACTGCAAGGATTAAAGTGGAAGGTGCCGGGAATATATTTTTGGCAATAAATAGCACTAATTTTGAGATTGAAGAAACAGAATTTGTGTTAAATACTACTGAATCTTCACTCGATGTATGTGTTCCAAATGACGCTGTTTATGCGTTTACATATCAAACTTTTTTAGGGTTTGCAGAAACAACCGCTTTTGCAGCAAACAATATACCTACTGGAGCAACGGTTACTTTTAACCCAACGTCTGCAACAACTGATGGAACAGTAGTTGAAATGACAGTATCTGGGTTAAATAATGTGGCATTAGGAAGTCATACGATTTCTGCAGTTGCTACAGCCCCATCAGTTGCAAAGACATATGATGTTCAATTGAATCTTTTTAGTAGTACAGTAACAACAGCAACACTTTCTACTCCAATAAACAATGCAACAGGCGTTAGTTTATTACCTCAATTTACTTGGCAAGAGGACTCAAATGCAAAGCAGTATGACATAGAAATTGCTTCAGATGCTGGATTTACGAATATTATTAATACGACTACACTCTCTACAAACACTTTTGAATTAGGAACTTCACTTTTAAGTAATACTGATTATTGGTGGAGAGTGAGAATCAAAAATCAATGTGCTACAGGGTCCTTTTCAACAGCAAATAAGTTTACAACCTCTGAAATTAATTGCCAAGCATTTTCAGCCAGCGACTTGCCAATTGAGATATCAACTGGCGCAGGAGCAACATATACTTCTAGCATCAATATGACCGATGATTTACAACTAATAGATGTAAATGTTACGATAGATATAGAACATAGTTGGATTTCAGACTTAACAATATCCCTAGAAAGTCCAACAGGGACTATTGTGACGCTAACTTCTAACAATGGAGGTAACGGGCAAAATTATTCAATTACTGTCTTTGATGATGATGCCACAACGCCAATAACTTCAGCAACGCCACCATATGATGGAACATACATTCCTGAGGAAGCGCTATCTGTATTTAACGGAGAGTCTGTCCAAGGCGATTGGACATTGACTGTAATCGATGCTTTTAACCTTGATGGAGGAGCAATAAATAGTTTTATATTGGATTTTTGTGTTGCAGGTCAATTTTCATTAGACACGGATGCGGATGGTGTTTTAGACCCAGCAGATAACTGCTTCGATACCCCTAATAGTGACCAATCGGATGTTGATGGAGATGGTATCGGAGATGTGTGTGATGATGATATTGATGGAGATGGTGTATTGAACAATGATGATAACTGCCCTACTAGGCCCAACTCAGATCAAGAAGATACTGATAGTGATGGCATAGGTAATGCTTGTATGTATGTTTGTGAAACGTATAGCTATACAATCCCTACTACTATTGATCCTGATGGAAATATTACCAATATTGAAATAGAAGTTATTAATGGATTAGAAATAGAAGATGTTAATGTTACGGTCGACATCACACACCCTTGGCTTTCAGATTTAGCATTTGGTATTGTTGGTCCTAACGACACACCTGAAGGTCAATTTGTATTCCTCTCAAATGGTAACGGTGGATCTGGAGACAATTACACTCAAACGGTTTTTGATGATCAAGCCGAGGTTTCTATTGTTGCTGGTACGGCTCCATTTACAGGATCATTTCAACCAAACCCAGGCGAACTAGCCGATTTAAATTTCGAGAACACTCAAACCTTAGGTAGTGGAACGTGGGTATTTACCATCTTAGACACCTGGCCTTTTTCAGATGATGGAGACATCAATGAAGTTATCTTAGAAATATGTGGCTATGTAGACCCAGACGATATTGATTTTGATGGTATTTTCAATGCAAGTGATAATTGCCCATCAAACTTCAATCCAGATCAATTAGATACAGATGGAGATGGAATCGGTGATATATGTGATGATGATCTTGATGGAGATGGTTCGCTTAATGAGGACGATAATTGTCCAATGACTTATAATGCGGATCAAATTGATACAGATGGAGATACTTTTGGAGATGAATGTGACGACGACGACGATAATGATGGAATTCTAGATTTTAGTGACAATTGTCCATTGGTATTCAATCCAAAACAAATTGATCTTAATTATAATGGAGTTGGAGATGTATGTGACGAGCATGATCTTAATGACATCATTTCTCCTAACGGAGACGGCATTAATGATACATGGCACATTATAAATATTCAAAATTACCCTAATAATGTTATTAAAGTTTACAACAGATGGGGTAATAAAATATTTGAATCTAGAGGCAATTACAACCCATGGAATGGAAGTTACAGAGGAGAAACACTTCCTTCGGGCTCCTATTATTATCATATCGATCTCATGGGAGATCGTACAGACATTCGTACTGGATGGATTTATATCACACAATAATAATCGTAAAACCAATACTATGAAAAATCTTATAAACACATTAAGAATAGCATTCTTGTTAGTCTTTAGCACAACGTTTGCTCAGCAAGACACTAACTACTCGTTGTACCGTTATACGATGAACGTAATCAATCCTGCTTATGCAGGAGCCAATTCAGAGCGAATCGAGTTTATATCTCACGTCAGAAACACCTGGAATGGAGTTGAAGGTGCACCCGAAACACAATCTTTTAATCTTTCGACCCCCATTAGCGACAGACTTGGAATGGGATTATCCGTGATAAATGATAAAGTGTTCATTGAAAGCGAAGTAGATATTTTTATCGACTTCTCTTATCGACTTCAATTGTCTGAAAACACAAACCTTAATTTGGGTTTAAAAGTAGGAGGCAGCTCTTATCATCTAGATACTAAAGGCTTAAAAGGCTATAGAGTAAATTCTGACCCAACTTTATGGAAAATAAATAAAAGATTGAGGCCAAATGTTGGGATTGGAGCTTATTTAAAAAAAGATAATTACTTTATTTCTTTTTCAATTCCAAAACTACTAAACTCTAGGGCGCTTATAAATGACACTTCCGATTCTTATATTTATTCTAAAGATAGCAAGAGTACATATCTCAGTGGAGGCTATAATTTCATGGTTAAAGACATTCAATTTAAACCTTCTCTAATGGCAATTTACACCAATGGGGTGCCGTTATCTTTAGACTTAACTGCAGCAGTGAGAGTAATCGATAAATTAGAAGTTGGTCTCTCATACAGGACAGATAATGCATTCTCAGGATTATTTATGATTGACCTATTTGATTGGATGAATGTGGGATATGCCTATGAAACTTCTGCGAGAAGAGAAATTATAAAAGTGAGCGGTGGATCTCATGAGTTTTTGTTTCGTTTGTTATTGTAGAATAATAAAATTTATTTATAAACATAAAGAGTGGTGGTGTTATTGACATCATCACTCTTTATTAGTTTATACGAATCTAATGTCAAATCAAGATTTTTGAAAAACACTAATTTGTCTACAAAAATTTTTATTTATCCTGGTGGGTATTCATGATCAAATGAAATACTACCATGGAGATATCTCTTATTTATTACAATTTATATGATACGCTCCCTATTTCGTGAGAATAAGCAATTCTTCAATGAACAATCTCGAATTTGACAGGCGAGGTACCTTATGCTGACCCCCCAATTTATTATTCTTTTTCATCCATTTATGAAACAACCCTTTTTGTGCCACATGAACCTTAGGTATGTTTAAGGTAATGTTGTTATAGCGTTTGGCCTCATAATCAGAATTTAAAGCTTTTAGAGAATTATCTAAAAGTTCTACAAAATACTGTAAATCCTTAGGAGGCGTTTTAAACTCAATGATCCACTCGTGGGCTCCTTTAGATTTTCCTTCCATAAATATGGGCGCTGCCGTATAATCAACAATTTCCGTTTGGGTTTTTTGAGTGGCTATTTTTATCGCCTTATCTGTATTTTCGATGATTAACTCCTCACCAAAAACATTTATAAAATGCTTAGTTCTACCAGTCACTTTGATGCGATAAGGTGATGTTGAGGTAAACGCCACCGTATCTCCAATTTTATAACGCCACAAGCCCGCATTCGTAGTCACAATAATGGCATAATTTTCACCCACTTCAACCTCCGATAAAGGAATGACTTTTTCAGTAGCTGTTCCATAAGTGTACATAGGAATAAACTCATAAAAAATACCGTAATCCAACATCAGTAAAAGCTCGTCAGAATGGTTGCGATCTTGAATCGCAAAAAACCCCTCAGAAGCGTTGTAGATCTCATAATACTTCACCGACTTTGAAGGAATGATCGATTTAAATTGATCGACATAAGGTAAGAAACTAACCCCACCATGAAAATACACTTCTAAGTTTGGCCATACATCCAAAATTGTTTTCTTGCCAGAAGTTTCTAAAACATTATTGAGTAACACCAACATCCAAGAAGGAACCCCAGCAAGACTGGTCACATTTTCATTCATCGTTTCGTTGACAATCGCCTGCATTTTATATTCCCAATCACTCATCAAGGAAACTTTATTACTTGGGGTACTGCTAAGCTCTGCCCAAAAAGGCATGTTATGAATTAGAATTGCAGACAAATCTCCGAAAACAGTTCCGTTTTCTTCATACAACTCTTTACTACCACCCAAGCGTAAATTTTTCCCATTAAAAAGTGTAGAGCCCTCGTTATTATTCAAATACATACACAGCAAATCTTTACTCGCAGCATAATGACAATCCTCTAACGAATTGGAGCTAACAGGGATAAACTTACTTTTTGCCCCAGTAGTTCCACTCGACTTTGCAAACCACTTGATCGGCTTTGACCAAAATATATTATGCTCCCCCTTTCGAGAACGTTCTATTAAATTTTGATAATCTTCATAAGTGGAAACAGGAACACGCTGAGAAAATTCGCGGTAATTACGAATCGATTTAAAATCATAGATCTTTCCAATCTCTGTATCTTTTGAAATTGTCAAAAGATTTATAAGCAATTCATTTTGAACTTCATGAGGATATTTTAGAAACAAATCAATTTGATGAAATCGCTTCTTTAAAAACCAGGATGCCACAGAATTTACTAATGGAATTGCCATATAAATGCATATATTTACAATGCTAAATGTAATAAAAATCTGCTAATGCTGTATCAAGGTGTTTTAACTAAAATGGAAACAGAGTTTTCTCAACCCATTCAATATTTTTTAGTGCTTGAAAATGACGTTCTAAACATGAACCAGTTACTAAATAAAACCCTCACACTTTCTTTTGTCAAATACCAGTGTTTGAATTGCAACAGCGAAGCCCCTATTTTTAGACAAGGCTTTTGTAAATCTTGTTTTTTCGAACTACCCCAAGCCGCCGATTGGATTATGCGCCCAGAGTTAAGCAAAGCACACCTCGATCAAGAAGAACGTGATTTGGACTATGAAAAACGCGTACAGCTTCAGCCTCATATTGTCTATTTGGCCAACTCTAGTAATGTCAAAGTAGGCGTTACTCGTAAAACCCAAGTCCCCACACGTTGGATCGATCAAGGCGCACAAGAAGCCCTTGAAATTGTAGAAGTCCCGAACCGCTATCTCGCTGGCGTCACTGAGGTCGCACTTAAAAAATATGTAAGTGATAAAACCAATTGGCGTGAAATGCTCAAAGGAACGGCAACCGATGAAAACTTAGAAGACTGGCGTCAGCGTTTAGAAACCTACATTCCTGAAGAAACAAAACCCTATTTTTTAGCCAATCAAAAATCATTAAAACTAGAATTCCCTGTTCACAAATACCCAGAAAAACCAAAAAGTTTGAACCTCACCAAAACACCTGTCTATTCGGGAGTTCTTAAAGGCGTTAAAGGGCAGTACCTTATTTTTGAAGACAATACCGTCTTTAATGTACGAAGTAATGAAGGCTTGGTTATAGGTCTAAATATCTCCTAGTCGATCTGTATTTCTTGATTTACCTCCAGTTTGAAACGTTTTCTAAACCAATACACCCCGAGATATAAAAACGGTGTATCTAAAGCGGCGATGATTACTTTAAAAGCAACGCCAGCAATGAGCAATCCCAAAAACAAATCCCATTCAATTTCCCCAAACAAACACAGTAGAAGCAAAACAGTAGCCGTATCTATAAATTGAGACAAAAAAGTAGAACAATTATTTCGCAACCAAAGGTGTTTACCCTTTGTGAGTTGTTTCCAGTAATGGTAAATCTGAATGTCTATAAACTGCGCAAATAAATAGGCAAGCATACTGGCCAATACTGCAATTGAGGTACTACCAAATACCTCCGAAAACATACCATCTGATACAGGAGACCAGTCTGTTGCAGGGACCGAGTTTGCAATAAAAATAATTCCCATAGAAAAAATAGAGGCCAAAACCCCACCAACCACCACTTCGTTTGCTTTTTGTTTGCCATAAATTTCACTGATCAAATCGGTCATAAGAAAGGTGATGGGATAGGGGAGGATCCCTACCGATATTTCAAACAATTTGACGCCAAAAACGGGTGTTTCTATAGGGTAGAAATAAAAGAATTTTTTAAAAATTAAATTTGACACTACCAATGAGGTGATAAATAATATCCCAAGAAGTAAATAAATGCGTCGCGCTAATACCTTATCTTTAATAGTCATGTAAATTGTCAATAAATACTTTGGTAAAGATATATTATTAATCTTTCTTTTACTTAATTTGCTAGATCATATGACGCACGAAAAAACGGTTTTAATTGGAATTGGAAGCAACACTGGAGATAAGGTTAATCACCTTCAATCGGCTATAGATGCTATCCATACACAAATTGGGAGTATCGATCAGCTTTCTAGGTTGTATCAAACACCTGCTTTAGGATTTGAAGGCTCAGATTTCATAAATGGATGCCTAAAAATATCCACACAACTTGAAGCCTCACAAGTGTTGGACAAGCTATTGGCTATTGAGCAGCATTTAGGACGAATTCGTCACAATGACGGTCAGTACCATTCCCGCACTATTGATTTAGATCTATTATTTTATGACAGTTTGATTTCCAAATCAGAACGTTTAGAATTACCACATCCAAGACTTCATGAACGCCGTTTTGTACTGCAACCCTTAGCAGATATTGCCCCCGATTTTGAACACCCAATTTTAAAACACACCATTAGCAAACTACTTGAAAACTGCAAAGACGATAGTGTGTTGGCGCCTGTAGGTGACCTGTTGAAAAACCCCATGCACTCCTTTGATTTTTCAAACTATAATTTTATTGCTATTGAAGGCAATATAGGCGCAGGAAAAACCAGTTTGACCCATATGATGTCTCAGGATTTTAATGCCAAAAAAATCTTGGAGCGTTTTGCAGACAATCCTTTTTTGCCAAAATTCTATGAAGATGCGACCCGTTATGCCTTTACCTTAGAAATGTCTTTTTTGGCCGATCGTTACCAACAAATATCAGATGACTTATCGCAATTAGATTTATTTAAAGACTTTATTGTCAGTGATTACGATGTATTTAAGTCGCTTATTTTTTCTAAAATTACGCTAAGTGAAGATGAGTTTATATTGTACCGTAAGTTATTTTATCAGGTTTATAAAGACATCGCACGTCCCGATTTATACATTTATCTCTATCAAAACACCGAACGTTTACAGGAAAATATCCGCCTCAGAGGGCGCGACTATGAACAAACCATCGAATCGAGTTATTTAGATAAAATCAATTCGGGCTATTTGGAGTTCATACAAAAACACCCAGAGTTTAAAGTAAAAATCATTGATATTTCGAACCGCGATTTCATCAAAAACAGAGTCGATTACCTCTGGATTTTAGAGCAAATTTGCGCTTAGTTTAATTTACTAAACAGATCCCATAAAACCACTCCACAACTCACCGAAATATTTAGCGAATGTTTGGTGCCATACTGCGGAATTTCAATCACATCATCACTCAAATTCACCACCTCTTGTGACACCCCTTTCACTTCGTTTCCAAAAACCAAAGCATAAGTTTGGTTGGGTTTAGGCGTGAATGTATCAAGCATCGTAGCGTTTTCGGCTTGCTCAATGGACAGGATTTGAACGCTATCGGCCTGTAATTTCTGAACAAGCTCAACGGTACTTTCAGCATACGCCCAAGCAACAGACTCGGTACTTCCCAAGGCTGTTTTTTGAATGTCCTTATGAGGCGGAGTGGCGGTAATACCACAGAGGTAAATTTTTTCAATCCGAAAGGCATCACTTGTTCTAAACACACTTCCAATGTTATTTAAACTTCGAATATTGTCCAAAACCACAATTAAAGGCGTCTTTTTAACCGCCTTAAATCCTTCTACTGATAAGCGCTCTAACTCGCTATTTTCTAACTTTCGCATTCGTGTTTTAAATCTTAAGACCTTAGGCTTTATAAAAAGACTAAAATTAATTACTTTAGCATTCCTACTACCACACAAAAGTAAGGTATAAAAATCAAAAACCCATTGGCAAAAAAAGCTAAAAGAGTCACGCCTCTAATGAAACAATACAATGCCATCAAGGTCAAGTACCCTGATGCCTTGCTGTTATTCCGCGTGGGCGATTTTTATGAAACCTTTGGAAGTGACGCGGTCAAGGCGGCTAATATTTTAGATATTATTCTGACCAAGCGTGGTGCCGGCAGCGAAAGTGAAACCGAATTGGCAGGATTTCCACACCATTCGCTCAACACCTATTTACCCAAATTGGTCAAAGCAGGGGAGCGGGTTGCTATTTGTGACCAGTTAGAAGATCCAAAACTCACCAAATCCATTGTGAAACGTGGGGTTACTGAACTTGTTACGCCAGGAGTCGCACTGAATGATGAGGTATTAAGCTCTAAATCAAATAACTTTTTAGCAGCCGTCTATTTTGGAAAAACCATCGGCGTCGCTTTTTTAGATGTATCTACAGGCGAATTTCTCACTGCACAAGGCTCCGCTGAATATATAGGTAAACTCCTTCAAAATTTTAACCCGAGTGAAGTCCTCATAGAAAAACAAAAACGAGCGCTTTTCAATACCACCTTTGGTGCTGATTTCCACACCTTTTATTTAGAAGATTGGGTATTTCAGGACGATTATGCGAACGACACTCTTTGTAAACATTTTCAAACCAAAACCCTTAAAGGTTTTGGAATTGAAGCGTTAGCGCAAGGGATTGTAGCTTCAGGTGCGGTCATGCATTATTTGGCAGAAACCCAACACCACAAGCTGCAACACATCACCGCGATTGAACGTATTTTAGAAAGTGACTATGTGTGGATGGATAAGTTTACCATTCGAAATTTAGAGCTTTACCACTCGACCAATACCAATGCCGTGACTTTAATTGATGTGATCGATCATACGATTTCTCCTATGGGTGGACGGCTTTTGAAACGTTGGCTGGCATTGCCTTTAAAATCACAAGAAAAAATAAAAGCACGCCACGAAGTGGTGCAGTATTTTTTGGACCATGAAGAAGCCCTTCAGAGGATTCAAAATTACATCAAACAAGTCGGCGATTTGGAACGCCTCATCTCAAAAGTGGCCACTGGAAAAGTCAACCCACGCGAAGTGGTGCAGTTAAAAAATTCTTTAGAAGCGATTGTGCCTATCAAAGCCTTGGCGTCTAACTGTGACAATACCGATTTAAAACGCATTGGCGAGCAGATTCAAGGCTGTGAATTGTTACGAGAAAAAATTAAAGCCACCCTAAACGAAGATGCGCCGGTAAATATCCTGAAAGGGAATAGTATTGCGTCGGCTGCATCAGAAGAATTGGAAAGTTTACGTTCCATTGCGTTTTCTGGAAAAGACTATTTAAATAAAATGCTGGAACGCGAAAGCGCAGCCACAGGAATTACATCTTTAAAAATAGCCTCAAACAATGTATTTGGCTACTATATTGAAGTTCGAAACACGCATAAAGATAAGGTGCCCGAAAACTGGATTCGAAAGCAAACCTTGGTCAATGCTGAACGGTATATCACGGAAGAGCTCAAAGAATATGAAAGCAAAATATTAGGCGCTGAAGATCGTATTTTAGTCATCGAACAAACCTTGTTCTCCGAATTGGTGTCATGGATGCATTCGTATATTTTAGAAGTGCAGCAAAATGCACAATTGATTGCCCAATTGGATTGTTTGGGGTCTTTTGCGCATTTGGCACAACACAACAACTATGTATATCCAGAACTCGATGCGTCTTTTGATTTGGATATCAAACAAGGACGTCACCCAGTGATTGAAAAGCAGTTGCCGTTGGGAGAATCCTATGTGGCAAATGATGTGTTTTTGGATCGAAACACCCAGCAAATCATCATGATTACCGGACCCAATATGTCTGGAAAGTCAGCCATTTTACGCCAAACGGCCTTGATTGTCCTCTTGGCCCAAATTGGAAGTTTTGTGCCTGCTAAAAGCGCACGCATCGGATTGATTGATAAGCTTTTTACAAGGGTAGGAGCGAGTGATAATATTTCTATGGGCGAATCGACCTTTATGGTTGAGATGAATGAAACCGCTTCGATCTTAAACAATGTTTCAGAACGCAGTTTGGTGTTGTTGGACGAAATTGGACGTGGGACGAGTACCTATGATGGGATCTCAATTGCATGGGCAATTAGCGAATATTTGCACGAACATCCGTCACACGCCAAAACCTTATTTGCAACCCACTACCACGAGTTGAATGAAATGACTGAAACCTTTGATCGTATTAAAAATTACAATGTATCTGTCAAAGAGCTGAAAGACAATGTGTTGTTTTTAAGAACGTTGGTAAAGGGAGGGAGTCACCACAGTTTTGGAATTCATGTGGCAAAAATGGCAGGAATGCCACCACAGGTTTTACACCGCGCACAACAAATTCTGAAACAGCTGGAAAAATCACATTCGAGTGATGAGCTAACAGCCAAAGTCAAAGACATGGAGGGAGAGATGCAACTGAGTTTTTTCAATTTGGATGATCCCATGTTGGAGGCCTTAAAAACAGATATTGAGGCGATTGATATTGATACCTTAACACCTGTTGAGGCGTTGATGAAATTGAATGAAATCAAACGAATGTTGACCAAAAAGAAAAGCACATAAAAAGTTTAAAAAAACTTTGCTATTCTAAGAATTGTGTTAAATTTGCACCTCTCTATATAATAGTAGAGAAGCGTTCATTACAAAATTGCGAAAGTAGCTCAGGGGTAGAGCATCACCTTGCCAAGGTGGGGGTCGCGAGTTCAAATCTCGTCTTTCGCTCTGATACTTTTTTAAAACATACCAAGATGCTGAAGTGGTGGAATTGGTAGACACGTTGGACTTAAAATCCAATGTCCATTAGGACGTACGGGTTCAAGTCCCGTCTTCAGTACAGATGAAAAGCCGAAACGAACGTTTCGGCTTTTTTGTTTCCTGTAACGAGTAAAGCTTGCTTTAATGAGTTTAAGGAAATAATAAACAAGCTGTATAGTGGCGTCGGCTTTTTTCAAAATGTTGATTCTGGGACTCAGCGCAGCTAAGTCCCGTCTTCAGTACAGATGAAAAACCGAAACGAATGTTTTTTGGGCTATTTTAAACAAACAGATAAATTTCGTTAATTATCTAATTTTTATTATGGTCCTATTATGGGCTTAAAAATGGTTTTTATTTTTTTATATTTGAATTATAAACCAATTTAACAATGCGTTACTTCATATTAGCTTTTTTGCTGTTAGGATTATCAGCCTATGCTCAGCCAACGATTTCCAAACAAGTCATTGGTCCAGCAGGAGCCACTTATGAAAACGGAAATAACAAACTTAGCTATACCGCTGGAGAACTAGCCGTCGGTGCCATGACCTCCGAAGATGGCAGCATCCAATTAGGAAACGGCTATTATCCCTCCCTAGATTTAACAATTTTAACTACACAAACACCACAGCTACAATTACAAGTCAAGGTCTTTCCAAATCCTGTGACAGAAGCCATTTATATCACCCATCCCACAGAACAATTCTTTGAAGTAAGGATTACAGATGTAAGTGGAAAACAAATTCTACAAACCCAACATCAAAAAGAGCAACCTTTAAGTGTTCAAACACTCACCACAGGCACTTACTTTGTAACAGTCACCACAAAAGATTCAAAACAAACCAATACGTATAAAATCATTAAGCAATGAAAAAGTTTTACGCCATAATATGCCTAGCCATAGCATCACTCACACAACTACAAGCGCAAACCCCACAGGGTTTTAACTACCAAGCGACTGTAAGAAACAGTGCTGGGGATTTAATCATAAATACCAATGTGTATTTTAAGTTTAATGTGATCCAAGGTTCTGAAACAGCAGTGCCTGTTTTCACAGAAACACACTATGTGCCAACGGACGATTTGGGGCAAGTTAATCTTGTGATTGGACAAGGTACAGCCAATACAGGCGTCTTCTCAGAACTGGATTGGTCTCTAGGAAGTTATTACTTAGGCATAGAGCTTAATACAGGTAATGGTTATTTGGCTATGGGCACCACACAACTGCTTAGTGTTCCTTTCGCATTATATGCAGAGAACAGTGGCAACGCTACATCAGCAACACCAAATTTAGAAGCAGTACTCGCTGAAAACAATTCTGCAAATAGTCAACAGATAAAAGATTTACAAGACCCTACAGAGGCGCAGGATGCAGTGACAAAAAATTATGCAGAAACACAATTTTATTCTCAAAGTGAGGTTGATGCCTTAATTGCTAACCTTCAAAACCAGATAGATAACTTGGAATCTGATGACGGTTCAGGCACAGTCACAGACCAAGACGGCAACACATACAATTACATTACTTACGGCGACCAGGTTTGGACAGTGGATAATGCCGAAATGGTGACGTATAGAGATGGTACAGAGATTCCACAGGTAACTTCTAATGGAGTCTGGGCCGATACTACCACAGGCGCTTGGTGTTATTACAATAATGACCCCACAAAGCCAAAACTTTATAATTGGTATGCTGTTGCAGGGATACACGACAACGACCCTAACACTCCTAATAAAGAATTTGCCCCAGAGGGTTGGCACGTACCCACAGATGCCGAGTGGACAACGCTTGAAGAATATCTCATAGCGAGTGGTTATAATTATGACGGCACCACCACAGAAAACAAAATAGCCAAAGCGATGGCCTCCAACACTGGATGGAATAGTTCAACAGATGTAGATGTAGGAGCAATAGGCAATGACCAAAGCTTAAACAACAGCAGTGACTTTAATGCCTTCCCAGAGGGTTACCGTTACAACAATGGTTCGTTCTACCCTGAGGGTTTCAATGCTTTCTTTTGGAGTTCCACTGAGTTCGATTCAGATTACGCTTGGAGCCGCTACCTGTACAACGTTAGCAGTAACCTATTCTGGTACAGCTACTACAAGCGGAACGGCTTTTCAGTGCGTTTTGTTAGGGATTAAAAATCTTGACTTTTGACTCTTTAAGGGGCTGCTAAGCAGCCCCTTCTTTTATAATCAGCGCCGTAAGGCGCTTAAAAATCAAACTCAATTTTGGGTTTTATTTTTTCTAAGAAGTTAAAAAAAAGTTGTTTAAAAAATCCAGTGTTTGTTTCGAAAACAGCTCAATTGGGTGTACAGATGAAAAGCCGAAACGAAGGTTTCGGCTTTTGTATTACAAGTAAATCTTATAAAGTTCGTGGGGTTATAATTGTTTCTTGACAACTTAAAAACGTTTCTATTTCAAAAACTTAGTAGTATTCTAATAACTCTTTTAAATTTCCTTCGCTTAGTTGAATATCTCAGCATGAAATCAATTTTTACTTAAATACATTATAATTAATTAGCTGAACTAATCTCTAATTATTAACTATAAAAACTATTTATTTACATTTAATTAACTAATTTATTGCATTAAATTAACTCAAAAAGTTAAGATAATCATAATACATCATTTTGTCTTATTTTTTTAACAAAAAGTTAAACAAAAATTACAATAAATATTATTTTTTTGTGGTCTAAACAAAAACATATTTATGAAAAATTTATTGAACAACTACAAACTACTAACCCTACTATTTGTGGGCCTTATGACGATTTCCTGCAGTGACGATGATGATACTACTGCCTCAAATCCAGAAGTTGGAACTATTGTTGAAATAGCGATAGATACTCCCGATTTAAGTAACTTGGTTGCTGCACTTGGAGCTGCCGATGGAGATTTAGTTACGACTTTAAGCGGTGGAGAATTTACGGTACTAGCACCTACAAATGCTGCCTTTGAAACATTTCTTTCTGAGAACGGTTTTGCAACTTTAGGGGATGTACCAACTGATGTATTAGCTAATATTTTGCTCAATCATGTCATTTCAGGATCGGTTAGTTCCTCCGATTTAGCGACTCTTGGTGCGGGGTATTCTACAACCAATGCAATCAACGCCGATGGCGACAATTTAAGTATATACTTTGATACCTCAGATGGAGTTGTCTTTAATGGAATTTCTAGTGTTGCCGCAGCAGATGTTACTGCTTCAAATGGGATTGTTCATGTGGTAGATGCTGTTATTGGACTTCCAACAGTTGTAACATTTGCAACAGCCGATCCTACATTTGAAACGCTTGTTGCCGCCTTAACTAGAGAAGATCATCAAGAGGACTTTGTATCCATATTATCGTCTTCTGACGAACCAGCACCACTTACTGTGTTTGCTCCAACCAATGCTGCTTTTGGAGATTTACTTTCTTTCCTTGGTTATAGTACATTGGCCGAAATCGATTTAGGTTTGCTAGAAAATGTCTTAGGAATGCATGTTGTTCCAGAAGCTAATGTGAGATCAGGCGATTTAACTGAAGGGATGGAAGCTGTAACTGTTGCGGATGAAACCATTACATTTTCCTTAACCACAGCACCAAATATTACAGATCCAAATGGATTTGTATCCAATATCATTGTTGTTGATGTTCAAGCTATGAACGGAGTAGTTCATGCCGTAGATAAAGTTATTTTACCAGTGCTTGATTGATAGTCAATAAACCCAAATAGGAACAATACAAAAAAAGCCGAGACACTTGTCTTGGCTTTTTTATGTTTCCTTCATTTGCTCAGGGACCAATGGGTTCATGATTTTGAACCAAAGCGGAGGAATAAAACTCAGTAAAATAGAAGCGGGATAACCCAAAGGTAATCTAGGGGATTGCTCATAACTATTGAGGAGTTGGTATTTTTTGGATGATTTAAAGTGGTGGTCGCTGTGCCTTGTCAATTCATACAAAACAATTCTTCCAATATTAAAATTAGAATTCCATGAATGGTGAGGTTGTACGCGTTCGTATCTTCCAGATGGTGTTTTAAATCGTCTCAATCCATAATGTTCAATATAATTGATGCTTTCTAAAAAAAGAAAAGATACCACTCCAATAGCGATAGCAAATAGCATCACATCAAATGAAAAGAAATAGAATACTCCAAAAAGATAGGATGGTTGAATGAGGTGATACCAAAGCATGTCATTTTTTACAGAAAGGAAGGAACCTTTCTGGGTTTTTAAAAGTTTCATTTGACATTTCCAAGCATCTAGGTATTGCTTTGTAACAGAGGTTATCCAAAACGAAAATACTGTCTGGTTGTATTTTGCTGTTGCGCCATCATTTGGAGTTGCAACGTTCATGTGATGTCCAAAGTTGTGTTCTATATAAAAGTGCATATACAGGCAGGGCATGTATAGACATTTGCTCATAAATCGTTCAAAGTACGGAATTCGATGTCCTAGTTCATGCGCTACATTAATGGCATTGGTTGCTAATAAAATTCCAGCGGAGAGTCCAATTCCAATGAGTTCATATGTAGCGTATTCTTGTGTTTGAATTTTTGTAAAAACAAGCCACAAAAGACCAAAAACAATAGGTAAATTCAAATATAACATGACATCAAAAATGCATTTGACTTTCTTGTTATTTTCATCTTCTTTAGAGAGGTTTTTAGGACTATTACCAGTTACGAGATCCAAAAAAGGAAGTATTATAAAAGCGTAAATTACGGATGTATACGTCCCCAACCCCATGGATTCAAAAGAGATGAACGCCGAAAGAGGTACGGAATAGGCAAAAAGATATTTTAAATCTTTCATGTTCTAAAGATATAAAAAAATAAATTGAGAGCTAATTTTTGACATATTCTCACAATGACTTCTTTGTTTGAATAGAGAATATTTTTTGTATTTTAATTCTAATCAGTCCATTATACCGTTAAATGCTTCAAAATAGCCGTTTATTACATCAAACTGCCGTTTATTACATCTAGTTAGCATCTTGCTACTAAGCTCCCTTTCTTTGCTATCCGAAACTGAAATACAATTTCATAGCCAGTTAAAAGTAAACTCCAAATTTAACATGAAAAAATTTACATTATTTTTATTTTTTGTAGCAGGACTTGTGTCTCTGCAAGCCCAAGATTTGATGTCTAACGATTCTATTAATGATGTAAATAGGACACTCATACTTAAGTTTGGTGTAAACCTAGTCGATAGCGATGGAGATCATAATCCTTTTTCAGCTCTTAGTGATTTTGATCAAATGGCATTTTCTAATAATTACACTATTGAACTCGAATACAGATTTAGCAAATGGTTCAGTTTAGCCATGATTTTGAGTAAAAATAAATGGAAAGCAAATGAAGGAAATATTGATGGAATAATCATTAATACAGATCAAAAATACTTAGCAATAGACTTTGATTTAAAATTTTATTACGATGAAGCCATTGGTTGGTTCGATCGAAATGATTGGGCAGAGCTTTACTTACACGGCGGTGTAGGATCAGTTTATCAGGGAAGTTACGCTGACATTAGTCTTAATTTTGGACCAGGTGCTAACTTTTGGCTTTCGGATCAATTTGGCGTCAATGTTAACGGTACAGCTAAATGGGCTTTAAACCATGGAGATCAAGAATATGACACAAATCATTTTCAATACTCTGCTTCTTTAATGTATCGATTTATTGATAATGACGACGACAATGATGGTGTGAAAAACACAGTTGATGATTGTCCAAATGTTCCTGGAGTTGCTGAAAATAATGGTTGTCCTGAAGAAATAAAGGATCGTGATGGTGACGGAGTCGTTGATGCAATTGATAGTTGCCCAGATGTGTATGGTACTAGTGTTGGTTGCCCAAAAGTTGCTAAAATCACAGAGATAGACACTGATGGAGATACAGTTTTTGATTCTGTAGATAACTGTCCAAAAATAAAGGGATTACCAACCAATAATGGCTGCCCTTTACCTGACACTGATAATGATGGTATCGTAGATGCAGCGGATAAATGTCCTACGGTTCCTGGCTTAGAATCCAATAACGGATGCCCTTTTAAGGAAGAGGTTTTGTCTGATTTGGCTTTAGGGTTAAATAAAATGACACCAGACATATTATTTAATACAGGAAACGCCAATATCAGACAAGATTCGTACCCTGTTCTGATCAAAATTATTGAAGAGATGAAACAACACCCTGACGTTCAATTTAAAATAGAAGGTCATACAGACAGCGTAGGAGATTATGAGTTCAATAAACGCTTGTCTCAAACTAGAGCCAACACGGTTCGTAATTATCTAGTAAGCGGAGGGGGTTCCTTTAGAACACA
This sequence comes from uncultured Flavobacteriaceae bacterium, assembly GCA_943789465.1. Lineage (GTDB taxonomy): Bacteria > Bacteroidota > Bacteroidia > Flavobacteriales > Flavobacteriaceae > Hel1-33-131. The sequence goes on along the minus strand of CALSUF010000001.1, from coordinate 118,769 downwards.
TTGCTGTTGAAGGATTCGGGGAAACAAAACCAATAGCTTCAAACTTAACGGAAGAAGGCAGACGTAAAAATAGACGTGTTGAAATTATTATAATGAACTGATTTTATTTGCGAAAAAAATTAAATAACACAAGTTTTATAACCTATAAAATACTACACAGAATAGACCCCACAGCCAGAAATTATTATTTTTTCGGAGTGTTGGCGTTTTTTGTTAAATCTTAACCTACAGAAATTTCGTTTATGACAGGAATCTTTACTTTTTTTATGCTGTCAGCAATAAGTACAACGGTCTGGATAAATGACCTATTTTATCTGTCATTACTAGACCCATTACTATCAAAGACAACGAGTGTAACTCCAGAGTTGTATTTATATTCTTTCGTATCTGTATTAGCTTTTTTTACTGCACAGTGGTTGATTCCTCAAGCGATTCGATTTGCACATCGATTTCAATTAGTAGACCATCCAAGTTTAAGAAAAACACATATAAAATCTACACCCATTTTAGGAGGTGTCAGTATATTTATTAGTGTTGTTTTTGCATTGGCGCTAACGAGTTCATTTTTATATAACTCATCGAGTATTGATTTGGATTTTAAGATCGTTTTTGGTTTGTTTAGTGCTGTTTCTTTAATGATTTTCTTCGGACTTAAAGATGATATCTTTGACGTCAGTCCTTTTGAAAAAGTAATTTTTCAAATCATTACAGCTCTTTTTGTGATTGTTTCTTGCGAAGTCCGAATTGATAACTTTGATGGTCTTTTTGGGGTATATGCTTTGCCTATTGTTTTTAGCTATATATTTTCTGTATTTGTATTCGTAATTGTTGTGAATGCTTTTAATTTAATAGATGGGATTGATGGTTTATCGGCATCTGTAGGGGTAGTAAGTACCTTATGCTTTGGGCTGTTTTTCTTTTTAAATGATTTAGTGATTCAGGCATTAATTATGTTTTGTTATTCAGGAGCATTGGCATCATTTTTAATATTTAATTTCAAAAAGCGATTATTTTTGGGTGACAACGGTTCAATGAGCTTGGGAGTCGTCATTGCTTTTGGGATTTTTTCCATTATAACAACGCCTAATGGAGCAAACCTTGTTGAAGGGACAGGCTATTTTATTAACAATTCAAGCGTAATAGTTTTAGCCTTAATAAGTTTTCCGCTATTAGATACCATTCGCGTATTTTGTGTCCGGTTGATCCAAGGTAAAAATCCATTTGCTCCAGATAGAAACCATTTACATCATCATCTTACAAATCTAAAGTTTTCTCATATTGAAAGTACACTTTTAGTAGTGGGTTACACTATTGTTTTAACAGGGATTGCCCTAGCTTTAAGTTCATGGGAAATTACCAACCATTTCTTTGTAATGCTATTTTTATCATCTTTTATTTATCTAATATCATGGGTGTCCCAAAAAACGAATTAATACATGAAGTTAATTACCACTTGTTACGCCATATTGCCGTTTGTTACAACGAGATAGTCCACTTTCCAAAAACGACTTACTTTTAAACCGAATTTAGAATTAAATTTAATTATTATTACTTATGAAAAAATATATACTACAATTATCTACTTTTACCGCCATTTTAAGTTTACCCGCTTTTGCTCAAGATTTGAAGGTAGCTTCTGCTGGTCAAATGTACATAGCACCTACCGCATTCGTTCACGCATCAAGTAACGTATCTGTGGACGCCGATGGCGAACTTATAATGGACTCTATGTCCAATGATTTTTCTGATTTTTTTATTGTTGGAACTTCTACTGGGGATGTAGAGTATCGTCGTTTTACTGAGTCCTCTGCTACAAGAGACTTAGTGTCTCCCCCTGTAGGCGGTCAAACGTTTGCTGACTTTGCAGTTGCTAACGACGGTCAAATAGCAACAGGCACTATCAACACTTCTAATTTAATGTATGGACCTTTTGACACAGCGAGTGGCTCGTATGTAGAATACGCCTCTGGAGATACTACGCCATTAGTTAGTGGTAAAGGATATCGTGCTGGAACAACAAGCGGTGGTACGTTGCGCTATGAAGGTTCTGTTTCAACCATAGATACTGGAGTGGCTCTTGCCTATGGTTCCACTGCAGGATACAAATACACCAACTTAGTAGGAAATCCTTTTACAACCCATGTGAGTGCTGCTGATATATTAGCTGTACTAGATGGGCACTCTCATATTGACCAAAATTATGCTGCTCTGTATGGATGGAACGGAACTGCCACTAACGACCCTAATACTTGGAGAGTTATCAATAGTCTTTCGTCTACCGAACTGATCACACCTGGACAAGGGTTTATTGTTATATCCTCCGCGGCTGGAGGAACATTCACCTTTCCAAAATCATCTAGACGAGTAGCTGCAGATCCTACAGATGATTTTATTGCTGGTCGTCAGCCAACAACGACACCTTCATCTTTTAAATTGAAATTAACAAAAGGTAGTAATGTTTCCGAAACTTCACTATATTTTATTGACCAAAATGGATCTAGAGGTTTGGACGTAACCTATGACGCTGGTACTTTAGGTTCTGATATAGGGACACATCTAGCGGAAGATTCTCAAGGAGTTAATATGGCTATTCAAGTTCTTTCCACAGATGACCTAACAGCAACGGATTATAGCATTCCCTTAGAACTCAATGTAGCAGCAGGTCAGCAAGCAACTCTAAGTGTCAGTGATTTAAATGTGCCTTCAGAAACAGAATTTTATTTAGAAGATGCTCTATTAAACATTCAAACATTAATTACTTCAAACGACTACACATTCACCCCTTCTACGAGTCTAAGTGGTATTGGTCGCTTTTATTTACGTACAACCTCGGGTACTTTTTCAAGCCCCTCGACAGCACTTGATTCTGTTGAAATTTTATTTTTAACAACTACCAAAAAACTAATTGTTCAAGGGCAACTTAGGAGTCATACTGTTTTAAACTTACATGATATCAGTGGTCGTATTATTGAAACATATGAACTAGAAGCTTCACAAACAAAACATGTAATTGATGTCTCTGGTGTAAGTTCAGGAGTATATCTCGCAAACTTGAACAATAAAAATCAATCTAAAATAACGAAGCTGATTGTTAATTAAAAAATTATTAAACAATAAAAACATTAGAAATTACATGCGAAATTTCAAATCACTAGACATGAAGAAAGAAAACAACAATATTAAAAATCAGATCACTCGTAAGGAAGCCCTTTCAAAAATGGGTAAATATGCGGCACTGACCGCCATAGGTACATTTATAACGTTAAACCCAAGAAAGTCTCAAGCCCTATCTTTACCGCCGCCAACCGTAGAAGATGATGTCTTCGAAGATTAAAAAATAAGAATTGCACCAAACGAATTGTAATGTTTTTTTATGATTTTAGTTTGGGAATGGTAAGAGATATAATAGTTCCATTGTCTTTTTTAATTTTAAGCTCGATAGGAACCTTGTAAAGATATGAAGTTGTTTTGATAGTATCTTCAGTAATTTTCATTCCATGTAAGTTTTCTGAGTATATTTTTTCGGTATCAATTCCAACCCCATTATCTTTTATAGAAATCACCAAACAATTATTCTTTATTTGATGGTTTAGAGAAATAAACCCTTTACTCTTCATTCCTTTAAAAGCGTGGTTTACACAGTTTTCTAAAAAAGGCTCTATAATTCCTGGAGGAATTTTCCATCCTTTGATAGTGGGGTCGTTGAGTTCTTTAAAATCGCAATCAAATCTATCTGAAAACCGCAACAACTCTAAGTACATGTAATTTTGACAGATATTATATTCGGACTGGTAGGATACTAAATCCTTGTTCATGTTGTCAAGAGTTGTTCTTAAAAGTGTTGCCATTTTGGTAAGTGCTATAGAAGCATTTTCAACATCTTTTTTGGCAATAAAATAATTTATAACAGATAGTGCATTAAATGTAAAATGAGGTTTAAACCTAGATCTTAAAATATCAACCTTCATTTTTTTGTTTTTATATTCCAAAGACTCTTTTTCTTTTGTACTTTGAAAATAAAAAAATATAAAAACTGAAAATACAAGAAAAAATGCAAGTCCAATAGAAGTTATTGTCTTTTGAAATTTTAGATCATTTTTAGCTTGTTCTTTTTCGAGTTTATCAGCTTTCATTTTTGTTTCAGCTTCTAAGTCTGTGACGTCTTTAACAAAATTTAAATACTTTTCAATTACGACTAATTGTTCTTCCTGTTGGAGCTGTGTGATTGTTTTTAACTTTTTGTTGTAAAATTTGAATGCATTTATATCTCCATTATGAATTTTAACTTCAATGATTGCTTCTAGACATTCATTTAATTGTTGAAAATTTTGGTTTTTTTCTAAATAGGTCAAGGCTTTAAGGTACATTTTATCAGCCTTTTTATAATGGTGCTCTAAAGCATAGCGATGCCCCATATTTAGAAATAGGATATGCTGGTTAAAAGGACTTCCTGTTTTGAAATTTTTCAATAAAATTGGGAACAAACTATCTACCTTAGCCAGCTGTGAGTTGTTTTTGTAAGCAATTAAAAGCTCCAATGAATCCCCACTTTTTTTAGCATGAACCAGCTCTTTTACAGAGTTATTTTGAGAGCGATACCAACGTGTCAAAATTAGATTCTTTTCTTTTTTTGGAGTTTTATAGGAGTTTAGGTAATAAAAAAGACTGTCATTATGTGTTTTCTCTAGAAAGGTTAGCCTGTGTTTTTGATGTAATTTAACTTCACTAGTACTTAAGGGGATTGTTTTTAAAATTTCAAAATAGCGATCAAAGTAATACTTGCTTAAATCTAGCGTTGCTTTAGAACTGTTAATCTGAGACAAATGGAACTCCCCCAAATTAAGATAGCAAAGAAGTAGAAGTCTAGGATGCTTTTTCAGATACTCATACTTTTTGCGCATAAGATCTTCCAGAACATTTGTGACTAAAAAAATATCAACAGATTCTTTGTTGTTTTCTATTTGCCGAAATGTCAAATCTACATAAAGGGAATCTTCTTTTAAAGACCATGCCTCCTCTCTGAGATTGGTGAAAATACTATCATATTTTTGATTAGGTTGATTTTCAAATACCGTATTAACTTTTTTTATAAACTGCTCTTTTTTTGTAATCTGCTGAGCATTCATGGGATTGACACACAAAGTTAATAAGACAATGCTTGACAACATCCAGACTGAGTTTAAAAATTTTAGGGGTTTATTCATCATACATTAAAAATTAAATTTACGTAATTACTTTTTAGAAACATGTAAGTTAACTTTAGAATATTTCATTATGGTTATTAAATTGTATTTGTATAATTAATTTCTTAAGTTTGTTATGAATAATTTGTTTTAAATTACAATTTATTTATGTTAGTAACCCTAACCAACTGCCTATTATATGAATCACTAAAATTCATTAACCTATTTTAACTTGTTATGTCAAAAATCAGTGCCATACTCGTCGATGACGAAATCAAAAATAATGAATTATTAAATATTTATTTGGAGAAGTATTGTCCTTTAATTGATGTGGTAAGCATTTGTACTACCGTTGAAGATGCTGTCCAAAAAATCAATGAATTAAAACCGAATCTTATTTTTTTAGATATTGTTTTGCAAGATGGCACAGGTTTCGATGTGCTTGACGGTATAAATTACGAAGATTATTCTGTAGTATTCATAACAGCATTTCAAGAGTATGCACTTACGGCCTTTAAGTTTAACGCTATTGATTTTCTGTTAAAACCAGTAGACCCAAAAGATTTAATGACAACTGTACAAGCTCTGGAGGTCAATCTTAAGAACAAATTGTACACAACCAATCCACAACTTGAATCTTTAAAAACGTCTATTAAGGCTAAAACCTCTGACTATAATTTTATTGCAATACCATCCACTAAAAAGATTGATTTTATTAAGATTGATGATATTCTTTACTTTGAGTCTGATGGGAGATACACGATTATTCACCTGATGAACCAAACCACCTTTTTTGTATCCAAAAATATTGGAGAATATGACAAAATCTTAGCTCCAAAGTATTTTTTCAGAATTCACAAAAAATATTTGATAAATATAAAGTACATTATCAATATTAATAATGCTGATGGTAGCAATTGTGAGCTTGTTGGAAATCATACCCTCCCTGTTGCAAAACGTCGAAAAGAAGACTTAGTTTCTTTTTTAAACATTAGGTAATCTTTTTTTAGATCCGTTTCATTGTAACTGCTCAAGTAAATCTGGTGTTATCCTTTCTTTCAATTAGCTAAGATTTCAAATTTTCATTATCTTGTGCCTTTAAATTGATCATGAAAATCACTAAGTATATTTTAGTTTTATTGGCTTCTTTTGTGGTCTCAGCTCAAGAGCATCCACCAGTAATGTCTTACAACCCAGATGCTTATGTAGCTGAAAATCAAAACTGGAGTATTTCACAGACTTCGGACCAAACTATGTATTTTGCCAATAATTCTGGATTATTGGAGTATGATGGTACAAACTGGAAGCTTTATCCAGTTCCTGACAAATCTATTGTAAGGTCTGTAAAGGCAATTAATAACCTGATCTATACAGGGAGTTATATGGATTTTGGTGTTTGGAAACGGAACAATAAAAGCATTTTGGAATACACTTCTTTGGTTCAGCAATTTAATATTGAACTCGTTGAAGATGAACAGTTTTGGGATATAATGAAACTAGATAATTGGTTGATCTTTCAGTCTCTCTCTAGAATTTATTTGGTCAATGAACTTACGAAAGAAACAACTTTTATAGAATCTGAACAAGTCATCTCAAATATCTTTCAGGTAGATGGAGTTTTATTTTTCAACCAGTTAAATAACGGGTTATATAAAATAATTGATGGCAATGTGGAACTTGTTAGTGACCATCAAAAATTAGTATCCAGCAATGTTGTTGAAGTATTTGAGATTGAGGATCAGTTGCTGATTATGACGGCTTCTAATGGTTTCTATTTTTTAAAAAACAACAAACTAACCCCTTGGAAAATAGATCCAAAAGTTGATCTCAATATGCTTACAATTTACAGTGCCACTATTTTAAAAGATAGCAGTATAGTGATTGGAACTGTTTCTAACGGACTTTACCACCTAAGCCCACAAGGGAACCTTAAATATGACCTTAATTTTGAGAAAGGTCTCAGTAATAATACAGTGTTATCTGTTTTTGAAGATTACCAAAACAACTTATGGTTAGGATTAGACATTGGGGTAAGCCATGTAAACCTTTCTTCTCAGTTTGTGGTTTATAATGATACAAAAGGCGCCATTGGAACCGTTTATACCTCTGTAGTATTTGAGAATTACTTATACTTAGGAACAAATCAGGGGCTATTTTATAAACGCAGAGATACAGATGCGGACTTTTCATTTATTGAGGGTACTAATGGACAAGTATGGAATCTTAAGGTTATTGACAATCAAATTTTTTGTGGACATGATCGTGGAACCTTATTAATTAAAAACCAAAAAGTAGAATACACCATAGGTCAATCTCTTGGAACATGGGATTTTAAGCCCCTAAAAGGAAACCCAAATATCATATTACAAGGAAATTATAATGGATTAAGTCTTTTAGAAAAATCTCAAGGAAAATGGAGGTTCAGAAATAAAATCAAAGGATTTGATATCGCAAGTCGTTTTTATCAATACATTGGAGATCAAATTTTTGTAAACCATGAATTAAGAGGTCTATTCAAACTTACTCTGGATAAAGACTTAACAGCGGTCTCAGAGGTTTCAAATATTACTCCAATCATCACAGGTAATGGTTTAAACTTTTTTAAATTTTCTAAAAATTATTACTACACCTCCTCTGAAGATGTATATAATTTCAATACAGTAGATCAATCCTTCTCAGAATCAGAACCTTTCAAGGAGATTTTAAAAGAATACACGACACGAACAACCATTATGGACGTCAAAGATTCTGAAGGCCTTAAATGGTGTTTTGCAGATGATAATATATTAATAATTAGCGCTGGAAGCGTTACACAAACTCCAAAAGTTGAAGTCATCCCTATCGCTATTTCAAACTTTAGAAAGGTCGTTTCTGGTTTTGAGAATCTTACCAAAATTGACTCAGATCAATACCTTTTGGGCTCTGCTTATGGTTATTTTATTTTTAACTCAAACTCCTCAAAACCAAACCATCTTTATAATTTAAAAATTAACTCTGTTCAGGCCAGTAAAATAAATGAAGATAAATTTAAACTCGATTTCACATCTCCAGCGAATTTAGACTCCGAAAGTAATAATATTTATATCAACTACAGCATTCCACATTTCGACAATGAGGTTAGCAAAAAATACTCTTATAAGTTAACCGGGTGGTCCAACTCTTGGTCTGATTGGCAAACCGAACCCCAACAAGTATTTGAAAATTTGCCTTACGGGAGTTATGAGTTTAAAGTCAAAGGAAAAATTGGAAATTCTGAAACCCTTAATACCGCTTCCTACTCTTTTGTCATTAATCGCCCCTGGTATCTTTCTAATACTTTAGTAACTCTGTATGCAGTCATTTTTATTGTTTTATGGATTTTAATTCATAACCTATACAAAAGATATTACAGAAAACAACAACAGCAACTCATTCAAAAGTCTCACGAGCAACTTGCACTTAAAGAACTTGAAGCCTCTCAGAAATTTATGCAGTTAACAAATGAGAAACTAAAACTCGATATCGAAAGTAAGAATCGAGAGTTAGCGGTTTCTACAATGAGTCTGATAAAGAAAAACGAGTTTTTGAACAGTATAAAAAGTGAATTGAAGGAAAAAGACAATCAACAAGACATTAAAAAAGTGATTAAGATTATTGATAAAAACCTTAACAACACTGATGACTGGAAACTATTTGAAGAAGCATTTAACAATGCGGACAAGGACTTCCTTAAACTCATCAAAGAAAAACACCCTGTACTAACCCCTAACGATCTGCGTTTGTGCGCGTACTTGCGACTGAATTTGTCCTCCAAAGAAATAGCTCCGCTCCTAAATATCTCACCTAGAAGTGTAGAAGTAAAACGATACCGATTGCGTAAAAAAATGGATTTACCCCATGAATCCAGCTTAACAAATTATATTTTAGAAATATAATAACCCTACACACCTCTTTTTCACCCATACATATACCCTACATTTGGTTAAAGTTGTTTTAACTGTACTTTCCTGCGTTTTATTAACTCCCCCTTTTTTAATCTATAAAATTGATGTTTTCTTAAATTTTAGTGTATTTTTTTATTTTGTATAACATTTGTTTGGTTTTTTTAAACAAAATTAATAATTAGTTGTAGTAGATTTACAACAAACTAATCCAAACCAATATTTATGAAAAAAATATTTTATTCCGCACTGTTAACCTTGGCTTTTGCTCTCACAGCAACTGCTCAAAACAAAACAGTTAGCGGTACAGTGAAATCAAGCGCTGACGGCCTCCCTTTGATTGGAGTTAATGTCATAGTCAAAGACACAAGCACAGGTGCAGTGTCTGATTTCGATGGAAATTTTACCATCACCAACGTACAGCCCAATGCAACTTTAGTATTTACTTACATAGGATTTGAAACTAAAGAATTACTAGCATCGGCAAACATGAATGTTTCTTTAGACGAAGACAATGAAACTCTAGATGAGATTGTGGTAATTGGATACGGAACTCAGAAGAAAAAAGAAGTCACAGGAGCGGTTACCGTTTTAGGGTCTAAAGCTATTGAAAGACTAAACCCAGTTAGAGTAGAACAAGCCTTACAAGGCCAAGTGGCTGGTGTTAATGTAACTTCAGGTTCAGGTTCGCCTGGTGCCGGTTCGAACATTCGAATTCGTGGGGTATCCACTAACGGAGACAGTGCACCTTTGATTCTAGTTGACGGAATAAGAGTGGGTGACTTATCTGCTATCAATCCAAGCGACATCAAAAGTATCAATGTATTAAAAGATGCAACCGCTGGTATTTACGGAGTTCAAGCTGCAAACGGTGTCATTCTTATCACAACGAAAACAGGAAGAAAAAATTCGGAATTAAAATTTCAATTTGACTCCTATACAGGAATCCAACAAACTAGTAAAAAACTGGATTTATTAAACCCAACAGATTTTGCCATCTACGTAAACGATGCTGTAAATGACCCTTTAAACCCTGAGTTTTTTGTGTATCCACAAACGGGTACAGACTGGCAAGATGAGGTTTTTAGAACAGCAATCATTTCTAACGTAAATTTAAGTGCGAGTGGTGGTACAGAAAAATCAGCTTACTCATTTGGAGTCTCTTATTTGGATCAAGATGGAATTGTAGGTTCAGGGAAATCTAATTTTAATAGACTTACTGCTAGACTGAATTATCAATACAACATTTTAGATAATCTAAAACTAACAGCGACAGCACTCCATACAGTATCAGAAAAAAACAACCTCCCAGAAGGAGGCATTGGAGCAGTCTTATACAATGCAGTCAATATCAATCCGAACTTAGCAACAACAGATGCCGACGGAAACTATTCCTTAGTTGAAGATATCAGACAGATAGAAATCAAAAATCCGTTAGCACAAATACAAAACAGCTATAACACAAGTCGTGTCGCTAAAATAAGTGCAAGCTTCGGAATAGATTATACGTTCCTCGATAATTTCACAGTGAGTTCAAAACTTCAAATGAATCACGCCAATGTAAGAGACGATAGCTTTATTCCAGAAGTAGATTATGGAACAAGTGATACAACTGGAAATGAAGTTGTAGATCATGGTGCAGACTATGATGACTATATTTGGGATAACTATATCACCTATGAAAACACCTTTAACGACAAACATAATTTAACTGTTTTATTAGGGACCTCTTTTTCTCATGAAGAAGGGAAGTTTTATGGATACCAAGGAACAACATCAATAGCTTCCAACAATCCAAACCAAAGTGTATGGGATATGGAAGTTATAAACCCACGATTCGTACCATCTCAAATTGCCGTTGGTAACAATGTTTTTGAGAAACGTTTATCATCCATATTTACAAGAGTACAGTATAACTATGAAGGAAAATATTTGCTGTCTGCAGTCATGAGAAGAGATGGTTCTTCTGCTTTTGGCCCAAATAATAAATACGGTTACTTCCCTTCTGGATCTATTGGATGGAACGTGTCTGAAGAAGATTTCTTAAAAGACAGTTCATGGTTAAACAACCTTAAAGTAAGAGCCAGTTACGGAGTCATTGGAAATGATAAAATTCGATTATTTGGATTTACATCCCTTTTAACGGGTGAAGCAACATATGATCCAGGAAATGCAACAGGAATTCCAGACTTACTTAATGGTGTAGCTATTGGTCTCATCGGAAATCCAGATATTCAATGGGAAGAGCAAATATCTAAAAACATTGGTTTTGATACGTCTCTATTTAACAACAAGCTATCTATTTCAGCGGACATTTATTCCAAAATAACGGAAGATTTACTTATTGCTCCAGACGGTTCTGGGTTATTAGGTGCAGCGGCTCCGGGTTCTGCTTTGCCAATTGTAAATGCTGGTTCTGTTGAAAATAAAGGGGTCGAGTTTAGTATCAACTATAACGATCAATTAAGTGACGATTTCAAATTTAATATTGGATTCAATTTTACAACCCTACAAAATGAAGTATTATCTGTTGATGTTGGAGGAAATGGAATTGTGAATGGCGGTCAATTTGGAGTTGGAACTGGCATAACAACTTCTCGTATGCAAGCTGGGATGCCAATGGGGTATTTTTATGGATACCAAACAAATGGACTCTACCAAACACAAGCAGAAATTGATGTTCTCAACGCCAACGCACCAGAAGGCGTTTATCATGCAAGCGCAGCGCCAGGAGATTTAAAATTTGTAGATACTAACGGCAACGGATACATTGATCCAGAAGATAAAACAAACCTTGGTGATCCTTTAGCTGATATAACTATGGGCTTAAATATTGGGTTTACTTATAAAAGCTTTGACTTTAGCGCCAATGCTTTTGCTTCTATAGGAAACGATATGATAAGAGATTATGAGCGTACAGATTTATATGCTAACAGAGGAACTTATATGTTAGACAGATGGCAAGGAGCAGGAACCAGCAATACAGTGCCAAGAGCTGTGTCAGGTGCATCTGTAAACACAGGTTTTTTCTCAGATTTTTATGTGGAAGACGCATCGTTCTTACGTTTGCAAAACGTTCAAGTAGGGTATTCGTTTAATTCGAAAGTATTATCGAGTTTAGGATTAGATAAATTTAGAATTTACATTTCAGGAAACAACTTGTACACACTTACAGATTATTTAGGATATGATCCTTCAGCAAGCAACGGAGCTCCAATTGGTTCTGGAATCGATAAAGGCTTTTACCCTGTAGCAAGCTCATATCTTTTAGGTATTAATTTAAACTTTTAATAATTATATTATGAAAAAAATATTCAAAACAATAATGGTATTTTCACTTGTCCTTTTAGGATCATGTGATGATTATATTGAGGTAGAACCAATCGGCCCAAATGCAGATGACTATTTCAATAACGAACAAGAATATGAAAGTGCTTTAATTGGTGCTTACGACATGTTACAATCCTCTTTTTGGAATGTATTACTTGGTGTAGTTGCTTCAGATGATTATGCTGCAGGAGGTGATTCTTTTAACTTTGATCAACCAACGATCCAGAACGTGAATCAAATGATTCATACACCTTCAGACAACAACCAATTAAGAGACATCTGGAACTTAATGTATGCAGGTGTAAACAGAGCTAATTACTTGTTAGAATTTAAAGATAAAACAGAATTTAATGGTAAAGAGCAAATCATAGCGCAAGCTTATTTTTTAAGAGCCTATTTTACATTTGAGTTGACGAAGCATTTTGGAAACATACCTTTAAAAGTAGAAACTCGTGATGGTGTCAGCAGAATTGCAGACCAACGAACTATTATTGGTGAACAATACGACATCAACAGAGTTGGAAGTATTTCGGCGGTCTACAGTCTAATAGAAGAAGACTTAAAAGAAGCCATTCTTAATTTACCAACAGAACAAAGTGAAGTTTATAGAGTAACTAAAGGAGCTGCACAGGCTTTGTTAGGAAAAGTATACTTATACCACGGAACTTTTGATGCTACTAAATTTGCAGATGCAGCAACTACATTTTCAGAAGTTATTGGAAGTGCACAATACAGTTTAAAAACAGGAGATGATTACAAAAACCTATTTGAAAGCAGTGCTGAAAATGGTGATGAATCTGTTTTCGAAATTCAGTACACTGGAGTTGAGCCAGCAGGATGGGATTGTATTATCTGTAGTGAAGGAAGTTATTTTCCTAAATTTTGTGGACCAAGATCTCCTTATGACAACCAAGAATTTGTAACAGGATGGGGCTTTTGCTTACCATCACAAGAATTGTATGACCTATTTGATGCTACCGATGCTAGAAGAGATGTTACTTTTTATGACTTAAGAGATCAACAAGATTCGTATTCTCAAGGAAGAGACGATACAGGATTATTCAATAAAAAATACATCCCACGTAAAGCCGATGACAGAGCAGGATCAGATCCTTTAAATTTCGCCAACAATTACCGTTCTATTCGCTATGCAGATGTTTTATTAATGGCAGCAGAAGCAGACGTTCAAAGTGGTGGTGCCAATGCTGAAACCTATTTAAACGAAGTAAGAGCAAGAGCTTATGGAGACAGCAGTCATGATTTCTCTGCAACTGAAGGCGATCTATTAGACGCTATTTATTTAGAAAGACGTAAAGAACTAGCAGGAGAAGGACACCGTTTCTTTGACCTTGTTAGAACCAACAAAGCAGCGGCTGCAATTCCAGGATTTACAGCCAGCAAAAATGAAGTATTCCCAATTCCATTGATAGAGCTAGAATTAGCAAACGCAGTAGAACGTTGGGGACAAAACCAAGGATATTAAAAAATTATAAACTCAAAAAACAAATAAAATGAAATTATTAAAAAACGGAATGTATCTGATATTAGTGCTTTTATTAAGCACTACGATCTCTTGTCATGAAGATGACGAAATGAGAAACACCATTGGGGGTTTAGATTTTGTTATCGCAACACTAAATGCTGAAGGAAATAAAACAGGGGTATTAGCCTCAACAGTTCCTGGTGACAACAGAACAATATACACTGTAGACTTTGGAGCAACAGCTGATGACGATACAGATGTATTTCAAACAAGTGGTCCAATGGTAACCTATGAATATCCAAATGAAACAGCCACTTACACGGTTACAGTAACGGCTTCTTTTCCTGGACAAAGTGACGTTACAATTAGTAAAGAACACACTGTAACTATCGTAGAAGCAGCTCCAACAGGGGACGCTCTAACAGGAGTATGGAAATTAGCGCCAGAAGCAGGTGCAATTGGAGTAGGACCAGCGCAAGACAATGTATCTTGGTGGTCAAACACTACTGATGATCTTGCAACAAGAGCTTGTCTATTTGATGATGAGTATATATTTGGTGCCGATGGTTCTTTTCAGAATGTATTAGGAACACAAACTTGGGTTGAAGCATGGCAAGGTGCAGCAGGTGAAGCATGTGGTGCGCCAGTTGCTCCACATGATGGATCAGCAACTGCTACTTATGTTTACAGTGCAGGAGCCGTTACAATCAACGGTGCTGGAGCATTTTTAGGATTGGCCAAAGTTATTAACGGCGCAGAAATTGCTAGCCCAGCTGATGCAGCAGATTCAATTACATACATTGCAACACTTTCTGAAGATGGTCTTACACTAGAACTAGACATTGAAGTTGCAGGTGGAGGGTTTTGGTCTTTCAAACTAGCAAAAGATGCACCTCCAGTACCTTCAGCTCTTGACGGTACATGGAGATTAGCACCAGAATCTGGAGCACTTGGTGTTGGTCCAGCATTGAACAATGTATCTTGGTGGTCAAGCACTACAGATGATGTTGCTACAAGAGCTTGTTTATTTGATGATGAGTATGTATTTGGTGCTGATGGATCTTTCCAAAACATCTTAGGAACAGAAACTTGGGTAGAAGCATGGCAAGGAGCAGCAGGCGAAGCATGTGGCGCACCAGTCGCTCCACATGATGGAACTGCAACAGCGACTTACACATATGATGAAGCAGCAGGAACCATTACAATTAATGGAGCTGGAGCTTACTTAGGATTAGCTAAAGTTATCAACGGAGCAGAAATTGCAAGCCCTGCTGATGCAGCAGATTCAATTACTTATATAGCGGCACTTTCAGACGATGGAAATTCTTTAGAATTAGATATTGAAGTTGCAGGAGGAGGACACTGGTCTTTCAAACTTGTAAAAGATGTAGTTCCTGTTGGAGTTGAAGGCACTTGGAAATTATCTCCAGTTTCTGGAGCACTTGGTGTTGGTCCAGCATTGAACAATGTATCTTGGTGGTCAAGCACTACAGATGATGTTGCTACAAGAGATTGTTTATTTGATGATGAATATGTATTTGGTGCTGATGGATCTTTCCAAAACATCTTAGGAACAGAAACTTGGGTAGAAGCATGGCAAGGAGCAGCAGGCGAAGCATGTGGCGCACCCGTCGCTCCACATGATGGAACTGCAACAGCGACTTACTCATATGATGAAGCAGCAGGAACCATTACAATTAATGGGGCTGGAGCTTACTTAGGATTAGCTAAAGTGGTAAATGGCGCGGAAATTGCAAGCCCTGCAGATGCAGCAGATACAATTACATACATAGCTGAACTTTCAGATGATGGTCTTACATTAGACCTCGATATTGAAGTTGCGGGTGGTGGACATTGGTCTTTCAAACTAGCAAGACAATAGTAATAAACCTTTTGTTTTAATAAATGAACATCCCTCATATCGTTTTATGGGGGATGTTTTGTATTATAGAATTGTCTCAATCTAATGCATTAGAATTACATGTGAGATCAATAATATAGGGAGATGAACTTGTGTTATACAACAAATAAAAAATACCAAATAAATTAAAATAAAAGAGTCGAAATTTTTTCGCTTTTATTAAATTCGTAATCATGAAAAAATCAAACATCTTTACTCTTGTTTTTGCAATTTTAATAGGGCTCTCTACTGAAGGCTGTTCTTCTAGTGATGACAATGAGTATCAAAATAACACCCCTTCTAACCCTGTTTCAACAGAAGGGTCTGGAAATAATGACGTATTAGTCTGGTCTGACGAATTTGATGGTGATGGACGCATCAACAACGAATTTTGGAATTATGAAACTGGCGGTGGCGGTTGGGGTAACCAAGAAGTCCAAGTTTATACCACTAATAGCACTAATATTGTAAAAGAAAATGGTGTTTTGAAAATAACGGCTGTCAAAGAATCGAATGGAACTTACACTTCTGCTCGTATTACAACTCAAAGTAAAGTCGATTTCAAATATGCACGCATTGACATTCGTGCCAAACTCCCTTCTATGGCTGGTACTTGGCCAGCCCTATGGATGATAGGCTCTAATTTTAGCTCGGTAGGATGGCCTAAATGTGGAGAGATTGACATCATGGAACAATTTGCAAACAAAACGTATGTACAAGCAACCTGTCATTGGGACCATAATGGCGGAAATGCGAATTATGGACTACCAACGAATTTAAGTACGCCAACAGAGTTTCATACGTACTCTATAGATTGGAGACAAGGCAGTATCAAAGCGTATGTAGATGACGTTGAATATTTTGTAATGTCAATAGACAGTACAATGCCTTTTGACGCCAACTTCTTTTTAATATTTAATGTAGCAATGGGTGGCACTAATGGCGGCACTATTAACCCTAACTTTACCTCCGATTCAATGGAAGTAGATTATATAAGAGTATATCAATAATATGATTAAGTATAGTTTAAAAATAGTATTAATATTTTGTTTATTTGGAATGCATTCCTGTGAAATAATTGACTCCACTACTACAAATGTAAATTTATCACCAATAACGTCTGTTGAACATGTAGAGCAAAAGGTGTCCGCCTTATTAAAACAAATGACCCTTGAAGAGAAGATTGGTCAAATGAATCAATATAATGGATTTTGGGACCTTACGGGCCCCGCTCCAAGCAGTGGTAATGCGGCGAAAAAATATGACCACCTTCGCAAAGGCTACGTAGGATCGATGCTCAATTTGAGAGGTGTAGAAAATGTGCGCAAAATTCAAAAAATTGCCGTTGAAGAAACCCGCTTAGGGATTCCTTTAATTATAGGGTTTGATGTCATTCATGGCTATGAAACACTCAGCCCAATTCCTTTAGCAGAATCCGCAAGTTGGGATTTAGAAGCCATCAAAAAATCAGCTGAAGTCGCTGCAGAAGAAGCTGCTGCGGCAGGGATCAACTGGACGTTTGCTCCTATGGTCGATATTTCACGTGACGCCCGCTGGGGACGCGTAATGGAAGGTGCTGGTGAAGACCCTTATTTAGGCTCTAAGATAGCCTTTGCAAGAGTCCAAGGATTCCAAGGATCGGACTTATCAAAACACACCACACTGGCAGCTTGTGCTAAGCATTTTGCAGCCTATGGCTTTCCAGAATCTGGAAGAGAATATAATACAGTTGATGTAGGAACATCCACTTTAAATAATATAGTTTTTCCACCCTTTCAAGCCACCATTGATGCAGGTGTCAGAACGTTTATGAATGCCTTTAATGAACTCAATGGAATTCCTGCCACAGGAAATACAAACTTACAGAGAACTATTCTTAAAGATAAATGGAAATTTGATGGATTTGTGGTCTCCGATTGGGGCTCTATTGAAGAGATGGTAACACATGGCCATGCAAAAGACGGGAAACATGCCGCGCAAATTGCAGCGAACGCTGGTTCTGACATGGATATGGAATCCTATTTGTATGTCAATGAATTGGCAGCTTTAGTTAGAGAAGGTAAGGTGAAAGAAGCCTATATTGACGATGCCGCTAAACGGATTTTACGTGTAAAATTTGAATTAGGACTTTTTGATGATCCTTACAAATACTGTGATGAGCAACGTGAAAAAGAAGTCATCGGACAACCCGCTTTTCATGAGGCTGCTTTAGATATGGCTAAAAAGTCAATCGTACTTTTAAAGAATGAAAATCAACTCTTACCACTTAAAAAACAAGGCCAAAAAATTGCGTTAATTGGAGCCTTAGCATCCGATAAAACAAGTCCCCTAGGAAGTTGGAGAATTGCGGCTAAAGATAATACCGCAGTATCAGTTTTGGAGGGAATGCAGGCCTATACTGGAAACCAATTAACCTACGCCAAAGGAGCAGATGTGAGTTTAGGTCAAACCAAGTTTATTGACGAACTTAAAATAAACACTACAGATAGAAGTGAATTTCCACAAGCCATTGCTGTAGCCAAAACGGCGGATGTGGTTGTCATGGTATTAGGAGAAGTTGGCTATCAAAGTGGAGAGGCTAGAAGCCGTACTGATTTAGGTTTACCTGGAGTTCAACAAGACCTACTAGAAGCTATTTATAAAGTCAATAAAAACATTGTTTTAGTTCTTAATAACGGAAGACCTTTAGTCCTAAACTGGCATCAGGAACACCTTCCCGCAATTGTAGAAGCATGGCAATTAGGAACGCAAAGTGGAAATGCAATAGCAAAAGTTCTTTATGGCGATTACAATCCTAGTGGAAAATTACCAATGAGTTTTCCAAGAGCCGTAGGTCAAGTCCCTATCTATTATAATTACAAAAATACAGGCCGTCCATTAATGCCAACCCCAAGCACCGTGTTTTGGTCTCATTATCAAGATGTGGAAAACACACCTTTATATCCTTTTGGTTACGGATTGAGCTATACAACATTTGAATACAGCGCCCTACAAGCTAAAGTTGTTTCTGATTATGAAGTAAACGTATCAGTTACACTCAAAAACACTGGAAAATTCACAGGAAAAGAAGTGGTACAACTTTATATCAAAGACCATTATGCAAGTGTGACACGCCCAGTGAGAGAGCTTAAAGGATTTGAATTGGTCAGTCTTGAAGCAAACGAAAGTAAAAAAATTGAGTTCACCCTTTCAGAAAAGGAACTTGGATTTTATGATAATGAAGGAAACTTTATTGTTGAGCCAGGTGATTTTTCAATCTTTGTTGGAGGAGATTCAAACACAACACTTCAATCTAAAATTACATTATAAATGATTTTACGAGTATTACTAACACTGTTTATGGTTTTATATTTGAAACCTCAAAACGACTCCAATACCAACCTTTTGTTTTCAGACGAATTTAGTGAAGACACATTAAACTTAACTAATTGGTCCTATGATCTGGGAAACGGCTGTCCAAACCTCTGTGGCTGGGGCAATAACGAACGGCAAGTGTACTCCAAAGAAAATGTATCCACAGTTAATGATCAACTTATTATTTCTGCAACCAAACAAGGAGACACTTACTATTCAGGTCGCATCACAAGCAAAGACAAATTTGAATTTAAATACGGTACTGTTGAGGTCAAAGCACAACTTCCAGAAGGTAAAGGTCTATGGCCTGCTATATGGATGTTAGGGCAAGATATTGACACAAACACATGGCCAGCCTGTGGCGAAATTGACATCATGGAATATGTTGGAAAAAACCCTGGAGAAATTCACACTACTTTACACACTCCCGATAGTTTCGGTAAGTCTATCAACACGAGAATCTCTAAAATAGAATCTATAGAAAACGGCTTTCATGTGTATAAGACCAAGTGGGATGCCAATCAAATTCAATTCTATATTAATGATGCACTTGTATATACGTTTTCACCAGAAGTTAAAAATGCTAAAACGTGGCCTTTCAATCAGCCGTTCTACCTCATTCTAAACTTGGCAATTGGAGGTAGCTTTGGTGGCCCAGAAGTGGACGATTCAATTTTCCCAAAAGAGTTTATTATTGATTACGTTAAGGTATACCAATAGATATTTATTAGAACAGTGTTTTTAGTTCAGACATTACAAGTTCCGAAGCTCCTTTGTTGCCTTCAATATAATCTTTGTTTTTTTGACCAGATTCTGTTCTTTTTTGAGAGTCATTAATTAGCATGCTTAATGTAGATTCAAGAGATTCAAAATCACGGATACTGAAGAGACCACCATTAGAAAGCATGGCCTTTGCTTCAGGAAATTTCTGATAGTTTTTACCAATGACAATAGGAAGTCCAAAAGTGGCAGCTTCAAGCGTATTGTGAAGTCCACTCGTACCCATGCCTCCACCTATATAAGCAATATTGGCATAACTATAAATTTTAGACAAAAGACCAATGGTGTCGACAATAAAAACTGTTTTATCTTTTAACGTTTCGGTGGTATAATTAGAGTAAAGTACGGTCGGTTTTTTAAGTTGTTTCACCACAGATTTAATTTGATTTAAATCCATATTGTGAGGAGCAATTATAAACTTAGTTCCTTCTTTACTGCTATTAATGTAATCAATTAAAAGCGTCTCATCTTCTGGCCAGGTACTTCCAGCCACAACACAAATTTGATTGTTTTTAAATTCCGAAATAAAATCTAAAGTATTATCTATTTTTAATTGGTCTCCAACACGGTCAAAACGAGTATCTCCTGAAACGGTAACAGCCCCGTAGCCAATAGAATTTAATAACACTTTCGAATTCGTGTCCTGTGTAAATATATGATCAAAAGAAAAGAGTAAATTTTTAAGCCACCCACCATAAAATTTAAAGTACGCTTGAGACGGTCTAAAAAGTGCTGAAATTAGTATAGAAGTGATATTCCGGCGCTTTATTTCTAACAAATAATTTGGCCAAAGATCGTATTTTACAAACACTACCAACTCTGGATGAACAACATCTAAAAAGCATTTTACAGCTGCTTTTTGATCTAAAGGAAGATATACAACAACATCCGCAATAGGATTATCTTTTCGGATTTCGTATCCCGAAGGAGAGAAAAATGTCATGACAAATTTATAACCTTTATATTCTTGTTTGAGTGCTTCAAAAACAGGTAAGCCTTGTTCATATTCACCCAAAGATGCACAGTGTAACCATATTACCTTGTCTGAGGGGAGAAGCGCTTCTTTCAAAACGTTCAGACTTTTATTGCGTCCTTTTTGACCCTGTTGAATTTTTTTATTCAAGCCACCAAAAAGACGAACCATTACAGCAGCGAGTTCAATAATGATGTTATAAAAAAATTTCAATAGGTTTTATTTGTAGCTAAAATACATTCTTTATATTAATTTTAAGACTTAGCAATGCTAATTTTGTATTTTTGTTTATTATAAAATGTACTGCTTAGAAACATAATTTTAAAGAAATGAACAAAATTCAAATGGTGGACCTGAAGGGTCAATATGCTTCTATAAAAGAGGTTGTAAATTCTTCTATTCAAGAAGTTATAGATAACGCTTCTTTCATCAACGGTCCAAAAGTCAAAGAATTTCAAGCAAACTTAGAGGCTTACCTAGGCATCAAACACGTTATTCCTTGTGCCAACGGAACGGATGCCTTACAAATTGCAATGATGGGACTTGGTCTGAAGCCAGGAGATGAGGTTATAACCGCCGATTTTACCTTTGCTGCAACCGTTGAGGTCATAGCGTTATTGGGACTTACACCTGTATTAGTAGATGTAGACCCCAATAAATTTAATATAGATATTGAAGCGGTCAAAAAAGCAATCACTCCAAAAACAAAAGCAATTGTACCCGTACATTTATTTGGTCAATGCGCCAATATGGATGCTATTATGGAACTAGCAGAAGCTCATAATTTATTTGTAATTGAAGACAATGCCCAAGCCATTGGTGCAACTTTTACTTCTAAAAATGGTTCAAAAGCCAAAGCTGGGACAATTGGGCACGTGGCATCTACATCCTTCTTTCCTTCCAAAAACCTAGGGTGTTACGGAGATGGCGGGGCAATTTTTACTAATGACGACGACTTAGCTCACACCATACGAGGAATTGTAAACCATGGAATGTACAAACGCTATCACCACGACGTAGTTGGAGTTAACTCTCGATTGGACTCTATCCAAGCAGCTGTGTTAGATGCGAAACTTCCAAAACTAGACACTTATAACAAAGCACGTCAATCTGCCGCTCGAAAATACAACGCTGCTTTTAAAAACCATCCAAACATAATTACTCCAAAAGCGGGTAACGGATGTGAAACAATTTGTGACAACTGTGATTGTCACGTATTCCATCAATATACCTTAAAAATACAAAATGCCGACAGAGATGCACTAGTAGCGCATCTACAAGAGAAAGAAATTCCATGTGGTGTATACTATCCAATTCCATTACACAAGCAAAAAGCCTACACAGATGAACGTTATAATGATGCGGATTTTAAAGTAACAAATACATTAATTGATGAAGTTATTTCACTGCCAATGCATACTGAATTGGAGGACGATCAAATAGATTTCATCACTTCAACTGTTATTAATTTTTTATCTAAATAGAGATATTATGAAAAACTGTTTTTTGATTTTACTTTCTTTGTTCTCATTGAGCCTACCAGCTCAAGATATTTATTTGCATTGTGGCAAACTTGTAGATACTGAAAATGGAGAGATTTTAACTCAAAAAACGATTGTAGTTTCAGGAAACAAAATAATATCTATTTTAAATGGATATATTGATAGTGCAAATCCTAAAGATTCTATTGTTGATTTAAAATCAAATACAGTTATGCCAGGTTTGATTGATTTACATGTCCATATGGAAAGTGAATACAACCCAAAAAAATACATGGATAAATTTACAGATAACGAAGCTGATATTGCTTTTAAATCTGTAAAATTTGCCCGTACAACTCTAATGTCTGGATTTACGACTGTAAGAGATTTGGGAGGTTCAGGTGTAAATATTGCACTGCGAAATGCGATCAATCAGGGGCATATTGTAGGGCCTAGAATTTTCACAGCAGGAAAAGCGATTGCAACCACTGGAGGTCATGCCGACCCCACCAATGGATCAAGTAAACTTTTGATGGGCGATCCTGGACCCGAACAAGGAGTTATTAATAGTGCCGACGAAGCTAAGAAAGCAGTGAGACAACGTTATAAAAATGGTGCCGATAACATCAAAATTACCGCTACTGGAGGTGTGCTTAGCGTTGCTAAAAACGGACAAAACCCTCAATTTACTTTAGAAGAAGTACAAGCAATTTGTGCTACGGCCAAAGATTATGGAATGATCATTGCTGCACATGCCCACGGAGATGAAGGTATGCAGCGTGCTGTGATTGGTGGCGTTACCACCATAGAACACGGTACTAAAATGAGCGAACAAACCATGGATTTAATGATGCAATATGGGACTTATTTGGTGCCTACAATTACAGCAGGTAAAGCAGTTGCTGACAATGCGAAAATCAAAGGTTTTTATCCCGAAATAATAGTTCCAAAAGCACTTGAAATTGGCCCCAAAATTCAAAATACATTTGCAAAAGCCTACAAGCACGGCGTTAAAATTGCATTTGGAACCGATGCAGGTGTATTTCCGCATGGTTTGAATGCGAAAGAATTTGGATATATGGTAGAAGTAGGAATGCCGCCCATGAAAGCACTTCAATCGGCGACCACTACAAATGCAACTGTTCTTGGATTAGCAGATGAATTAGGACAATTAAAAGAAGGGTATTTGGCCGATATTGTTGCCACCAACGAAGATCCAATAGAAAATATTTCTACACTTGAAAATGTTGTTTTTGTAATGAAAGAAGGCGTTGTTTACAAAAACTAAACTATACTTCAGTAGTTTTTGAAGGTCGATTCAAAAAAGACGACATCAATAATAAAATCATTCCTGTAGTTACAGATAAATCGGCACTGTTAAAAATGCCTGTTTTGAATACACCACCAAGATCTATAT
This sequence comes from uncultured Flavobacteriaceae bacterium, assembly GCA_943789465.1. Classification (GTDB taxonomy): domain Bacteria; phylum Bacteroidota; class Bacteroidia; order Flavobacteriales; family Flavobacteriaceae; genus Hel1-33-131. The sequence goes on along the minus strand of CALSUF010000001.1, from coordinate 94,948 downwards.
ACAAGAAATCGGTTACCGACCCATATAAAAATCGATCGTAAAGATTGGCTATTCCACCTCCAGCAATACAGCAAAGCCCTATGATTGACAAGTTGTCAAGTGCTTTATTGGTGAAAACATAATACAATACAGCTCCTAAAACAATTACGGGAAGTATGAGCAAAAAAATCAGCTTTACGGTTGGATTTGAGTTACTGCCCATACTTAAAAATGCACCTGAATTTTCTACATTCATCAATTGTAACTGTGACCCTAAAAGTTCTGTTCTAGAGCCTGGCACCAGATTTTTGCGTACGTATTCTTTTGAAACTTGATCCAAACCAATATTAAATATGACGAGGATTAGTATTAAAATTCTTTTAGTATTCATCTCGTTTAGTTTTCAAAAGTCGCTGCTTTTGTGCTCATTCCTCTATCTATTTTTTTTACGAGGCCTTGAAGTACGTTGCCAGGACCTACTTCAATAAATTCACTCGCACCATCCTGAATCATTTGCTGAACAGATTGTGTCCATTTAACAGGTGCTGTTAGTTGTGAAATTAAATTGGCTTTAATCTCCGTTTCATCTACAACTGGCATCGCTGTTACATTTTGATAAATAGGGCAACTAGGTGTCTGGAATGTTGTATTTTCTATAGCGGCTGCTAATTGCTCTTTTGCTGGCGCCATTAAAGGTGAGTGAAAAGCCCCACCAACAGGCAGTACAAGTGCTCTTCGTGCACCTTTTCCTTTGAGGGCGTCACAAGCCAAATGAATGGCGTCAACCGCTCCCGAAATCACCAATTGTCCAGGACAATTGTAGTTGGCAGCGACTACAACCCCACCAATTGATTTACAAGTTTCTTCTACAATCTCATTTTCTAAGCCTAATACAGCGGCCATCGTTCCTTCTGTGAGGTCACAAGCTTTTTGCATTGCTTGTGCGCGTTGAGAAACAAGCTTCAACCCATCTTCAAAACGAAGCGTACCATTAGCAACTAAAGCCGAAAACTCTCCTAATGAATGTCCTGCAACCATATCAGCTTGAAAATCGTCCCCTAAGCTTTTTGCTAGAATCACAGAATGCAAAAATATTGCAGGTTGTGTCACTTTTGTTTGTTTTAAATCCTCCACACTTCCTTCAAACATCGTTGTTGTAATGTCAAACTCTAAAATGTCATTGGCTTGTTCAAAAAGTGATTTTGCAGCGGCTGAATTTTCATAGAGAGGTAATCCCATCCCTGTAAATTGAGCCCCTTGTCCTGGAAATATATATGCCTTCATAAGTCTTTATGTATTGTTTTTAACGTCTTTTGTAAGTAATGTATGAAAAGTCAAATTTATGTAAATCGTCTTTTTTATGAAATATTCGATCGGTTTCTTTCCAAACAGTTTCACTTATAACAGGAAAAAAAGTATCGCCTTCAAAGCTATGGTGTACTCTGGTAAATTCTATGATATCCACAACGTTTAAGGCTTGTTTATAAATTTCGCCACCACCAATAATGAAAGGATTGGTATCTTGTTCAGCCTTTTTTATAGCGGCTTCCAAAGAATTGACGACAACAACACCTTCTTGTGCTGTATAGTTTTTTTGTCTCGTGATAACGATGTGCGTTCTATTTGGTAAGGGTTTTGGAAAACTTTCAAAGGTTTTTCGTCCCATGATAATACAATGACCAGAAGTGAGTGCTTTGAATCGTTTCAGATCATTTTTCAAATGCCAAATTAAATCATTGTCTTTTCCAATCACATCGTTTTCAGAAACGGCGACAATAAGTGTGAGATTTGAAGAGTGGTTTGTTGTTTTCAATAGTGTGAATTAGAGCACAAAAGTAAGGGTTTCTATTAAATTAAACGGCAACAGCTCCTTTGATATGTGGGTGTGGATCATAACCTTCTAAAGTGAAGTCTTCAAATGTAAAATCAAAAATATTTGTTATCTCTGGGTTCAGAGTCATTTTTGGGAGTGGACGCAGCTCTCTGTTGAGTTGTGTTTCTACTTGCTCGATATGATTACTGTAAATATGTGCATCTCCAAAAGTATGAATAAATTCTCCAGCTTCATAACCACAAACTTGTGCCATCATCATGGTCAAAAGAGCATAAGAAGCAATATTGAATGGTACGCCTAGAAAAATATCGGCACTTCGCTGATACAGTTGACAAGACAGTTTTCCGTCACTCACATAAAACTGAAAAAAGGCATGACAAGGAGGGAGTGCTGCCTTGTTATTTGCCACATTTTCACTGAACGATTTTGAAGTATCAGGAAGTACTGAGGGATTCCAAGCAGATACCAACATACGTCTACTGTTGGGGTTTGTTTTTAGGGTCTCAATAACCTCTGTGATTTGATCAATTTCATCACTATTCCAGTTGCGCCATTGGTGTCCATAAACAGGACCAAGGTCGCCATTTTCATCTGCCCATGCATTCCAAATTTTAACACCATTTTCGGTCAGGTAATCCGTATTGGTGTCGCCTTTTAAAAACCATAGCAATTCATAAATAATAGATTTAAGATGTAGCTTTTTGGTAGTCACCATTGGAAATCCCTCACTAAGATCGAAACGCATTTGATGTCCAAAAACACTTTTAGTGCCTGTTCCGGTGCGGTCTCCTTTTTCATTTCCTGTGTTTAGTACATGGGATACAAGGTCTAAATATTGTTTCATTTCAATGTTATTTTAAGAAAAATAAAAATAAAAAAAGCTTCAATCTTAAAGAAATTGAAGCTTGTAATAATTTTAAAAGTTATTAACTATTTATCCGATAATTGCACCAGCAATTGTTGCAGATAAAAGAGATGCGATCGTTCCTCCAATAAGTGCTTTGATTCCAAACTCAGAAAGTGTTTTTCTTTGTCCTGGAGCTAAAGATCCAATTCCTCCAATTTGAATGCCTATCGAAGCAAAATTGGCGAACCCACATAACATATAAGTTGCCATGATGATTGATTTTTCATATTTCAAATGCAATAAGTTTAAGGGGTTTTTTAAGTCTGCTAACTGGATGTAACCAACAAATTCACTTGCTGCTAGTTTTATACCTAAGAGTTGTCCCATTAAAGCAACATCCTCTTTGGCAATTCCAATCAACCACATTAGGGGTGCAAAAGCATATCCGAGAATAAATTCTAGTGAAAATGATTTGTAAGAAGTATTTGAAGCTACCCAGTCATTAAGAGTTGTGAGATCTCCGACCCATCCAAGGATGCCATTAATCATGGCTATAAAAGCTAAAAACACTAAAAGCATAGCGCCAATATTTAATGCTAATTTGAGGCCTTCGGTGGTGCCGTTTGCAATGGATTCTAAAATATTTGAACCAATTTTTTCTTGAGATATATGAATTTCATTATCAATTGTTTCTACTTGTGGGTAGAGTATTTTTGAAATGACAATTGCACCAGGAGCTGCCATTACAGAAGCCGTTAATAAATGCTTAGCATAAAATAAACGCAAGACTTCATCTTCTCCTCCAAGAAACCCAATGTAGGCTGCTAAAACACCACCGGCAACGGTTGCCATCCCGCCAATCATGACTAACAATATTTCGGAACGGTTCATTTTTTCTAAATATGCCTTAATCATCAAAGGCGATTCTGTTTGTCCTAAGAATATGTTTCCTGCAACACTCAAACTTTCTGCTCCAGAAACCTGAAGGAGTTTGCTAAGTAGCCAAGCTAATCCTTTTACAACCCTTTGAATAATGCCTAAATAAAATAAAACAGAAGTTAGGGCAGAAAAGAAAATAACAGTTGGTAAAATTGAAATAGCAAACGTTACTAAAGGAGCTTCAATTTCGCCTGTAGAAAACGCAGCGAATAGAAATTTTGTACCTTCCATTGTAAAATCTAATACGGCAATAAATAAGCTTCCGACCCATTCAAAAAAGATTTGAACAAAAGAAACCTTAAGAACTCCAACAGCCAAAATGAGTTGTGCTCCCAAACCAAAACCAACAGTTCTCCAGTTGATTGCTTTTCTGTTGGCACTTAAGACATATGAAATTAAAATGAGCACAAACATTCCTAGAAGTCCTCTTAATAGGCTTTCAATTGTAAATCCTTGGCTTGATACGATTTCAGAAGTTGATTGTTGTGCATCAATCGACTGAATATTTGTAAATAATACAAATACAATTAGCATTAATTTTTTCATACAGCTTGTTGTTAGCGTTTAGAGATTTCATCTCTTAACTTGGCAGCAGTTTCATAATCTTCATCCGCAACCGCCTTTGTTAGTAATTCTTGTAATTCCTTAACAGATTTAGGTTGATAGCCGTCGTTTGAAGCTTCTACTTCCTCGGTTTCAAATTCTAAATCGTCAAATAACAATACATCTTCAGGGTGACCTTTGTCATCATCTTTTTTGGAATCTGTTTTTAATATGATTCCAGCTTTTTCTAAAATGTTTTTGTAGGTAAATATGGGTGCAGAAAAACGCAATGCGAGTGCAATAGCATCGCTAGTTCGTGCATCGATAATCTCTTCAACCTTATCGCGTTCACATATAAGGGAGGCGTAGAAAACCCCGTCAACCAGTTTGTGAATGATAACTTGTTTTACAACAATATCAAAACGGTCAGAAAAGTTTTTAAATAAATCGTGCGTTAAAGGTCTTGGGGGTTGGATGTCTTTTTCTAAAGCGATAGCAATAGACTGCGCTTCGAAAGCTCCAATGACAATTGGAAGTTTTCGTTGCCCATCCACTTCACTCAAAATCAAAGCGTAAGCGCCGCTTTGTGTCTGACTGTATGAAATGCCTTTTATGTTGAGACGAACTAAACTCATAAGTTATAAGACAAAGAACAGTTTTAATTCGTAAAGTACCAAACCCTTGACAAATTAGTTTAGATTAAAACACGAACGAACATGACTTGAAATCGAATAGCAAGTTGTAAGTTTTATGAGTTTTGAGCTTTGAAAACTTTTAATTTTTCTATCAATTTAGGAACCACTTCAAAAGCATCACCTACAATACCATAGTCAGCAGCTTTGAAAAACGGTGCCTCAGGATCCGTGTTAATAACGACTTTAATTTTGGATGAATTGATACCTGCCAAATGCTGAATAGCACCTGAAATTCCAATAGCGATGTACAAGTTTGTCGCCACAGGTTTTCCTGTTTGACCAACATGTTCGCTATGCGGTCGCCATCCTAAATCTGAGACAGGTTTAGAACAAGCTGTTGCAGCTCCAAGAACCTCTGCCAATTCTTCAACCATTCCCCAGTTTTCTGGACCTTTTAATCCGCGACCTGCAGAAACCACTACTTCTGCATCTGCTATGCTGACTTTGTCACTTGCTTTATCAACAGAAGTTACACTTGTAGATGAGCTTACCAAACTAGGTGAAAAGTCTTCTATGTGTGTAGTAGTCGTGTTTTCTACCAATCCAAATGAATTATTAGAAACACCTACTATTTTTATTGCTGTTGAAATTTCAGTATTACAAAACGCCTTGTTGGTAAAAGCAGTACGCTTTACAACAAAAGGGTTTAAGCTTAAGGGAGTTGTAACCACGTTTGATGCATATCCAGCTTTTAATCCTACAGATAGCAGAGGTGCAATATAACGACTGTCTGCGCTCGCGCTTAAAACAACAACCGTTGCAGCTTCTTTTTCAGCGGCTTGTTTGATGGCATCTGCATAAATTTTAGCATTAAACGCACTAACCGTATTTATGTTTAACACTTTTTCTACGCCATAAGTTCCTAACTCAGAAGCTTCATTCGCATTGAAGGTAAGTGCCACTAGGTTGGTGCCCATAGCTTCTGCTACGGCTTTTCCATATGATGCAGCTTCTAACGCTGCTTTTTTAAAATTTCCTTGATCAGATTCTGTATAAACTAAAACGGACATATTTCTTTTTTTTAAAATGAATTAAATAACTTTTGCTTCGTTATGAAGAAGGTTGATGAGTTCATCAATATTTTCGGCTTCTACTAGTTTAACAGCACCTCGAGGCGCTGGTTTTTCGAAAGAAACAGAATGTGTTTCTGAAGCTTCAATAGTAGGTTCCACTACTGTAAGTGGTTTTTTTCGTGCCATCATAATTCCTCTCATATTAGGGATTCGTAGGTCACTTTCTTCTACCAGTCCTTTCTGGCCACCAATAACCAGTGGTAAAGCGGTTGAGACCGTTTCTTTTCCTCCGTCAATCTCACGCACTGCTGTAGCGTTTGTGCCATCAATTTCGAGACTAATACAATTGGTTACAAAATTGGCATCGATCATGGCTGCTAACATTCCAGGAACCATGCCTCCATTGTAATCAATAGACTCACGACCTGCAATGATAAGGTCATAAGAACCTTCTTTGGCTGCTGCGGCTAAATAGGTAGCAACCGTATGTCCGTCTATCGCTTCTGCGTTTATACGAATTGCTGCATCTGCGCCAATGGCAAGTGCTTTTCGCAGGGTTGGCTCCGTTTCTGCACCACCAACACTGATGACGTCTACTGTCGCGTTTTGTTTTTCTTTAAACCACATTGCGCGGGTCAGCCCAAACTCGTCATTTGGATTAATGACATATTGAACTCCGTTGGTATCAAACTTGGTATCTCCTTCTGAGAAATTAATTTTAGAAGTCGTGTCGGGAACATGACTAATACAGACTAATAGTTTCATTTTTTGTTTTGATTATAATAGTCTACGAAATTAAATAAAAAACTTTAAATTTCCTATGCATGCATAGGAAATTTTAGTAGAATCTTATAATTATAATTGAGTATTATTCTTATTTTTGTCCCTCATAAAATTTAATAAATGAAAACAATTCAGTTTAGAGAAGCAATATGTGAAGCGATGAGTGAAGAAATGCGTCGCGATGAAAGCATTTATTTAATGGGTGAAGAAGTGGCCGAGTATAACGGTGCTTATAAAGCTTCCAAAGGAATGTTAGACGAGTTTGGTGCCAAACGTGTGATTGACACCCCTATTGCAGAGTTAGGATTTTCAGGAATTGCTGTAGGATCTACCATGACAGGCAACCGTCCTATTGTCGAATTTATGACGTTTAACTTCTCGTTAGTTGGAATTGATCAAATTATAAATAATGCTGCTAAAATCAGACAAATGTCTGGAGGGCAGTTCAAATGTCCTATTGTTTTTAGAGGGCCTACAGGCTCGGCAGGCCAGTTAGGGGCAACGCATTCGCAAGCTTTTGAAAACTGGTTTGCAAATTGTCCTGGGCTTAAAGTTGTTGTGCCTTCAAACCCATATGATGCTAAAGGATTATTGAAAGCAGCAATACGCGACGACGACCCCGTTATTTTTATGGAGAGTGAGCAAATGTATGGTGATAAAGGAGAAGTCCCAGAAGGGGAATATATTTTGCCAATCGGAGTTGCTGAGATCAAGCGTGAAGGAACCGATGTTACAATCGTGTCTTTTGGGAAAATCATTAAAGAGGCCTATGTTGCAGCGGATGCATTAGCAAAAGAAGGAATCTCATGTGAGGTGATTGATTTAAGAACTGTTCGACCGTTAGATATTAATACTATTTTGGAATCGGTTAAAAAAACAAACCGTTTAGTAATCCTTGAAGAAGCATGGCCTTTTGGAAATGTGTCGACAGAAATTACATATCAAGTTCAAGAAAAAGCATTCGATTTCTTGGATGCACCTATTATAAAAATCAATACAGCTGATACCCCAGCTCCATATTCGCCTGAACTATTAAAAGAATGGTTGCCAAATAGCGATGATGTTGTAAAGGCGGTAAAAAAGGTGTTGTATAAATAATCAACTTACAACCCTTTATTGGTTTGATTGTTGATGAAGTACAAAATATGAGATATTCCATACTATCTATAGTATTGATTCTGTCAATACATATTTCTGCACAAACCAGAGTCTCCGGTACCGTCTACGATCAAAACAACCAACCCATTGCTTTTGCAAATGTTCTTTTTAAAAATTCTTCAGAAGGAGTTATATCCGATTTTGATGGTAATTTTTTATTGCAATCTGAAAACAACCATTCAACAATAGTCGTATCCTTTGTAGGGTTTGAAACAGCAGAGTTTAAGCTTAAAACCAAGACAAGCACAGGATTAGAAATTGTCTTGCAAACAGGCTTTGAGTTGGATGAAGTTTTGATTGTCAATAGGCCTAAAAAACGATTGAAAAAGAAAGAAAACCCCGCTTATAAAATTATGAGAGGTATTTGGGCTCATAAAAAAAAGAATGGACTTAGCCTAGTTGATCAATACGAGTACAAAAAATATGCTTCTACAGAAATTGGACTCAATAATATTGATCAAAAGTTTTTAAAGAGGCTTTTGAGAGATGATTATGACTCCGTTGTCTCCATCATAAAACAAGACAAACGAAATAAAAAATTCTTTGTTCCCATTTACTTAAATGAAAAAATAGAGACTGTTTATGGAGATAATAGATTAAACAAAACACTCGAGCTGATACAGGCAGAAAAACAGATTGGAATCCAACAAGATGGATTTGTGTTTGATCGTATTAGTAATATTTTCAAAGAAATTAACGTGTATGACAATAATATTGAGCTCTTAAACAGGTCGTTTGTGAGCCCGTTATCTACAGAAGGTTTTGGTTCATATGATTATGTGTTGCAAGACAGTATTGTGTCAAATTCAAGGACCAAATATCGAATTTATTTTTTCCCTCGTAAAGAAGGCGATTTAGTGTTTGAAGGAAATTTTGTTGTGACCGATAGTATTTATGCAGTGAACGCCATTAGTATGAAAGTCAACTCTAAAATCAATTTGAATCTTGTTCGTAATTTGTATTTTGAAAAAACATATTCGATTGAGAATGACAGTGTCTTTCTGCCTCAAAACAATGTATACGAAGCGGATATTACCTTGTTGACTAAAAACGATAAAGAAAAAGGACTCTATGTAAAGCGTACAGAAACCTTCGAAAATTATAATTTCACAAACAAACAAACACCTGATTTTTATGACACAAAAGTTGTAAAATACAGGCAAGATCAGTTTGAAAAAAGTGACGAATTTTGGAAAGAAAATTTACCAGAAAATATAAATAATAGTGATTCGGAGTCTGTACTTTCAAATCTTAACGGCAACAAAAAAATTAAAAATATTACAGGTTTGATTAGAACCCTGTCAAGTGGTTATTTTAAAGTTTCTAATTTCATTGAATTTGGATCTATATGGAATACTTTCGCTTTCAATGACGTTGAAGGGGTTAAGCTCTCAGTAGGTTTCAGGTCGTTCAAAAGTCTGGACGATCGATTTAGGGTCAAAGGAAAATTAGCTTATGGATTTGAGGACGAGCAGTTCAAGTATTATTTGGATACTAAATATTTGTTGAGTTATAAACCAAGAATTTCAGTAGGTCTTAGTTATTTAAATGACACCGATCAATTGGGGTCTAAAATTATAGATAGTTATGGTACAACTTCAGGTAGGTTTGGAAGTTCTTCGCTTTTTAGCAGAGGAGACAACTACTTTTTATCTCGTATAAAAAAAATATCTGCAAATATAAATGTTGAGGTTTACAGAAATTTTGTTATAGGTGTCAATTACTCAAACAACCAAGTCGAATCCGCAGCTCCAGATAAGTTTTCAATTGATTATTTTGATGAAGTCGATCAAAAGATAAAATCTAGCTTAGTGGACAACAGTGCAGAGCTATATCTATCATTTACTCCTAAACGAAATATTTTTGGATATGGCGTTGAAAGAAAGTTTGGAGCAAATCTCTACCCTACGTTTTTGTTAAGTTTTCAAAAAGGCCTAAAAATTGCATCAGGGCAAACAGATTACTCGAAACTATTATTCTCATACAACCAACCCATAAAACTTGGAAAATTTGGCGTTCTTGATAACACCCTTGCTGCCGGAAAAATCTTTGGAAACGCACCATTATCTGTTCTGAGTCCTGTGCCAGCCAATCAAACCTATTCGCTGGTATCCAATACGTTTTCCCTCTTAAATTATTATGATTTGGTGGTAGATCAATTTTTAGTTGGACATTTCGAACATCATTTTAACGGCATTATTTTAAATAGAATCCCTCTCATTAACAAACTCAAACTAAGAAGCGTCATCACCTTTAGAGGCGTTATTGGAAATGTGTCCGACACAAATAGAAGCATCAATCGATCGTCTATTATTTACAATACTCCTACAGATTTGTACTATGAATATGGTTTTGGAATTGAAAATATTGGCTTCGGAAACCTGAGAATATTTCGTGTTGACTGTATATGGCGTTCGGAATTTGTCAATCTAAACAGTTCTACTCCCAATTTTGGAGTCCGATTAAAAATATCACCTGACTTTTAAGAAGGATCACAACACAGTTTCATTGTTTTTTATAAACTTGTGATATAGGACAAAAACGACCTGTTATAATAATGTTAAATTAGGTTTTTTAGTTCCTTATCATTTTACTACATTTACGCCCGTAAAAATAAACAAAATTACACTATGGAATCAATGATGATTTGGATGCCAATTGCAATGGCACTATTAGGTCTAGCTTACATGCTAGTTAAAAAATCTTGGGTAATGAAACAAGATGCAGGTGATGGTAAAATGAAAGAAATTTCAGATCATATCTATGAAGGTGCTCTAGCATTTTTAAAAGCTGAATACAGATTATTAACATTTTTTGTAATCGGAGCCAGTCTTATTTTAACTGCAATCGCTTTTTACATGGATACTACGTATCTTAATCGTAGTTGCCTTTATTATAGGTGCTATATTTTCTGCATTTGCAGGAAATATGGGTATGAAAATCGCAACCAAAACAAATGTTAGAACAACGCAAGCTGCAAAAACAAGTTTACCAAATGCTTTAAAAGTATCATTTGGTGGTGGAACTGTGATGGGACTTGGCGTTGCTGGTTTAGCGGTTTTAGGATTAACAATGTTCTTTATTATATTTCTATCACTTGTTTATGGGTGGTGAATGGACCAATACTGATCAGATGACAATTGTTTTAGAAGCATTAGCTGGTTTCTCTTTAGGAGCTGAGTCTATTGCCTTATTTGCAAGAGTTGGTGGAGGAATCTACACGAAGGCTGCTGATGTTGGTGCTGATTTAGCAGGAAAAGTCCAAGCGGATATTCCAGAAGATGATCCAAGAAACCCAGCTACTATTGCTGATAATGTTGGTGACAACGTTGGAGATGTTGCAGGAATGGGAGCCGATTTATTTGGTTCGTATGTAGCAACAGTTTTAGCTGCCATGGTTTTAGGAAACTATGTGATTAAAGATATGGGCGGTAGCATTGTAGATGCTTTTGGTGGAATTGGACCAATTTTATTGCCAATGTCAATTGCAGGTGTTGGAATTATCATTTCACTTATAGGAACATTATTAGTTAAAATTTCTCAATGATGCAAAAGAAGCAGACGTACAAAAAGCATTAAACATAGGAAACTGGGCATCCATAGCAATGGTTGCTGCAGCATGTTTTGGATTAGTAACTTGGATGTTACCAGCAACAATGCAAATGGAATTCTTTGGAGAAGGTCTTCAAGAAATTTCTTCAATACGTGTATTTTATGCCTGTTTAGTAGGTTTAGTAGTAGGAGCTGGAATCTCAGCATTTACTGAATATTACACAGGATTAGGTTCGAAGCCAATTTTAAAAATTGTACAACAATCAAGTACAGGAGCTGGAACCAACATTATTGCTGGTTTAGCAACAGGAATGATTTCTACATTCTCTTCTGTATTATTATTCGCAGCTGCGATATGGGCATCTTATGCTTTAGCTGGATTTTATGGTGTAGCATTAGCAGCTTCAGCAATGATGGCAACTACAGCGATGCAATTAGCAATCGATGCTTTTGGACCTATTGCTGATAACGCAGGGGGTATTGCTGAAATGAGTGAACAAGATCCAATTGTTAGAGAACGTACAGATATTTTAGATGCTGTTGGTAACACAACTGCAGCTACAGGAAAAGGATTTGCAATTGCTTCTGCAGCCTTAACATCATTGGCCTTATTTGCTGCTTATGTAACATTTACAGGAATTGATGGAATTAACATCTTTAAAGCGCCAGTTTTAGCCATGTTATTTGTAGGTGGAATGGTACCGGTGGTATTCTCTGCATTAGCAATGAATGCGGTAGGAAAAGCAGCTATGGAAATGGTAAACGAAGTGGTAAGACAGTTTAAAGAAATTCCAGGAATTATGGAAGGAACTGGAAAACCAGAATATGACAAATGTGTAGATATTTCAACGAAGGCATCTCTTAAAGAAATGATGCTTACCGGGAATCTTAACAATTGGATTCCCAATATTAGTAGTATTGGTAGGAAAGTTAGTATATCAGGACAACAATATGTTAGTTGCTGAAATGCTTGGTGGTTATATGGCAGGAGTTACCGTAAGTGGTGTACTTTGGGCTATTTTCCAAAACAATGCAGGTGGTGCTTGGGATAATGCTAAAAAATCTTTTGAAGCTGGTGTCGAGATCAACGGCGTGATGACTTACAAAGGGTCTGAAGCTCACAAAGCAGCTGTTACAGGTGATACTGTTGGAGATCCATTTAAAGATACTTCTGGACCATCAATGAACATCCTTATTAAACTTACATGTCTAATTGGATTGGTGATTGCACCGATCTTAGGAGGACACTCTTTAGAAACTGTGCACACACAAGATGTGAGTGTAGAAGTTATAAGTGATAATTCAGTAGATTCAGCAAAAGCGTCTGTTACTTACAGTAAAGTTGTTGATGGTTCTGTAGTTGTTGTTGATAAAACCTTTAAAGGGACACAACAAGAAGTTGAAGATGCAGTAGATGCATTTTTAAAAGAAAAGTAATTATAGTATAAATTAGTATTACAACATAAAAAAATCACCTCATTGAGGTGATTTTTTTGTTTATAAATAAGGCTTGTTCTAAAACAAGCCGTTTATTTCAGCATCAATTTTGTTAATGATAAAACCAAGATCTTCTTCGTTTTCAACAAAATCCAAATCATCCACATCAATAATAAGTAACCGTCCTTTGGTATAGCCATGAATCCAAGCTTCATAACGCTCGTTTAAACGACTCAGGTATTCTATACTAATAGAGTTCTCATAGTCACGTCCACGCTTGTGAATTTGAGATACAAGGTTTGGGATGGAGCTTCTCAAATAAATAATAAGATCTGGACTTTGTACCAAAGATTCCATAAGCCCAAAAAGTGACGAATAATTTTCAAAATCACGATTGGTCATCAAACCCATTGCATGTAAGTTAGGCGCAAATATATTGGCATCTTCATAAATGGTACGGTCCTGAATAATATCCTTGCCGCTTTCACGAATTTGTAACACCTGACGGAACCTACTATTTAAAAAATACACTTGGAGATTAAAACTCCAACGTTCCATTTGGTTGTAAAAATCATCTAAATAAGGATTGTCTACAACATCTTCTAGTTGAGCTTCCCATTTGTAATGTTTCGCGAGTAACTGGGTTAAGGTTGTCTTTCCCGCCCCAATATTTCCGGCAATTGCAACATGCATAATATCAATTGTTTATTAGTTGGTAGTGATGAAGAAATTCTTCGTCATAAATATACAAGGTTTGGTTGGTTACAAAAAACTGTTTAACTAAAACTTTAGGTAAGTTAAACATTAAAAATGCATCACTGTTTTTTAGTTTATAATAAATTGCATTTTCTTTCTTTAAAAATAAAATATCATTCCAAAGTTTTAAATCTGTAAATCCTTCGTGTGTTAGTTTAGAAACTAAACTCCCCATATAATTATAACACTGTAATTCTTTTTCTGTAAGCACCCAACAAGTGTTATAATCACTGTCTAAAGCGATAATTTCATTTTGAAATGGCACTGTTTTAACACGTGTTTTAGAGTTGTTATAATCAAATAATTCCAATTGAAGTGTATTGGAATCAAACAACCAAAAGGTAGTATCATTGCCATACGAGATATGCGATAGTGTTCGTAAAGGACTTAAGACATTAAAATCAACAGTAATCAGATCCGCTAGACGATTGTCTAACAGTGTAACGCTATTGAAGTCTTTATAAAACAAAGCAAGCTTGAGCGCATTAAATACGGAAACCTCATTAACAGCCCCTTTATCTAAGTTGCTATAATTTTGAAGCCCTTGATTATTTTTTTTGAAAAGCACGTTTGATTTTAGAAAATAAACAGATTCAAAGGAATCAATGCCCACAAAGGAATCCCAATCAAAAGGAGTGGACATTACCAAGTTGGCATTTATGGAGTTTTGGCTGAATCCATAAAAATTAAAAAACAGTATTAAATAGTAAAGCATATTTCATTCTGATTCGAAAAGTACAAAAATCAAACCAATTTAATAGATTAATTTATAACCGAATCCGCGTACATTTAAAATTTGTATTGTCTGATCTTCTTTCAATTTTTTTCGAATCTTAGTTATAAATACATCCATACTTCTTGAACTGAAGTAATCATCGTTCCCCCAAAGTTTATTTAAAATCAAGGAGCGTTCTAGCACTTTATTTTTGTTTTTTACAAGGTGAAATAATAAATGTGCTTCTCGATGTGTTAGTGTTGAGCTCGGATTATTTTTAAATTGAAGTGTTTGATTAGTAAAATTAAAAGTATAATCACCAAGTTTAATGATGTTATGTGGTTTTTGTAATACAGTATTTTGCAGGAGATTATTTATGCGAACAATGAGTTCTTCCATGCTAAAAGGTTTCTTTAAGTAATCATTTCCACCAATATGAAAGCCTTCGACAACATCTTGCGTTTGAGATTTAGAAGTTAAAAAAATAATAGGGATGTCAGCATCTTCTAAACGAATTTCCTTAGCCAAGTAAAACCATCTTTTTTTGGCATCATTATATCTAGAATTAATAATTTTGGATTTTTTGTTTTATAAACTTCAAATGCTTTTTCACCATTTTCGCAAAGTAAAACATCGAATCCTCGAGTTTCCAAACTTTCTTTAATGATCTGACCAAGCGAGGGCTCGTCTTCAGCTAAAAGTAGGGTTATTTTATGATTCATTTGGAAGTGTCAGTTTAAAAGTAGTATGCGTTTTTTTCAGCTCCAATTGTATAGTGCCGCTGTGTTTTTCGACAATTTTCTTAGTGTAGTACAACCCAATCCCAAACCCTTTAACATTATGGGTATTGCCTTTTGATACGCGGTAAAATTTCTCAAAAATTTGATCTTTATTGGACATTTTTAATGAGGTCCCATTATCAGAAATTGAAATTGTAAATAAAAACGCGTTTTGTGAGACTTCAATCCAAATTTGATTACCGCCGTATTTAATGGCATTATCAATAATATTGTTAATTGCATTTTCGAAATGAAACACATCAACTTCCACCTCTATATTCGTCTGTTTAGGATCAAAAATTAGAGTCGTAGATTCCGTTTGCATCTGATGCTTATCAACAATTGTGTGAAGCAAATCAATAACATTAATAGGCGTTTTATGAAGCTCTAAATTTCCGCTATCCAAAGTGGCGGTTTCTAAAAGTTTTTCAACCATCACATTTAACTTTGTCAATTGTTCACTTGACATATCTAAATAGGTTTTAGTCTTTTTCTTGTCATCGATACCGTCGAAACTTTTAAGACTTTCTAGGGCAACACTAATAGTAGCAATCGGTGTTTTGAATTCATGAGTGATATTGCTAATCAAATCATTTTTCACTTCTGCCAGTTGTTTTTGACGTCTTATAATTTGCAAAAGATAAAACAAACATCCAATAACAGCGAGCACCAATAAAGTAGAAATTAAAATACCTGTAAGAATTCGTTTTAGAATAATTTTTGTTTCGTTTGAAAAATGAATAGACAATGAACTTCCCCTCGGCAAAAAAGGAGATTTCGAATTCGTTGATAAGTGGCTTGGATTGATTTTTTTAAGTTTTTGAGTCTCTAACCCGAGACTCTCAAATGTTAAACCATATATAATATTGATTTTTTTGCGAGACAACTCAGATTTCAACAAACCGTCAATGTCTTCAAGCGATAATGAATCGCGGGTAATAGCAACAAATACTTTTGAGGTTAGTAAATTAATATCTTTTATAGTAGGTGAGTCGATATCAAACAATTTTATCCTTTTAATCCCAAATTGAAAAGAGTCTGAAACAATTGAATCAGGGTTATGAAAAATACTTTCCATACGAATTGAATCTAAATCTCTCGAGTTTTGTTTGTGGTAATTATGTACCGATTTACGTGCTAAACGTTTTAGATCCTTATTAAGTTTGAATTTATTACTCTTTGGTCTCTCATTGATCAAACTATCAAGATCAAAGGGGAGGTCGAACAACTTATCTTTGGAGTTTGAGTGCAGCGCAAAACCTTCAACAGCGCTATACTCAGCAAGATTGGTATAATAGGAATCCACCGCATTATCTAAACTCACTTGCACGTCATTAATAAGCTGTTGCTTATTCGTTTGATAGTTTTTATAATTCCAATACACTTGAATGCCAATTGTGCTCAGGATCACAAAGGTAATAACATAAAGACATCCACTTATAACGCATATCATTCATAAGTCAAAAGTAAATTTTAAAACTAATTAATACAAATCGCTTAACACACGTTAACAGTAGTTAACGATGAATATTCAAAATTCTTTTCATATTTGCGTCAGTAATAATTTAAAAAATAAAAAATGACAAGATCAGTTAAAGTACTTTTAATCGCATTCACATGTACGATTTCAGGAATTCAAGCCCAAGAATTTCAAGGGATAGCCACCTATAAAACCCAGCGCAAGGTAGACATCAAAATAGATAGTACTCAAGTTGGTGGTATGCAAGATGAAATTATGGCAATGCTTAAAAAACAGTTTGAAAAAACGTATATTTTAACATTTAACAAAGAAGAATCTCTTTATAAGGAAGACGAATCTCTAGCGCCTCCATCTGCAGGTGGCTCCATGGTATTCATTTCTAACATGGGAGGTTCAGGAGAGTTATATAAAAATATTAAGACACAGCGTTATGTCCAAGAAAGTGACTTGCTTGGAAAGATGTTTTTGATCCAAGACTCTTTAAAAACAAATCCATGGAAATTACAGGGCGACACCAAAAACATTGGAAATTATACCTGTTTTAAAGCAACTCTGGAGCGTGAAGTAAAGTCCGTTTCAGAAATGGATGAGGTCACTAAAGAAACACAAACGGTGACAGCGTGGTACACGCCACAAATCCCTGTTAGCAATGGTCCTGAACAATTTCAAGGTCTACCAGGACTTATTCTAGAACTAAGTTATGATTCTCAAACCATTTTATGTAGTAAGATTTCACTTAACCCTTCAAAACCAATTAAGATTAAAGAGCCCACGGGTGGAGATTCTGTAAGCCAGTCGGAATTCGATGCCATTATGGATAAAAAGATGAAAGAAATGGAATCTCAATACGGTCGCGATGATGAAGATGGTAATAGTTTCAAAATTGAAATAGGAAATTAGTTTTATTTTAACGAGATATTATTAAACAATCCGTAATTTGTGCCAATAAATTAGATATTAAATTA
The DNA here is from genome assembly GCA_943789465.1 of uncultured Flavobacteriaceae bacterium. Lineage (GTDB taxonomy): Bacteria > Bacteroidota > Bacteroidia > Flavobacteriales > Flavobacteriaceae > Hel1-33-131. Next base: position 77,473 of record CALSUF010000001.1, on the reverse strand, counting down.
ACATTCTTAAGTATGATTCTAAGAAAAAACTTCTTTTTGATAGGGTGTATGGTGTTGTTATTTTCAGCAGTAGCTTCCGCACAAAACTTTCAAGGGAAAGCCTATTACTTTTCTAAAACATCTGTTGATATGGATAGTTGGGGCGGTCGGAAAATGAGTGAAGGTCAAAAAAAACAAATAGCGGATCGCATGCGCAGCATGTTTGAAAAAACGTATATTTTAAATTTTGACCGAGAAGCTTCCACCTATAAAGAAGAAGAAGTTTTAGAGGCACCTGGTGGGCAAGGTGGTTTTGGAAAATGGGGCAGTAGTTTTTCTGCCGGTATGCAATACAAAAACATTAAATCTCAACAGTATTTGCAAGACCAAGAATTTTTTGGAAAGCAATTTCTAATTACGGATTCGTTGTCTAAACTCAATTGGAAATTAGGAACTGAAACAAAACAAATTGGTCAGTACCTTTGTATGAAAGCAACGGCTGTCAAAACAGTAGATGAATTTGATTGGCGTAGCATGCGAAGAAAACCAAAATCTAAAGAAGTTAAAGAAGGTGAAACTAAAAAAGATTCTACTGCAACTTCTGTTTCTGAGGACATAGAAATACCAAAACAAATTGAAGTCACAGCATGGTACACTCCACAGATTCCTGTGAGCCATGGCCCAGGAGACTTTTGGGGTCTTCCAGGTTTAATTCTTGAAGTAAATACAGATAAGACCACAATTTTATGTTCAAAAATTATAATGAACCCACAAGAAAAAGTACAGATCAAAGCGCCAGAAAAGGGAGATGTGGTTTCACGTCAAAAGTACAATGAAACGGTCAAGAAAAAAATGGAAGAAATGCGCTCCATGTACGGAGGTCGTAGAAATAAACGGCGAAATTAAGCACATCCAAAATAACCAATAATTTATGAAAAAGTTTATTACAATCACATTCCTGTCAATGAGTATTGCCGGGTTTTCTCAGGTAAAACTGGAAGGCGTCATTAAAGACAGTCTAGGAAGTCCCTTGGAATTAGCTAATGTCATTGCCATTAATAAAGCCACCAAATCATTGGATTCCTATGGAATCACCAATGATGAAGGTCGTTTTCGTTTGGATCTGAAAAAGAATACCTCCTATTCCATACAAGCGAGTTATATTGGAATGAAATCTCTAGACGAAGTTTTAGAAACAAAAGAAGAAAATATTACCAAAGATTTTATACTTTTTGAAGACAACTCTTTAGATGAAGTGGAATTAGTTTATGAAATGCCAGTTACCATCAGTGGAGACACTCTAGTGTATAATGCAGATTCCTTCAATACAGGTACCGAAAGAAAACTAGAGGATGTGTTGAAAAACTTACCTGGAGTTGAAATTAATGACGATGGCCAGGTAGAAGTTGAAGGCAAGGTTGTAAACAAATTAATGGTTGAAGGCAAAGATTTTTTTGATGGCGACACCAAATTAGCAACCAAAAACATTCCATCTAGTGCGGTAGACAAAGTTCAGGTATTAAAAAATTATGCTGAAGTTGGTCAATTGGGTGGGGTTACCAACAACCAAGACAACATTGCTATCAACATTAAATTAAAGGATGGTAAGAAAAATTTCTGGTTTGGAAATGTCACGGTTGGCGCGGGAGATTCGGACGCAAATTCGCTCTACTTAGCCCAGCCAAAGTTGTTTTATTACAGTCCAGAATACAGTGTCAATTTTATTGGAGATCTCAACAATATTGGAGAAGTTGCGTTTTCACGTCGAGATTACTTCAATTTTTCTGGGGGTTTCCGATCGCCTAGTCAAAAAAGTGGAACGAGCTTGAGTTTAGGAAATAATGATATTGGATTTTTATTACTTCAAAACAACAGGGCTAAAGACATTAGTACAAAATTTGGAGCCGCTAATTTTAGTTGGTCTCCAAAAAAGACGTTGGATATCGGTGGATTTGCTATTTTTTCTAACAGTAAAAACGAATTACAAGAAAACAGAAGTGTCCAGTATGTTGATGCACCTCCTGGGTTTTCAGACGAAGATACCCAGAGTAATACCTCACAAAATAATGATCTTGGTATGCTGAAGTTAACCACTAAGTATCAACCAAACAGCAGTAACCAACTAGAGTACGAAGCTCTTGGAAATTTATCCAAAAGCACGCAAGACCAGCGCTTCAATTCTTCAATAAATGGGGACATCAATCAGTTAGAAAATACGAGCCCATTTAGTTTTAATCAGAGTTTGAACTATTATTATACGTTGAATGAAACCAATATTTTTGCATTTGAAGCACAGCATCTTATCAAAGATGAAGATCCTTTTTACAATGCGATTCTTGAGGATAAAGCCAATTACGAAGGTACTGCGAACAGTTTGGGATTAGATGGCTCTCAATTGGATTATAATTTTGGTCAAGAAAAACGGGTGCAATCCAATCAAGTAGATGCAAAACTGGATTATTGGAATATTTTAAATAAAAAGAGCAATATCAATCTCACCTTTGGATCTATATTAAGCCATCAACAATTTGATTCTAATATTTTTCAATACCTAGACAACCAAACTGAAACCAGTCCAACTCCTCAAATTGCAAATGGTGTATCCACTAATGACATTGCTTATAATTTTTCGGATGTGTATGTAGGGTTTCATTACCGTTTAAAGTCAGGTAAGTTTACTTTCACACCTGGTATAGCTGCCCATGCCTATGGAATTTCAAATACGCAGATGGGGTCTAAGACTACGGATAACTTCTTCCGGTTTTTACCTGATATGAATGTGATATTTCAAATCAAAAAGAGTGAAACCTTGAACCTAAGTTATCGCATGCAAACACAATTTACAGATGTGTCGAAATTTGCAAGTGGCTTAGTGCTTAACAACTATAACTCGTTATTTTCGGGTTCACCAGATTTGCAAAGCGCACTATCGCACAATTTGAGCTTGTTTTACTATAGTTTTAATATGTTTAACTATACCAACGTATTTGCTAATATTAATTACAACAAAAGTATTGACAATATTAGAACAGTTTCTGAGTTCGTTCCTGGAAGTGTGATTCGCGTCTCGACACCATTTAATTCTGCTTTTGCCGATGAAAGCTTGTCAGCTAATGGTCGTTTTCAGCGTACTTTTGGAAAGTTACGTGCCTCTGTCAGAGCGAATTTGAATTACTCTAAATTCAATCAGTTTGTACAAAACAGTCGAACTGTTAATGAGAGTTTTTCACAAACCTACAGAGCCCAGTTGCGCACCAACTTTAGAACTGCGCCTAACGTCGATTTGAGTTACAGATACTCTATACAGGACAATAATTTAGGAGCTAATAGCACCAAATTTTTCACCAAAAGTCCTTCTATTGAAGTGGATGCCTTAATTTTAAAAGCGTTTACACTTAAAACGGATTTTTCATATAATGATTTTAGCGATGAAGATCGTACGATCAATACCTATGAATTTTGGAATGCGTCCTTATCTTACAGAAAGGATGAAGATGCCAAGTTTGAATACGAAATCAAAGCGACGAACTTGTTAGATACTCGTTCTCAAAACCAGAGCAGCACCTCAAACATTTCGGTAAGCGCGACAGAATACTTTATCCAACCGCGCTACGTGACCTTTCGAGTCCGTTACGAGCTGTAACTAACTCCGAGCTATTAAACTAAAAAACCCGACTGTGGGTCGGGTTTTTTTGACTAACTAACTTCAAACAAATTATATTTAAGGAATTGTTAGGTATTTACTTTGTTGTAGTATTACAAAAAAAGTTTAAATGTCTATTGCATTTGCCTTACGAGTTTAAAAGACCAAAAAGCCTGTGATCCATCTGCTGTTGTGGATTCAATGTCTAAGTCTAATGTGTTTCCATCTTCTGAAAGAGTTGCCATATACGTAATTGAATTCGCTGCATCCGCAGGACTGAGTAGTTCTGAACCATTAACAACTTTGGACAATCCTAGGTATGCCCCAACCCCATTAATTGTAATCGTTCCATCTGCTTCATTGTATATATAAGTCGCGGTTGCTGTTCCATCGTGTGGCGCAACTGGTGTACCGCACTCATTCACCGTACCTTGCCATTCTTCTAAATAAGTTTGTGTCCCTAAAACATTTTGGAACGATCCATCTGCACCAAATATATATTCATCATCAAATTGACACGCTCTATTTTCAGTAACCGATTCTAAAGTATTCCAATACCAAGAAAAGTCGTTCAAAGTTGGGCCTAAAGTAAGTGCATATGCTTCTGGTGCTAGTTTCCATGATCCAATAAGTGGTGAAGTTTTCCATTTTAAAAGTTGAATTTCACTCTTTAATTCTGCGATGAGTTGGTCAACATACCCTTTGGTTGTTGCATCCATTTCTTCGGTTGGTGCACTGTCTAAGGTCACATCAGCGGTTAAAGTACCCCCGGTAACGACAACATCCCCAATGAAATACCCTGCAAAGTTGAACTCGCCACCGGATGCATTAGCAAAAATCCCGTAATTATTTCCTACTGTGCCAATTGCGCTTGCATGTATACCATAGTTATTTGGTGCATTGCTTGCTTCAGAATAAACGCCGTAGTTATATCCGTTTTCAGTAACGGCACTCGCTCTCGCTTGCACTCCATAATTACTCCCATTGGTACTGTTGGCAGCATCGGCATAGCCACCTAGAGCAATATTAAAAACCTCTGAACCGCCTGTCCATCCTGTAACACCATAGTTTTTTCCAGTTGGTGTTGGTGAAGTAGCATATCCCATGATGCCTCTGTTATCATTTCCATCTACAGCATTGGCAGCTATTCCCCAAACAGCATAGTTGTGTCCTGTTTCACTATTAGAAATCCCTTGAACACCAATATTATTCACTTCTGCGCCTGAAGCAGCTCCTCTTAATCCGTAATTTCTGTATGTATTCATTCCTGTAGATTCGCCAAGTACTCCAGTATTTTCACCATTAGTTCCAGCAATGGAACTCACAATTCCGTAATAGGAATTACCAGCTTCGTCACCTCCAGAAGTAGAAAGTTCAATTCCGGATACATTTTCTTCGCTCACAACCAAGTCTGCAATAGCGCCGGTGTTTAATACAGTTTGAAGATCGGAGGCCTCAGTACCAGAATTTTCTGCATACAATGCAAACGGAACACTGAGGAGTTGGGTGGTTCCCATAGCTACATAACCAGCACCTGTATTAAGCTCGATGCCCAAAAAATAACTTCCTAACGACCAGTCTATTTGACTAAAATCGCCAATAATAGAAGTACCATCTCCGATGACAAGATTTACTTGACCTAAATCGTCTGGAGAAACTAAGTGGGTTTCTGTAAATATAGGGCTGCTTGTTTCAGATCCTTGTTGGATATTGAACCTAAAATTGACATTTTGGTTGACAATCAGTTCTCCTCCAGCATTTCGAACGGTAGCTTGGTAGTTAAATCCTTGTTGTGTTTGAGCTTGTAAACTCAAAGTACTTGTTAAGGCAAGCAGTAATGTTATGAGTAATTTTTTCATTGTTTTATGATTTTGTAAGTATTTGATTGGTTATTTTCTAAAGTTGTTATTGTAATTAAATAAACGCCTGATCCGTAGGATTGCATCGAAAAGGGCGCTTCTTTTTGATGTGTCCCTGAAAATAGCTGTTTACCGTTAATTTCTGCGATGTCCAGCTTAAACTGTATCGCTGAAGGGTGTGATATATAAAAGGCTTCAGTTACGGGGTTGGGATATACTTTTAAATTCAGTTGAAGTTCAGGATTTTCTACGCTCAAGGCTTCCAAGTCTAAGGAAGGGTAGTACCCATTTCCAAGCTGTATGGAGCCATCTTCGGAAGTCATAGCGCCTACGAGCACTTCGCCGGTGGTATAACTTAATTTGTTGGTGCCATTGTCAACAGTGGATCCGCCAGGGCCAATCACTTGTTTTGAAATGGTTTGAGAAGACACACTCAAACTCATAAGCATACAAAGTAATATTAGATGTTTCATAAAAATTAATTGGTTTGTTATATTAAATTGGTTGAATTTACTAACTATAATTTTGCTAAAAACGGATCTCTTTCACTAGAAGCATTGTCTTTAATTGATTTTCATTTTTGTTTGAGAACTTTCAACTTTAATATTGAGTCCTAATAGTTTTGCGTGTGAAATAAAGTTTGTCAAATTTTCTTTTCCCCACTGATTACAGACGACAATTTTAGTGCCATCACTTAAAGTAATTGGATCGTTCATGTCGTAGTTTTGTGCATTCTTTTTATCGACCTCGGTTAATTTTTTAATAACACCTACAGCGCCTTGTAGATCATCAAACCAAACTTTTTGCAACACGCTAAAACCCATTTTAGATGTATCAATGAAATTTTTAATAGTCTTCTGAACTAGTCTCGAACGGTTTGGATTTTTTAAAAGTCCACTGTAAGGACTTTTTGGATAAATTTTTGGCACGCTATGTAAATCAATATTCATTTACCATCAAAACTAATTTATATTTATGTTATATTTGGTTCATATTTGGTTCATAATTTAAAATATACTATGGTTAACGTTTTAAGAAAAAGAATTGAAGAGAAAATTGGAAGACCAATAAAAACTCGTGGAGACTGTGAATTGGTTTCGAATACTATGACTGAAACACTAGATATTGATATAAGTTGTAGTACCATAAGACGATTTTATGGCTTAGCACCTCAAACGAAGCCAAATATTAAAACACTAAATACCTTAGCTCAATTTATAGGTTATAAAAATTATATTCATTTTACGCAAACAGACATTTATAGAGAAAAAATTGATTTATCTCAGCTTACTTATAAAGCGGTTTTTGACGGCGATGAAAAAGTCATAATTAACTTAGTCAACTCCACTAAAAAAAGTCTTGAAAATTTTACGGGCTTTATCGTAATGTTAACAAGAGAGTTGTTACATAACGAAAGTTATTCTTTAATAGATAAACTGTTCAGGCTAAAAGCACTTGCTTTTGATACTTTCTCCTATTCAGAAGTATTGTATTTGGGAAATTCAATAGGGTTATTGCTTCGTAAACAGCCAGAAATAGATGTATTGTTGCTCAAAAATACTAATTTTTTACAATGTGTCTATTTAACTTTTGTGGATTATTCTAATTTGAACGGCTATTATGGGGAATGGACAGAAACGATTAAACGCAATTCACCTACAAATGAAATAGCTTTGTTTAGCTCTGCGGTTTTACAATTTAAATTTTTTTTAAATTGTAAAAAGCCCGTTGACTGTCACAAAGATTTAATTTTTTCAAAAGATTTAATTTTTTCAACAGATTTAAACCCTATTCTATGCAGTCGTTTATTAGCGTTAAAACTACTGCTAAATAATAGCAACCAGAAATTGAGAATTTTAGACACCTATAAACAAATTCATGCAAAAAAATCAAATATAACAGACTATTATTATGAGCTTTACACCACTGCGATACTAATCAAGGATCTGCAGTTAATGGCATTTTTAATTGGAGAAATCAACATTGATCAGAAGCCTGATTTTTATTATCAAAAGAATCATTTGAACTCTTTCTACTTGATGAGTGCGTTTTATTATAAATCCTGTGGAGAACTATCAAATGAAAAAAAATATATTAATCTTTTTAGCTTGGAGAATTGCGTATATAGCTATAGTGATTTAATCACAATATTATATCAAATTTATCTATTTGGAGATGTTAAAATAGATTCTAAAAAATCCAAAATTAAAAAGGTATATACCACACTAAGTAAAGACTTAAAATACGCTTACTTCTCAGAAGATTTTTTAGTCAATTATTTTGCCTAATGTTAGAGGTATTTGTCATTTATAGTCCGTTGTAAATTGGAAGGAGCACTTAGGTATTTAAAGCAGTAAACCCGACTGTGGGTCGGGCTTACATAACAGACTAACTTAAAATAACTCTTGTTAGAGTAAATTTGAGGATTTTGACTTTAATTTTTTGGAATAATTGGTTACGTATTCTACTTGAAAATCATCAGCTTTGATTTCAACCCCTAACTGTCTAGCATGTAAAATAAAATTTGAGAAATTCTTTTCTTCCCATTGGTTGCATATGGCAATTTTTGTACCATCAATTAATGTAATTGGAGTGTCTATATAATAGTTTTGTTCATTCCCTTTATCAATATCATTCAGATTTTTGATAACTCCATTAACACCTTGCAACTCATCAAACCAAACTTTTTGCAATACACTAAAACTCATTTTAGTTTTATCAATATAATTTTCTACTATTTTTTGAGCTAGCCTCGAGTTGGTTTGCTTTCTTACGTTTGCTTTTATGGAGTGTTTTGTAACACTTGTTGCCATTGGATTAATTTTAATAAATTAAAATACAAATCTAATTTAAATAATTTTAAATTATAGCCCAATTATAGCCCATAAGTCAAATTTTTCTTAATTTTGAATTTATGGAGTACATGATCAAACAATTAAAACAAGACATTAATCAAAAGTTAGGTTTTGAAATTCGGCGTCAAGCCGATGTGCGGTACCTTCACCAAGCTATAGTTTTAGAAAATAACTTTAAGATTGGCTTTAATACCTTGCGTCGCTTCTTCGGGTTTTTACCAGCAGGAGCTCCACAGCTTCAAACATTGGAAGTCTTAGCAAAATTTTTGGGACATGCATCCTACTCGGATTTTTTAAATATTATCAATAAAGATCAAAACTGGTTTCACTGGACTTTTATAAACGATTTTGAAAATTTTCAGTCAATCGATCCCTCTCAAATTCAACAATTGGTCGCTCTAAAATCACATCCCGATTATGTGTTGTTTCTAAGTTACATTATAAAGACATTTATTCGAAGAAATAGAATTGATCTATTGAAAACTATATTTTCAAATCCTACTATTTTTTTCGATATAAGTTCCCAAAATAAGGAGCTTGAAAAATTAGCATATGCTGTTGGAGGGCTTTTAAGAACGCTGCCTAAAAATAGATATATAGAGCTAGAAGCACTACTGTCAGATACATATGTTTTTAAAAAATATATTTTAGATTTCCATGTAGATTACACACATTTTAATGGCTACTATGGCTACTTAAATACAGCCAGATTTGCACATGATACTCACCCAGATCAAAGAATTTTTATCAATCTAATAAAAAACTATCATCTCTTTTTAGCTGGAAAATCAAATTTTGAACCCTACCAACCTGAAGTTATGAGTCCTAAGATGTTCCCTGTATTACATGGGCGGTTGTTAGGGTATCAGTTGCTGATACAGCATTTTAAATTCAAACAACCCCTCCACACATTGTTGTTACAGATTATTAAAACAGGTAAACAATATTCTAAGATTTTATTTTACATAGAAGTTTTCCCTGCACTTATATTCACCAAACAAATAGAAACTCTAGAAACAATTTTTAAGCTTTATGATAAAAATCTTTTTGTCAACCCCACTTGGCAATTTTATACATCCCATAATGTTTACTTGATTGCACATGTATTAGTGAAATTGAAAAGACAGAATTACAAAGATGCCATTTATAGTTTTAATCAAATTAATTTAAATGTAAGTCCCTCCAATTCGTATTACCACTATTTAAATTTATTTTACTGCATCGCGGCATATCAACTAGAAAAACATACAACTGCCAATTCAGACACTCTTTTTCAGTTACAGAAGGACTATCAATCCTTGGTTAAAATAACGGGTTTCAAGCGATTTAATTTAACCCTTTTAAAAAAATATTAGCTAAGTATCTATGGAATATTTAATTTTATCCTCATTGTTCTTTGCAATTAACAATGTGTTATGGAAGTGGGTTGTAGCAGACTATTTGCCTTTACAAGTGATTGTCAAACGTTCGATGGTTACAAGTTTATTTGGTGTTGTTGTTTTATGCGTTAGTGACTTTACAATATATACGACCCTTGGTGAAGCTCTTTTTGTCAATTCAACATGTATTATTGGTGCACTGGGTTTAGTTTTTATGATTTATGCCTTAAAAGAAAGTACCCTTAATAATTTTATACATTATAGCTTAATGGGAAGTATAGGTACTGCTTCTTAACTTTATTTTGTTGAAGATATTGTTCCGCAAAATTACCTTTTGGGAATTCTTTTGATTCTCTTAGGATTTTCTATATTCTTATGGAATCAACGATTTACTTCTAAAACCGTTCAGTTTTCTACCCATCGTTATTTGATATTGATGACGCTTTGTTTTTCTACTTCGGGAATCATGCAATGGTATAATTTAAAAACACATAGTGTAGTTTTTCTTGTTATACATCAAGAAATTGAAGTTTTGATTATTGCAGGAATTTTAATACGTTATTTGAAGCAGCCAATCCTTAACGTTCTTCAAATTTGATCACATTTTGTTGATGGCGCCGATTATTGCCATTGCAATTATTGCCGGCATGTATGGTTTAAAAATGACCAACCCTTTTATCTCTAGTATTGTGAGTTTGACAACCCCCATGCTGACAATGGTGTTGGCTGTACTCCTATTAAAAGAGCACTTTAAATGGCATTATGTAACCTCTATGGTTTTGGTGGTATTAGGAGCGTGGATGCTTTAGCTAACGTGTTTTTAAATACCAAAAGCGTCTTTAATTACATCTACATAATCCAGTTTTTCCCATGTAAATAATTCAACATCTAAAGTTAAGCTTTCACCATTCGGTTGATGAAATATTTTGGTTACTGTTTTAGGCTCACGTCCCATATGTCCATAAGCAGCTGTTTCGCTATATATAGGACTGCGAAGTTTTAAACGCTTTTCGATGGCTGCAGGACGTAAATCAAATAATGTAGAGATTTTATCGGCGATTTCACCATCAGTCAAATTAAATGGACTCGTCCCATACGTATCCACAAAAACACCCATAGGTTCAGCAACACCAATAGCATAACTCACTTGTACTAATACTTCTGAACAAATTCCAGCAGCCACCATATTTTTGGCAATGTGACGCGTTGCATAAGCAGCACTACGGTCTACCTTACTTGGGTCTTTTCCAGAAAAGGCACCTCCGCCATGAGCCCCTTTTCCTCCATAGGTATCTACAATAATTTTTCGTCCTGTAAGTCCTGTATCACCATGAGGCCCACCAATCACAAACTTCCCAGTTGGATTGATGTGATACGTAATTTCATCATTAAATAAATCCTGAATATGCGCAGGTAGTTTTGCAACTACTCTAGGTATTAATTTTGTTTTTAAATCTTCTCGAATTTTTGATAACATAGCAATTTCTTCATCAAAATCATCGTGTTGTGTAGAGATAACTATTGCATCAATTCGTTTGGGCGTATTGTCATCATCATACTCAATTGTTACTTGACTTTTAGAGTCCGGTCTTATGTATGTGATATCGGAGTTTTCGCGACGCATGGCAGCAAGTTCAATTAATATACGGTGTGACAAATCCAATGCCAAGGGCATATAGTTTTCGGTTTCATTCGTTGCATATCCAAACATCATCCCTTGGTCACCGGCTCCTTGTTCTTCTTCATCTCCTCTGTCCACTCCTCTGTTGATGTCTTCTGATTGCTCATGAATAGCAGAAAGAACGCCACAAGAATTGCCGTCAAACATATACTCTCCTTTGGTATAACCAATTTTGTTGATGGTATCGCGTGCAATTTTTTGCACATCCAAGTAAGTTTTAGACTTTACTTCTCCAGCTAATATAACTTGACCAGTTGTCACCAAGGTTTCACAAGCCACTTTTGAATCGGGGTCAAAAGCTAGAAAATGATCGATTAAAGCATCACTAATTTGGTCAGCAACTTTGTCTGGATGGCCTTCTGAAACGCTTTCGGATGTAAATAAATAACTCATAAACAATTTTTTATGAGAACAAAAAAGAAGATTGCAGGGCTAGTGGAGTAGAATTTACTGCTTTAGCTTTTTTTTAATGAGGTTGCAATCAGATCAAATTTGTCCTCCTATGATGTGGCAAATTTACTGAATATAGAATTAATAAAAAAGCTTTATATCTAATGTTTTGTCTTGACAATAATTTATTTCTTTTATTTTTGCGATCTAATTAAATCGAAATGCATCGTTTACTTATTTGGTGTTTTGTTGTTTCTTTTTTTGTGGGGTCTTCACAAAACAAGTCGAGTAGTACCTATTTAGACATTAACTATTTTAAAGGAACGATTCCACTTCATAACACGGATATTCTGCATCTCATTCAAGGTCATCCTGAAGGTCTTATCGTTGGCTGGAACCATCGAACCAATGGAAAAAAAGAGTGGGAACAACGGTATAATTACCCAGATTATGGAGCTTCATTTATGTATCAAGATTTAAAAAATGAAGTTCTAGGTAACACGTTTGGGTTCTATGGACACTATAACTTTTACTTTTTCAAACGCCAACTCATGTTGCGCGTTGGACAAGGTTTTGTGGTCGCTACCAACCCATATGATAAAGCTTCAAACCCAAAAAATATTGCATTTGGATCAAAAATATTAGGCAGCCCTTATCTAATGGCAAATTATAAAAAACCAAACTTTTTAGGGCCTATTGGACTTCAAACAGGGCTGGTTTTCTTTCACGCCTCCAATGGAAATTTTAGAGCACCCAACACAAGTGTCAATACCATTGCATTTAATATTGGAATAAATTACGATTTAGACACGAAGGAAGTGGTCTACGAAGAATCCATAAAGGAAACCATTATTGACAAAACATTTAAATATAATTTTGTATTGCGCTCTGGTGTCAGTCAAACAGATGTAGTGGGGAGCGAGCAATTTCCATTTTATACACTTTCTGCCTATGTAGATAAACGTATTAATTTTTTCAGTGCATTTCAATTGGGGATAGAAGCTTTCTTTTCAAAGGCTTTACAAGAAGAAATCCATTATCGAAGCGTTGCATTTCCTGAAAATCCGTCAGACCCTAATGCTGATTATAAACGCCTTGGGGGGTTTTTGGGTTATGAATTATTTGTAAATAACTGGTCGGTAGTTGCTCAGCTTGGATATTACCTGTATTACCCCTATGATTTTGAAGGGCGTATCTATAATAGAATCGGTTTAAAATATTATTTTAGTGAAAAGTGGTTTGGAGCATTTTCTGTCAAATCCCATTTAGCAAAAGCTGAAACACTTGAGTTTGGAATAGGAATCCGATTATAATATGAAGAAATTAGTATACATACTTGTGTTGTTTTCAACCCTTTCTTGCGACCAAAAAGATGCCTGGGACTGCATTCAAACCTCAGGAACTCCAGCAACACTAGAATTGACAGTTGATCCTTTTGAAAAAATACTAGTTAATAGAGATATCGAATTGGTAGTCAAACAAGGTCAAGACTATAAAGTTGAAATTCAAACAGGAGAAAACTTAATTGATTCTGTTGAGGTAATCGTTGTAGGGAATGAACTTCAATTAACCGATCCTAACACTTGTAACTTTGTAAGAGCTTATGGGCAAACCAGAATAATCGTAACCACTCCAGTCCTCAAAGCAATTAGGAGTAGCACGCAGTATTTAACATCCTCAGAAGGAGTTTTAACTTTTGAAGATCTATCCCTTATTTCAGAGAATTATAATTCGGGTTATATAAGCTCAGGAGATTTTAATATGACTGTAAATACTCAAAACCTTAGAGTAGTAGCGAATAACCTTTCAGGATTCACAATTTCAGGATCCACTGAAACACTAACGGTGGGGTTTTATGCCGGTTTGTGTACCTTTAAAGGAGCGAATCTTACAGCGCAAGGCGTCACTATATTTCAAAGAAGCAGTCATGATATCACAGTAAATCCACAACAATCTTTAAAAGTTGATATTAGAAGTGTAGGCAATGTGATTAGTATGCATACACCTCCCTTGGTTGAGGTTGAGGAGTACTATACCGGTCGATTGCTGTTTTTGGATTGACAAGAATTCACTAATCAGCACATTTTAAGCTGATTCTGAATAATGCCCCCCTAAATTAATTTACCAAAATAAGCTCTTAAAAATATAATTTATCAATTTATGAGCTATTTTTATTGCATTATCTACAAATTTCCTATGCAAGTCATAAAAAAAAGAAATTAAGTTTTTTTTTGTTGAAAATATATATACTTTAGCTTCCAATTACAAATCTATGACAACAGTAAATTATATTTTTTATAGCTTTTATTATTTCTTTTTTAGAAAAGAAATCGAGGCACTGTGTATGTAATTTATCAATATAAATTTTAAATATAAGTCTCGATGTAAACATCGGGATTTTTTTTTATGACAAAGAAAGTAGCCATACAAGGAATTGAAGGATCGTTCCATCACATCGTTTCTCAAACATATTTTGAGGAAGCTGTTGTGGTGCAACCTTACCTTTCATTTAGCGAAGTTGTGGAGAGCCTAATGTCTAACAACTCGGACGTGGCTATTATGGCTTTAGAGAATTCTATTGCGGGTTCTATCATTCCTAATTATGCACATATCAATGATCAGGATTTACACATTACTGGTGAGTATTTTTTAGAAATTCAACACAACCTGATGGCACTCAAAGGGCAATCCGTTCAAGATATAAAAGAAGTGTTTTCGCATCCCATGGCGTTATTACAGTGTAAAGAATTTTTCAAACAATACCCTCATATAAAATTAATCGAGGATACCGACACTGCTGAGGTTGCCAAACGAATTTCTGAAAATCAACTTCAAGGCGTCGCTGCAATTGCTAGTGTACAAGCCGCTCAATTATTCGATTTGGAAATTTTTGCAAAAAGTATTCAAACAATCAAACACAATGAAACTCGATTTGTCGTTGTAGAACGAACCCCATCAACACACAACAAAGCCATAATTAATAAAGCCTCAGTTAAATTTCTATTAGATCACAAACGCGGGAGTTTAGCAGCAATGCTCAATGTGATGAGTGATTGTAATTTGAATTTAACTAAAATACAATCCTTACCAAAAATTGATACCCCTTGGAAATATGCCTTTTTTGTGGACATTACTTTTGAGAAATTCTCCGATTACGAAAAGGGGAAAGCCATTATGAAACTTATGGCTGAAGAATTTAAAATATTAGGGGAATATAAAAACGCAAAAAAATAATGGTCACTGCCAATCGATTACATACCGTTGAAGAATACTACTTTTCTAAAAAATTAAGAGAAGTCAATGCCATGAAAGCTGCCGGTGCGCCCATCATCAATTTAGGCATCGGAAGTCCTGATTTGGCACCACCAAAAACCGTCATTTCTGCGATCACTAACAGTTTGATGGATGCTTCAGCACACAAATACCAGAGCTATCAAGGGCTACTAGAACTTCGGTCAGCCATGGCAGACTTTTATCAAACCAATTATAATGTAAGTCTGAACCCTGAAAATGAAGTCTTACCATTGATTGGAAGTAAAGAAGGGATTATGCATATTTCTATGGCATACCTAAATGAAGGCGATGCTGTTTTAATTCCAAATCCTGGTTATCCAACCTATACCTCTGTTACTAAACTTGTTGGTGCAGACCCTATCTTTTATGATCTAAAAGCAAACTCCAATTGGCAGCCAGATTTAGAAGCTTTAGAAACGATGAACCTGTCTAAGGTCAAGATCATGTGGGTTAATTACCCACACATGCCAACAGGAACTTTAGGGAATCAAACAGTATTGAAAGCATTGGTTGCATTCGCTAAAAAACATTCTATTTTACTCATTAATGACAACCCTTATAGTTTTATTTTAAATGAAGACCCTTCTAGTATTTTTAATATTGAAGGTGCAAAAGAAGTTTGTTTAGAGTTGAACTCTTTGAGTAAAACTTTCAATATGGCCGGATGGCGTGTAGGAATGTTAACGGGGTCAGCGGAGCATTTACAAAATGTGATTAAAGTTAAAAGCAATATGGATTCGGGAATGTTTTATGGCATTCAAAAAGGGGCTATTGAAGCTCTAAATAGTTCTAAAAAATGGTTCAAAGATTTAAATAAAATTTATACCGAACGACGTGCGCTCGTATGGGAACTAGCCACCACTCTCAATTGCAAGTTTGAAACAACAACTTCAGGAATGTTTGTATGGGCCAAATTACCAGCTGGATTGAAATCAGAACTATTTATTGATTCTTTGCTTCATGAGCATCATATATTTATTGCGCCAGGCACTATATTTGGGAGTAATGGCGAAGGCTATATTCGATTCTCATTGTGTGCCCCAAAAGAAAGTATTCAATCCGCTATAAATCGAGTCTCATGAAACAGGTAAGCATTATAGGGATTGGATTAATTGGCGGAAGTTTTGCGTTGGATTTAAAACACTACATTCCAGAAGTTCAGATCACTGGAATAGATCAAAATAAAACCCATTTAACGGAAGCAATGAAGCTCGGAATTATAGATCAAACAGGGGACTTGAAATCTCTTGAGAATGCAGATCTAGTTGTATTGGCAATTCCCGTTAATGCAGCCCTAGAGGTACTGCCACAAGTTTTAAATTTTATTTCAGACAAAGCGGTGGTGATAGACATGGGTTCTACCAAAGAAGCCATTTGTAAAGCCGTTTCAACCCATCCAAGACGTCCTCAGTTTTTAGCAACACACCCCATTGCAGGTACTGAATTTTCTGGCCCTTCAGCAGCAATTCATGGGTTGTTTAAGAAATAAAACGAATATCATTTGTGAGGTCGAGAAAACCTTGCCAGTTTTAGGGGAATTGGTTTTAACCCTTTTCAAAACAATGGGAATGCACTTGCGTTTTATGCCTGCAAATGATCACGATAAACACATTGCTTATGTATCTCATTTATCACACATCAGCTCCTTTATGTTGGGAAAAACAGTCATTGAAAAAGAAAAAAATGAGCGGGATATCTTCGATATGGCAGGTAGTGGATTTGAATCTACAGTACGATTGGCCAAAAGTTCGCCCGATATGTGGGCTCCAATTTTCGAACAAAATAAAGTCAATGTTATAGAAACGCTTACTGAGTACATTCAAAATTTGAATCAATTTAAAGCCTATATGGAGAAAGACGATTTTGATGCAGTACACAACGAAATGAAAAACACAAATCATATAAAACAAATATTAAAAGGAATTGCTTAATAATAACAAAAAATGGAAAACAAAAAAGAACTAGGAAATTGGTTGAACGAATTGAATCTCGACCACCCTTTAGTAATCGCTGGCCCTTGTAGTGCCGAGACCGAAGAACAAGTATTAAGAATTGCCCACGAACTAAAAGATACAGACGTAAGCTATTACCGTGCAGGAATTTGGAAACCTCGAACACGCCCAGGAAATTTTGAAGGCGTTGGTGCATTGGGCCTCAAATGGCTTCAAAAAGTAAAGGCGGAAACCGGTTTAAAAACGGCTACCGAAGTTGCCAATAGAGCCCATGTTGAATTGGCTTTAGAACACGACATTGATCTATTGTGGATTGGTGCTCGTTCTACAGTGAGTCCATTTATTGTACAAGAAATTGCAGATGCTTTACAAGGGACTGATAAAGTAGTCTTGGTTAAAAATCCTGTGAATCCAGACCTAGCCTTATGGTTAGGAGCAATTGAGCGTTTGGCAACAGCAGACATTAAAAACTTAGGGGTGATTCATAGAGGATTTTCATCTTATGAAAAAACAAAATATAGAAATACGCCAGAATGGCAAATGGCAATTGAACTGCAAACAAAGTTTCCAGACCTTCCATTAATCAATGACCCTTCTCATATTACAGGAAAACGCGATATGATTTTTGATGTATCTCAAACCGCATTAGATTTGAATTTTGATGGATTGATGATTGAAACACATTTTGATCCTGACAATGCCTGGAGTGATGCGGCACAACAAGTAACACCTGCGTCTTTGATTCAAATCATGAAAGATTTAAAAATCAGAAAAGAATCAACTCCTGAAGTTGCTTACAACAATCAGCTTAAAAATTTACGAGCTCAAATCGATGTGATGGACAACCAATTGCTGGAGACTTTAGGTAAGCGAATGAAAGTGGCTGAAGGGATTGGAACTCTTAAAAAACAAGAAAACGTTGCTGTTTTACAAAGTAAACGTTGGAATGAGATTTTAGGTAAAATGGTCTTAGAAGGCGAACAACACAACTTGAGTGAAGAGTTTATTCTTAAACTGTTTAAAGCAGTGCACCAGGAATCGATCAACCATCAAGAATTGATCTTGAATAAATAAAACAAAAAAGCCTCGCAATGCGAGGCTTTTTTTATTACTTGTTTCGTTTGAAAATATAACGAGTTATAAAAATGCCTTGTTTATCTGTTTTGTCTCCTTTGCTTTCTACAGCACTAGTTACAAATGCTAGATCCCATCCTTCTTCAATCATTGTATTGATTTTTGAAGTAATTAAGGCATCATTTGCAGCAATGTTCTGAAAACGTATTCCAGCGATGTTATAAAAATTTAAAAGCTTGGTTTCATCAAACCCTTTTACTCTTATATCTCCTCTGTCTGATTTATTCCTAGATTTATCATCAGCAGATTGGGTTGATGTATAATCTTTGTAATTTTTCGTTTCGTTTGCACTGATTATTCTTGATCTTCCAAGCCCACTAGGAACAATAGACTCAACACTAGTGATAACTTTGTATTCCGTTTGAGAGCTTACAGATTCAGTTGATAATAATAAAAGTAGGCATGTAATTGCAAATAATTTTTTCATAGGTATTGTTTTGAGTATTAATTAAAACGCAAATATAATATTTCTAGCTTATTATTTGTTTCTTTGTTTAGATATTTAAAATCAAGAATGACAGGAATAGTATATAAATCTACAGGAAGTTGGTACTCTATTAAATCCCAAGAAGGGGTGTTCTATGAGTGCCGAATTAAAGGGAAATTCCGAATCAAAGGAATTAAAAGCACCAACCCATTAGCGGTTGGAGATCGTGTAGATTTTGATTTAGAAACGAGTAACAACACCGAAACGGGTGTTATTACAACAATTCATCCACGTACAAACTACATTGTTCGCAAATCGGTGAACCTCTCTAAGCAAACACATATTATTGCGAGTAATATCGATCAAGTATTTTTACTAATCACTATCGATAGCCCTCCTACATTCACGAGTTTTATAGATCGTTTTTTAGCAACTACTGAAGCCTATGCTATTAAAGCAATTTTGCTCTTTAACAAGGTGGATGTTAATGACGAAGCCACTCAAAAAATTGTTGAAGAATTATCAACACTTTATCAGAGTATTGGATACCAGTGTTTAAGTATTTCTGCTAAAACCGGCGAGAATATTGAAGCGGTTAAAACCTTAATGACCGGAAAGTCTAGCATGTTTGCGGGACATTCAGGTGTAGGTAAATCAACGTTGGTAAACTCTATTGAACCAGGATTGAATATCAAGACCAAAGAAATTTCAGAGCAGCACAAACAAGGACAACACACCACCACCTTTGCAGAAATGTTTGATTTGAGCTTTGATGCCCAAATTATAGACACACCCGGCATTAAAGGGTTTGGTGTCGTAGATATGGAGCCTGCAGAAGTCGATAACTATTTCCCAGAGTTATTTGCCCTGAAACAATCCTGTAAATTTAATAATTGCCTGCATTTACACGAACCCCAATGTGCGGTCAAATTAGCCCTCGAACAAAATCAAATTGCACCCTCGCGTTATAAAAGCTATACACAAATTCTGGAAGGTGATGACGAACATTACCGAACAGATAACTACGATCCAAAATGAGAGCAGTCATTCAAAGGGTCTCCCAAGCAAGCGTAACTATAGAGGGAAACAAAGTGGCCAATATTGCTTCTGGATTATTAGTGCTTTTAGGAGTTATTGACACAGATACCGTCGAAGATATTCAGTGGCTGAGCAACAAACTGACCAACCTCCGTATTTTTAACGATGCCGATGGAGTCATGAATACATCCCTAAAAGACAGCAACGGATCGGCTCTTGTGGTAAGTCAATTTACATTATACGCACAAACAAAAAAGGGCAACCGCCCCAGTTATATCAAAGCTGCCAAACCTGAAATTGCACAGCCTCTTTACGAGCAATTTGTCCGTCAATTTGAAAAGGATTTAGAACAAACCGTCCAAACCGGAGTCTTTGGTGCTGATATGAAAGTTGCACTTTTGAATGATGGTCCTGTAACGATTATTATAGATTCAAAAGCGCGGGAATAAGGTGTTGCTTGTTGAGTCGTTATTTTAGTGAATATAATTTGATTTCTTTTGAACATTAACTATTTTAGTAGTTCAATAATTTCTCATAAAATGGAACTTCAACACGCACAAAAAACTGTCGATAATTGGATCAAAGCACATGGGGTTCGCTATTTTAATGAACTCACCAATATGGCGCAACTCACAGAAGAAGTGGGTGAAGTGGCACGAATCATTTCAAGACGATACGGAGAGCAAAGCGAAAAGGAAAGCGATAAAAATAAAGATTTGGGTGAAGAATTAGCCGATGTTTTATTCGTTGTTCTTTGTTTAGCCAATCAAACTGGTGTAAATTTGCAAGACGCTTTTGACAAAAAGCTAGACATAAAAACCAAACGGGATCATAACCGTCATCATAGCAACGAAAAATTAAAATAGATTTTGCATCTTTTCCTTCAAAATTCAACCATCAACCCAAGTACTGATATCACGATTACAGGGTCCAAAAGTGAGTCGAACCGACTCTTATTACTAAAAGCACTTTTTAAAAATTTAGAAATTCAGAATGTTTCTAATTCTGATGACAGTCAGTACATGCTCAAAGCATTGAATTCTGACAGCTCTACTGTTGACATTCATCATGCGGGTACAGCCATGCGTTTTTTGACCGCCTATTTCGCGACTTTAGAAGGCAAAACGACCTTACTAACAGGGTCGAAAAGAATGCAAGAACGTCCCATCAAAATTCTAGTCGATACACTTAAGAGAACTAGGTGCAGACATTGAATATGACAAAGAAGAAGGCTATCCACCTTTGCGAATTACAGGAAAAACCTTACTCAAGGACGAAGTCCGCATGAAAGCGAATGTGAGTAGTCAGTATATCTCCGCATTACTACTAATGGCGACTAAGCTTAAAAATGGATTGACATTACACCTTGAAGGAAAAATAACCTCGGTTCCCTACATCAAAATGACGCTTTCATTATTAAATCAACTCGGAGTTGAAACCAGTTTTGAAGGTCAAGTGATTCAAGTAAAACCCTATTTAGACACCGTTTCAAAAACGTTTACTGTGGAGTCCGACTGGTCGTCAGCTTCCTATTTTTATAGCATTGTAGCCTTGAAGCTCAGTGGGGACTCAAATAAATTTGAAGCACCTACAAAAAAGACAGCTTACAAGGCGATGCAGTACTGCAAGAAATTTATGCACATTTGGGTGTTCAAACAACTTTTGAAGGGTCTAAAATCAACTTAAAAAAAATCAATTCAGACTTACCAAAAAGTTTGAGATTTAGATTTAGCGAATGCGCCTGACATCGCACAAACTATTGTAGTGACTTGTTTGGGACTTCAAATAAAGTGTAACCTTACAGGTTTGCACACCCTTAAAATTAAAGAGACCGACCGTTTGGAAGCGTTGAAAAATGAAATTTATAAATTTGGAACGGCCATTGATATTACGGACGATAGCTTACATCTCTCTAACCACAAGCCCTTAAAATCGGGGGCAGATATAGAAACCTATAACGATCATCGCATGGCCATGGCATTTGCACCCTTGGCGCTTAAAACATCATTTTCTATAAGAGAGGCTGAAGTAGTTTCAAAATCCTTCCCTGATTTTTGGGATAATTTAGTAGAATTAGGTTTCAATACCTTCGAATCCAAAAAATAAAGGTTCAAATACTTGACAACGCCTATTTTGAGATCGTATATTCGCAGCTTGACAATAAAAACCAAGCATGAAATTATCGCATTTTAACTTTGAATTACCAGACGAATTATTAGCAGAATATCCTGCCGAAAATAGAGATGAGTCGAGACTCATGGTCTTGAACAGGAAAGAACAAACCATCGAACATAAAATGTTTAAAGACTTAATTGATTATTTCGATGAAGATGATGTCATGATTCTCAATGACACCAAAGTTTTTCCAGCACGTTTGTTTGGAAATAAAGAAAAAACAGGCGCTCGAATAGAAGTTTTTCTTCTTAGAGAACTCAATGCAGAACAACGTCTATGGGATGTGTTAGTAGATCCTGCTCGAAAAATTAGAATAGGAAATAAGCTCTATTTTGGAGAAGATGAAACCTTAGTTGCTGAGGTTATTGACAATACAACTTCAAGAGGTCGTACACTTCGTTTTCTGTATGATGGATCTTATGAAGAGTTTAGAAAAAAATTAACGCAACTCGGTCAAACGCCTTTGCCCAAGTATATCAACAGAGAAGTTGAGCCAGAAGATGAAGAGCGTTACCAAACAATTTACGCTAAAAATGAAGGTGCTGTTGCAGCACCAACCGCAGGGCTTCACTTTTCTAAGCATCTTTTAAAACGTTTAGAAATCAAAGGAATTAACTTTGCGGAAATCACACTTCACGTTGGGCTAGGAACTTTTAACCCTGTTGAAGTGGAAGATTTGTCAAAGCATAAAATGGACAGTGAAGAAATTATTATCCCTACTCAAACCGCAACAACCATTAATAAAGCATTGGTAGAAAAACGCCGTATTTGTGCTGTTGGAACAACCGCTATGCGTGCTATTGAAAGCTCTGTGTCTTCTAAAGGAAATTTGAATGAATTTGCTGGATGGACAAATAAATTTATCTTTCCACCTTTCGATTTTTCAATTGCAAACTGTATGATTACAAATTTTCATACACCAAAATCAACACTTTTAATGATGACAGCTGCCTTTGGAGGTCATGACTTTGTAAAGAAAGCATACGAAGAAGCAGTGAAAGAAAAATATAAATTTTATAGCTATGGAGACGCCATGCTAATTATTTAATCAAAATTATAAAGCCTCCTCAAAGAGGCTTTTTTTATGTATCAATTGTTTTGTTCAATATGACTTCTACTAAAAAAGACATACGCGCATTATCAAAAGAGGAGTTAAGAGCCTTTTTTGCCTCGCAAGGAGATCAAGCTTTTAGAGGCACTCAGGTTTACGAGTGGCTTTGGCAAAAAGGGGCGCATCATTTCGAGGATATGACTAATTTATCAAAGGACACTCGTCAAATGTTGGATGAAAATTTTAGTATTAATCATATCGAAGTAGATTCAATGCAGCGAAGCTCAGATGGAACCATTAAAAATGGCATACGACTTCACGATGGAATGATTGTAGAATCGGTACTAATTCCAACTGCCAAACGCTCTACGGCATGTGTGTCGTCTCAAGTTGGTTGTAGTCTTGACTGTAAATTTTGTGCGACTTCACGCCTGAAACGGATGCGGAATCTCAATCCAGATGAAATATATGACCAGGTTGTTGCTATAGATAAACAAAGTAAATTATACCATAACCGTCCCCTTTCTAATATTGTGTTTATGGGAATGGGGGAGCCGTTAATGAATTACAACAATGTCCTCAAAGCGATTGATAAAATTACTTCTAAAGAAGGATTAGGAATGTCTCCAAAGCGGATTGTTGTGTCTACATCTGGAGTTCCAAAAATGATCAAAAAAATGGCAGACGATCAGGTGAAGTTTAACTTAGCTGTTTCACTCCATTCAGCCATTGATAGCGTTCGTACTTCGATCATGCCTTTTAATGAAACCTTTCCTTTGAAAGATTTACGCGAAGCACTTCAACATTGGTATGCGGCTACCAACCGAATCATCACTTATGAATATGTGGTTTGGGAAGGAATCAATGATACTAAAACAGATATTGAGGCACTGATAAAATTTTGTCAATTTGCTCCTAGTAAAGTCAACCTTATAGAATACAACCCCATTGATGACGGGGTCTTTCAACAGGCCAGTACAGCCGCAATCGACTTGTATGTTTCCATGTTGGAAGCTAAAAACATTACGGTTACTGTTCGTCGTTCACGTGGTAAAGATATTGATGCCGCTTGTGGACAACTTGCCAATAAGGCTTAAAAAAAATCTTTAAAATTTCTTAAGGAGCTGGGTTTGGGATAACTGCATGAATTGCTTCGATTCGATCTAAAGTTTCCTGTGACAGTTCGGTATCAATACTTTCTATATTTTCTTTTAACTGTTCCAAATTTGTTGCCCCAATAATATTACTGGTCACAAAAGGTCTTTGGTTCACAAATGCCAATGAAAGTGTAGTAAGGCTAATGCCTAACTCTTTTGCGAGCTGTAAATACTGTTTTGTGGCTTCAGTGGATTGCTCACTGCTATAGCGTGCAAAACGTGGGAATAACTTCAGTCGTGCATTGTCTGCTGCGGTCCCTTCAATATATTTTCCAGAAAGTACTCCAAACGCTAAAGGCGAGTAGGCTAGAAGTCCAATATCTTCTCTCAAGGACACTTCTGCCAAATCACCTTCAAACACTCTATTTAACATTGAATAAGCGTTTTGTGTGGTACTAATCGGAACTAAATTGTCTTTTCGAATTTCTTCTGCACAGCGCATTGCACCCCAAGCTTTTTCATTCGAGAGTCCAATTGCTCTGATTTTACCCGCATCCACAAAAGATTTTAAAGTGTGTAAAACTTCATTAAAATTATCGACCCATGGGTCGTTTGGACTCGGTTTAAAATCGCGTACGCCAAACGTATTGGTTTGACGTTCTGGCCAATGTAATTGATACAAATCAATATAATCTGTTTGCAAGCGTGTTAGCTCTAGATCTAATGCTTCTTTGATGGAGTCGGCACCAAAGCCCGATGTTCTAATATGAGCAGTGTAGTCTCCAGGCCCAGCAATTTTACTAGCAATAACAACCTTGTCTCTTGTGTTATTTTTTTTAAGCCAAGTCCCAATAAATCTACTCGTTCGACCTTGAGTTTCTGCAGTGGCTGGTACAGGATATAATTCAGCAGTATCAATAAAATTAACTCCGCGATCTAAGGCATAGTCCATTTGAGCATGACCCTCAGCCTCTGTATTTTGATTTCCCCAAGTCATAGACCCGAGGCATATTTTACTTACTTTAATATCTGTACTCGGAAGTTTGGTGTATTTCATTAGTCGTTGTTTAGTAGCTTTGATATTTCATCTAATTTTGGTGTCAAAACCACTTCAATACGTCTGTTTTTGGCTTTGCCTTCAACTGTTTCATTAGATGCAATTGGAGCAAATTCGCCACGCCCAGCAGCTGTTAAACTTTCGGGGTTGATAATTTCATTTTCATTTAAAATTTGAACGATTGCTGTAGCACGTTTCGTTGATAAATCCCAGTTGTTAGCAATTTGTCCACCACTAGAAAAGGGATCGTTATCGGTATGACCTTCAATGAGTACTGCAATATCAGGATTGTTCGCTAAAACGGTTCCTAACTGTTCGATTGCAGTACGACCTTCAGATCCAATAGCCCAACTACCGGATTTGAAAAGTAATTTATTCTCCATGGACACATAGACTTTTCCATCACGTTGTTCGACGGTCAGTCCTTTGCCTTCAAAAGCGGTAAGAGCATTTGAAATGGCATCTTTCAAATCGCGCATTGCTTGATCTTTCGATGCGATTAAAGCTTCTAATTCTGCAATACGTTGTGAGCGCTCTAGCATATCGGCTTCTAATTTTAAAAGACGGTTATTTTCTGCCACTAAGGCCATTTCTTTGGCGTTTAACTGAGCTAAAAGTTCTCTATTTTTTTGCACATTGTCAGCAATAGCTTTTGAGCTGTTTTGTTCCAAAGCGGTATAAGAATCATTTAGTGTATCGTATTTTTTCTGGAGCGCAGTCACATCTTGTTGTAATTGATTGCGTTCTAAAAGCGTTGCATCATACTCTTTTTGTAATTTTTCAAATTGATTTTGAAGTGTGTTTTTGTCATTTAAAATACGATCACTATCCGCATTTAAGTTGTCATAATCGTTTTTGAGATTTGTGTATTTACCTTCTAAATCTTTGTATAGTTTAGAAGATACACAAGAGGTAGAAGTGAAAATAACAAGTGTTAGAATTAAAAGTCTTTTAATCATTGTATGTCAATTTAAAAATTATTTTTATTGTATTTCAACCAAAACAGGACAGTGGTCACTGTGCACTGCTTCAGAAAGGATAACGGCTCTTTTTAATTTTTCTTGTAAGGGTTTTGCAATTAATGTGTAATCCAAACGCCATCCTTTGTTGTTGGCACGTGAATTTGCACGGTAACTCCACCAACTATAATTATGAGGTTCTGTATTAAATTCTCGAAATGCATCTACAAATCCATTTTTTAAAAATTCAGTCATCCAAGCACGTTCTTCAGGTAAAAACCCAGAAACATTCTTATTTCTCACGGGATCATGAATGTCAATTGCTTCGTGACAAATATTATAATCACCACAAATAATAAGATTCGGCACTTCTTTTTTTAGGGTATTTATATAGTCTTGAAACAAATCCATATACTCTATCTTGTGTTCTAATCGGGCTAGGTTTGTCCCGGATGGAAGGTATAGACTCATCACTGAAACACCGTCAAAATCCACTCGAATGTTGCGTCCTTCAAAATCCATTGACTCAATTCCAGTTCCAAATACTACATTGTTTGGTTTGGTTTTAGATAAAATAGCGACTCCACTATATCCTTTTTTTTGAGCACTGAACCAATAGTTATAGGCATAGCCAGCAGCTTCAAAAACACTCAAATCGAGCTGGTCTTCTTGCGCTTTTATTTCTTGTAAACAGATCACGTCTGGGTTGGCGCTTTTCAACCAATCTATAAATCCTTTTTTGAGTGCAGCCCGAATTCCGTTAACGTTATAAGAAATAATTTTCATCTATTGTGATAATAATTTTAGCTAAAATAATTAATAGAGTACTTTTACCCTAAATATTTAGTCTTGTTTTAATGAAAACTATCAACAAAATATTTTGGGTTGTTTTTAGTTTAAGAGTCATGATGAAGTACTGTTTTAACTTTTTAATCTTTATATCCTTTACACATTCCTGGTCTCAAGAGGTGTCATCTTTGTTTAGGGTAAAAAAATTAGCAGTGATAGATTCGATTCAAATTGATAGTGTGAGCATCAATCCCTCTAAATTTTTTGTCTCAAATTTAAAAAATGAGTCAATCCCCACCTCATCCTATACTATAGATTTTGAAAATGCATTGCTTACATTTAATGCGACTGTTGATACGGATTCCGTTAAAGTAACTTATTTAAATTATCCTAGATTCATCACCAAAACATATCAGGAGTTAGATGAGCGCATCATTGTCAATAGCACAGGAAATCTTGAAAAGTTATATAAGTTATCTCAACCTAGCTCAAAACGAGTTGTAGTGCCATTTGATGGTTTGGTGTCTTCTGGAAGTATCTCTAGAGGAGTCACAATAGGGAATAATCAAAATTCGGTATTAAATAGTGAACTTGATTTACAAATTAGCGGTAAGTTAAATGACAAAGTAACCTTACGAGCGTCCATTCAAGATTCAAATATTCCTTTACAAGAAAGTGGATATTCACAACGTTTGGATGAGTTTGATCAAGTTTTTATAGAAGTTTTTAGTGACCGCTGGGGGATCCGAGCTGGAGATATTGATTTAGAAGATTCACAATCGTATTTTTCCAAATTTTCTAAACGTGTTCAAGGACTTTCATTGACTACTAATTTTAAAAATGAAGATTCTGAGTTTACTGCTTTTGCAGCTGGAGCCTTAGTTCGCGGTCAATTTTCTACTAGCCAATTTGTAGGGCAAGAAGGCAATCAAGGTCCCTATAAGCTAAAAGGGCCTAATAATGAGTTGTATGTTTTAGTTGTTTCTGGGAGTGAAACGGTATATGTAAATGGAATCCCTTTAAAACGGGGCGCTACTGAAGATTATATTATTGATTATAATGCAGGAGAACTAATTTTTAATGCGACTTATCCCATCACTTCAGAAATGCGAATCACGGTCGATTATCAATACAGCGAGCGTAATTATTCTCGATTTATAGGCTATGCAGGCAGTCGTTACAAAAATGAAAAATGGACGATTGGAGTATCTGTTTACCATGAAAATGATCTGAAAAATCAACCACTTCAACAAGCCCTTAATTCGGAACAAGTGGCCATTTTGTCGAATGCTGGAGATGACCAAACACTTATGGCGGCTCCTTCGGCAACACTAGAAGCATATAACGAAAACCGAATTTTATATAAAAAAAGTACAGATAATGGGGTGGAGGTTTTCGAATTTTCAACAAACCCTGACGATGAGTTGTATCTTGTTAATTTTACGGCAGTTGGATCTCAACAAGGAAATTATAGGGTTGCAAGTTCCAATGCTATTTCAAATATTTATGAATATATAGCGCCCATTTCAGGGGTTAAGCAAGGAGATTATGAACCGATTGTACAACTCGTAGCACCTGTGAAATTACAAGTAGCTGTTGTTAATGGAGCTTTTAAGCCAAATAAAAAAACAGCTATTGAGTTTGAATTTGCAGCCAGTCATAATGATTTAAATTTATATTCATCTCTTGATGACGAGAATGATACAGGGGTAGCGAGTCAACTGTCATTAAATCATGAGTTACTTAAAACAGCTGAAGGTTGGAGCTTGGATGTAAACTCCAACATCGATTATATTCAAAATAATTTTAGAAATATTGAAGGGTTATATAATCCAGAATTCAATCGGGATTGGAATATCGAAGCACCCATAGGAAATCAAATTACTTCCGAACTTGGGGACCAGATTTTTGCTGTTGGAGGAGTCCAGCTTTTACATCGTGAAAAAGGCAACTTAAATTATCAATTACAGCATTTAAATTTTAAGGATAATTATGAAGGGAGTCGTCATGTGTTTTTTACCAAACTTAATTTACAGCGTTTTCAGATTTACTCGAACTCTAGTTTTTTGAAAACTGACGGGCTAAACACGAACTCTATTTTTTTCAGATCTGATAACCGTTTGAAATATAGTTATAAGAAAGGCTGGTCAGGTGTTGAATTTTCAACAGAACACAACGAAAAAAAGGAGGTTGAATTAAATCAGTTAGATCCCGTCAGTCAGAAGTTTCAAGCTTACGAAGTGTTTACGGCTGTTGGCGATTCCACAAAAGTATTTGTGAAACTAGGATATAGGCATCGGGTGAACGACAGTCTACAAAATAACCGACTTGTAAAAGTAAACGCATCAGACACCTATTATTTGGATTCTAAATGGATTCAAACTCAAAATACAAATTTGAGTCTTTATGCAAATTACCGCGTTTTAAAATCTATAAATACCTCTACACCTCTCCAAAAATCGATTAACTCACGTTTGCAATACAGTCAAAAGTTAGCCAATAATGGAGTCCATTTGAACACTCTTTTTGAAACTAATGCAGGGCGTTTACCACAACAAGATTTTACTTATGTTGAGGTAGAACCCGGTCAAGGGAGTTTTGTGTGGTTTGACTATAATGAGAATGGTATTCAAGAGTTAGAAGAATTTGAAATAGCTCAATTTCAAGATCAGGCGACCTATGTTCGTGTGTTGTTGCCCAACCAAGTTTACATCAGAACCCATCAAAATAAGCTGAGTCAATCATTGACTTTAAATCCAATTCAGTGGGCCAATTCGCCAAAAGTATCCAAAAGGTTTTGGTCTCATTTTTACAATCAAACGTCTTTTTTAATCGATCGAAAAGATAAAAATAACAGTTCATCTATTCGTCTCAATCCTTTTCATTCAACTGCGGAAGATCAGTTGGCACTCCAATCTAATTTTAGAAATCAATTGTTTTACAATAGAGGCAAACAATATTATACAGTGTCCTACAGCTATTCAAAATCTAACTCCCGTAATGTGCTTTCATTTGGGTATGTCGAACAGGAAACGTTCAGTCATCAAATCAATTTTTCACATAAAATCCAAGAACAGTGGCTGCTCAGTTTGCAATCCAACTTAGATAAAAATAGAAGCGAAAGCGAAAATTTTGCTTCAAAAAATTATCAACTCAACGAAACGCTCTTGAATCCAAAATTATCATACCTATTGGATGATAACAAGCGGTTTGATGTATATTATCAATATCAAAAAAAGGACAATTCTATTGGTGATTTGGAGCAGCTCAAGCAAGAAAAATATGGAGTTTCTTTCATTCTTACTCAAAATCAAAAGGCAGCGATTACTGGAGATTTTAATTATTTTTCAAATGATTTTTTTGGAAATGCTAATACGCCTGTTGCTTACCAAATGATGGAGGGTTTACAACCTGGAACTAACTTTACATGGTCACTAATTGCACAAAAAAAACTGACGAAGTTTTTAGATTTAAATCTAAATTATTTTGGAAGAAAGAGTGAAACCAGTCGGACTATTCATACAGGGACTGTACAGTTGAAAGCGTATTTTTAGTAAACCGATTTATAGTCTCAAAGAGAAATGAGACCTGTACTGAGTTTCCACTCCGTCACTATTGGTGTAGTTGACTACAAACCAATAATCGGTTGCTGGTAACATGGAGTCATTAAATATGCCGTTCCATGCATTTCGACCGGGTCTAAATTGAAACACTAATTTTCCAAAACGGTCAAAAATTGAGATCAATGCCGAAGGGTCATCTCTCAAACATTTGATGTTCCAAGTATCGTTATAGCTATCGCCATTTGGGGTGAAGAATTTTGGGAATTCCATAATCATGATCCTAGCTTCAGTTAGTGTACTACACCCAAGTGCATCACGTACAGCCACGGTGTGTTCTTGACATCCGATGACATATTCAAAAATTGGACTGCTTTGCCAAGACCCACTATCTAATTGGTATTCATACGTTCCACTTCCCCCTGTTGCAGATACTGAAATAATTTGATTTGCCTCAAAATCTTCCGAAATATTTGTAGCAGTAATCGTTAAAATACTGATTGGATTTACCACTATGGTCATGGTAGTGGTGTCTGCACATTGCAAAGGGTTTGGTGTGAATGTATAAGTAGTTGTTGCGAAGTTATTGACAGCCGGACTCCAATTACCTGTAATGCCTTCATTAGAAGTTATTGGTAAAGGAGTCAATACACTACCAATACAAATAGGGTCAATTTGCGTGAACAGTGGTATTGTTTGCGTTAAGACCGCAATGGTCATTTTAGTTTCTTCGAAACAAATCCCTGAGATTGGAGTAGGGGTAAACGTATATTCTGTAGTGGCTGTATTATTTATGGCTGGAGACCAAGTACCACTGAAACCATTGTTAGAAACCGTAGGTAAATTTAATAAAACATCGCCAACACAAATGGTATCTACTTGTGTAAAGGTTGGAGAAAAAACAGGATTTACCGTAACGGACATTGGCGTGCCAATAGCACACTGATTTGCATCGGGTGTAAAGGTGTAAGTGCCTGAAACTGTATTGTCAAAAACTGGTGACCATGTTCCTGTGAAGCCTTCAATGGAAGTCGTAGGGAGTGTTAATGAATCGCCTTCGCAAATAGGTGATATTTGTGTAAATGTAGCGTTTGAAGTAATATTAATAGTGACATCAAAAGAGTGCTCATCAGTACAGTTAGGTGTTGTTGCAGTTTCTGCATACACAAACAAGGTAGTGGAAGTTGAGATTACATCCCCTGCATTGAGAGGCGTTCCACCGCCATTTGAGGCTGTAAAATAAGACCCATTTGTAAGTGCTGGCAGTGTATAGCTATCACACACGGAAATGTCTGCGGGTGTATTTACAGTTGGCGTTGTATTAATCGTAATATCAAAAGAATGTTCATTGCTACAATTAGGTGTTGTGGCTGTATCTGCATAAACAAACAGGGTAGTGGAAGCAGAAATGATATCTCCCGTATTTAGTGGTGTTCCGCCACCATTAGAGGCTGTGAAATAATTTCCGTTGGTAAGCGCTGGCAATGTATAATTGTCACAAACAGAAACGTTAGTTGGAGTATCTACAGTTGGCGTTGTATTAATCGTAATATCAAAAGAATGTTCATTGCTACAATTAGGTGTTGTGGCTGTATCTGCATACACAAATAAGGTAGTGGAAGCAGAAATGATATCTCCCGCATTTAGTGGTGTTCCGCCACCATTAGAGGCTGTGAAATAATTTCCATTGGTAAGCGCTGGCAATGTATAATTGTCACAAACAGAAACGTTAGTTGGAGTATCTACCGCAGGCGATGCGTTAATTACAATATCAAAAGAATGTTCATTGAAGCAATTAGGAGTTGTTCCCGATTCGGCATACACAAATAAGGTAGTGGAAGTAGAAATGATATCTCCACCATTAAGTGGAGTTCCAGTGCCATTGGAGGCGGTGTAATAGTTCCCAATGGTCAGTGCTGGTAAGCTATAGCTATCACAAGAAGATACATTTGCTGGCGTGTCCACTGTTGGAGCGGAATTAACCGTGGCAGTCACGGCGGTTCTGGTTCCAGTGGTACAGCCATTATTAGACGCTAAAACCCAAAAGGTAGTATTTGTGGTTAAAATGGGGTTATAATTGTTTCCTGTAAATAAAAGAGTACCTCCATTTTGACTGTCATACCATAAAACATCCGTTGTGTTTGAAGTCGCCGACAAATTTGCAGGGTCATTTTCACAGCTTACAGTTGGGCTTGTTGATAAAATTTGTGGCGGACTGAAAGTTGTGGACGCAGAGATGCTTAAGCTAGGGTCTCCTGGCATTCCTCCGTATTCAATGACAAAACCTTTGGCTTGGTAATTTGAGGGTTGGCCAGCAGTGTTTTCAGGCAAATCATTCCAAGACCCAGGAATGGTGGTTACGCTAAGATCTGTAATGTGTGCATAATCTTCATTACCAGCATTATTTGGTTCGCCATTATTCCAGTTCGAATATATTCCTGTAGGGGCCGATCCTCCAACATCACCATTCCAGAACGTTAATCCTACTTCAGGACCTGTCATCCATTTCCAGACGCCTTCATTTGCTGCATCTGAGGCGCCAATCCAGCCTGTTCCAGGCGATAATTCCCCAGCAATTTGTCCTTCGTCAGGGGTGGTTAAGGTGGCTAAATAGCCTTGTAATCCAAAATAATTCATCGATTCAGCAGTCGTTTTGGCATCCGTCCAGGTGATCAAATTTGAGGGTACATAGTCGTAATAATGATCTGTGGAGGCTAAATAATTAGCAGATCCCGCAGTTAATGAAAAGGTTTTAGTACCCACATTTATATTGGTGCTACTAAAAACAACATCATAAACCGCTGCAATAATTTCTGTATATGTTGGAGAACTGCCACTGACACCTGTTAAGGTTAATTTAGCTTGATTTGCATTCCAATTGGCTGCTATAGTGGGGTGGGACCCTATTAAAGAGAGTTGATCTTGACCTACAACATAACCAGATGAAATTTGAATGTAAAAAGCTGGTATGAAGGTGTCATCTGGATCGACGATGTTAAAAGAGGTGACTACTCGTTGTTGACTTTGTGGACAATAGATTTGATCTCCAACGGCAGTCACTGTAGGAGGATCATTGATTTGACCAAAAAAATAGTTGCTATTAAAAAATAACACTACACATAAAATATGTTTTATATTGGAATTCAAATTTGGTTAAATTTTTTCTAATTGATTTTCTTTAGCCAGTGTTTCATGGCTACTTGATTTTCAATAATTGTTTTTAAATCTTCTATTTTCACACGTTGTTGCTCCATAGAATCTCGATGTCTTATGGTGACACAATTGTCTTCTAATGAATCGTGATCCACCGTAATACAAAACGGTGTTCCTAAAGCATCTTGACGGCGGTAACGTCTTCCAACTGCGTCTTTTTCATCGTATACCACATTAAAATTCCATTGCAAATCAGCTAAAATCGTTCTTGCAATTTCTGGTAATCCATCCTTTTTTATCAAGGGTAAAATCGCTGCTTTAATAGGGGCTAAGACTGCGGGCAGTTTTAATACAGTTCGAGTGGTGTTGTTTTCTAAGGTTTCTTCGGTCAATGCATTTGAAAATACAGCCAAAAACATACGGTCCAACCCTATGGATGTTTCTAAAACGTAGGGGGTGTAATTTTTATTTTCTTCGTGGTCAAAATAGTGTAGTTTTTTCCCAGAATGTTTTTCGTGTTGACTTAAATCAAAGTCAGTTCGGGAGTGAATACCTTCCAATTCTTTGAATCCAAAAGGAAATTTAAATTCGATATCGGAAGCAGCATCTGCATAGTGTGCTAATTTTTCATGATCGTGGAATCGGTAATTGTCAGCACCCATTCCTAAAGACAAATGCCATTTCATACGGGCTTCTTTCCAATGCTCGTACCATTGTTTTTGAGTTCCAGGCTTGATGAAATACTGCATTTCCATTTGTTCAAACTCACGCATTCTAAAAATAAATTGACGTGCTACAATTTCGTTTCTAAAGGCTTTTCCAGTTTGTGCAATTCCAAAAGGGATTTTCATGCGCCCCGATTTTTGAACGTTTAAAAAATTCACAAAAATACCTTGGGCTGTTTCAGGTCGTAAATATAAATCCATCGCACTTTCTGCGGAAGCCCCTAGTTTAGTGCCAAACATGAGGTTGAACTGCTTGACATCCGTCCAGTTTTTACTTCCAGTTAAAGGGTCTGCAATTTCAAGTTCTTCAATAAGTGCCTTAACATCTGCTAAATCTTCATTTTCTAAAGATTTGGCTAGTCGAGATAAGATATTATTTATTTTAGTTTGATAGCCAACGACTCTTCCGTTTGTTGAAATGAACTCACTTTTATCAAAACTGTCTCCAAAACGTTTTTCAGCTTTTTTAACTTCTTTCTCAATTTTGCCTTCAATTTTAGCGCAATAATCTTCTAAAAGAACATCGGCTCTATAACGTTTTTTAGAATCTTTATTGTCAATCAATGGATCGTTAAAAGCATCAACATGACCAGAAGCTTTCCAAGTTGTTGGGTGCATAAAAATAGCAGCATCAAGCCCCACAATGTTTTCATTCATTTGAACCATGGCTTTCCACCAATAGTCACGAATGTTTTTCTTTAACTCTACACCATTTTGTGCATAGTCATAAATTGCACTCAGGCCATCGTAAATTTCACTACTCTGAAATACAAATCCGTATTCTTTGGCATGTGATATAACTTTCTTAAAACTTTCCCCTTGATTTGTCATGTTACAAAAATAGAAAACGCTTTTTAAATTAAACTTAAAGTTAGGATGAAATATAAAATAATATTATAATTTTATTTCTCCTAAATGTACTTTGTATGCTCTCTGCTGTAATTAATCTGTTTTTTCCGAAAACTTGCCATGCCTGTGATGCAATTTTAATAGATAATGAAACGGATATTTGTGTGCGGTGTCGGCATGAATTACCGTTAACAAATTACCATTTTGAGCGCCCTGAAACAGTAAAAAAAATCTTTTATGGTCGGGTACACTTAGAAGCTGCAACGGCACTCTTTTATTTTCATAAAAGTGGAAGAGTTCAACACTTGTTACACCATCTAAAATATAAAGGGAAAGAAGAAATTGGACGTGTTTTTGGAAATTGGTTGGGAGCTGAAATCTTAGAGTCTCCTTATTTTGAATCAATTGATATTGTAATTCCAGTCCCCATACATTCTAAAAAACTAAAACAACGAGGGTATAATCAAGTGGCTCTTTTTGCACAACAAATTGCCAAAATACTGAATGCTTCGTACGTGGATGATGTACTTTTAAAATTTATCAACACTAAAACTCAAGTTTTTCAGTCTCGGGAAGCACGTTTCCACTCTGTTGCAGATAGTTTTTACACTCAAAATTTAAATACCATTGACGCTCAACATATATTACTTGTGGATGATATTATTACAACAGGAGCAACTGTGGAGGCTTGTGCTTTGGTTTTGAATCCAGAGAATAAGATTCGATTAAGTGTTGCAACAATTGCAATTACGCATTCCATTTTTCGTTAGTACTAAAATATGTTGTTACTTTGCGTAAAATGCAATATTAATGGGTAATAAGCTAGCCAATTTAGGGTTTTTAGTGGTAGTCAGTTTAATTTTCACTCAGTGTGCCAATAAAGGTACAACAGCTGGTGGACCAAAGGATGAATTACCTCCAGTGATTATCAAATCGATTCCAGAAAACTTTTCCCTCAATTTTGATTCAAAAGAAATCATTATCTATTTCGATGAATATATCAAAATGAAAGATTTGCAAAAGCAACTTATCATTTCTCCGCTGATGGATCCTGAGCCAGAAATCAACCCAGTTGGAAGTGCTAGTAAGTATATTAAGATTAAAATACTGGATACACTTCAGGCAAACACAACCTATGCATTTAATTTTGGTGAAAGTATTGCAGATAATAATGAAGGAAATTTATTTCCGTACTATAAATATGTGTTTTCTACGGGGGATTATATCGATTCGCTCTCTGTTTCTGGAGTTGTTACGGATGCCTTGAATAAAAAAGTTGACGATCGTATAGCTGTCATGTTATATGAAGTAGACTCCACTTTTACAGATTCAATTGTTTATAAACAGAAACCAAAATATATTGTAAATACAGACAGTGTTTCTGGGTTTAATTTAGAAAATATTAAAGAGGGCACCTATTTTTTAGCAGCTCTCAATGAAGAAAACCCTAATTATATCTTTCAACCAAAAACAGATAAAATTGGTTACAGAAAACAGTTTATAACAGTGCCTTCGGATACTGCCTATGTTTTAAAAATGTTTAAAGAATCTGTTGATTACAAATTTAAAAGAGCCAAACAAGTGTCGTCCAGCAAGCTTGCTTTTGGATATGAAGGTGATGGTGAAACAATGGATATTCAGCTGCTCTCTGACACTCTTCAAGGGTACGCTTCCATTGTCACAAAAGAAACTGATAAAGACACTCTCAATTATTGGTTTCGTCCAAAATTAGAAAAGGATTCTCTAATTTTTAAAATTACACACAAACAATCTGTTGATACAGCTGTAGTTAAAATCAAAGATTTTAAATCGGATTCTTTGATATTTAAGTCCCTTAGTTCTACGCTCAAATTAAAAGAGACTTACAAGCTAAGCGCTACGGTTCCATTAGATTCTATAGACGCAACCAAAGTGCGAATTAAGGATAAGGATTCGTTATTTCAGAATCCAACAATGGTCTTGGACTCCTTTGCTAATACGGTTGACTTTGATTTTGAAAAAACAGAAAATAACAACTACTCTATTGAAATGCTTCCAGGAACTTTCACAGATTTTTATGGTACTCAAAATGATACTTTAAGTTTTAAAGTGACTACTAAATTAGGATCCTCTTATGGTGATGTTCGTATTAAAGTTCGCAATGGAATCTATCCTTTAATTGTACAGCTCACAGATGAAAAAGGGGAGGTTGTAGAATCCTATGTGTCTCAAGATGTGTCTCCAGTAGATTTCAATCAGGTGAATCCAGGCATCTATTTCCTGAGAGTTATTTTTGACACAAATCAAAACGGAGTTTATGACTCAGGGGGTTATTTAAAGAAAATCCAACCTGAGCGAGTGAGCTATGCTTTAGAGTCTGTTGAGGTTCGTGCAGGCTGGGATACAATTGAAGAATTTATCTTAGAAGATTAAGACTTCAAACTTGCTTTGATCAATTCACGATTCATACGCGCAATGTTTTCTAACGAAATACCTTTTGGGCATTCTACCTCACAAGCACCTGTATTGGTACAGTTTCCAAACCCTTCTAAATCCATTTGAGCTACCATGTTTTGAACACGGTCTGTGGCTTCAATTTGACCTTGGGGCAGCAACGCATATTGTGATACTTTAGCGCCCACAAAAAGCATTGCGGAAGAATTTTTACAAGTGGCTACACAAGCACCACAACCAATACAAGTCGCGGCATCCATTGCCTCGTCTGCATCGTGTTTTGAAATAGGAATGGAATTACCGTCTTGTGTGTTTCCAGAAGTATTAACCGATATAAAACCTCCTGCATGTTGTATTCTATCAAATGCCGATCGGTCTACAATTAAATCTTTAATAACAGGAAACGCATCTGCTCTAAAAGGTTCAATAAATATGGTATCTCCATCTTTAAATTTCCGCATGTGTAATTGACAGGTAGTAACAAGTCTATCTGGGCCGTGCGCTTCTCCGTTAATGTATAAGGAACATGATCCGCAAATACCTTCTCTACAGTCGTGATCAAAAGCTACAGGTGAGTCACCCATAGTAATCAGTTGTTTGTTTAATACATCCAACATTTCAAGAAATGACATGTCTGGAGAAATATCTTGAATTGGATATTCTACAATTTTTCCTTTAGTAGTGGCGTTTTTTTGTCGCCATATTTGTAATGTTAAATTCATAGCAGTCTTTATTTGTATGAGCGTTCTTTAACTTCAATATTTTCGTAAACTAATGCTTCTTTATGTAACTCAGCATCTTTGGGTGCACCTTTGTACTCCCATGCAGATACAAACTGAAATTCTTTTCTTCTTTGAGCTTCTCCATCTGGCGTTTGATACTCTTCTCTAAAGTGTCCACCAGCAGATTCTTCACGAACCAAGGCATCTTTTGCAAACAGTTCTCCTAGCTCAAGGAAATCTGCCACTCGGCCTGCTTTTGCTAATTCCTCATTAAATTCATCAGCGGAACCTGGTACAAGAACATCTTTATAAAATTCCTCACGAAGCGCGGATATTTCTTCAATGGCTTCTTTTAGCTCTTTTTCATTACGAGCCATTCCACATTTGTTCCACATTATTTTCCCAAGACGTTTGTGGAAATAATCTACAGGCTTGGTTCCTTTATTGTTGACAAAGTGATTAATTTCAGAAGTGACTTTCGCTTCTGCTTCTTCAAACTCGATAGTATCTGTTGGAATTGGACCGGTTCTAATGTCGTCGGATAAATAGTTTCCAATGGTGTAAGGCAATACAAAATAGCCATCTGCCAGTCCTTGCATTAATGCAGAAGCTCCTAAACGGTTGGCACCATGTTCAGAAAAATTAGCTTCTCCAATGGCATAGAGTCCAGGAATAGTGGTTTGTAAATTGTAATCAACCCAAACACCTCCCATTGTATAGTGTACCGCTGGATAAATCATCATAGGAGTTTCGTATGGATTTTCATCTACAATTTTCTCATACATCTGGAATAAGTTACCGTATTTACTTTTAACGACTTCTTTCCCTAGAGTTTGTATAAGAGCAGTATCTTCTTCATTTAGTCCTTTGATGTGTGCTTGTTCTTTTCCGTATCGGATAATAGCAGAAGCGAAATCTAAAAAGACTGCTTCACCTGTTTTATTCACGCCAAACCCTTCATCACAACGTTCTTTAGCCGCTCGCGAAGCCACATCTCTTGGGACTAAATTTCCAAATGCTGGATAGCGTCTTTCTAAGAAATAATCGCGTTGATCCTCTGCAAGATCTGTAGGTTTCAAATCTCTATTTTGAATCGCTTTGGCATCTTCTAATCTTTTCGGCACCCATATACGTCCATCATTTCTTAGGGATTCGGACATCAGGGTTAATTTTGATTGGTGATCTCCAGAAACAGGAATACAGGTGGGGTGAATTTGAGTGTAACAAGGGTTTGCAAAATAAGCACCCCGTTTATGGGCTTTCCAAGCAGCTGTTACATTACTTCCCATTGCATTCGTAGAAAGGTAAAATACATTTCCATAACCTCCAGTTCCTAAAACTACCGCATGTCCTGAATGGCGTTCGATTTCTCCAGTTACTAAGTTTCGAGTAATAATTCCGCGAGCTTTTCCGCCAACGATTACTACGTCTAACATTTCGTGACGGTTATACATCTTTATTTTTCCACGTCCAATTTGACGGTTCATTGCAGAGTAAGCACCTAGTAATAATTGTTGACCTGTTTGCCCCTTGGCATAAAAGGTTCTGGAAACTAAAACACCTCCAAATGAACGGTTATCTAAGAGTCCACCATAGTCTCTTGCAAAAGGCACACCTTGTGCAACACATTGATCAATAATATTGGTGGATACTTCTGCTAAACGGTGTACGTTGGCCTCACGTGATCGGTAATCTCCTCCTTTGACGGTATCATAAAACAAACGATATGTAGAATCGCCATCGCCTTGATAATTTTTAGCGGCATTGATGCCTCCTTGAGCAGCAATGGAGTGTGCACGACGCGGAGAATCTTGAAAACAAAACGCTTTCACGTTGTATCCAAGTTCAGCAAGTGTAGCAGCAGCAGAACCGCCTGCGAGCCCAGTTCCAACAATGATTACATCGATGTGACGTTTGTTGGCAGGGTTTACAAGGTTGATGTTATTCTTATGATTGGTCCATTTATCAGCTAATGGGCCTTCTGGTATTTTTGAATCTAAAGCCATAATCCTATGTTTTAGTGTGTATTATTAAAAAAGTGGAATAGGGCGATGACAATAAATCCTAACGGGATTAGTATTGCGTATGCTTTTCCAAAACCTTTTAGTGATTTGGTGTATTTATTATTTGCTCCAACGGATTGGAACGCGGAGTTGAATCCGTGTAAAAGGTGTAATGCCAGAAATATAAAGGCAACAACATAAGCACCTACTCTCAAAGGGTTATGAAATTTCTCAACCAATTCATGATAATACCTAAACTCGCCGTTGTGCATACCGCTCATGTCTCCAATAATATATTTGGTATTTAGTTCTGGAAACCAGAAATCAATGAAATGTAGTGCAACGAATGCCAAAATAGCAAACCCACTATAAATCATATTTCTGCTCATCCAACTAGAGTTTGTATTGCCATTATTTTTGGCATAGCTAACTGATCGAGATGTGTAATTTTTATATTCCAGTACAAATCCCATTACAAAATGAAATACCACTCCAAAAATAAGAATAGGCTGCAGGACATATTGTACCAATGGATTCGTTCCCATAAAATGAGATACTTCGTTAAAAGTATCTGGATTGATAACGGATAGAATGTTAATGGCAAAATGTTGTAAAAGGAAAAACATAAGGAAAAATGCAGAGAGCGCCATGGCTATCTTTTTTCCGATTGAAGACTTTAAAAATCCACTCATAATTAGATGCTGTTTTTTAACGTCACAAATGTACTCCACGACAACGTTTTAGACAATAACATTAGTGTTAATTTTTTTATTTATAATTATTTTAAATTAACAGACTCTTTAGGAGTAATTTTAACATTTTAAATTCGGCTAATTATTCTAATTTTTTTTCTAAATTTGGAATGTATTCTTTAGATAATGAAACGCCCACGATTAAATGCTTGACGTCAATAAAAATAATGAAATTGATGTCACGTATAAACGTTAAAACTAATACATATAAACTCATGAAATACCTACCTATCAGTTCTCAGTTATTTATTAAAAACAGATTCAAGTTTTCACAGCAAATGCGCTCTCAATCGATTGCTGTGTTTAATTCTAATGATGTTTTTTCTACGGGTGCAGATAGCACACTTCCATTTGAACAACACCGAAATATTTTTTACCTCAGTGGCGTGGATCAAGAGGAAAGTATTTTAATTTTATTTCCTAGTTCAAAAGAAAAAGCTCATAGAGAGATTTTATTTGTAAAAGAAACCAATGATCATATTGCTGTTTGGGAAGGTACTAAGCTTAGTAAATCCCAAGCAACTGCTGTATCGGGAATTCAAACGGTGTATTGGTTAAAAGAATTTGATTCGATTTTCCCAAAATTGATGGCAGAAGCAACTCTTTTTTATTTTAATAATAACAACCATTACCGTCAAGCAGTTGAAATGGAAACCCGGGATGATCGCTTTTTAAAAATGATCAAATCCAACTATACTTCCGTTGAGCTGATCCCTAACTTTCCAATCATGGAGGCGATTCGTGGAATCAAAGAACCTGAAGAAATTGCGTTGATTCAGACGGCTTGTAACATTACAGAAAAAGGATTTAGAAGAGCATTGGACTTTATCAAACCAGGCGTTATGGAGTACGAAATTGAGGCAGAATTTGCTCATGAATTTCTCAAAAATCGTTCGAAAGGATTTGCTTATACTCCAATCATTGGATCAGGCTACCACGCTTGTGTGTTGCATTATATAGAAAATAATCAAGCTTGTAAGGATGGTGATATGTTACTTATGGACGTTGGTGCAGAGTATGCGAATTACTCAAGTGATATGACTCGAACAATCCCTGTAAATGGACGATTCACGGCACGCCAAAAAGCTGTTTATCAAGCAGTTTTAAATGTTAAAAATGAGGCTACTAAGTTGTTAGTTCCTGGAACTATTTGGGAAGACTATCATGTTGAGGTTGGAAAAATGATGACCTCTGAGCTTTTGGAATTAGGGTTAATTGATAAAGCTGATGTCCAAAATGAAGACTCAAAATGGCCTTCATATAAAAAATATTTTATGCATGGAACGTCACACCATTTGGGATTAGATACGCATGATTTTGGTCCTTTAAAAACGCCTATGACAGAAAACATGGTGTTTACAGTGGAACCTGGAATTTATATCCCTAATGAAAAAATGGGAATCCGACTTGAAGACGATGTTGTCATTCAAGCCGTAGGCCCACCTTTAAATTTAATGCAACACATCCCTATTGAAGTAGATGAAATAGAAACTTTGATGCAGAAAAATTAAGCTTTTTTAGCGCAGCATTCTTTTTTACAATTTTGAGCACAAGCTTTTTTGTCGGCTTTCGTTTTGTCTTTACAGCATGCTTTTTTGCATTCTTTCTCACATGATTTTTTAGCACCTGAAAATTCCGCTACAGTTTTCATGTTTTCTACTGAGTAGGTGTCTGCTACAGAAGTCACCGTTTTGCTAATGCTCATTGGATTTGCTTTTGCAACGTCGTATTCGACCATCGCCATTTCGGTTTTAAAATCAACGGTTGCAGATTTTACTCCTTCCAGATTCGCAAGTTTTTTTTGAATGGTTTTAGCACATCCTATTTCGCAGGTCATCCCTTTGATATTGAATTCTGCTTTGGAATAAATTGCATTAGGGTCTAAACTTTTGGTTGTTTCTTCGCTGGTTTCTACGGATATTATTTCTGTTTTAGGTTCGTTTTTACAGGCTAAAAAGAACACAAATAGGAATGCGAAGGCTAAGATAATTTTGAAATGTTTCATAGGTATGTTATTTAGGTATTTAAACAAATTTAAAAATAATTAAGTGTTATTCTAATTTATTGCTCAATTTTGTGAAGAATTAATAATCTCTAAATGAATCAAGAACAAAGAAAATGGGTGTACTTGTTTACACTAGCGATTGTATGGGGAAGTTCCTTTATTCTTATCAAAAAGGGTTTAATTGCTTTGACGCCATTGCAATTGGGGAGTATGAGAACAGTAATTTCGTCTCTTTTTATTTTTATGATTGGTTATAGGTCGCTCAAAACGATCCTTAGTCATCAGTGGAAATGGATTGTTTTATCTGGTTTTATAGGCACCTTTTTACCAGCCTTTTTATTTGCATTTGCAGAAACAGAGGTTGACAGTGGCGTGGTGTCTATTCTAAACGCTTTAGTACCATTAAATGCAATTTTAATAGGTCTAGCGGTTTTTAAAATTACATCCACAAAGATGCAAATATTAGGTGTGATTTTGGGCTTTATTGGAGCTTCAATGCTTATTTCTAATAGTATGGAACTCAACCCTGATCAGAATTATTTATATGCTGGATTTGTAGTCTTGGCAACGGTTATGTATGCTTTTAATGTGAATATTATTAAACATTACCTTCAGGAGGTTAAGCCGATTGCCATTGCTACAGGAAATTTCGTCGCTATATTCATACCTGCTTTATTGGTGTTGATTTTCTCTGATTTTTTTACTGTTCAGACTTTTGAAAATGAAGCTGTTTATGCTTCAATAGGGTATGTGTCAACCTTGGCAATCTTTGGAACAGTAATGGCGAAAATTATTTTCAATAATCTTATACAGATTTCGAGCCCTGTATTTGCTTCTTCTGTCACCTATTTAATGCCTCTAGTAGCACTGCTTTGGGGGTTGATTGATGGAGAGCTTTTTGGTTTAGACCAAGGGTTTGCTTCTTTACTTATTTTATGTGGTATTTATTTAGCGAATAAAAAAGCAAAAAAAAACCGAAGCTAATGCCTCGGTTTTTTTAGAATTTATAAAAGTTAGATTATTTAAAATCTTCAGCAGTAACGCCGTCATTAACGACAATTTCGCTTGCTGCCATCCCAATCACTTGTGGGCCAGCAGTTATCTTCTGAGCGTATGGGAACAAAACTCCATTCACTTCTCTATAGTCAGATAGATCTTGAACAGATGTTATTTTTTGACCTTGCGCTTCTTCAGATTTTTCAGTTCTCACTAAAAGTCCTGTAGTGGCATTGTAATAACGATAAGAATCTTCTTTCACCTTAATTTTATAAACATCAACACCTTCAATTGCCGTTAAGCTGACTAACGTCAGTGTATTAACGTCTAAATAAGTTTCAGGAAATAAGCCTTTTTCTTCTTCTTTTTCAGCAAGTTCGTCGTCAGACATTGGTTGTTGCATCCCTTGCTGTTCTGTATATCCTTCAGAGCCGTCAAATTTTTGTTTCATAACGGTTCCCATTCCTTCAATAGACATTTCCATTGAAGACATATTTGGTGCCATTGTTTTCATAACAGCAGTAGGTTTGAATGGCATACCTTCGATCGTTACATTTGATGCAGTCATTACAGAGTTTACCGCATTGACAGCTTCAAGACCTCCGATGGCTACAATATAACTTTCTAGCACTGTTGCAGCAGTTACACCTGTTGGAATTGGTTTAGTGAATTCTGGCTTTTCAACAGGGTTTGCAAACGTGTCAAAGTAATTGATTGGAATGCCTGTTTTCTCAAGGTTTGTGATTACTTCACTTCCTTTACCAACTACAACAATTCGGGCATTGTCTGCAGTAAAATAGAGGTTTGCTACACGGTTTACGTCTTCAATAGATACTGCGTTTATTTTTTCTAAATAAGTTGCATAAAAATCTTCTGGTAATTCGTTTATTTTTGTATTGATTGCATATTGAGCAACTGTACTTGGTCTTTCAAGTGCTAGTACAAAATCA
The DNA here is from genome assembly GCA_943789465.1 of uncultured Flavobacteriaceae bacterium. Classification (GTDB taxonomy): domain Bacteria; phylum Bacteroidota; class Bacteroidia; order Flavobacteriales; family Flavobacteriaceae; genus Hel1-33-131. The sequence goes on along the minus strand of CALSUF010000001.1, from coordinate 32,566 downwards.
CCCACATACTTTGCTTTGGCGTTTGCCAAGGCTTCAGCTTCTACAGGCTCCGTTTGAAAGCGTTTGATTTCTTTTATAGTTTCAACAACAGCACTATCTGTGACTGCATTTCTTACGGCAGCTCCAGCTCTAAAACGAGAGATGTATTTGTCTGTTCCAACAGAAGAACGTGCGCCATATGTATAACCATGCTCTTCACGAAGGTTCATGTTTAAGTAACTATTAAATCCACCACCTAATATTTTATTAGCAATGAGAACTGCATGGTAATCAGGGTCACTCATTTTTAGCTTTACATTGCTCGTCAATGAAATATTTGATTGTACAGCATTTGGCATGTCAATAAAATCGATCTCTAAGGTTTCAGGATTCGCGTTTGGTTCTACAATCACAGTCGTCGTACTAGCTGCTTTTTCCCAATTTTTGAAATACTTTTTTACAAGCTTCACAATTGATTTTGTATTTACATCTCCAATAATTACTAAGTACGTATTGTTAGGAGTGAAGTATTTATCGAAATAAGTTTTCACGTCCGCAAGAGTTACTGCTTCAACAGACTCTTCAGTTATAAATTCTCCATAAGGGTGTTGTTTTCCGTACGCTAATGCACCGCCAACACGTCCTGCAATGGCATCGACACTTTTGGCATCTGATTTGATCCCTTCAATAAGTTTTTCTTTTTCCTTTTGAAATTCTTCTTCGGTTAGTAAAGGGTTCATCGCTGCATCTGCCAATAACTCCAACATACGGTTGCTATATTTTGTTATGGATCCTGCAGATCCTCCTCCAAAACCAAAATTCAACCGAGCTCCCAAAAAGTCAATTTCTTCATTAAAATCGTCTTTTGAAATAGTTGTAGTTCCATTTGCTAGCATGGCTCCTAAAAGTGCTGTCACGCCTGCTTTTTCACCTTCTAAAACAGGGTCTCTATCAAAAGCGATATTGAAAGATACTCTTGGCAGTTTATGGTTTTCAACGACTAATATTTTAAGTCCATTTTTTAATTCAAATTCTTCTGGCTTTTCCAACGAAATCTTTGGAGCAGGCCCTGCTTTTGGTTGCTGTGAGCGGTCAATCTGAGCATTCACTCCTAGAGACATAAAAAACACGGCAATTAATACATATAATTTAGTTTTCATTTTTAAATCTTTTAGTTGTTATTCCTTATCGGATTCTGGTAAGTATTCTAATATCAATCGTTGGTCTGCATTCAAGTATTTGTTAGCAACCGTTTTGATTTCTTCACGTGTAATGGAGCGGTAAATATCTATCTCATTATTAATTAAATTAACATCTCCGTACAACATGTAGTAACGTGCTAATGAATTTGCAATTCCTTCAATACTAGAGTTTGAGCTTACAAAGTTATTTTCAAATTTATTTTGAATTTTTTGGTAGTCTCTCTCTGAAATAAGGTTTTTCTGAAGTTTTAAAATTTCCTCATCCATTTCAACAATAAGGTCGTCCAATGAAACATCTCCTAAAGGCAATCCATAAAGTATATAAGTGCCATAATCTTCTTGACTAAAATCAAGAGCACCTACCTGAAGGGCCATTTTCTTATCGTCAACCATTTTCTTATAAAGTTTGGATGTTTTTCCGTCACTTAAATAAGTTGAGATCATACTCAATACATAAGAATCTCTGTCTTTAAATGAAGGCGTTCTGTATGCTGCCATCACCGCTGGAATTTGAATGTTCGAGTCGTATGCTTTCGCTCGCATTGGCTCTGTAATTGGATCTTCTTTTGGGAAGTCTCTTACAATGTCTTCTCCTCTTGGGATAGGGCCAAAATAATCTTCAATCATTCCTTTAACTGCAGTAACATCAATGTCACCGGCAACAACTAAAACAGCGTTGTTTGGGATGTAGAATTTTTTGTTAAATGCTTGAAACTCTTCAAGAGTAGCTGCATCTAAATGCGCCATTTTTCCAATCGTAGTTCCTTTATATGGATGCTTTTTAAACATATTAACTTTGATCATCTCAAGAAATTTTCCATAAGGACTATTGTCAACTCTTAATCTTTTTTCTTCTTTTACAACCTCATTTTGAGTGTCAACACCATCTTGGTTGATAACTGGGTGTAGTAAACGCTCAGATTCCATCCACAGTCCTAACTCTACATTGTTTGAAGGAAACACTTCATAATAATAAGTTCGGTCATCGGTAGTGTTGGCGTTGTTACTTCCTCCATTAGAAGTTACGATTGTAAACCATTCTCCTTTTGGAATATTCTTAGTTCCTTCAAACAGTAAATGTTCAAAAAAGTGAGCAAACCCAGTACGTTCTGGGTTTTCGTCTTTAGCACCAACATGGTACATCACAGAGGTGGTTACAACAGGAGCTGAATTGTCTTGATGTAAAATAACGTGCATACCGTTACTTAGATCGTATTCTTCAAATTTAACTTCTTGTGCTGAGATTGTTAAGGTCATCAAAAGCAAAGCAGCTAAAGAACATAAGCATTTTTTCATGAGTTCATTTTTAGTTTATAATTAATAAATAAGACGTTTAAAGTCTTAATTTGTTACATTTTATTGTCAAAAATAACATTTTTTTTTAAAGTCAAATCTTAAAGTAATTAAATAGGAAGGATAAGTAGAAAATTATTTGCAGATTAATATAATAGAATTATATTTGCACCCGCTATACTATTAGGTATAGTAAAACTAATTTAATAAAACGTTACGCTATGTACGCAATTGTAGAGATAGCAGGGCAACAATTCAAAGTTGAAAAAGACCAAAAGGTCTTTGTTCACCGTTTGCAATCAGAAGAAGGAAAAAAGGTCACTTTTGACAATGTACTTCTTTTAGCAGATGGTAGCAAAGTTACTGTTGGCGCCCCAGCTATAGACGGCGCTCAAGTAGGAGCAAAAGTCTTGAAGCACCTTAAAGGTGATAAAGTGATCGTATTCAAAAAGAAACGACGTAAAGGATACAGAGTTAAAAATGGCCACCGCCAAGCTTTAACTGAAATCCAAATCGAAAGCATTGCTGCTTCAGGAGCTAAAAAAGCTGCACCAGCCAAAGCTGCTGCGCCAAAAGCAAAACCAGCTGCAAAGAAAGAAGCTTCTAAGCCAGCTGCTAAAGCTGCAGCACCAAAAGCCGAAGCTGCTCAAGATTTATCTGCAATGACTGTTGCACAATTAAAAGAATTAGCAAAAGCTAAAGGAATTTCTGGAATTTCAGCAATGAAAAAATCAGATTTAATTTCAGCTTTAAGTTAACATATATAACACACTAAAATCGAAATAAAATGGCACATAAAAAAGGAGTCGGAAGTTCGAAAAACGGTAGAGAATCAGAATCAAAACGTCTAGGCGTAAAGATCTTTGGTGGACAAGCAGCAATCGCTGGTAATATTATCGTAAGACAACGTGGTACTGCACATAATCCTGGTGAGAATGTGTATGCTGGAAAAGATCATACCCTTCACGCTAAAGTGGACGGTCTAGTGAAATTTGCAAGAAAGAGAAACAATAAGTCCTATGTGTCTATTGTTCCTTTTGAGGCATAATTTCAATTAAATTTTACAAAAAAGCTTCGCATTGCGAGGCTTTTTTTTATGCCGGAATTCTAGCAGATTAACTTTTCAAACGCCAAGCGTTTATCGCTGTTGTCTAAGTAAATCACTCCACAAAACACATAGCCCAATTTTTTGAGCAACGTTTGCATACCTAGATTATCTTCGTGTGTGTCAATACGCATCGATTTAATTCTGTTTTGTTTTAATAGGGATTCACATTGGTTAAAAATAAATTTTGCAATTCCAGTTCCTCTACTTTTTTCGGAAACTGCCATGCGATGAATTACTCCGTATGTGGCATTTTCTTTAGTGAGCCATTGTCCTTCAATATTCGTATATGTTGGTTCTGTTCTGGTACTAAACATGGCTGTCGCAACTTGAATTGAATCTTTTGATTTTACGATATAACTCTCCTTGTTTTCTAGATCCTTTAAGATAACTTTTTTGTGAGGATATCCATTTTGCCACTGCTCAACATGTTGAGTAGCTAGATAGGCTTGTGCTTCCTCAATAATTCGTAGTGTATGAGGTAGGTCTTTATTTTTTGCTCTTAGAAATTTCATCTTTAACGTTGTTTTTTGATAAATTTTAATCAAAAAAAAGCCAAAGTAAAAACTTTGGCTTAGATATAAAAATAAATCGTTTAGTAGCGGTAGTATTCTGGTTTAAAAGGACCTTGTACTTCTACACCAATATAACTTGCTTGTTCAGATCGAAGCTCTGTAAGCTCAACACCAATTTTAGCAAGGTGTAGTTTGGCTACTTTTTCATCTAAATGTTTTGGCAACATATAAACTTCGTTGCTATAGGCATCTCTATTGGTCCAAAGTTCAATTTGAGCCAATACTTGGTTTGTAAATGAGTTACTCATTACAAAACTAGGGTGTCCAGTAGCACATCCTAGATTAACCAAACGCCCCTCGGCTAATACAATAATATCATTGCCGTCGATGGTATATTTGTCTACTTGTGCTTTGATTTCAACTTTCGTAGCTCCATGTGTATCATTTAGCCAAGTCATGTCAATTTCATTGTCAAAGTGACCAATATTACAAACGATGGTTTTGTCTTTCATTGCTTCAAAATGAATGCTTTGAACAATATCTTTATTACCTGTTGCAGTTACTACAATGTCTGCTGTAGGTAATACAGTTTCTAATTTCTTTACTTCAAATCCATCCATCGCGGCTTGTAACGCACAAATAGGATCTATTTCTGTTACTGTAACAATACTTCCAGCTCCTTGAAAAGAAGCAGCAGTTCCTTTTCCAACATCACCATAGCCACAAACAATAACTCTTTTTCCAGCGAGCATGGTATCTGTAGCGCGACGTACAGCATCTACGGCACTTTCTTTACAACCATATTTATTGTCAAATTTACTTTTTGTAACTGAATCGTTCACGTTGATAGCTGGCATTGATAGGGTGCCGTTTTTCATGCGCTCATACAAACGGTGTACGCCTGTAGTCGTTTCTTCACTTAATCCATTAATGCCATCAATTAATTCTGGATAATGATCAAATACTAAGTTGGTCAAATCACCACCATCATCTAAAATCATATTTAAAGGTTTTCGATCTTCACCAAAAAACAGTGTTTGTTCAATACACCAATCAAACTCTTCTTCATTTAAACCTTTCCATGCATACACAGGAATTCCAGCTGCTGCAATTGCTGCTGCTGCCTGATCTTGTGTTGAAAAGATATTACATGAACTCCAAGTTACATCTGCACCGAGTGCTACGAGGGTCTCAATAAGAACAGCAGTTTGAATGGTCATGTGTAAGCATCCTGCAATTCTAGCACCTTTCAGAGGCTGGCTATCTTTGTATTCTTCTCGAAGACTCATTAAGCCTGGCATTTCAGCTTCGGCAAGGTCAATTTCTTTACGTCCCCAGTCTGCAAGAGACATATCTTTTACTTTATAGGGTGTGTAGGGAATTGTTTTTACGTTCATAAGGCAGTTTTTTAAATACACTATTTAGGTTTTAAAGTATAAATTAGCGTATTTTCGTTTTTGAATTGTTATACGGTGCAAAGATAACTATTAACTATTTAAAAAATAAATGCCGCTCTATAAATCACTCGTTTTAAACTCACAAACTATTGTTAAAATCTGGAAGATTACAGAATCCAAAGATTTTTTCTCTGATAAACTTGTGTTGAAACCTGAGAGTTTAGAGCGTGTCAATGGCATGAAAAGTGAGTTGCATCAACGTGGATTTTTAAGTGTTCGAATGTTGCTTGCTGAATTTGGGTATGTAGATGAAGATTTGGTATATGATACTTTTGGTAAACCTCATTTGAAAGATGGTAAGTACATTTCTATTACTCATTCCTACACATTTTCAGCCGTGGTAGTGAGTTCTAGAGCAGTAGGAGTTGATATTGAAAAACAACGTGAAAAAATTATTAAAATAGCTCCAAAATTCATTGGCTATGAAACTACTTATTTAAGCGAAAATGACCCTGTATTGATTCATAAATTAACTTGGATTTGGTGTATTAAAGAATCACTTTATAAACTATATGCAACTTCAGGGATGGTGTTCAAAAAACATTTTTTGGTTTTGCCATTTGGAACGGAGTCCAACAATACGTCTGCTTGGATTATTCATGACAACCATAGGTCTAAATATAAAGCTGTCTTCATGGAGTTTGAAGGGTTTGGATGTGCAGTAGTAGGCCCTAATTTTTAATATATTTTTTTAAATGAACATTTCAGTAGAATTTACCCTCATGCCTTTACAAACAGATTTTGAGCCTCAAATTATAAATTTCATTAAAGCGTTACGAGCTTCTAAATTTAGAGTGCTTGAAAATCCACTTAGCACACAGATTTTCGGAGAATATGATGCACTAATGCTCTTTTTGACAACGACCATTAAAGCGTCTTTTGACAACATTGAACATGTAGTTTTAAATATGAAAATTGTAAAAAGCGACCGCAGCGATTATGAACCACATTTTTAATTTTTTGTTCGAACAATACAGTAGTTATGCCCCTAAAGATGTTTATTTAGAAATAACCGCCGTAATCTTTGGATTTGCCTCAGTCTGGTATTCCAAAAGAAACAATATTTTGGTGTTTCCAACAGGTTTGATTAGTACTTCTATATTTGTTTATTTATTATTTAAATGGCAGTTGATCGGAGATATGCTGATTAACGGCTATTACTTTATAATGAGCTTATATGGATGGTATATTTGGACTCGGAAAGTAGATTCAGAACACGTTACTCCAATATCAAAAACTACAAAAAAAGAGCAGTTAATAGGTGTTGTTTTATTCGTAGTAACCTTATTATTTGTGTTTGTAGTTTATCAGTTTTTTGATATGTGGAATGGCTGGGTTGCATATGTTGATACTTTTACTACTGCTTTGTTTTTTGTAGGGATGTGGTTGATGGCAAAACGAAAAATAGAGAATTGGATTTTTTGGATTGTAGCGGATATAATTTCGGTGCCTTTATATTTTTATAAAGGGTTTACATTTTCAAGTTTACAATATTTAGGTTTTACAATTATAGCTATATTTGGATTTTTAGCATGGAAAAAACACTTAGTCAACAGCCTTCAGACTGCATAAAAGTAGTTTTGTTTGGTCCAGAATCTACAGGAAAGACAACCTTATCCAAAGCGTTGGCAAATTATTTTGGCACACATTGGGTTGCTGAATATGCGCGTGAGTACCTTCAGAACAAATGGGATTTAGAACAAAAAACCTGCGAGCCATCTGATTTATTACCAATAGCAGTTGGGCAAATGCAGTTAGAGAATTCTACTGCAGCCAAAACAAACGAACTTCTGTTTTGTGACACCAATCTTTTGGAAACAAAAGTATATTCCGAAGTTTACTATAACGGATACTGTGACCCCTTAATTGATTATTATGTAAAAAAAAATTATTATAATTTGTACTTTTTATGCGATATTGACGTTCCTTGGGTAGCAGATGATTTGAGAGATAAACCCAATGAACGAAAAAAAATGTTTTTAACATTTGAAAGAGCTTTGCAAAAACAGGGCCTTTCTTATGAAATTTTAAGTGGTTCCGAAACAGAACGTTTGAAAAATGCGATTTACCATATTAACCAACTTTTAATCACAAAAATTTGAATTATTCTTCTTTTGATGTAGAACATATTGAAAGCCTGGGGCTAAGCTTGACTCAAGTAAATAAGCAATTAGAGCGTTATAAATCGCCTCCAGCCCGTGTGTACATAAAAGCTTCGGCGACCATAGGCAATGGTATAGTGAAACTTTTGGATTCAGATACAAAAGGCTTAATCAACTATTACGAAGAACAGAAAATGTTACTTTCCGTAGTTAAATTTACTCCAGCTTCTGGAGCAGCTTCTCGAATGTTTAAAATGTTACATCAGTTTTTGTTTGATTATGATCCTCAGAAAGAATCCATCAATTCTTATATAAATAAAAATAAAATCACTGAACTATTTTTATTTTTTGTGACCATCGAAAAACTTCCATTTCACGATGAAGCAGTTGCTAAAATGCGAATGATGGTCCCTGACTATGATTTACTCAATTTAGATCAAAAGCGTCTTTTATTTGTGAAAACTATTTTAGAAGAATCATATTTAAACTATTCAAATATTCCCAAAGGACTATTGCCTTTTCACAAGTATAAGAATCATATTTCTACAGCATTTGAAGAGCATTTGTTTGAAGCGGCAAAATTTGCTTCTGTAAATGGGAAAGCTTTATTGCATTTTACAATTTCAAGAACGCACTTGAAACAATTTGAAAGTAAATTAGTGGCCATCCAAAAATCGGTAGAATCTAAAACCAACACTAGATTCGAAATCACATTTTCCAATCAGGAATCGACTACTGATGTGTTAGCAGTAGATTTGAAAAATCAACCATTCAGGGTGAAAAATAAATTGTTATTCAGACCGTCGGGACATGGCGCCTTGATAAAAAATTTAAATCAAATTGATGCAGATATTATTTTTATTAAAAACATTGATAATGTAGTTGTTAATAAATATTTGGATGAGATAGTGCGCTATAAAAAGGCTCTTGCAGGCATGTTACTGAATATTCAGCGGCAGGCGTTTGCCTATGCGAAAGCATTGGAGTCTAAAGAGATATCTAAAGATAAAATAGAAGAAATTACAAAGTTCTTATCTGAAAAATTAAATATTGTAATTAGCTCTCAATTCGAAAAATATGCAAGTAAACATAAAATAGAATATTTAAAATCTAAAATTAATCGTCCAATTCGGGTGTGTGGTATGGTAAAAAATGAAAGCGAACCAGGCGGCGGACCATTTTGGGTAAAGCATGACAATGGCGAAGTATCATTACAAATAGTAGAAGCTAGTCAAGTGGATATGAGTTTGAAAAATCAGAAAGCTATTATGACAAATGCAACGCACTTTAATCCCGTTGATATTGTTTGTGGTGTTAAAAACTATAAAGGAGAAGCCTACGATTTAGAACAATTTATAGACTCTAATACTTACTTTGTAACAACTAAAACAAAGTATGGTCAGAAGCTTAAAACATTAGAAAGACCCGGTTTATGGAACGGTAGTATGGCTGATTGGAATACGATATTTGTGGAAGTTCCAATTATTACTTTCAACCCTGTTAAAACGGTGAATGATCTTTTAAAATTTACCCATCAAGTGAAATAATTTAAAAAAATCTTTTCAATTTTTTAAATCTAAACTATATTTGCACTGTTCTCAAAAAAGGGGTGCCGATATCGGCTGAGATCATACCCATTGAACCTAGAACAGATAATGCTGTTTAGGGATGTGAGTTTCAATTAAACGTTTGTTTTAATTGAAGTTTTAACGAAGCGTTTGCTTCAAAATATTGTTAACCAATTTATAAAGAATAATCACCTCTTTTTATTCGATATTATTTTTATCGTATGAAAAAATCTATCCTTTTAGTCGCACTCTCACTGACAATATCTGTGATGACTGCACAACAAAATCAAGTAGAATCTGACTCTACCAAAACACAAACTCTAGATGAAGTTTTAGTACAAGCTATTAGAGTAAAGCCCAATGCGCCAATTACGCATTCGAATGTAACTAAGGCCGAATTAGAACCTCGAAATTTAGGGCAAGACCTTCCTATTTTATTAAATTATTTACCATCAGTAGTCACAACGAGTGATGCAGGTGCAGGTATTGGATACACGGGAATTAGAGTTCGAGGCGTCAGTCCATTATCGACGAATATTACCATTAATGGAATTCCTTACACCGATGCGGAGTCATTGGGGACCTTTTGGGTCAATTTACCTGATTTTTCATCTTCCGTAGAAAGCTTGCAACTACAAAGAGGCGTTGGAACCTCTACAAATGGATCGGGTGCTTTTGGAGCAAGTATCAATATATTAACCGATGCTTCATCTGAAAAATCATCTGCTGAAATTTCAAATGCTTTTGGAAGTTATAATACACGTAAGCATACAGTAAAGTTTAGTACAGGAAAAATAAACGATGTTTTTGAAGTTGCGGGACGTTTATCGCAAATAAAATCAGACGGTTATGTAGACCGCGCTTTTTCGGATCTTAATTCTTATTTTTTACAAGGAACGTACAATAGTAATGGAACGCTCCTGAAAGCTTTGGTTTTTGGAGGACATGAAAAAACATACCAGTCTTGGGAAGGTTTGACTCAAGAGCAATTAGAAGAAAATCGTCGTCAAAATCCATATAAGTATGACAATGAAATTGATAACTATAAACAAGATCATTATCAGCTTCATTGGAATCAAAAAATAGATCAAAACTGGTCCACTAATCTAGGGTTAAATTACACATACGGTCGTGGCTATTTTGAGCAATTTAGAACAGACGACAATGTGAGTACTTATGGTGGAATTGTTGATGCTACGGGGGTTGATTTTTATGGAACACCAGTTACTGATTTGATAAGAAGACGCTGGTTAGACAACGATTATTATGTTATGAATGCGACAGCAACCTATAAAAACGCGGAACTAGATCTTATATTTGGGGGGTCTTTTAGTACCTATGATGGCGATCATTTTGGAGAAGTTATTTGGGCAAAACAATTTGCTGAAAACGCTTCGATTAGAGATCGATATTATTTTGGAAATGGAAAGAAAACAGATTTTAGTGTGTTTGCAAAGGCGACTTATACATTAAATTCTAAAATAGATATTTTTGGAGATTTGCAACTAAGAAATGTAGGTTATAAAACTTCGGGTCTCACATCTGATTTGGTCAATATGTTGATTGATGAATCCTATAGTTTCTTTAATCCCAAAGTTGGTGTTACTTTTCAATTGGCAGCTCATTCTAATATATATGCTTCTTATGCAAGAGCCAATAGAGAACCGAGTCGTAGTGATTTTGAAAGCAACCCAGATATCAAGGCAGAGGAGCTAAATGATTTTGAAATTGGTTGGCGCTACAATAAGGGAGCATTGGTATTAAATGTCAATTCCTATTTCATGCAATACAACGAACAGTTGATTCTTACAGGTGCATTGGATGACGTAGGAGCGCCTGTCAGACAAAATAGTGGCGACAGTTACAGACTTGGTCTAGAAGTCGAGGCTGTTTATGCCTTTTCTGAAAAATTTAGGGTGCAACCAAACGTCACATTGAGTTCCAATAAAAACAAGCAAACCTTTTCTCAAGTAGATGGTAGTCTTAAAGATTTTGGAACGACTAATATTTCTTTTTCACCTGAAATTGTAGCCTCAAATATGTTTATTTATAATCCTATAAAAAATTTAAGCTTAAATCTTTTAACCAAATTTGTTGGAGAACAATATATGGGCAACACAGATACTGAAGCCTCAAAATTAGACAGTTACCTTGTAAATGATTTTAATGTTTCTTATCAATGGAATCCAAAATCAGTTTTTAGCTCAGTAGTTGTGTCAGCTTTAGTAAATAATATTCTTGATCAGGAATATGTGTCCAACGGCTATTATTATACCTATGACGATGATTGGTCAACTCCAGGTGTGGTGACTACAATTGAAGGGGCGGGCTATTACCCGCAAGCCACGCGAAACTTTTTAGTAGGGCTTACCTTGAAGTTTTAAAAAAGATAATAAATTTAAAATAGCGTATTTAGGTACGCTATTTTTTTAATTTGAAGAAATATAAAGTGTATTGCTGCTACTTTCTACAAAATAAGCTTTAAGTCCACATCGCAACTCAGTATTTTCTAAGGGTTGGCCCGTAAAAAGGCTGTATTTATTAGCTTCGTCACATCCACAAACTCCTTCAAGTCCATTGATAGATAAAATTGAGCAATCACTGAAAATATGATTGGGGTCTGCAGCGTCAAAAGCTACAAAACCAGTGCCCGTATTATTCACAATGATGCCGCCATTTGCTTCATTAGGAACATAGACTGGGTTGTTAGGAAATGTCAATTGATTGTATTGTGAAAGACTAAGATTTAATGAAGTAGATACATTAAAATTAACTAAAAAATTACAATTTGGATCGGTATTATTATCTTTTGAACACCCCATGCAAAGTAAAAGTAACAACGCATATAATTTCAATTTTTTACAATTTATTTTTTTAGATTGACATGGCATTTGACGAAGTTTAAAGTGCATAGAATTTAAGTGTTCAATTTACAACAAAAACCACAGTAAGATAAATATTTCGTATATTTGTACTACAATCTCGTGAAAACGAGATTTTTGTGTTTAGTTCTAAAAAAAATTAGATTATTCAGAAACCTAAATGAACCACTACTTTAAAAATTATTAGTTATGAGCAATGTATCTTATTACACGGCCGAAGGATTAAAAAAGTTAAGAAGCGAGTTAAAGCAACTCAAAGATGTCGAGCGCATCAAAGCTTCAAGAGCAATAGCAGAAGCAAGGGATAAAGGCGATTTAAGTGAAAATGCTGAATACGATGCTGCTAAAGAAGCACAAGGCATGTTAGAAATGCGTATTTCAAAACTTGAAGATACTTTGGCAGGTGCTCGATTGATAGACGAATCTCAACTTGATTCTTCCAAAGCTTTAGTGTTGTCTAAAGTGAAAATAAAAAATCAGTCTAATGGAATGGAATTAGACTACCTTCTTGTTGCCGACGGTGAAGCAGATTTAGCAGCTGGAAAAATTTCTGTAAACTCTCCTATCGGAAAAGGGTTGTTAGGAAAAAGTGTTGGAGATATTGCCGAAATTCAAGTACCTAATGGAGTTTTGAAATTTGAAATCATTCATATTTCTAGATAACTTAATTCTTAAAATAAACCCATGTCATCAATTTTCACTAAAATAGTTAATAAAGAGATTCCTTGTTATAAAGTCGCTGAGACAGCAAATTTTTTAGCCTTTTTGGATGTCAATCCTAATGCTAAAGGCCATACGCTGTGTATTCCAAAAAAAGAAGTCAATAAAATTTTTGATTTAGATCCACCTGTTTATTTAGAATTGATGGATTTTTCAAGAACAGTTGCCTTAGCCATAGAAAAAGCAGTAGACTGTAAACGCGTTGGGATGACGGTCATTGGGCTAGAAGTGCCACATGTACACGTGCATTTGATTCCATTAAACTCCATGGAAGATGCTCAATTCATTAAAAAAGAAACACTATTGCCTGAAGAATTTGAAAAACTGGCGAAAAAAATCACCTCCTTTTTATAAGCGCTTCAAACTAATTCGAAGTGTAGTACCTAGTTTAGCTTCAGACCGAAGAACTTTAATCTTCCCTTTGTGGTATTCTTCAATAATTCGTTTGGAAAGAGACAGTCCTAATCCCCAACCACGCTTTTTAGAAGTATATCCTGTTTCAAAAATTTTATTAAATAATTTTTTTGAAAGCCCTTTTCCAGAATCACTAATATCTATAAAAACCAACGCCTCTGTAGACTGAATAGATATTGCTATGTGACCCTTACCTTTCATGGCATCAATTCCATTTTTAACTAAATTTTCAATAGTCCAACTGAAAAGTTCTGGGTTAAGGTTCACTAAAATAGTTTCATCTGGAGCATTCATTTTAAATGTAATCAACTTACTGCTTCTGGATTTTAAATAGTCAAAAGACTCTTTTGTTGCCGTTATAACATTGGTGGTTTTTAAAATAGGAATCGAACCAATTTTACTAAAACGTTCAGTAATAGTTTCTAAACGATGAATGTCTTTTTCAATTTCAGAAATATAAGTTGGATTCACATTTTCAGATTTCAACAATTCTGTCCAGCCAATAAGCGAGGAAAGTGGCGTTCCAATTTGATGTGCAGTTTCTTTGGCCATCCCTGTCCAAAGTTTATTTTGAGAAGCCGTTCTGGAACTCTTGTAATAAAAATAGACAACTCCACTGAATAACAAAAAGATCAAGACAAGGGCGAAAGGATAATACTTTAGTTTGTTCAATAAATCGGAATTTCCGTAGTAGATTGTTGAGAGCGTTTTCTCTTCATAAATAACCTCAATAGGTGTGTTTTCATTACTAAATTTTAAACTCAAATTCTTGAGATATTCTTGATTGTTATCTGAATGTTTTTGAATATTTTTAGATTGAAAATCACCTTCAGAGTTTTCAATAATCATTGGAGTTGTAGTATTGCTTTGTATTATTTTTAGAGGAAAATCGCTAATATTTCCATTCAGATCAATAATTTTTCCAAGTTCGATTTGTGCTTGAGAAAAATTCTCCATCTTTACACGTTCCTCCTGTTTAAATTTTTGAAAAAAGCGATAAGTATTCCATAAAATCAATGAGATAATTAAGAATGAAATTGCAATCATTATCCAGCGTAAAACATGTTGTTTTGAAGAAATTTTCATTGGTATACGTTTTTCAATTCTAAATATAATGTATTTATGGTGAATTTATTGTTTTATATTATTGCTTTCTACTTTTAGTTGGACTCATAATTTGTTAAATTTGTATATATTTAAAAAAACTTATACATTAATAGTCAATTTTAAAAATAAAAATGGAAATACAAGGAAAAATTAAACTTATCGGAGAAACACAATCTATTGGTTCTAATGGGTTTAGAAAACGTGAATTGGTTGTGACTACAGAAGAACAATATCCTCAACACATCATGGTGGAGTTTATTCAAGACAAAACAGATCTTTTAAATAACTACCAAGTTGGGCAGCAAATTAAGGTAGGTATCAATTTACGTGGTAGAGAATGGATCAACCCACAAGGTGAAGCAAAGTATTTTAATGCAATCCAAGGATGGCGTATAGAAAACTTGCAACAAGCGGCACCTACTAATGCGGCTCCTGTAGCTCCAGCACAAGCTTTTGAACCTGCTACTGATTTGACGGCAGACGAACCAAATGATTTACCGTTTTAACATTCGTTAAAACAAGCATCCTTTGATATAAAGCTATGAGGTGGCTGAGTGAAACTATAGAATTTCCACCACTGGATGAAGCAAATTCTGAAGGCCTTTTGGCGGTTGGTGGTGATTTGTCTCCAGAGCGTGTTTTGTACGCTTACCAAAATGGAATCTTTCCTTGGTATGAATCGGATCAACCCATACTGTGGTGGGCCCCTGACCCTCGTTTTGTGTTGTATCCTCATAAATTGAAGGTTTCAAAAAGCACAAAACACATTTTAAAAAATCACTCCTTTGAAATTACTATGAATCGTAATTTTGAAGATGTTATTACAGCCTGTGCCAACGTCAAACGGAATGCTCAATCGGGCACATGGATTACAGATGAAATGATTCAAACGTACTGCGATTTACACCAAAGAGGGATTGCGAAATCTGTTGAGGTATGGCAAAACAAGAAATTAGTAGGCGGATTATACGGAGTTGAATTGAATGACACAATTTTTTGTGGAGAAAGTATGTTTAGTTATGTAAGTAATGCTAGTAAAATTGGGTTTATAACCTTTGTTCAAAACTCAAAGTATAAACTTATTGATTGTCAGCTACACACTAATCATCTTGAAAGTTTGGGTGCAGAGCCTATTTCAAGATTAGAATTTATGAAATATTTAAAACCACAAAGATTACTAAATAACTAATTAAAATTAATTTACTCATGCTTACTCAAGAAGATTTTGAATCGTATTCAGGAATAGAATCATTTAAAAAGACCGTGAAGTCTAAGATTTCGAATTCAAACTATGAGTCGCTAATTGAAACTAGCCACTATGAGTCAGAATTGTTAAAGCTACAAGCTGAATTGGTAGACTTACAACAATGGACTGCAAAACATAAAAAACGTGTTTGTGTGCTATTTGAAGGTCGGGATGCTGCAGGTAAAGGAGGTGCGATACGTCGTTTTACGGAACACCTAAACCCTAGGTCTATGCGTGTGGTAGCACTTACCAAACCAACAAAAATTGAAAAAGGACAATGGTATTTTAGACGTTATATCAAAGAACTGCCAGAACCTGGTGAATTGGTATTTTTTGATCGAAGTTGGTACAACCGTGCTGTGGTAGAACCAGTGATGGATTTTTGTGGAGAAGAGCAGTATAAAAAATTCATGTTACAAGTCCCTGAATTTGAACACATGCTTTATGAAGATGGTGTGATTATTATCAAGTTTTGGTTTTCCATTTCAAAAAAAGAACAAGAAAGACGTTTCAACTCTAGATTAAAAAACCCTTTAAAGCAATGGAAATTTAGTCCAGTTGATAAAGAAGGGCAAAATAGATGGGATAAATATACCTTTTACAAAGAGCAAATGTTTAGTAAAACCCATACCTCAATTAGTCCCTGGATCATTATAAAAACAAACAACAAAAAACAAGCGCGATTAGAAAGTATTCGACATGTTTTATCGCAATTTGATTACGATCGTAAAGGAAGCTCTAAAACAACAGTACTTCCAGATCCAAACGTTGTTCAGCGTTATCACAGAATGATCACTCAAATCGATTAGTTATGGAAGAATTATCAACGAAAAATTTAAAAAAACTTAATAGCAAACGAGGACTTCAATTATTTCTTCGCGAAGAGGACATGACGGTTGCTAAAGCGTTACGTATTTTAAGTCATGAGACAAAACTAGAGCGTCTTCAAGAAGAATTGATAAAACTTCAACAATGGGTCGAATCTGAGGGAGAGAAAATAGTTGTTATTTTTGAAGGTCGAGATGCAGCAGGTAAAGGCGGTGCAATTCGACGAATTACGCAACATTTAAATCCAAGAGAACTCAATGTAGTAGCCCTTTCAAAACCAACTGATGAAGAAAAAAACCAATGGTATTTTCAGCGTTATATTAAAAATCTTCCCCGTAACGGTCAAATCACTTTTTTTGATCGAAGTTGGTACAACCGTGCAGTTGTAGAACCTGTAAACGGATTTTGTACACAAAACGAGTATGAAGTGTTTATGAATCAAGTGAATCAATTTGAGCAAATGATTATCGAGTCTGGAATTCGGTTGGTCAAGTTTTATTTTTCAATTTCTAAAGACGAACAATCAAGACGTTTTGAAGACATCAAATCGAGCCCTGTTAAAAAATGGAAGTTCAGTAAGGTAGATGAATCGGCTTTGAAACTTTGGGATGACTATACTTCTTATAAGGCCAAAATGTTTGAGAAAACAAATACTGAGATAGCTCCTTGGATCATTATAAGAGCCAATAAAAAAAGTAAAGCTAGAGTTGAAGTTATCGAAAAGTTATTAGAGCTTATCCCTTATAATAACTAAACTTCATTATATCGGAAGCAGTTTGTTTCATGATCATTGACCATTCCTGTAGCTTGCATGTGTGCATATACAACAGTACTGCCAACAAATTTGAACCCACGATTTTTTAAGTCTTTACTTATTTGATCGCTCAAGAGTGTGTTTGGAGGTGCTTTTTTATAATCTTTAACCTTATTTTTTATTGGACTTCCGTCTACGAATGCCCAAATGTAGTTACTGAAACTGTCAAACTCTTTTTGGATCTCAATAAAGGCTTGAGCATTAGAAATCGCTGCTTTAATTTTTAATTTATTTCTAATAATCCCT
Organism: uncultured Flavobacteriaceae bacterium; assembly: GCA_943789465.1. Lineage (GTDB taxonomy): Bacteria > Bacteroidota > Bacteroidia > Flavobacteriales > Flavobacteriaceae > Hel1-33-131. Next base: position 15,088 of record CALSUF010000001.1, on the reverse strand, counting down.
TTGTCAATTATTAAAGATTCAAATTTAGTAGTATCGTATTGTGCAATTTTTGTATAGTCAAAGGCATCAAAAGCAACTCTAAAATTCTCACGTTTTCGTAGAATTGTAATCCAACTTAAGCCCGCTTGAAAAGTTTCTAAAATTAAAAATTCAAACAACTTTAAATCATCATATACGGGAACGCCCCACTCCACATCGTGATAGGCTTCATACAGCGGGTCGCCCACGCACCATCCACAGCGTTGTTTTTGATTTATCATGCCCTCAAGTTATAAAAAACTCATTTTTAAAAGGAATGAAAAACTAATTAATTTTTATTTTTTCGAAATCTAAACTTTTTCAGTCTTAACTCAATTCAGAAATAAATTCGTCAATTGAAATGGCTTTTTCTATATCAAAGTCTCCAATTTTTGTTCGTCTGAGTGCGGATAAATGCGCTCCTGATTCTAGTGATTTTCCAAAATCATAAGCCAAAGACCGTATGTAGGTCCCTTTGCTGCAAGTGACGCTAAAGTCAACTTTTAAGCCCTCTATTTTGGTGATTTTAAACTCCTTAATGGTAATTTTCCGGGAGTCAATTTTAACAGTTTCTCCAGCACGCGCAAATTCATACAAGCGTTTGCCTTCTTTTTTTAATGCAGAAAATACAGGTGGTAATTGATCAATTTCTCCAATAAATTTATTTGTAGTTTGATGAATTAATTCGGGGGTAATATGTGCTGTTGAAAACTCCTGATCGATTGCTGTTTCAAGATCATAGGAAGGTGTTGTGCTGCCTAAAGTAAATGTACCTGTATAGGTTTTGATTTGTCCTTGAAAGGTGTCAATTTGCTTTGTCATTTTACCAGTACAAATAACCAAAAGCCCCGTCGCTAATGGATCTAAAGTACCTGCATGACCTACTTTGATTTTTTTTATATTGTAAGCTTGACGAATGTGCCAACGTAGTTTATTCACCACCTGAAATGAGGTCCATTCTAAAGGCTTGTCAATCAACAATAGCTGTCCGTCTAAATAATCTTGATCCGTTTTCATTTTGAATTAAAGTGTTGTGATGATAGCTAAAACTCCGACAATGCAACAGTAATATGCAAAGTATTTTAATTGACTGTTTTTAACCAAACGAATCATTAAGGTACACGCAAAAAGTCCAGCGATAAAAGCGGCCAAAAACCCCGCAGATAAACTGCTAAAATTATCAACATTATAACTCAAATCTCCACTCAAAATATCTTTAGCTATTTTCCCAAAAATGAGAGGAATCACCATTAAAAATGAAAATCGTGCTGCTTTTGATTTGTCATTCCCCAATAATACAGAGGTTGAAATCGTTGCGCCGGAGCGTGAGATTCCTGGGAGCATCGCAATGGCTTGTGAGATTCCAATAATAAAAGCATCCCAAAACCCAACTTTTTTATCGGTTGTTTTAGCGCGATCCGCCATAAATAATAATAAAGCAGTTACAATCAACATAATTCCCACTAGTAAGATATTGCTTCCAAAGAGCGCTTCCAATTCCTTCTCAAATAGAATGCCCACAAATCCTGCGGGCAACATAGAAATCATTATTTTCACAATAAACTGAGTGTCCTCATTCCATTCAAACTTAAATAAAGCAGCAGCTATTGTGACAATGTCTTTTCTAAATATAATTAAGGTACTTAATGCAGTTGCAAAGTGAAGCACCACTGTAAAAATCAAACTGTCTTCAGGTATGGAATCATCGCCAAGTATGGCTTTTCCAATTTCTAAATGACCACTAGAAGACACCGGTAAAAACTCGGTCAACCCTTGTATAATTCCTAATAAAATGCTGTCAAAAACATCCATTTATTTTTTGAAATTTTTAAGAATGGCGTAAATCTGAATTCCAAACCCAATTAAAATGAGGGTGGGTGCCAATCGAATTCTTTGAGCGTTAAATATTTCAGGATTAAACACATTGGGATCGTCAGAACCTCCGCCTGCCATTAAAACAAACCCTAGAGCTATCAGTCCGAGCCCAATAAACATCCATTTATAATTTTGTCTTCCAAAAATAAAATTAGTTTTTCTAGTTTCTTTCCGTTTTTGTTCTCCCATAATTAATTAAATTTCGTGAATGTATTTTTTAATTAAAACTAAATAGCTTCAATTGATTTTGGCAGCTGGGTATATTAATAATAAAGTTGATCTGTTTTTAAATTTAAAAAACGTTGGGTTGCAAAAAAGGTGCTCCACCAAGTAATAAAAACTCCAATTAAAAACACGCAGCTAAATAATACACCAATAGACAGTTGATTCTGAGCCAATTCAAATTCAGGAAATGATTTGTCTACATAATACAGTACTACGCCCATGCCTATAAGAGCTAAAAGAGAGCCGATAATTCCAAGTCTAATACTGCGCCAAATAAAAGGTCTGCGGATAAATTTTTTGGTCGCCCCAACCATTTGCATAGTTTTGATTGAAAACCGTTTGGAATTCACTGCCAATCGAATGGAACTATTTATTAAGAGTACTGCGATCCCCGTAAAAATCCCACTGATGATCAAAATCCATAAACTTAGACGTTTTACATTGCTGTTCATTAGAGACACCAAATCCTTGTCATATTTTATGTCTTCCACAAAGTTTTTTTTCATGGTGCTATCTGTGATGCTATCCAAACGACGTGCGGTCACATAATCGGCTTTGAGATTGACTTCAATCGAATTTTTTAAAGGATTATAACCAACATCATCCAAGAAATCTTCACCATATTCTAATTTCATAAAATCGGCTGCAGACTCTTTAGAAATAAATTTAGTTTGTTTTACATAATCAGAAAGAGCCAAACTTTTTTCGAGCTGTTTAATTTCAACTTCTTTAGAAGTATCTTCTAAATAAATGGTGAGAATCACCTGTTCTTTAAAATTATCGGATACGGATTTCGCGTTGAGCACCAATAATCCTAAAACCCCTAATAAAAAAAGTACCAAAGCAATACTAAGTACGACCGAAAAATAGGACGAAATTAAACGGCGTTTTTGGTGTTTTTCAAAAGATGAACTCATAGCAAATGTCTTACGAATGTAAAAGTATAAAAAAACTTACTTAAATGGCTAGTAATTCCCTGAAAACAAATTAACATTTCCTTGTGGTGTTGTTTCGTGGAGCAGAGTTTTTTACTTGCCAAATAAACCGTAAATTTGCCCCTATTAATGATGATAATATGATGTACAATTTCAATGAAATTGAAGCCAAGTGGCAAAAATATTGGGCTGAAAATAAAACCTTTCATGCTGATAATAATTCTCCGAAACCCAAATATTATGTTTTAGATATGTTTCCTTACCCTAGTGGGGCAGGCCTTCATGTCGGACATCCTCTTGGTTATATTGCGGCTGATATTTATGCACGCTACAAACGCCATAAAGGGTTTAATGTGTTACATCCTCAAGGATATGATAGTTTTGGATTGCCTGCAGAACAGTATGCCATCCAAACGGGGCAGCACCCTGCGGTTACCACAGAGGCGAATATAAAAACCTACCGCCGACAACTTGATCAAATGGGGTTTTCGTTTGATTGGTCTAGAGAAGTGCGTACATCCTCACCTGATTATTACAAATGGACGCAATGGATTTTTATCCAATTGTTTAATTCGTGGTATAATAATTCTTCCAATAAAGCAGAATCTATTGACCAACTTATGGAGCTGTTTTCTAACCAAGGAAATACAACTGTAGATGCGATCTGCGATGAAACCATTGAAGCGTTCACGGCAGAGGAATGGAATGCTATGTCTTCGAAGTGTCAGCAACAAATTTTATTACAATACAGATTAACATATTTAGCAGAAACTGAAGTGAATTGGTGTCCCGAATTGGGAACCGTTTTAGCAAATGATGAAATTGTCAACGGCGTTTCCGAACGCGGAGGCTTTGCTGTCATTCGAAAAAAAATGACCCAGTGGAGCATGCGAATTTCTGCCTATGCTGAGCGACTTTTACAAGGGCTAAATACCATTGATTGGACAGATGCCTTAAAAGAAAGCCAACGCAATTGGATAGGGAAATCTGTAGGGGCTTCAGTGGTCTTTAACCTTAAAGATCACAACGCTACAATTGAAGTGTTTACCACGCGACCTGATACGATTTATGGCGTGTCTTTTATGACCCTTGCTCCTGAACATGAATTAGTGAACCAAATTACGACCCCTAGTCAAAAATCAGCAGTAGATGCTTATGTTTTGGCAACAGCCAAACGTAGTGAACGCGATCGAATGGCAGATGTAAAAACTATTTCGGGGGTGTTTACAGGAGCCTATGCCGAGCACCCTTTTACAAAAGAACCCGTTCCTGTTTGGGTGGGCGATTATGTTTTGGCGGGTTACGGAACAGGTGCTGTGATGTCAGTTCCTTGTGGAGACCAGCGCGATTATGATTTTGCAAAACACTTTAACATAGAAATTCCAAATATTTTTGAAGGTGTTGATATTAGTGATGAAGCTTATACAGACAAACTCAATACGATTATTTTTAACAGTGATTTTCTAGATGGATTAACGTATAAAGAGGCATCAAAACAAGCCATTGAAACCTTGGAATCAAAAGGACATGGTTTGGGAAAAACAAACTATAGATTAAGAGATGCTGTTTTTTCCAGACAACGCTATTGGGGCGAACCGTTCCCTGTATATTATGTCAATGGATTGCCACAAATGATTGCAGCAGAACATTTGCCAATCAGTTTGCCGGAAGTTGAAAAATATTTACCAACCGAAGAAGGCGAGCCGCCATTAGGTCGCGCTGAGGTTTGGGCATGGGACACCAGCTTGAATACTGTTGTAGAAAACTCTAAAATAGACCATCAAACTATATTTCCGTTAGAACTCAATACAATGCCAGGTTGGGCGGGAAGCTCTTGGTATTTTAACAGGTATATGGATGCACACAATTCCAATGAATTTGCGAGCTCCGAAGCCTTGAATTATTGGAAAGAAGTGGATTTATACATAGGAGGAAGTGAGCATGCCACAGGACATTTACTCTATGCACGTTTCTGGCAAAAATTCCTATTTGATTTAGGGGTTGTTCCTGTAGATGAATTTGCTAAAAAACTGATCAATCAGGGGATGATTTTAGGTACGAGTGCGTTTGTAGGAAGAGTAGAAGGGACGCACACTTTTGTGTCTGTCAATCAAATTACAACGGAATCTATTCAGTGGATTCATGCCGATGTATCTTTTGTAAATGCATCCGATGAGTTGGATATTGAAGCCTTTAAATCTTGGAGAGAAGAGTTTAAAAATGCGGAGTTTATTACAGATAACGAAGGTCTTTTTAAAGTGAAAAGAGAAGTCGAAAAAATGTCTAAATCCAAATACAATGTCGTCAACCCTGATGCAATTTGCGAACAGTATGGTGCCGATTCATTGCGTTTATACGAAATGTTTTTAGGGCCACTTGAGCAATACAAGCCGTGGAACACTTCTGGAATTACAGGCGTTCATAATTTTCTTAAAAAACTATGGAAACTATACATTGGGCAAGAAGGGCTCAAAGTTACAGATGAAGAGCCTTCAAAAGAGGATTTAAAAACCCTTCATAAAACCATCAAAAAAGTCACAGAAGACATAGAGAATTTTTCATTTAACACCTCGGTTTCTACTTTCATGATTGCCGTGAATGAATTGACTGCCAAAGGGTGTGATTCCAGAAAAATCTTAGAACCGTTATTGGTATTGATTGCGCCTTATGCACCACATATTGCTGAGGAATTATGGAGTCAATTAGGTTGTAATGAATCCATCACAACAGCTGACTTTCCAGAATTTGACGCCAGTCACCTGATTGAAAGTACAAAAGCTTATCCGATTTCTTTCAATGGTAAAATGCGATTCACAATCGAATTATCATTAGATTTAAGTAAAGAGGACATAGAAGCAGCTGTGATGGGAGATGAAAAGACGCTTGCGCAATTAGATGGGCGCACGCCGAAAAAAGTAATTGTTGTTCCTGGTAAAATTGTAAATATTGTTGGATAATATAGATGATATCGAAGTCATAGGACTCATTGCAGCTTGCTTAACGACTTATGCATTTTTGCCTCAAGTCTATAAAACTTGGAAAACCAAAGATGTATCGGGATTTTCACTACCAACTTTCTCTTTGTTTTTTGTAGGGATTGTATTTTGGTTGGTCTATGGCATCCTAAAAGAGAGTCTGTCAATGATCTTGGCAAACTCAATTACTGTACTGTCGTCATTTGCACTGCTAGTGTTCATTTATAAGTATAGAAAACGTTAAAATTTAGTATCAATTTTTTGGTTTTAAAAATTGGTGCTACTTTTGAGTATATATAAATCTAAAAATAATTTTTATGGGAACTTATTATCTTATTCTTGGAATCATCGGTTTAGTAAGCTGGTTGGTGAGTTCAACCCTAAAGCGCAAATTTGCCACCTATTCAAAAATCCATTTGCGCAATGGATTGAGTGGTGCAGAAATTGCCGAAAAAATGCTTTTAGACCATGGTATAAAAGACGTAAAAGTAGTGTCAACAACAGGTCGTCTTACAGATCATTACAATCCTAAAGATAAAACAGTGAACTTAAGTGAAGCGGTTTATAACGAACGAAATGCAGCTGCGGCAGCAGTTGCGGCTCACGAATGTGGGCATGCGGTACAGCATGCACAAGCCTACAGTTGGTTGCAGTTGCGTTCAACACTAGTGCCTGCTGTGAATATCTCTTCAAAATTATCCATGTGGTTGATTATAGGAGGTTTGATTTTAGGAGTTGGAGCTGGTGTTGGTTTAGGCTATTGGGTAGTTGTTTCAGGGTTTGTTTTGATGGCGGTCGCTACAGCATTTAGTTTTGTTACCCTACCTGTAGAATACGATGCTAGCAACCGTGCATTGGCATGGTTAAAAAATAAACACATGTTGTCTCAACAAGAATATAAAGGTGCCGAAGACGCCCTTAAGTGGGCAGCACGCACTTATTTAGTAGCCGCATTGGGATCGCTTGCCACTTTGGTTTACTGGGGCTTTCAAATTTTTGGTAGAGACTAGTTATATTTTAATTTGTCGATCAATTTGTTGGTCTAATGAAATGAACGTTTCTGTTCTTGAAACACCTGAAATAGGTTGAATCTGTTTGTTTAAGACCGACATTAGATGTTCATTGTCCTTACATAGAATTTTGATCAACACACTCCAGTTTCCAGTCGTGTAATGGCATTCCAATACTTCAGGAATTCTTTTGAGTTGCTTCACAGCATCTGAATTGTTTTTTGCTTTATCCAAAAATACACCTACAAAAGCCATTGTTGTATATCCCAAAGCTTTTGGGTTTATTACAAACTTAGAGCCCGCTATCAATCCAGAGCTTTCTAATTTCCGTAAACGTTGGTGAATGGCTGCGCCAGAAATTCCAATAGAACGTGAGATTTCTAGCACAGGAGTTCTTGCATCTTTCATAAGAGCCCTTAGAATAGTTTTGTCAATACCGTCAATTTCTGTGATTTTATTCATTTTTTATTAAAACCTGCTGATTTATAAGGCAAAAGTATTTAAATTATTTCAATTTATAACTATATTATTGATTTAAGGGGTTGTATCCTAAGTATTCAATCTCTTTTTCATTAAATATGACACCAAAATCTTTTAATTCATTTAATACAGGAGTGTATAGTTCTTTTTTTGTTGGAACTTGAACACCATAACTTTGTATTTTGTTGTTTAGGATAGCTAAAGTGGCAATTGCTACAGGTAAACCTACGGTTTTTGCCATTGCAGTGAATGTTTGATCCTCTCCAGTACATACCATAGTTGCATCAATTTGATGTTTTTTGCCATCCAACTCATAGCCAAACTTATGATACATTACGATCATGTCTTTATCTTCTGGACTCAAAGACCAACTGTCTAAAAGTATTTTTTGAAGAATTTGTGCTGGCGTGGCGTTTTTCAACTCCACTTTTTTATCATCATTAAAGATATCAAGTTCTTCAAGTTTACCCCATACAATATCATCTTGATCAATTTTTAGTTGATATCTTAATTTTAATTCTACTGAATCTGTTGGACTGTACGGTAAAAATGAATTCACAAAACTACGATAACTCATGTTTTCGCTATCTGCAATGGTATAGCTGTCATCGGTCATTCCAAGCAGTACAAAAATTTGCCAAGCCCTGCTAAATCCCACCCTTCGAATCGTTCCTCGATATAATGTCTGGATATTTTCCAGTCCATAAACCTCTTGATATTTAAGAGAATCTCTATTGGCATAGGCTTCAAAACGTCCATAGCCTTCAACTTCTAAAAACTCTGTACGCCTAAACAAGCGGTGGTACGGGATGTATTTGAATTTTCCTTCTTGTAGGAACTTTGCAGCCCCGCCTTGTCCTGCCAACACTACATTGCGTGGGTTCCAGGTAAACTTATAATTCCAAAGGTTTGTGTCGCTTTCAGGTGCCATCAGCCCCCCTGTAAAAGATTCGAAAAGTAGCATTTTTCCACCAGCCGCTGTAATGCGATCGATCACCTGCATGGCACTCATGTGGTCAACTCCAGGATCCAATCCAATCTCATTTAAAAACACTAATTTTTTTGCTTTCGCTTGTGTGTCCAGAGCCTTCATTTCTTCACTGACATAGGAAGCCGTTACTAGATGTTTACCGTATGTCAGGCAGTCTTTTGCAACCTCTATGTGAAATCTAGCGGGCAACATAGAAACCACTATATCGGCATTTTGAACGGCTTGTTCTCTTGCTGTCTTGTCAAAAATATCTAGTTCAAGTGCGTTTGCATTGGGGTGATTTCCAATCCACTTTATTGCATTTGAGGTGTCTAAATCTCCAATACTAATTTTTAAATTTTCTGAAATAGATTTGTCTAAAAAATATTTTATGAGGTAAGACGCAGACTTGCCTGCTCCAATGATTAAAATGTTTCGCATAGTGATGTGAGATTCTTACTTTTGTGGTTAGTTTGCTACTAATGTAGTAAATACAAAACTTTATAAAACAAAATGAATAGAAAAATATTTTTATTAGCATGTGTTACAGGGGGATTTGGAGTTATGTTGGGAGCCTTTGCGGCACATGGTTTGAAACCGTTGCTTAATATTTCAGCATTTGAGAGTTTTAATACCGGAATACGTTATCAAATGTACCATGCATTTTTATTGTTTTTTATAGGTGGATCAACACCACTTAAATCCAGACAAAAATCGATTTTATCTAAACTTATTTCTACTGGTCTTTTATTATTTTCGGGCTCTATATATCTACTATCAACCAATGATTTGACCTCCTTTAATTTTAAAGTTATTGGGTTTATTACACCTGTTGGCGGGCTGATTTTGATTGCTTCATGGATGCTCTTATTTACCTATTTTTTTAGAATTAAGAAGTAATTTGTTTTTCATTTAATATTATTTAATACTTTTGCATGATTAAATAATATTGATAATAATGACACAACCAGAATCTTCTACGAAAACGATTTCGTTAGACAATTACGGAATAACGAGTTCAAAAGTACATTATCAACTATCCTCAAAGGAGCTTCACGATCTAACAATTTCAAAAAAACAAGGAATTCAAACCAGTTCAGGTGCCTTGGCAATTCAGACTGGCGAGTTTACAGGCCGCTCTCCAAAAGATCGATTTATCGTTAAAGACGCCATCACAAAAGATCGCATTTGGTGGGGAGATGTGAACATTCCATTTGCAACGGACGACTTTGACGCTTTGTATGATAAAGTGACTACTTACCTTTCTGATAAAGAAATTTTTGTACGCGATAGCTATGCTTGTTCAGATCCTGCTTACCGCACCAATATCCGGGTTATTAACGAGTACCCTTGGAGTAATCTCTTTGCCTATAATATGTTTTTAAGACCTACGAAATCTGAACTGAAACAATTTGATCCAGAGTGGACGGTCATTAATGCCCCAGGTTTTATGGCCGATCCCAGCAAAGACGGCACCCGTCAGCATAATTTTGCCATTTTAAATTTCACCAAAAAAACAGCCCTTATTGGAGGTACTGGATATACAGGCGAAATAAAAAAAGGTATATTTTCGGCTTTAAACTTTATACTTCCAGTGTTTAAAAATACCTTACCAATGCATTGCAGTGCCAATGTTGGAAAAGAAGGTGATACGTCTATCTTTTTTGGACTTTCTGGTACCGGAAAAACAACCCTTTCTACCGACCACCACCGTCATTTGATAGGCGATGACGAACATGGCTGGACCAGTGAAAATACGATCTTTAACTTTGAAGGTGGGTGTTATGCCAAAGTTATTAACCTGTCAAAAGTAAAAGAACCAGAAATTTTCAACGCCATAAAAAAGGGTGCCATTCTAGAAAATGTGATGATGGATGCCAAAGGAGAAGTTGATTATTCCGACACCTCTATCACACAAAATACACGCGTGAGTTATCCCATTCATTTTATTGATAATATTCAGCCCAAATCTATAGGTCGAAACCCTAAAAATATATTTTTCCTTACCGCCGATGCTTTTGGCGTATTGCCTCCTATCTCTAAATTAACACCTGGACAAGCGGCCTATCATTTTATTTCGGGTTATACTGCTAAAGTTGCAGGTACTGAAGCGGGAATAACGGAACCCGTTCCTAGTTTCTCAGCCTGTTTTGGAGCGCCTTTTATGCCCTTACATCCCACCAAATACGCCGAAATGTTAAGTGCTAAGATGAAAGCCACTGGTGTTAATGTTTGGTTGGTCAATACAGGCTGGACTGGAGGGCCTTATGGGATTGGAACGCGCATGAAATTAGAGTATACGCGTGCAATGGTCAATGCAGCAATGGATGGTTCTTTAGAAGCTGCAAACAAAGACAACTACCACATCCATTCTGTTTTTGGTGTCCTTCAACCACGAGTATGTCCCAACGTCCCTACAGAGTTTTTAAGCCCTCGAAAAACATGGAAAAATGATGAAGGCTTTTATAAAACGGCTCATAAACTAGCAAACTCTTTTAAAACTAACTTCAAGAAATTTGAAAGCTATGCCAACCAAGAAATTATGGATGGAGGTCCAAAAGTTTAATCTAATTTGGTTTTTATCTATTTAAAAAATAAAAAATTGTAATTTTAGGGTTCACAACGAACCAATGAGATATTTAGTTTTTGTTTTACTTTTCGGTTCTTTTTATTCATGTAATTATTATGAAAAAAAGAAATTGAATTCTAATACGATTTTAATGGAAGAATTAAAAACGTTCAATTGGAGTGAAGTCGATCGCTATCCTAATTTTGAAAACTGTACGGATTCTATAAACTTTCAAGACAATAAGAACTGTTTTGAACATACCATTACGACCCATATTTCTAAATATTTTAGTACACAAAACATCATTGTAACACAAACCGTGAGTGATACAATTCTCATCGATTTATTGGTCTCCAAAACCGGTGAAATTAAAATATTTCAAACCCAAACACATGAATTGACCAAACAACAAATTCCAGAGTTAGATTCCATTTTAAAAAGTAGTTTAGAGGGGCTTCCTAAATTGTATCCAGCGATCAAAAGAAGTCAGCAAGTACAAACGGTATTTCAATTGCCAATAATTTTAAGAGTAGATTGATGGGGGAAGAAAAAATTATATTAGGGATAGATCCCGGCACCACTATTATGGGATTTGGATTGATAAAAGTAAAGGGCAAAACCATGGAGTTTTTACAATTGAATGAATTGTTACTTCAAAAATATGATGATCATTATTTGAAACTCAAACTTATTTTTGAGCGTACAATAGAGCTGATTGATACATTTCATCCCGATGAAATTGCGATTGAAGCCCCGTTTTTTGGCAAAAACGTACAAAGTATGTTAAAGCTTGGAAGGGCTCAAGGGGTGGCCATGGCTGCTGGACTCTCTAGGGAAATACCAATTACAGAGTACTCTCCTAAAAAAATTAAGATGGCCATTACAGGAAATGGAAATGCGAGTAAAGAACAAGTAGCTAAAATGCTGCAAAGCCTTTTGGGTATAAAAAAACTACCTAAAAATTTAGACTCAACAGATGGATTGGCAGCGGCTGTTTGCCATTTTTACAATTATGGAAAAATCACTAGTGGTAAAAGCTATACAGGTTGGAGTGCTTTTGTGAAGCAAAACGAAAGTCGAGTTAAAAAATAACATCAACACCATGAATATAGAAACGCTCAAATATCCAATAGGGAAGCCTACAATCCCTACAGTAATTGAACCGACCCATGTTCAAGACTGGATACAGTCGATAAGTCAGTTTCCTTCACGCGTAACAAAAGAAGTAACACACCTTACCGCTAAAGAACTCTGTTATAAATACCGTCCTGAGGGTTGGACCATTCAACAAGTAGTTGGCCATTGTATTGATAGTCATATGAACAGCATCATTCGTTTTAAACTGACATTGACCGAGGACAACCCCACCATTAAACCTTACCAAGAAGCGCAATGGGCAGCGCTAACCGATACCGTGAATTTTAGCATTCAAAGTTCGACTCAGCTTTTGGCAGGAATCCATCAACGGTGGGTATTTTTATTAGAGCAATTAGAAACTTCACAATTACAGAGAACCTATATACATCCAGACGGTAATGAACATATTTCTTTACAGGAAGCCTTAGCAATATACGCTTGGCATTGCAACCATCACTTACAACACATTATCAATGCGAAAGCATTTAAATATTAATAAAAAACGCCACTTTAGTGTCAGGTATTTATATCCATATTCCATTTTGTAAAAAAGCATGTCACTACTGTAATTTTCACTTTTCGACGAATCAAAATTCCAAATCGGCATTTATCAAAGCCGTTTGTAATGAACTGGTGCTTCGTAAATCAGAATACACCTCTGAAGAAATTCAATCGATTTATTTTGGAGGTGGTACACCAACGGTGCTAGAAGTTTCGGAACTAAATACAATTCTTCAGACGGTTTATGAACATTACAAAGTGTCTGATACTTCTGAAATTACGCTAGAAGCCAATCCAGACGATCTCAATTTAGAAAAAATAAAAAGACTTGCAAACACAAAAATTAACCGATTAAGTATTGGAATTCAGTCTTTTCATGAGTCTGATTTAATATCCATGAACAGAGCACACAACGCTATCGATGCAAAGAAATGTTTAGAAATTGCGACGACTTATTTTGATAATATCACTATCGATTTAATGTTTGGAATGCCCACGATGTCTATTGAGCAGTGGCGTCAAAATTTGCAAACTGCTTTTGGATTTGGTATCAAACACCTGTCTTGTTATGCCCTCACCGTTGAGCCAAAAACTGCGCTGGAACATTTTATAAATAAAGGAAGTCACCCCCCAATGGATGATGAATTATCAGCCAGACATTTTGAGGTACTGCTTGAAGAAACTTCAATTCAAGGGTTGACTCATTATGAGACCTGTAGTTTTGGATATCCCAACTATTTTTCAAGACACAATACAAGTTATTGGTTGGGCAAAACCTATATGGGTGTGGGGCCTTCTGCGCATTCGTTTGATGGGAGAAACCGAAGTTGGAACTCATCAAATAACACCAAGTATATTAAATCCTTAGAAGCCAATGTAAGGCCGTTTGAGTCGGAAGAGTTATCCGTAGAAAATAGGTTTAATGAATATATCATGACAGGCTTACGAACCATCTGGGGCATTTCATTAGATAAAATCGAAGTTGATTTTGGTGCTGACATCAAATCACAATTGCTAGAAAATTCTAAAAAATTTAGAATTTCTAAGACCCTTATTTTAGAAGACAATCATTTAAAAATCACAAGAACTGGAAAATTTCTTTCGGACGGAATTGCCTCCGATTTATTTTTAGTTTAATCAAATTTATTAAATTTACGCAAAGCATAATTTTTTCATGAAAGCAATTATTCAAGCCAACAGCCGTACCTATACCATCTATATCGATCAACCATTGGATATTTCAATTCCATTTCGCGCCTCTAAAGAGAATGTCAATGCTTGGTATCTACCACCCCCCAAAATATACCCAGCTAAGGTGAAAGAATGGACTGGAAGTGTCAAGCAAGGGGCTGCCGTTAATTTTAATACGATTGAATTTAATCCACACGCACATGGAACACACACAGAATGTGTAGGGCATATTACTAAAGAACTCCATACGATCAATGCCTGTTTGACCCAATTTTTGTTTGTAGCGGAGGTTATTACCGTAGTTCCAGAATCCTCAAATGGCGATTTCATTATTTCCGAAAAACAACTGCGTTATGCCATAGGAAACAAAAAAAGAGAAGCTGTAGTGATTCGAACACTTCCCAATACAAGAGACAAGCTGAACCGACAATACGCACATACAAACCCACCTTATCTTACTGAAGCTGCCGCAATTTACCTCCGTGAAAAAGGGGTGAAGCACTTGTTGGTCGATACGCCAAGTGTCGATAAAGAAAAAGATGACGGACAGCTTTTAGCACACAAAGCCTTTTGGAATGTAGAAGGAGATGTGTGTATGGATGCGACGATCACAGAGCTTGTTTATGTTCCTAACTCAGTACTCGATGGAAAGTATATTTTAAATATTTTAATTGCACCATTTGAAAATGACGCTTCTCCCAGCAAACCAATTTTATATAAATTATATGACAAAGAAATCCAAAAACCCTAATGATTTCAATTGATGTCATTCAATCCTTTTGTTTAAAGAAAGAACACACCACTGAAGAATTTCCTTTTGATGAACACACTTTAGTGTATAAGGTTTTAGGGAAAATATATGCACTATGCCCACTAGAGGCATGGGAGCAAGGAAATCCCTCTATTACATTAAAATGTAACCCAGATTATGCCGAGGAACTTCGCAGCGATTATGAGTGTGTTCACTCTGGATTTCACGCTAATAAAAGGCATTGGAATACAGTTTATTTAAGCAACTGTCAATTTTCCCCTGAGTTTCTTTTTGAACTTATTGATCATAGCTATGCCATGGTAGTTAAAAATATGCCTAAAAAATTAAGGAGTCAACTTAAATCAACTTCTTAAAATATGAGGGGCTCGTGGCAGAGACCACTGGGCTTTTTTAGTGCGATAGAAATCATAATAAATGTTTAACTTTTTGT